>NZ_QMEA01000045.1 GCF_012912105.1 Brasilonema sp. UFV-L1
TAGTTGCAATTAGAGGCGATCCGATCGCAATTAGTGCGGGAAAATATCCTGGAATGGATTGAGCAGGCGCGTAGCAGAGGAACCTTCAGAAGCGTCGAAGAAATTAACCGTGACTTGCAAGCCGAAAGAGATTCATGGGACAAGTGAACTACCTATAAATTCTTTCGCAGCACTTGCAAAAAATTTATCCCAAGGAATATTTGCAGGTGCATCATCACAGACAATTGCAATCATGGTACGCAATAAAGGTAAAGCTTCTCCATCTAAATCTCCTCGCTTCACCATTGCTTCCACAGTTGGTCCAATAGCTAAAGCTAAAGAAGCACCTTCTATGGTATCATTTGGCATATGTTCAGCTTTTGCTTGACTGTAGAGCATATCCAAACCCAAAAGCCTACCCATACGGCTATTACGTCCACCTTGACAGGTTACGTACAAATCACCAGTACCAGGAAGACTATAAACACTGTGGGAGTTACCACCCATTTTTTCAACTAAATAAGCTGTCTCTTGCATTCCTTGGGCAAAGATTGCAGCGGCTAGATTATGCATATCAGCACCATTAGCAGCCTTACCTTCTTTTTCTAAGAATCCTATCACCAAGCCCACTGCTAAGGCGTAGACATTTTTGAGGGCGACACAAACTTCAGTCCCAATCATGTCGGTACTTGTCCAGACGTGATAGTAACTTGTACGCAACAACCCAGCTAGCTTGTCTAGTAAAGCTTGATTCGTACTAGTGAATACCACGCAAGTATGACGACGAGCTGCCAATTCTTGTGCAATAGAAGGACCACCAATAGCAGCTATTTGTACATCATTTTGATATTTTACAGGCAACCCGGCACGGAGAACATCTGGCAAAATAGATAACTTCTCACCATCTGCTGCTAATCCTTTTGTGACTGCTAGGATGGGAATTTCTGGAGACAATACGGGACTCAGGGCTTGTGCTACCCACTCGATACCATTCGAGTTCACCCCTAAGACAACTAAATCTACACCTTCTATTGCCTCAGCTAATTTGTCATAGGTATAAGGTCTAACACTTTCAGCAACTTTTAAGCGTAACCCAGGATGAGGATAACCAGCCTGAAGCTTAGAAATTATATCACTGTCCAGATGGGTTCCTACTAGATGAACAATATGTCCGTTATCAGTTAGAGGGAAGCTGATAGCAGTCCCCATAACACCTGCACCCAGAATAAGAATTTTCGCCATTTTGTCAAAATTCCTTGACTATAGACTATAATTTAGTGCCAGTGGTTGTTAAATCGGTGAGCTTGTTTACCAACGACTGAATGCTAGGAAATAATGGCTTGTAAACTTCGCTGTAAAGTTTAGAGTAGATAGCCTGCCTTTCTTGGGAAGGCGTAAAACGCTCTGCAGTGTGAGTCAGAGATTTTGCGGCTACACCAATATCAGGATACCATCCAACTGCAACTGCTGCGAGAATCCCTGCTCCTAAACAAGTCGCTTCAACTGTTGTAGAACGCACTATTGGTATACCAGTTACATCAGCTAAAATTTGACACCAAAGATTGCTTGTGCTACCACCACCCATGACGACATATTCGTTAAAACGTTGGTTTGTGGCTGACATGACTGCATCGCCTACCAGTCTTTGCTCAAAGGCAATACCTTCTAAAATCGCTCGGTAAAAATGTTCTTTACCGTGGGTACCTGTCCAACCAATGGTAATACCAGCAGCATTAGGATCCCAGTAAGGATTCATAACGTTGTTCCAGTAAGGGACTAACATTAATCCTTCAGCGCCGGGAGATAGCTTTGCTGCAGCAGTTTCAAGTATCTCTAGTGGACTGAGGTTAAGATTGCAGTTGTGTAAGTCGCTGGCAAACTTTTCGACAAACCAGGTAAGAGTAAAGACACCACCAAGAAGAACAGTTTCTAGAAAATAAGATCCTGCAATCGGTGCATACATGGTGCGAAATGATGAATTGACAAAATACTCTTTGCTGATAATACCGCTAACTATTGCTGTACCTAAATTGAGGTAAGCCCGATTATTGCCCACAGCATTAGCGCCTATACCCGCACACTGCCCGTCACCTGCACCCGCAATCACTCGTAAACCTTTCGGTAATCCTGTCGCAGCAGCACCAGTCTCGTTGACATAGCCAATAACTTCTCCTGGTGGAACTAATTCAGCAAATTGTTCTTCTCGCAGTTCGAGTGATGTGAGTAAATCTGTTGCCCAGCAATGAGCTTCCATATTCATTGCTCCCATTGGATCAGCACAAGCCAAGCTGGTACGAAAATTTCCGGTTAGGTGATACACCAAGAAGCCATGAACATCTAAGAATTTATGGGTGCGGGCAACATTTTCTGGTTCATGTTGGGTTAACCAGATAATTTTAGATAAAGAAGGTGTCATAGAGACGGGTTTACCTGTCACTTGGTTGTATTGTCCGCCAAATTTTTCATCTAAGAAAGCGACTTGGTTACGGCTGCGTTTATCCATCCAGGCGATCGCATTGCGAACAGGTTTACCCTCCCGATCTACTGCCACAAAAGTTTCCCGCTGATGAGTTATGCAAACTGCCTCTACTTGTGATACGTTTATTTGAGTTAGTAATTGTTGTATAGCCTCGCAGGTAGAATGCCACCACCGTGCCGCATCCTGTTCGTACCAAGTTGCTTGCGGTTGTAATAGTGGATAAGGTGCTTTTCCAAAAGCGACGGCTTTCCCTTGCCGATTCCATGCGATCGCCTTACACGCTGTTGTGCTACAGTCGATGCCTATGACTAACGCGTTATTTTGACTCATTATTATTTATGCGATTGTAGCCTGAATATGATTTTACATTAGAATGCGACAACCCTTTCAGGTAGCAAGTCCTACAGTGAGATTTAAATTGATACCAATTATTTGGAAATAATGATGAACCCCAAGACTTATAAAAAACTAGTTGTCAAACACTTGAGCCGAGATTTTAGAACCGCTGTCGATATTGTTGAAGCTGATTTTCCTATACCTGCTCCCAATGAGATTGTCGTGCGTAATCTGTTTGCTGGAGTGAATGCTTCCGATGTCAATATTGCTGCTGGGGTGTATTTTGTAAATACACCACCATTCGATGTAGGAGTTGAAGCTGCATCTGTTGTCGTTGCTCTTGGTAAGAATGTACAGCATCTCCACATAGGTGATCATGTTATTACTTTTCAAATAGGAGGTGGATACCGCGAGTATTTTGCAATTGATGCTACTCAAGTTATTCCAATTAAAGAAGCGACTCCAGAAATACTGACTGTTGTGGTTAGTGGTATGACTGCTGCAATTGGTTTAGAAGTTGTTGGAGAAATCAAAAGCAGTGATGTGGTATTGGTAACAGCTGCAGCGGGTGGCACAGGTAATTATGCTGTCCAACTCGCCTTGCTTGCAGGTGCTCATGTGATTGGAACATGCCGATCACAAACAAAAGTTCAATTTCTCAAGCAGCTTGGCTGTCATCGAGTGATTAATTATTATCAAGAAAATCTTGATGAAGTTCTCAAAAAAGAATATCCCCAAGGCATTGACTTAGTTTATGAATGCGTTGGGAGTGAGTTGTTTGATATATGTGTTGATAACTTGGCACGGCGCGGTAGATTAGTTATCGTCGGATATATTTCTGAATACTTATCACCAGAACTAGAGTTGGTAAACCGTCCGAGAATATACAACAAATTACTATGGAAATCAGCCTCATTACGCGGCTTTCTCTTTTCTGACTATTCAGAATATCTACAACAGAAACAGTCTCGACTGATGGAATTATTATCCACAGGTAAGATTAAACCTGCTGTTGATTCAACAGAATTCAAAGGAATAGAGTCTATCGTTGACGCTGTGGAATACTTATATAGTGGGAAAAATTGCGGTAAAGTCATTGTTCGTTTTTAACATCTTCGGCTAGTGAAAATAAAGTTGATCGGATTTTGGAGCGAGAGGAAGAAGGTGGGCATAGTTAAAAGTCTTGCTCCCCGTGAAGCTTGACATTGACATTAATGTCAAGGTTTAGCCTGAGAGAGTATTGATAATTTCACTCTCATGCTCTACCCACAACGTCTAACTCAATTCACCAAAGAACATACAGAAGCAACAGCCGCCATTCTTTGTGCAGTACTGTTGTTTTTCGGATGGTTCGCCCTACATCTCAATTTTCTAGGATGGGCGCTGCTACTATTACCCGCAGCTTACGTCATCGGTGGCTATGAAAGCGCCCGTGAAGGACTAACGACTCTTTTCAAAGAAAAAGAACTGGATGTTGATTTGCTGATGATTGTGGCGGCGTTGGGTGCTGCTATCTTGGGATTGTGGCAAAAGGAATATCATCTTATTCTTGATGGGGGAATCTTAATTCTCATCTTTGCTATAAGTGGGGCGCTGGAAGGCTACGCCATGCAACGAACGGAACGCAGCATCCGCTCTTTGATGAGCCTAACACAAGATACAGCAACAGTTTTGCGTTCTCAAGGGGAGGAAATCATCTCCATCAGCCAGCTAAAAGTGGGAGATGAAATTGTTGTCAAACCAGGGGAACTTATTCCCACCGACGCAATGATTGTTTCTGGTATCAGTACTATTAACCAAGCTGCGATCACAGGTGAGTCTATACCTATAGAAAAAACAGTCGGTGAGGAAGTTTTTGCAGGTACGCTTAATGGATATGGGGCGCTGAAGCTGAAAGTGCATCAACCACCAGAAAGTAGTTTACTTCAGCGTGTGATTCGTCTGGTAGAACAAGCACAAACAGAAGCACCTCCTTCTCAACAATTTGTTGAGCGATTTGAACGGAGATATGCGTTGGTTATTGTCGTAGCTGGGTTATTGCTGGCAATTTTGCCACCATTTGTCTTGAATTGGGATTGGGAAACGACAATTTATCGTGCTTTAACTTTTTTGGTGGTAGCATCTCCGTGTGCGCTGATGGCTGCAATTATGCCTACGCTGCTTTCTGGAATTGCTCATGGTGCGAGACAGGGGATTTTGTTCAAAAATGGTACACAGTTGGAAATGATTGGTAAAGTGCGGGCGATCGCCTTTGACAAAACAGGTACCCTAACAACAGGACAACTGCAAGTCTTTCAAGTTCTTCCTATTAGTGGATATACAGAAGCAGATGTTTTAAAAGTTGCGGCTTCTGTCGAATCTTCTTCAGAACATCCGATAGGCGAAGCTATTGTAAAGGCTGCTCAAAATTTGAATTTGTCAAGATCAGTTGAGGTACGAGCGATTCCTGGGCAGGGGATTTTGGGTATTAACGGACACCAAGAGGTGATTGTCGGGAAAGCGGATTTTGTCCAGCAGTATGTGACTCATTTACCAAGTGATACTCAGTTGAATTCACACGTATTACTTCACCCCGCCCTAACGGGCACCCCTCTCCTTAGTAAGGAGAGGGGCAGGGGTGAGGTTTTGAACGCAAGTGAATTGAAGGATTCAGCAGACTTGTTAGAACAGGAAGGGAAAACAGTCGTTTGGGTAGCACAAGGAAAACAGGTGCTGGGTGTGATTGCGATCGCAGATCAAGTGAGAGGAGAAGCAGCAAGAGCGATCGCCCGTTTAAAAAAACTGGGAGTTGAACAAATCGTCATGTTAACAGGCGATAATAAGCGAACTGCTGACAGCGTCGCTCAAGCAGTAGGAATTGATCGAGTCTATGCAGAACTCTTACCAGAAGATAAGCTTGATGTCATTCGTCGTTTACAAAAAGAGTATCAAACTGTGGCGATGGTAGGGGATGGAATCAATGACGCCCCAGCCTTAGCTCAAGCATCTGTGGGAATTGCGATGGGCAAGATTGGCAGTGATGTTGCATTGGAAACCGCAGACATTGTGTTGATGGCAGATAGATTAGAGAAAATAGAAACAGCGATGCGTTTAGGTAAAAGAGCGCAGGCGATCGTAAAACAGAATATTACTGTTGCTTTGGGTTTTATTGTTTTGCTTTTGGTTGGTAACTTTGTAGGAGGTATTAACTTACCCATTGGTGTGATTGGACATGAGGGTTCTACAGTGTTGGTGACTCTGAGTGGCTTAAGATTGCTAAAAAATTGAGCAAGGAGACATGAATAAACATGACAATAGATGAGTTGTCACTCGCTAGCCCCTAAGAGGGGCGCTACGCAAACGCTCAAATTCGCTCATTCGCTCATTCGCTCATTCAAAATTAAGAACCACCAAAATAAATTTAGGGGCTTGAAACAAGGACGCCGTTTTCCGCACTTCGTGCCGCTCCGCTAACGCGCTATGCGTCTTTTGAAAACATTTTTTACATTCTCCATACCATAAGTTGGGGGCTTGTATCCTTTTCTTTTTCGGTCATTGCGAGCGTCATGACAAAATATGTTTTTACACATTTGGGATGCTCCCAGAAAAAAAGGCTTATCTGAACCGTATTGGGACATAGTGCCAGATTTTTAATTCCGTAAGATCGGTACTAGTCTCAAAAGCTTCAGCTGATCAGGAGAAACATTCTCGAATTTATATTTCAGTTCTTTTTCAATCTGCTCAAACAATATCTGTAAAGGAGGATTATGATTAGGATTATATAAAAATACATCACTGAATCTATTAGAAATTTTTGGTAAATTTGGCTCTTTCACCAACTGAAGCCGTACTTTTGGAGCAAGCAGATAGCTCAGAGATAGTTCATCACCTAAAGGCCAAATTCCCTGACAGGAAGTTATTAAAAGCGGTTGAGAAGCTTGGCTGATAATGCGCGCTACTTGTGGGGTATAAATGTTAAGGTCTTTAGACCACCAACTCTCTGCTTGAGACATCACAACACAAGATATGACTCCAACCGAGAGCAGCCCAATCATCACAAACTGCCAGAATTTCTGTCGCCAGATGTTAACAGAAACATAAACAGAAACATAAGTGGAAGTGATTTGAGTTGCCAGAAGGTAACTAACAGCTAATTGAATACCCAAAAAAGCAGGGATGAGATACCGAGGAACTTGCGTCCGCGCCCCTCCCAAAATTATATCTGGTATTGCTAAAGGTAGAGCTGTAGCCCCAATCAATGTTAAGACAAATAACCAAGCCTGCTTTTGAGCTTTACGACAGAGAAAATAAATCGAATATCCTACCAAAATTAAGATAAAAGGAATCAAAATCCTCACCATTAATTTCGATATAGAGCCATCATAAACACGTTGCAAATCGTAGTCGAAATCAACGAAAAAATAGCTAAGGTTAAGAACCCACTGTTTGATCATCTGTAACAGAGAATATCTCAGTTCATATGTCCAGCTTGTTGCCTTGTGAAGTTGGGTTGATTTCGTCATAATCACCAAAATCCAAGGCGTGAAAGCTAAAAGTCCTGCCAAAACCGCTAGTAGATAAGCAATCACCATCTTGGTGAATCGCAACTTTGCAGTGGTAAATACATAAATACCATGAGCAATTGTCACCAACCCAGAAAACAGAAATGTGTATAATCCTATTACCACGGTAGCTGCATATATTCCCCAACTAAGCTTTGTTTTTAGTCGCATTGCCCGTAGCAGTGTTGCGCTTGAGAGTAAGATGATCACAGTCCATAAACCATACTGCCGCGCTTCTTGTGCATACAGTACATGAAATGGTGACACGGCTAACAGTGCAATTGCTACCCATGCCACGAGCGAGAACTGAAATAATTCTATACATAGCCAATAGATACAAGGAAACACCAGCAAGCTAATTAAAACAGACAAACTTCTGGTTACTGCAACTGAACTACCAAACCATTGCACCCAAAATCGCGCCATTAGGTAGTACAGTGGTGGATGCTGGGGGTCTTCTACTACCAAAGAATTGATTGTATCTTTCCAGGTTTTTGCAGGAGTGATACGTTGATATTTCTGTAAATCTTCAATGCCAATTTCACGACCGTCACAGACATTCTCAATCGCTTCTGTTTCTGTATAACCAGAAATCCGTAAAGAAGTAAAAGTTTCATCGAACCAGTATACTTTTCGGTCAAGGTTGACGAAGCGAAAAAACACGCCCAATAGGAGTAGAACAATGACTAAAAAGCGTAACCAACTCGGAGAGGGTGCCCAGCTATGCGATAATCTACTATTCATATACTGAGATAAATGGTGATTTCAGTGACAGATGCTTTGTAAGATTTGTAACTTGTAATCAAAATTCAACTAAATCGGGCAGGAGTCCCACACCATAATCTTTGATTTGGTGTTGGGGACGCCAGATACCTACGGAGGGCAGTGTAGGTAGTTGACTTGTGTAGATCACCATAGTAAGACTACGGCATTGGCATTTCGCATTCTACAATATTAAGTTAGCCTTTTTCATACTACAATTGTAGTATGAGCCACTTGAAGGGGTTTATCGATGATGAGTGCGGTGGAACTGGAAAATTTACGCAAGACGTTTACCCTAAGTCGTGGTTGGGGACTCAACCGCATCCACAAAGAAATTGTTGCAGTAGATGATATTAGTCTGAGTGTACCAGCAGGTCAGGCGATCGCCTTCATCGGTCCCAATGGTGCAGGCAAGTCCACAACTATCAAGATGCTCACGGGCATTTTACACCCAACATCTGGAACAGCCAAATTGCTAGGACTCAATCCTTGGCAAAATCGGCGCGAACTAGCTTACAAAATGGGTGTTGTGTTTGGACAGCGTTCTCAATTGTGGTATCACCTACCACCGCGTGACACCTTAGAATTACTGGCGCGAATTTACAGTCTAGAGCGTCAAGAGTACATCAAACGGCGCGATGTGCTCGTTGAGCGTTTTGATTTGGCACCGTTTTGGAACATTCCAGTACGTAAACTTTCGCTTGGTCAACGGATGCGTGCTGAAGTTGCAGCTAGTTTACTTCATGCACCACGAATACTCTTCCTTGATGAGCCTACCATAGGTTTGGATGTGATTGCTCGTCAGGAATTACGCGACCTCATCCAGGAATGGAACTCCAACGAAGGTATAACAATATTTCTCACCAGTCACGACGCGGGTGATATTGAACGAGTTGCACAGCGGGTAGTCGTGATCAATCATGGGCGTGTGGTACTTGATGACAAAGTTTCAGCAATGCGCCGTCAGTACCTCGGCTCAAAAATTCTCAGCGTGAGATTCCATAACTCGACTCCTGAGATAACTTTACCAGGAGTGACACTACTCAAGAAGAGCGAGTATGCGCTTAAGCTGGAAGTGAATACCCGGATTACGCCAATTGAAGCGGTGATGAATCACATTCTACAAGCAGGCTCAGTTGCTGATATTGCTATTGAAGATCCACCTTTAGAAGAAGTCATTGCTCATATCTACTCTCAAGCAAACCCAAGCGAAGGAGTCACAACAGGATGATAAATAGTATAAATAAATATGCTTGGATTAGCTTAACAGCAGCTCGCTCTAATCTTGCTTACTTAGCAGAAGTCGCTTCAAGAGGAATTTTTCTATTTGTCATTCTCTACATCTTCTTACAGTTATGGCGTGTCACCTATGCAGAAACAAATGCTGAACAATTGGGTGGTTTGACGTTATCTCAAATGCTCTGGTATCTTGGCATTACAGAATCTATAGTACTTTCAAGTCCACAAGTGGCTGCAGAAGTAGATGAAGATGTACGGACAGGAGCACTTGCAGTCCAACTCATACGTCCAGTATCTTATCCTTTATATCGTCTGTGGAGTTCGCTAGGAGAGCGCACCGTACGCTTTGCTTTGAATATTGCAATTACGGTAGGACTAGCGCTTTTGTTTGTCGGACCAATTCCTTTAAGCTTGGGTGGTATCTTATTATTTGTACTGGCGCTACCACTCGCATTTGTCCTGGATTTTTTAACCACCTTCTTAGTAGGTTTAGGAGCTTTCTGGCTAGAAAACACTTCGGGGATAATGCTCATCTACTCTCGTATCACAATGATTTTAGGTGGTATGCTCATTCCTTTGGAACTACTACCCGAATCATGGCAACCCTTGCTCAAAGCATTACCCTTTGCAAGTATTTTATATGGTCCGGCTCGTTTATTCGTACGTCCTGACTTAGCTTTTGCTGGTGAATTGCTACTACGACAGGGAGTCGCCATAGGTGTGCTAAGTTTATTAGTCGCTCTTGTGTACCGCACCGCAGTGAAACGCATCCACGCGCATGGAGGTTGAGATGTTCTCGCGTATACTTTCTTACTTGCAACTAGCTGCTGCATACATTCGCCTCAACCTGAATGCTCATTTAGAGTATCGCGGGGCGTTTGTCACAGAAGTTGTGGCGATGATTCTTAATAATATAGTGTGGGTAGCATTTTGGGGATTCTTTTTTACACGCTTCCCTGTGCTACGAGGTTGGACTGTACAAGATGTGATTACTCTATGGGCAATGACTGCAGCAAGTTTTGGTCTAGCTCATGCTATTTATGGTAATGCTTGGCACCTAACACGTTTGATTGTACAAGGACAATTAGATGTCTGGATGTTGTACCCGCGTACCCTACTATCGCACTTATTGCTAGGGCAAATGAATGCAACATCTTGGGGAGATTTATTATTTGGATATGGGGCTTATGTGTTTTTTGTCAAGCCTGATATTGTGCATTTTATACTGTTTACAGGTTTAACAGTTTCAGCCGCAGCGCTTTTTGTGGGCTTTAGTGTGCTGACAGGAAGTTTGAGCTTTTACCTGGGTAATTCTGAAGGACTCACACAGCAGTGGCGAAACGCTATGATCACGTTTAGTACTTATCCAGCAAGTTTATTTGAGGGATGGGTGAAACTATTGCTGTACACATTGATTCCTGCTGGGTTCGTCACTTACTTGCCAATTGAAGCACTGCGGAAGTTATCACTGATGCATACTTTGCTGGCAGTTGCTGGGTCAATTGTGGTACTGTTGGTGGGTGTGGGTGTTTTCTATCACGGTTTGCGTCGCTACTCGTCGGGGAATTTAATGAATATGCGTGGTTGATTATTTTTTTATTTCGCAATCATGAAGATTTCATTAGTTGTGAGTGACTTAAGTGGTGGTGGTAGTGTTCGCGCATTTTTGCTAGCACAAGTCCTCAAAAAGCTTAACTATGATGTAGAAATTGTCGGTTTCCTTTTTGGGAAAGAACTTTATGCGATTCCTCCCAATGAAATCAGAATTGTTTCTATTCCTGGGAAAAACTATCCTGAGTTTTTAAACTACAGTCGGCAAGTTTTACAAAAAATAGATGGAGATATTATTTATGCAGTCAAACCAAAGGTGACAAGTTTTGGTTTGTCTCTGATAAAAAAAATCAGCAGCCGTCGTCCTTTGCTTTTAGATATGGATGACTGGGAATTAAGCTGGTATGGAGGTATGGAGTGGAAATATCGTCCTAGTCTTAAGCAATTTGCCAGGGATATTTTCAAGAAAAATGGTGCATTGAGATTTCCTGATCATCCACTTTATATACAATGGATGGAAAGTTTAGTCAAAAAGGCGGATGCAGTCACGATAGATACTCAATTCCTCAAAGAACGTTTTGGCGGTGTTTATTTGCCTAATGGTAAAGATACCGACATGTTCAACCCAAATATCTACGATTCCAAGGCAAGCCGAATTCGTTATGGTCTTTCTAACTATAAAATTTTAATGTTTCCAGGCGCACCACGACCGCATAAAGGTGTTGAAGATGTTTTAATGGCGTTGGATCTGTTAAACCAGTCAGATTTAAGACTCGTGATTGTCGGTGGCAGTCCTTATGATGACTATGATGATAAACTCATTCAAAGATGGGGACGTTGGATTATCAAGTTGCCTAAATGTCCTGTTGAGGTTATGCCTGAGGTTGTAGCAGCTGCTCACGTTGTGGTTGTCCCGCAGCGAGATACAATAATTGCTCGTGCCCAATTTCCCTTAAAGTTAACAGATGGAATGGCAATGGCTAAACCTGTGTTATCAACTCGAGTTGGAGACATTCCAGAAATTTTAGGTGAAACTGGTTATTTGGTTAACCCTGATTCTCCTGAAGAAATTGCCAGTCAGATTGATTTTATATTTCAGAATTTAGAGTCAGCTTCAAAGCGAGGTTTAAAGGCAAGAGAAAGATGTGTAGAAAAATATAGTATTGAGACTATGGCGTCTACTTTAGAGTCTATGATTGTTCGGTTGTGAGTATTTAGAGTGTGTGATTGAAATCAGTACACAGTGAATAGTACACAGTTACCAAGGTTTAAAACGGAGATTGAAATCAGTTTTTCAAGACTTTCAAGAGTTTTGTCAGTCAAGCAGGAGTCTGATTCAAAAAGAAATTGATCAGTTCTGTTAAGCAAAAAATAAATTGTGAGACAAATCCCCAATGTCTAGCAGCAAAACACTACTAAGATTTGCTAAACCATATCCAGCGTTGATTGTCCTGACGATATTGTTGGGTTTTTCTGGAGCTTTATTTAATGGTGTTAGTACTGCTCTGATTGTACCAGTGATTTTAAAAATAGTGGGACAAGAAGTAGATTTCAGCGGTGCTCCTGCTATTCTTCAAAAAATTATGTCTCCCTTTGATAGTATTCCAGAAAGCTACCGCTTAGGGGTGATGGCTGGAGCAATTGTCTTCACAATTTTTTTGAAAAATCTAGCCACTTATGCTAGTACCATTACATCTAGTACTTTGACGCGCAAATTAACTTCGGATATGCGCGAAGCTGGTTTAATATTATTGCTACAAGTTGATATATGTTATTACAACCAGATGAAAGTTGGTGACATCATCAACAGTCTTGGTGGAGAAATTAGCCGTGCTGCGAGTGCTGTAGGAAATAGCATCAAGTTAGTTATTTTAGGGATTACGATTTTAGTTTTTGTCGGGTTACTACTATCAATTTCTTGGCAGTTGACGATCGCAGCTACTATTTTGCTGTCTTTAGTGACGTTAGTTAATCAGTATGCCATATCACGTTCCAAATTCTTTGGTAAGCAGCTTAGTGATATGTCTAGAGCATATTCGATAACTATACTAGAAACTTTAAACGGGATTCGTCTGGTAAAGACAACAGGTAGCGAAGAAAGAGAATATGAACGTATTAGGAAACTGATTCACAAACGTGAAGAAGCTGATTTTAAATCTCAGGTTCACTCTGAGGCGATCGCACCACTGAGTGAGTTAATGGGTGTGACAGGCTTAATACTGATTGTCTTTTTAAGTCGCACCTTCTTTGCAGACCAAATTTCCTCTCTTTCAGCAGTATTACTCACATATTTATTAATATTACTACGAGTGTTACCGTTGATTTCTCAGTTAAATACTCTTCGCAGTAGCTTTGCCAATATGGCTAGCAGCGTGGATATAGTTACTGAGTTCTTACGCTGGGAAAATAAACCAGTCATGAGTAACGGTCAAATTCCTTACACGAAATTAAAGAACGGAGTGTTTTTTCAGTTCGTTTCCTTTGCCTACCCCGGTCATGATAAATTGGTACTCAAAGATGTAAACTTATACTTACCGCAGGGTACGACGCTGGCTTTGGTAGGTGGTTCTGGTGCAGGAAAATCAACATTAGCAGACCTTTTACCTAGATTTTATGACCCGACATCTGGCTGTATTACCATTGATGACATCGATTTACGTGAGTTCGACTTGCTCTCGGTGCGAAAAGCGATGGGAATTGTCAGTCAAGATACGTTTCTTTTCAATGACTCAGTGCGGAATAACATTGCATATGGACATCCGCAAGCAAGCGAAGAGGAAATTATCAGCGCAGCAAAGCAGGCAAATGCTTATGAGTTTATCAGCAAATTGCCCCAGGGATTTGACACGATTATTGGCGATCGCGGCGTGATGTTATCTGGAGGACAAAGACAACGCCTTGCTATAGCGCGTGCTTTGCTACAAGATCCAGAAATTCTGATTTTAGATGAAGCCACGAGTGCTTTGGATACTGTTTCTGAACGTTTGGTGCAAAGCGCGATAGATAATCTCAGTCGCGATCGCACAACACTAGTTATAGCCCACCGCCTTTCCACAGTTCAAAAAGCCGATCAAATTGCTGTTTTGGATCAAGGAAGTGTGGTGGAGGTGGGAAACCATGAGGAACTTTTACAAAAGGGTGGTTACTACTCGCGTCTGTATGCAATGCAATTTGCCAATAAAGCCCAAACAGGTACCAAACGCCAGCAAAGTTTAATCCGCATCTGTGGTGAAATTCGCACCCGGCTTAACTCTCTGATTGACTCTTTGCGCTTACTACTAGATGATAAGCAAGACAATCCTCAACAGCGACAGAAACTAATTGAAGAATCTTACAAATTAACCTCAAAAGTTCTCAACAGTATTGATGTTTTGGAAGATATATTTAACCTGCAAACGAACTGGACTTTATCACCCGCAGAGCAAAATCACAGCATAGCCACCCCAAATCAAGATTTGACAACTATCTGCAATCAGTTTCGGGTAACTCTCAATCCTATACTTCGTTCTCTAGACTCCCTAACCGATGATGTGATCAAAGCGCCTCAAAAGCAACATCATGAATTTCTCCAACAAGCGTATCAAACTACGACGCATCTGCTCAATAAATTAGAAAATTTTGAGGATAGCGTTAAACCAGTGAACACTGATAACTGATAACTGATAACTGTAAAAATACGACTTTTCAAACTTCAAAATTATGAAAAATAATGCTATTGTGAAAAACTATGTTTTCTTTTTAACAGAAGATATACCCAAACCACAAGCCCATATTATAGTGGGTACCAACGCAGCAAACGGTGCTGCAAACTTGGGGTACTCATCAGTTTTGGTATACCCGCGCAAAGGATTAGCAGCTTTCAACCCAATTCATTTAGCTATTCCATATCAACCAAGGAAAGCACCAGAAGCACTCATCAAATATTACAACATCCAGCAAAAGCTCAAAGTTGCTCCTCTACCCATGCCTTGGCCTATAGATTATATTAAAACAAAAATCACCGACTCCAACACAATCGCCACAAAATATTATTTCCCATTCCACATCCTTTCGACAACCAAACTTGTCCACGCTTGGAACTGGAATTTCATCAAAGCAGCAATTAAAAATGGCGTCCCAGCAATTTACGAACACCACCATTACGAAGATAAGCAATTTGAGCCAGAAATTGTCAATCATCCACTCTTTCAAGTGTCTGCCACAGTGACTGATACAGTCCGAGAACACATGATACAACATGGAATGCCACCAGAAAAAGTCATTACGGTACATAATGGCTATAATTCCTCGTTTCTGATCAGACAGCCAGAAAAAGCAGCAGAGTGGCGCAAAAAACTTCTCAAAAATAAAGATTCACATTTAGTCATTTATGCAGGAGCATTAAGAAAATTTAAAGGTATTGATATCCTCGTAGATGTTGCTGCACTCATGCCAAATATCCAAATTGCCTGTGCAGGTGGTGATGAGAAAGAAGTTGCACATTATCAGCAATTAGCCAAAGAAAAACAGATTAACAACATTACATTCATAGGATATCTCTTGCACAAAGATTTACCATCTTTACTGCAAGCTGCTGATATCTTAGTTCATCCCCATTGCTCAGGAGAAGCTGCAACATTCACATCTCCTCTGAAGCTGTTTGACTACTTAACTTCTGGAAATCCCGTTGTCGCAACAGAAATTCCCTCTTTAATGGAATTTAAAAATACTAACGCCATTGCTGCTTGGTGCGAACCAGATAATCCTAGTAAATTTGCCGAAGCAATAGCACAGGTTTTAAAAACTCATCCCAGGAAAGCCGAAGGCTATCAAGATATTATCAACTTTGTGAAGCAATTCTCTTGGGAAAATCGAGCCGCAAAAATCTTGAGTTACGTTGACGAATCCCTTCGTCCTCCTCTCATTGCTTAACTATAGCAGTCCTAAATAATTCTTAAAATTCTCTCTTCTCTCTTCTCTTGGCGTTCTTGGCGTCTTGGCGGTTCGTTAAAAAAAGTAATTTTCACAATTCAGATAGGATTGCCATATAGGATTCCTATTCTGTTAAACATTAAGACTTCCCTTCTCTCTCCTCATCATCCACAAATTAATGAAAAATGAGCATCAAAACTATCGGCATGATCAGCAGCTATCCTGGTTTAGATCAAAAACCAGATTGGCTATGGCAACAAACTCCTCATCCCTTTGGTGTCTGGGGTGATATTCAAATCCATTCTACAGCCCCAACGCCAGATTTCTTATTAATGTATAACTACACATCTTTTCCGGAACCACCGCAAAAGCAGTTGTGGTTTTGGAAGAATAGAAAGGCACAACTAGAATACGAAAAGGCACAGCAAACGCTACAAAATAAACTTAGAAACGTTCCCAAAGAGCGAGTCATTTACCTGTTACGAGAGCCACCTTTAGACGAAGTGGTTGAATTGAATAAAAAATCTTATCAACAGGCTCAAGCATACTGCAGTTACATTTCTGGACCAGATGATTTTGCACCCACGCCGAACTATATGCCTGCCATTTGGTATTATTCTAACTCATTTCGTGAGTTAAATGATATGCCATCGCCAGAAAAAGTTAGACTATGTAGTTGGGTGACATCTGGCATTAGTCGTACAGTTAACCATCGTCAGCGCTTGGAGTTTTTAAAACGATTGCGAAACAGCGAATTGAAGTTTGATTTATACGGTCGTGGTTTACCAGAATGGGCACAAGGAGGCGGAGAATTGAGTAACAAATGGTATGGTATGGCTCCATATTATTACAACTTGGCGATTGAAAACTATGCTGAAAATAATTGGTATGTGAGTGAAAAGTTATGGGATGCTTTGCTCGCTTGGTGTTTACCAATTTACTATGGAGGCCCTGCTGCAGATAAATTATTACCTCCTGGTAGTTTTTTGAGATTACCAAGTTTGGATGAAAAAGGACTTCTTTACATTAAAGAAGTGACAGCGACAACTGATGCTTGGTATGCAGCTAAGAGTGCGCTCGCCGAAGCAAGAGAAATTATTTTGCAGAAGTTAAACTTGTTAAATTGGCTCTCTGATTACGTGAAAAACTATTCCTGATGATGGCAAATATGGAATTTTGTGGAGACTTGAATGACTGAAGGTATTTACGTACTCGCTAACGATATTGTTTATGACCAGTTAGTTGCTTTCTTAAATAGTCTGGAAGCTAATGCTGACACCAATACTGGCAAACATTATCCAGTTTGTATTGTCCCTTACGATAATAGATTAGAAAAAGTCAAAGACGAAGTCAAAAATAGAAGCAATGTAGAAATATTTGCAGATACAACAGCTATTGAGCGTTGGGAAGATTTCGCCACCCAAGTCTGGCAAACTCATCCTAGTACTTTCCAAACTTGGGAACAAAACGGTATCACAGGAGTTTATCGCCTGGGAATGCATCGTCGTTTTTGCTGTTTTGATGGTCCGTTTGATAAATTTATTTATTTCGATGCTGATATTCTAGTCTTGAATTCTTTAAATTATATCTTTCAGCAGTTACATCAGAATGACTTCGTTGTTTATGACTTTCAATATAAAGATCCTACCCATGTCTACAACGTTAAGTCAAATAAATTATTAGATATTTTCCCGCTTGCTCGCATAAACTCTGAAATCTTTTGCGCCGGTATGTATGGAAGCAAAAAGGGTATATTTAATCAAGAAAAACGTAATTATCTGCTATCACAACTCAAACAAGATGAAGCAGAAATTTTGTATATGAATGCTCCCGACCAAACAATTCTCAACTACATGGTCATGAAGTCAGGCATATCTAGCTACAATTTTGCCCTTCAGCTTCCGGAAAATCAAAGAACTGGCTGTTGTGTTACCTCCCCTCATTTTGAGGTAAGAGATAATATCTTGTATGACAAAGGTTATCCGTTAACTTATATCCACTATATCGGTTTATCGTCTGGGTTATTTACTCGTGTTTGTTCTGGAGAAAATATTGATTTTCCTTACCGGGAAATTTTCTTGCATTATCGTTATCTGTATGAACCAGACAAGCGACCAAAGTTTAAGAGTAAGCCGAAAGCTTACAATGCACCACCGAGTTTAGCGACACGCATTTTACGAAAACTAGGATTAGCAAGTTGAGGATTATTCAATGAATCGTGGAATTTATATTATTGCGAATGATAAAGTGACTGACCATGCGATCGCACTACTCAATAGTATCCGTTTGCATGATGCAGAAACACCAATTGTCATGATTCCTTATGATGATAAGTATCACAATATCGCTGATACACTCACCAAATACTATGGAGTAAAAATCTATGAAGACTTAGATTTTATCGATAGATTATCAATCAAATTACATGAGGTTTTTGGAAACAAATTTTTCGCTCGTCCAAATCAATTTCGCAAGCAAGCTTGTTGGTTTGGTCCTTTTGATGAGTTTTTGTATATAGACACAGATATAGTGGTTTTTGAAAACATTATTGATAATCTTAATTATTTGAAGAAATATGATTTTATTTGTTGTGATTATCAACATGCAGGTGGTATTACGAATGTCTTCACACCGAAAGTTATAGAAGAAAAAGTCTTTACTGAAGATGAAGTCAAAGATATTTTTAATGGTGGTTTTTGGGGTTCCAAGAAAAATCTGATTTCGGAACAAGATTTGTATGAAACTTTTGCTGAGTGTGCTGCACATCCAGAATACTTCGATTTTTCCCAAAAAACTTCCGATCAACCAATTATCAACTACATGCTCTTGAAGCGAATTCCATCTCGCTTTAACATTGTCAACAGAGAAGGGAAAGCACCAGGAAATTGGGGAGGAAGTCAACATTTTCAAACTCAGGGAAATAGACTGATTGATCCTTTAGTAAATCAACCACTGCAATATCTTCACTGGGCTGGTATTCGGATTGAACCTGGTTGTCCTTATTGGGAGATTTGGGAATATTATCGCAATCTTAATCCTGCACTTCCACCAGCAGTTTTTCCAGAAAAACCAAAGAAAAGTCAGTGGGAGCAAACATTGGAAAATCTAAAAAATCAAGTCAGGAAAATAAAAGCTAATTTTTAAAAAGAATACAGAATATCCCTACAAAGAAAACAAATCAGCGCCGCTCTTTGGAGCATGCTATCCTGAGGATTTGGCAAGGTTGGGTAAAACCTGCTCAAACAGAACCGCGCCCTGCATTCGGGCGGCTGCTGTTGGCATTTATCAGCACGTAAAACTAGTAGAATTAGGCGTTTTTCTTGACAAGGTGCATTTGCTCTGGTATCGTTCAAAACAATCTATCAATACCCCTGTCTCTATTACCTTTTGATTTGGGTTACACGCATCAAATAAAAGGTCAATATTTATGCTTTTGCACATAGCAGAGGTTTGATAACTGTTGATTGTTGACTGTTGACAGATTTACCCAGGTTGCTAAAGGAACTTGTTACAATGTTGAGAGACATAGTTTATTCTTTGATTTCGGCAGGCTATAAAATACCCAAATCTGTAGAAGAAAAAATAAGTCGATTTTCTTACCAAAGTTACTTAGCGGCTCTTTTGAAGAAATTAAGAATTAACTGTGTCCTTGATGTGGGAGCTAATATCGGTTACTTTGCAGAAAACATCAGGAAAGTCGGTTATAAAGGACAGATTCTCAGTTTTGAGCCACATCCAGAAATTTTTCCTACTCTTCAAAAGAACTTTAAACACGATACCCTTTGGCGAGGATATGATTTGGGACTTGGAAGTGAGGATGCTTTGGCTACCTTTAATTTGAACTTCTATTCAGAACTGAGCTCATTTCTAGTTCCTAATGTTAGTATGCCAAAAACTGTTAATTCCTGCGAAGTCAAGATCAAACCTCTAGACTCTCTTTTGGATGATATCCTTACTTTAGTACCTGAACCACGTATCTTTCTAAAGATGGATACTCAAGGATATGACATTGAAGTTGTTAAGGGTGCAAGTAAATGTATAGATAGAATTCTGTGTTTACAATCTGAAATCTCTGTGCGACCTAATTACATTAACATACCATCATATTTGGATGCCTTAAGGTATTATGAGTCCCTAGGTTTTGAGCTTGTTGATTTATTTGCTGCCTTTCGTACTCCTGAAGGTTATGTTACTGAATATGATTGTTTGATGGTGCGTTCTAAAACATTGGATGTTGCTGAAATTCATTAACATTCATTAGCTCGAAAAATTTTCGGTGGAGACTGAATATGGAGCAATACAGTTGCTGTTAAGCCTTTTTCTCTCCCCCTACCGGCCTCAAAAAATAAATTTCCCCTGAACCATATTGGGATATGTAGGTGAAGGGGCTGTTGACAACACCTCCTTCACTCCTTTAACAGTAATTATCAGTCTTGATGGAATAATTTGTTTTCTGGAAGTCGCTAATTTTATTGCTAAGAATCTAAATCTAGAGCTTGTATCCCTTGGCGTTCTACAAAAGTTAGCATACTTCCCAACTGTAACCAAATCAGCAAAGCAGTTAGAAGAGCAACTGGTATACCAATTCCACAAGCAAGTAAGGGCGGAAGACCAAATATTTCAAAACCGGAACAGAGAAACACACAAAGACCAATAGTAACTCCTATAAATGGTATAGATACATCTTTAATTGCTATACGAGAGCCAGAAGTTTCTGCACCATCGTCTTGCCATTTCTGAACACTTAATTTCAATGTTCCCCATAACGCAAGATCTGAGGTAACGGCTGCAAACAATCCAACAATTAATAGAAAATAGGGTGCTTGTTGAGGAATATAGTACATGAAAACTCCTGTGATTATTGAGTGTAAAATTGTGATTTTGTCATTCTGAATGACAAAGATTTTTTAACAGTTACCAGTTATCAGTTATCAGTCATTGTTGCTTGATAACTGATAACTGTTCACTGTTTCAAGGATTTCGGTAGAACAGCAGCGACTCCTTCTCTAGAAAACGCTGTCAAAACTCCAATCGCTACGTTGAATAAGCGAGTTGGTTGTAAGTCATCTTTGATTAAATTCCACAAGCGTTGGACTTCTTCTGTATGAAGACGATCATCTTCAGTCAAAGCAAGCGCTAACTGTCGTCGGAGAAATTTACCTTCATCAGAAAGTAGATATTGCAATCCCAATTGAGCTGTCGGTAAGACGTCAAAGTTACTATCCGTGCGGGCGATCGCAATCAAATTTTCTAACCGAGACCACTGGAATCTATCATGTTTGAAAAGCACATTCAGCAAACGTCGCCGCAGTTGTGGAGATTCTCCTGTTAGTAAGCGCCTTGCAACGTAGGGGTATGCGACTTCCACAATTTTGAAATTTGGGTTGAGGCTCAAAGCTATTCCTTCCTGAGTCACCAGAGAACGAATAATCAGAGCAAACTTACTAGGAACTCGGAAAGGATATTCATACATCAGTTCCGAGAACTCATCGGTGATCGTTTTGAAGTTAAAATCCCCAACGTTTTTACCAATAGCATCTCCCAGAACTGTTTCTAATGCTGGTACTATAGGGTGAATATCCGTATCAGGAGTCAGAAAACCTAGCTTAACAAAGTCTTCAGCTAATTCGTTGTACTCTTTATTAACTAAATGTACGAGTGCATCTACCAGAGTTTCTTTTGTTGTTTCATCCAACTGATCCATCATACCAAAGTCTATGTAAGCCATACGACCATCGGGCATGGCAAATAAATTACCTGGATGTGGATCAGCATGGAAAAAGCCATGTTCTAAGAGTTGTTGTAAACCAGAGGTGACGCCAATTTGGATGATTAACTCTGGATCTAAACCAATTTCGCGGATTTTGTTTGTTTCGGTCAGTTTGAAACCGTTAATCCACTCTAGAGTTAAAACATGGGTATTGGTATAACGCCAATATATCTCTGGTACTTTCACTCGAAGATCATCGCGGAAGTTATTGGCAAATTTCTCTGCGTTGCGAGCTTCGTTGATGTAATCTATTTCTTCAAATAACTTGGTGCCAAACTCGTCCACAATCATTGTGAGATCATGACCCAAGTTTAAGGGTAACCAAGGACTTAACCAACCCGCTGCCCATCGCATGAGATAAAGGTCGAGTGTCAGAATTGGACGTAAGTTGGGGCGCTGTACCTTCACCGCCACTTCTTCACCGCTTCTCAAACGACCGCGATAAACTTGACCTAAGCTAGCCGCTGCAACCGGAGATGGGGATAACTCGCTAAAAATTTCGTCAATTGAACGCTCTAGTTCAGTTTCGATAATTTTGTAGGCGAGTGCGTTATCAAAAGATGGTAACTGGTCTTGTAGCTTTACCAGTTCGTTGAGATAATCTTTACGTATCAAGTCTGGTCGTGTTGACAGGGCTTGACCTACTTTAATAAAGGTAGGACCTAGGCGAGTCAGCAACTGGCGCAATTGAGTCGCTCGTTTGAACTTGTTTTGTTCCTCTTGATTTTGCCATTCATCCCACTTGAGACTCAGAATAAATACCGCAAAGAACCAAATAACCTTTATCGCCCGCATCCAAGCTAGCCAGGGACGGTAGCCGTAGTAGCGGGCGATCGCCTTTGGATCGTAGCGTCGATTATTTTCTTGTGTAAGGGTCTGCCAATTCACTCCCTTATTTTCCTCTTTAACTGAAAAAGGTTTTACTTTCTAGAGCTCAACAAGGATGCCCTGTGGGCTATACAAATGCATTAGCATTTCCTTTATTGTTCCTTGTTATTTAGTTAATCTTTACTTAACGTTACTTTTTATCTATTATTTTATATTAGTACATAAAAGTATATATACTTAAGCAACCTTAAGATAGAAAATTTTTATCAACCATTAGCGCAGTGGATATGACCACGAGTAGTTCTTCCAAGAGGAGCTCCTCCTGTGCCGGGTATGGTAAAACATGTTAGTGAAGGCATGGACAAGGAGAGTCAGTGGACTCTTGCGCGTTTCGATGCGTTGAAGCATCTCGCGTAGACAAGGAAGTTTTTTTGTCCCAACCAACTACGATGATGATCACATCTCCCTAAACCTTATGCCTTTGTTCAAACTTGGGTGTTTTCCCTGGCTGATGAATGTTTAAAGCACATATGTGAGCTGTAAACAACTTCTAAATAAATTTTTTATATATTTATAAAGTTTAATTCACATAAGTACAGTTTTTGAAAAAATTACAGAACGTTATGTAGAATATTACGGATTCATTGGTCGGCACATTATTCTGATGAGCCAAGCCAAGAGTGATCACTATTACATCCATAACTGAGGAGTGGCTGAGTCGTGAGCATTATTCACCGTTTGACAAGTCGTAAGCGGCTGTCTTACACAGTTGCGTTTGTCGCTAGTGTTATTACTGCTCTGCTTATTGGCTGTTTTGCAACCCCTAGTTTTTCTAGTGAAACCTCTATACCCTCTACACGTCACAAATATCTTTGGCCATTTGCATCCACATCGCCTTGGAATATGCCAATCGGCTCGAATGCACGATACATCAGCGCAAACTTTGCTAGAGCGGCCTATGCTGGTGCCGATAGAGAATATTTCTTCAAATCCAAGGATGAAAATCCATGGAACGGATATCCGTGGCGTGAAGTTTATGCTCCTGGTGCTTGGGCTGAAGGACGCTGTACAGGCACGAAATCTTTGGATAATACCTGGCTGCCAATTCCAGATGACCTCATTATTCCAGACGCGACAAACAACCCTTATCACACTCCTAATAATGCATCAGCCTTCCTGATGCCTGATGGGAAAACCCTAATACAGCTTGAACCTCTTGCTCGCTGTCAAAAAGCCGGTCCAGTCTACGGTTGGCGTTATCCAAATGTTGATATTTACGGGGATGGAATCGGCGGGGCACATTTTGGTTCTGGTCTTTCTTCTATTGGTGGTTCTATTCGTCAAGGTGAACTGATCAGCAAACAACCAATTCATCACGCCTTAAAAGTTGTCATTTGGGGAGAAAAATACCTCTATTACTCTGGGTCTAATCCTGGGTATCGCTGGCCAGCAGATAGGGCAGATTCCAATGCAGCCAATCAATATCATGGTAAAAACCCCTCTTTGGTACAGGGGACATTACTGGCAATTCCTCCAAACGTAACTGAAGAAAATCTCAACTTACAAACACCTGCGGCGAAAAAGTTATTTCATGCCTTGCAAGATTATGGTGCTTACGTCGTTGACGACGCAGGCTGGGATTCTCACTACTTTGCAGTAGAGCAAGGAGTTACAGAAGAATTTCGCAAGGCTTTTGGCTACGATTTTGAAGGCTCAAGTGGTTTGTTTTATGAAGACTTTATGAACCTATTCCAAGCACTTTACATTGTTGATAACAATGGTCCAGATAGTATTGGTGGTGGTGGAACTCCGCGTGTAGCTCTTGCTCCCCCTATTGGAGATTAACTATGTTAAGCTAAGCTAGAAATCACCTGATATCTAGTATTCTTTTCAACAAGACCCAAAAAACCGGGTTTCGAGAGAAATTAAGGTTTCTACGAGCAGGCATTCTCAATAAACCCGGTTTTTTACTCAGATCCAAGATCTAAGGTCACGTTGTTTCAAAGCCAAGTTTGTGTTTTGACCAATTTTTTGAGCAATTTTATAGGCTTTTCAATGACCCCACCTATACCGAAAGTTAGGTGGGGTCATTGAATGACTGCAAAATTACCCCGTTTTTCTTGCACATCCTCAACAGATGTGAAGTATCCAAACGGAGGTTTAAGGAAAAATAGTCATCAGAAAAATTAAGATTGTTTTAAAGAAGCTAATCAAGCTAACCTGAAACAATTGTAAACTCTTGATTGGCAAGGGTCACCAATCCTGATCATGGATTGAAATTATTGGCGAGATTTATGAGCTACTACATTTCTCCCCGCTTTTTAGATAAACTTGCAGTTCACATTACCAAAAATTACCTCGACCTTCCTGGTATTCGAGTCCCCTTAATTTTAGGTATTCACGGACGCAAAGGCGAAGGCAAGTCATTTCAATGTGAATTAGTTTTTGAGAGAATGGGTATCGAAGTGACTCACATCTCCGGCGGCGAACTGGAAAGTCCAGACGCTGGAGATTCAGCACGTCTGATTCGTCTGCGCTATCGAGAAACTGCAGAACTGATTCGCGTACGCGGCAAAATGTGCGTGATTATGATTAATGATTTGGATGCAGGTGCTGGACGCTTTGATGAAGGAACTCAATATACAGTCAACACTCAGTTGGTAAATGCCACACTGATGAATATTGCCGACAATCCTACCGATGTACAACTTCCGGGTAGTTACGATGCAACGCCTTTACATCGTGTACCGATTATTGTCACAGGTAATGATTTTTCTACCCTCTATGCGCCACTCATTCGGGATGGTCGAATGGAGAAATTTTACTGGGACCCAGACCGAGATGATAAAATCGGCATTGTCGGTGGAATTTTTAGCGAAGATGGACTTGCACGCCAGGAAGTTGAAAAGCTAGTCGATACATTTCCAAATCAATCGATAGACTTTTTCAGCGCTTTGCGTGCCCGAATTTATGATGAACAAATTCGCAACTTCATACACGAAATAGGAATTGAGCGCGTATCTCAACGTGTGGTTAACAGCATAGAAGGTCCACCACAATTTAGAAAGCCTAATTTTAGCTTGTCTGGCTTAATTGAGATGGGCAACTTCATGTTTGGTGAACAACAGCGAGTTGAGAGTTCCCGACTTGTTGCGGAGTATAATCGCAGCTTGTACTCTCGTAATCAATCTGCATCTTCTGGTGCTGTAACACCAACAACTCAGCCGTCAAGCAATAGCCCAAGCCAAGGTACAACATCCAATGGATACCAAAAACAGCAAGTATCAAATACCCATTTGAGCTTGGAGACACAAGAACAGATACGTGAAATTTTGTCTGGTGGTTACAGAATTGGCATTGAGCACGTAGATGAGCGCCGCTTCCGCACAGGTTCCTGGCAAAGTTGTGTCACAAGCCTAATTACAGGTGAACAAGATGCCATATCAACTGTGGAATCCTGTCTTGGAGAATATAGTAATGAGTATGTACGCTTAGTGGCTATTGATCCAAAGGCAAAGCGGCGGGTGGTAGAAAAGATTATTCAACGCCCAAATGGTAAGGTGAGCCAATAACTAAGTTGATGGGAAAGGGGCTTTGTGAATACCACCACTATTCCCCAACCGCATCATCTTGATCGTGCGATCTGCCTTACTTTGCGTAGCGTGCGCTTTGCGCAAAGTAAGGCAGCAGCACACGCTACGCTCTGGTTACCCTAAAGTCCAATCAACAAGCGATCTGCCGGAGCGCGTAGCGTGCGCTTTGCGCTTAAGGCAAGCGTTAGCTCCGGCCCCCTAAGGGGCTAGCTATCGCTCTGGTCATTCCTCAATGGATATTCCCGAATCTTATTTCTATTAATAACAGAATATGCAACTTGATGACTTTACGTCAAATGGTAGAAGACAAAAAGGAAACTCAGTTGTAACGTTCCACCTCCTACCATCGTGCAGCAACAGCGTTAAGCAAGAAGCAGTAAACTCAAAGTGTAATTCACGCTTTTCAAATTCAGACCAAGCAGCTTTGAAGTTCTGACGCGTTAAGTCTTTAAATGCAACTGTCATGTGGGGAGCAAAGGGCCGGGTTTTCCCAACTTTGTCAACAATTCCCAAGTAACTCTCTAAATGCACCATCAAATCAGCATGCAAAGTCAGCAGTTGTTGACTTCTGACGACATTTATGTATATCACACGTGGGACAAAGGCAGCAAACCCACTCAGTGTGATCGAGACTGACTCTCGACGACTGGCAAAATCTCCAAGACATTTTTCTAATCTTGGTACCTCGGTATCTGCCCATTCAAAGGGCGGTTGTAGGGTGATGTGCGGTGGAGATTTTTGTGCGTGACGACTGGCATATTTATCAGCAAAGTATTGCTTGATTTGGTTAGCGTAGTCTTGAATTTTCTGAGGTGGCAACAAAGCTATAAAAAAAGTCATGGTTGGTGATTTACGGACTTACGAGCCAAACATTAACTCTTGTATCAAATCCACCACTGGCAAGCTTTGTTCCATCAGGACTAAAAGCGATGCTGCTCACCCAGTCAGAATGTCCATAAAATGTTGTTATTAACTCGCCTGTTGTTAAATTCCATAGCTTTATTCCATCTTTGCCAGCGCTGGCGAGGGTTTGTCCGTTTGGGTTGATGGCGATCGCATTCACCCAGTTGTTATGTCCGCTCAAAGTACTAACTAATCTTCCAGTGGAAGGATTCCAGAGTTTAATCGTGCGATCGCGGCTCGCACTGACCAAAGTTTTTCCATCTGGTGTAAAATCCACTTTAGTAATTGTATTAGAATGTGCTCTTGAGATTGTACGGATTAATTTTCCACTACTCAAATCCCACAGCTTAATCACACCAATGTTGTCACCACTTGCCAACGTCTGACCATCAGGGCTAATTGCCACGGTATTAATCAAATTATCAAAGCGTGCCAAAGTCGCAAGTGGGCGTTGCTGTAGCAAATCCCACATCCGAATACCATCTGACGCACCGCTCACAAGGATTTTACCATTTGGCGTCACTGCTAAAGATAAGACATTGCTTGTATGCTCAACAAAAGAGCGAGTAAATTTGTTGTTTTTTAGGTTCCAAAGATTAATGGTGTTGTCATTACTGCCACTAGCAAGAGTTTGACCATCTGGCGAAATAACTATAGACTCAACTGCAGTTTTATGCGCTTTGCGGATAATCCCAAACCTTTTGCCAGTTGTTGTATCCCATAAGCGAATGATGCCTTCATTATCATAGCCGCCGCTGATCAGAATTCGGCTATCTGGGGTGAAGACAAGAGATTTAATAGTTCCGGAATGCTCTGTAAATGTATAAATAAGTTGTGGATTCGTAACGCTCGTCGTCGGTTGGGTGACTGGTGCTAGTTCAACTTCAACAGGAGCAGAGATAGCAGATGGTATTCGGATTAAGGGAGTGAGGGCAACAGCACCTGCTACGCTCATAAATATCACAAAATTTTTGGCACTAGTTATTTGAGAGTGAAATGCCTTTGTGCGCCCCCCAAGATGTTTTGCATTCTCGATTTGGGGTAGGAATTTATCCTGATTATCCATATATTTCAAATATCTATTTCAAATATCTCAAGCTCGCCTGTAGCACATTTTAGGGCGAAAAAGACCCGCCCGTAAATGACAATACTGACGTTATACGTAATAGATAATACGATTTTTGAAACGTATATCCCGGCAACTACATAGACTCTTCATCTCAAATTTCAGAGCCAAAATCTAATGATATGGTGGCTTTTTCT
This sequence comes from Brasilonema sp. UFV-L1, assembly GCF_012912105.1. GTDB lineage: Bacteria > Cyanobacteriota > Cyanobacteriia > Cyanobacteriales > Nostocaceae > Brasilonema. The sequence continues at coordinate 28,156 of NZ_QMEA01000045.1, forward strand.
TAGAAACACTCAGCATTGGTAAAGCAGCACTTGACGAGCGAGAAGGCAGATAATGTTGCACGACAGGCTCTTCAGGCAAGGGTTGGCGTTGCTGAATCCGCCACCATTTGTAGGCTAACGCTATCCCTGTTGTTCCCAAGCCAAAAGCGAACAACGACCAGTTATCGTCAAATCCACCAATCAATGCATCTATCACCCCCATCGTAATCAATACACTGATAAGTGGTTCTTTACGGTAGGCTGACTTCAAAAAACGAGGGAATACAGCATTCATAACTAGCTTTTTTGTTCCTGTTCACCTTTGATGTATACTTACATTTATTGAGAATATCTCACTCGCATATTGACGCTTTTGTGATATACCCTCAACTTCATTATACTTTTCTGAAGTCGAGGAGACTCTAAAAAGGCATGATTAAGTCAAAACCAGCTGAGATACCCAGCTGGTTTGAGCTTTTGGTCATTTGTACTTACTTCAAACTAATACTCATCCCTCAGTCCCAAAAAAGGTATTCTGAGTTCTGAACGGAGGCTGCGCTTTCCTTGCTCTGCTCCTTCTTCGTCAAAATCCTACTTCAGACCAAGCCATGATAATACTCCTTGGTTGGTAACATATTCAATTACCACCATGAGCAAGAAGCCAATCATTGCGGCTCTACCATTCAAACGCTCAGCATATTCATTAAACCCTAACTTCGGCTCTTCTAACTTGGGAGTTACACTTGGCTGTGGCTGTGTCATCATAAAAACCTCTTTTTGACAAATGAACTTTTAAGTCGATATTTAAGTGACAATACACCTGAGCTATACAGCATAAGCTATTTAGCAGGATTGTCACTGTTTACAATTATTTACGATTCTTAGTTTATTGTAGAAGTACTTTAGCAATCGTCAAGAGCAAAAGTTTGAAGTACAGTAGTAGTATCAGCAGCAATTGTCGCCTCAACGCTCAGTGCTGTTTTTGTAGTTACAACTTTTCGCTCACAACAACTTGTCGAATTCGTAGTTTCTGATTCAAAAGACTAAGGATGAGACTGACAAACTATAAGCCATACAAAAATTCATAAGAGGTCATAAATGGAAATTGGTATTCCCAAAGAAACAAAGGACCAAGAGTTTCGAGTTGGGTTAAGTCCTTCTAGTATTCGAGTCTTACAAGAAAACGGTCATACGGTTTTCGTAGAGACTCAAGCAGGTATTGGGGCTGGATTTACAGATGATGACTACACAAGCGTTGGCGCTAAAATAGTTTCCACCACAGAGGAAGCTTGGAATCGCCAACTGGTTGTTAAAGTCAAAGAGCCACTAGCTGCAGAGTATAAATTTTTGCAGAAGGAGCAAATTTTATTTACATATCTGCATTTAGCAGCTGACCGAAAGTTAACCGAACATCTGATTGATTGTGGTGTGACGGCGATCGCCTACGAAACTGTAGAACAATCAGGTAGCAACAAATTACCTCTGTTAACTCCGATGAGCATTATTGCAGGTCGGTTATCCGTACAATTTGGGGCAAGATTCCTAGAGCGCCAGCAAGGTGGTAGAGGGGTTTTGCTAGGGGGTGTACCCGGAGTTCGAGCAGGTAAAGTCGTGATTCTCGGTGGCGGTGTTGTCGGTACAGAAGCCGCAAAAATTGCTGTGGGTATGGGTGCGGCTGTCCAAATCATAGATGTTAATGTTGAGCGCCTTGCTTATCTAGAAACTTTGTTTGGTTCCAGAGTCGAACTGCTTTACAGCAACTCCGCTCACATTGAAACCGCAGTCAAAGATGCTGACTTACTCATCGGTGCTGTTTTAATACCAGGACGTAGAGCACCCATCCTTGTGTCCCGCAACTTAGTCAAACAAATGCGCCCTGGTTCTGTCATAGTTGATGTTGCTGTTGATCAAGGTGGTTGCGTGGAAACTTTACACCCCACATCCCACACTCATCCTGTTTATCTTGAAGAGGGTGTGGTACATTATGGCGTTCCTAATATGCCAGGGGCAGTACCTTGGACTTCTACCCAAGCATTGAACAACAGTACCCTACCTTATGTATTACAATTAGCAAATTCAGGGATAAACGCACTGACAAATAACCCAGCATTAGCCAAAGGTGTGAACGTGCAAGACCATAAGTTAGTTCATCCTGGATTGCAAGAGGTATTTCCTGACTTAGTTGTGTAGTCGGTTGTCAGTTTAGCATCTGAGAGTTCTTCGCTTGTTTTTGCCTCGTCTTCTTCTTTGTGTGCCTCTTCTTCTGGTACTGTGTTGGTATCTATAAGTGGCAGATACACACTAAAAGTAGCTCCCTGTCCGACTCCGGGACTTTCGGCACGAACACTTCCACCATGCATTTCCACCAAATGACGTACAATTGCCAGTCCTAGTCCTAGCCCACCTTGGCTTCTGGTGATGCTGCCATCAGCTTGGCGAAAGCGATCAAAAACATGAGGAAGAAAATCTGGACTGATACCACTACCCGTATCGCTCACTTGAATAAGTGCTGAGTATTGAGGAGCCTGCGCTGGCTGTACAACGCAGTGGCTCTTCAAAACCGGGAACTCAGTACTGATTGACAATCGTATTTCTACCCTTCCGTCTGGGGGTGTGAACTTGAGTGCATTACTCAGTAGATTCCAAGTGATTTGCTGTAAGCGGTTTGGATCACCACAAACAAAAAAGCGAGTGGAAGAGTGAGGAGGTGAAGGGGATGGAGGAGAGACTTCTGATTGCTTCGCTGAGCGAGCAACGCTACGCGATTTTGAATTTTGAGAAAAGTTGGAGATGTGGTTTTCTCCGTAAGCGATCGCTCCTCGCTCAGCGAGGCTCCAATCTATGCCCTCTGGGCACGCTGGGCTAGCAGTCATCTTCGGTGATTTTGAATTGGTTTGTTTGTTTGTCCCCTCGTCTTCTGTGTTAGTGTGTTCAATAATGTACTCAAGTTGAATATTTTTTGTCTGGGCTTCCAAGCGTACGCTATCTACAACGGTTGAAATCACAGGTATTAAGTTAATCGGACAGAGATTGAGTTGCAGCTTGCCACGCATAATTCGCGAGACATCTAAAATATCGTCTATAAGTTGTGCCTGCAAACTCGCGTTACGTTCAATTGTTTCTAGAGCGCGTGTAATGGCTTTTTCATCCATATTTCGCTGGCGCAGCAGTCTAGACCAACCTAGTATAGAAGTTAAAGGTGTACGAAGTTCATGGGAAAGAGTCGCTAAAAACTCGTCCTTGAGGCGGTTTGCTGTTTCAGCTTCTTGTCGTGCTGTTTGTTCGCGGATGAACTTGATATGTTCTTCTTGTGCTTGTTTGCGCTCTGTCATATCTTCTATCGTGCCGACATAACCAATGACTTTTCGTTCATTGGAAAGCATGGGTGACGAAGACATATGAACCCAACGCTCAACTCCTGTCGGAGTGATAATGCGAAACTCTCCTCTGTACTCAATTCCTTCTCCAGACAGAGCATACCAATCAGCAATAACTCGCTCTCTATCTTCTGGATGAATTGCTTGTGTCCAACCATCGCCTAAACTCTCTTCCTGTGTCATTCCATAGATAGCTTGATATCGTGGATTGACATAAGTGCATTTTCTGAATGTATCTGTTAGAAAAATACCTACAGGTGAGCAAGCACTTAAAGAACGAAACATCTCTTCTCGCTTTCTCAGTTCGGTGTTCATTTCTATCAATTGTGCTGCTTGCCGCTCGATCTTGACGGTTTTCTGAAACAGATCAACAAATGCAGCTACCTTGGATTTCAAAATTTCTGGATGAATAGGTTTAAAGAGATAGTCCACAGCCCCAAGGGAATATCCTCTAAACACCATGTTGTCACTGGTGCTAAATGCTGTTAGAAAAATAATCGGTGTATGGCGCGATCGCTCTCGCTGGCGAATCAGGGCTGCTGTCTCGAACCCGTCCATATTTGGCATCTGCACATCTAATAGAATCACCGCAAAGTCCTGATTGAGTAAACATCGCAGTGCTTCAGCACCAGACGTAGCCCTCACCACATTTTGCTCCAGACTATCTAAAATTGCCTCCAGGGCTAATAAATTTTCTGGATGATCATCTACCAGCAGAACGTTAACTTTTGGTTCAAATGGCATTTCTATCTGTACGCTTTAAGAAAGATATCGAAACGTTTTCACGTCTTTCTATTGACTGTGACGCGTGTACTTATTTTATTCCCACTATCTTAAGTTATAAATTTTAGTTCTGATTGACAATTTTAGTTCAGAGCTCTTTCATATGAAGAATGAGATAAAAACTCTCAAAAAAGATGACAAATTTTAACTAAGTAAGGCGCAATATCTGCTAAAAGTAGAACTTTATCTGCAACTCCAGCTGCTATTGCCGCTTTAGGCATTGTCGAACAAGCCGCTGTTGAAGGTTCTTGTACCACAGTTTTGCCGCCGCGTGCTTTAATTTTTGCCATCCCATGAGTACCATCATGATTTGCTCCTGTCAACAGGACACCAATCAATTTTTCAGCATAAGTATCTGCCGCAGTTTCAAATAGCACATCGATTGACGGCCGTGCATAAGTCACAGGAGCATCAACAGATAAGGAAAAGCTTGGACAAGAAGCTGTGTCGTTTTTTACTTCTACCATGAGATGATAATCTGCTGGTGCTAAATATATGTAACCAGGCACAATTTCTTCCTTATCTTGTGGTTCAGTGACAACTAAAGCACAGTACTGCTGCAATGCAGCTCTTAATTTCTGATCAGAAGCTTTGTAACGGTGTTGAACAATTGCCACAGGTACCGGGAAGTTTCTTGGCAATCCCGCGAGTAAAACTTCAAGGGCATGTAACCCTCCTAAGGATGCACCAACGGCAATAAGTTGAATTGTCATTAGTAGTGAGTAACTAAGGGTTAATGATTAGTAGTTTATGACAACTATGAGCGACTTTATTATGAATTATTATCGAATTCTACGGTAAAGCTTTCCTCCACCTTCTAATTCTTCATAGTCTTGCTCATGTGGAGTAAACTTCAGTGTTTCTTGACGTCCCAAACCCAAAATTCCAAATGAAACCAGACTTTCATGAAAAAGATTATGAACTCGATTTTGTAAAGATTGATTAAAATAAATCAAAACATTACGACATAAAATAATATGAAATTCATTAAAAGAATTATCAGTTGCTAAATTATGTTGTGAAAAAACCATATTCTCTTTAAGATTTGAAGCAAAAATAGCATGGTCATAAGCTGCTGTGTAATATTCTGAAAAAGATTTTCTTCCACCTGATTGTAAATAATTTTGAGTATAGTCTTGCATCAAGTCCAATGGATAAATTCCCGTTTTAGCTTGTCTTAAAACCATCTCATTCAGGTCAGTAGCATACAGTCGGCAACGGTGATAAAGTCCCTCTTCCTGCAGTAAAATTGCCATAGAGTAAACTTCTTCACCAGTAGAACATCCAGCATGCCAAATGCGAATAAATGGATAAGTTCGTAATAACGGCACTACTTTTTTCCGAAATGTCAAAAAAAAGTTGGGGTCACGAAACATAGTAGTAACATTAACCGAAAGGCTACATAAAAATCTCTCCATACATTCGGGGTTATGGAGAACTTTTTCCTGCAGTCCAGAAATACTGGTTAAATTTTCGGCTCGGATGATGTTCCAAATTCGCCGTTTCAGTGAAGCTAAGGCATAATTTCTGAAATCAAACCCGTAGTAACGATGTATGCCTTCTAATAACAATTGAATTTCAATATCTTCAAGCTGCTCTCTAAGCATATATCTATCTCATCATGGCAGTTGCCCAATAAGCTCAACCTCTTTACACTAGATTGCAAGAGCGGAGGAAACCGAAACCGCCCAATGGGAAAGCCCTTACGGGTATGTCCTTTGGACGTTTGCGCGTATGCCTGTGGCATGTACTTTGGGCTTACGGCACTTGCTTTGACTGTCGCTTAACCAGCAAGGGCGGAGTGACGAACCCGTTGCACCGGGCGTGAGAAAGCCCTTCGGGTATGACCTTCGGTCACGCTGCGCTAACGCCAGATGCCTGCGGAGGGAAACCCTCCCGCAGCACTGGTCTCACCGTGATTCGCACTTATTTCACCGCACCGCACTGACTTCCCTGTTCCTACCTTGTTAATGAGGTATGGTTTGCGGGTGGAATTATACTTGTTCTTATTTGTATTCAATATAGCTCTTAGAGTGAACCTTTGATGAATTGTTCGCAGCGTTTCTTGCGTGTGCCCTAAGGCTCAACTTATGGTATTGAAAAGGAAAAAAGATTTTTACCAGACTCCTAAAGTACCGGTACATTAGTCACCCATAGAGGTAAAAAACCAGGTTTGTGTGATCGAAAAGACTGATTTTTCGTTAAGCCACCTTAAAGAAACAAGGTTTTTGGGATTACTGTACCAGCCCTCTAGAGTGAAGAAAAAAGGCGTCGAAGCTTGAAATCCCTGAATTTATATTTATGTAGTTTCCCTTCTGCCTTCTTCATCACCTGTTTTTGGCGCAGGAATTCCTGATAATAAATTCCCACAGATTTTTACTGAAATTATGCAAGATAAATGGATTCATAGTTTTTGTAATACTGTCGATACGTAAGTATTTGTTCTATCGACAGAATACCGTTATGTGAACTTTCTTATTTCGAGAGATATTTTTTTACAAATTCTTTAAAGTTTAGCTTACAAATAATGTCCACTATACATTGATAATTAAAACTTCTGGGATATACTTGCACCATAATATGAGGAACGCAAGTATGATAAATCCAAAACTCAATAAATTACTCCCATTGAGTTTTCTAATTTTCAGTTTTTGCTTTGGTATTGGTATAGGATTATTCATTCGCTTTGGACAATCGCAACCAACAAATGCCTCTACACCATCTACCGATACAGAACCAATTCCTTTCTCGATACCTGAGTATACATCTAGTGACACTATCACCATTCAAGCTGTTGGAGATATTATTCCTGGCACAAATTACCCTGACTACAGACTTCCACGCGATCGCAATCTGCTTCTACCAAACTCAGTGAGAAAACATTTACAAAGAGCCGATCTTTTGTTTGGTAACTTTGAGAGTAGTTTAACAAACCACCCCTATAGCTCCAAGGATATCAGTAAAGGACAAATTTTTGCCTTTCGCTCACCACCAAGCTATGCTCAGCTTTTTGCTGATGTTGGGTTTGATGTGATGAATATAGCAAATAACCATGCTTTAGACTTTGGTTCAGTGGGTTTCCAAGACACAGTTAAGAATCTTAAGGGTGTTGGTATCAAAACATTAGGTCATAAAAATCAAATTCTCTTATTAGAAGTGAATAATGTTCTTGTAGGAATGATTGGGTTTGCTCCTTATAAATTTTATAATTCTATTCACGATTTAAAAACAGCCAAAGCACTAGTACAAAAAGCTAAGAAACAAGCAAGCGTTGTAATTGTCTCAATGCATGCAGGTTCTGAAGGAACTGACGCACTGCGCGTTCAGAATAAAACTGAGTTTTTTTATGGAGAAAACCGAGGAAATTCTATCCAGTTTGCTCGAACAATGATTGATGCAGGTGCAGATTTAGTACTCGGACATGGTCCTCACGTTCCAAGAGCTATTGAAAGATATAATGGGAAACTTATTGCTTATTCTTTGGGAAACTTTTTAGGATACCGAACTTTATCGACAGCCGGTGAAACTGGCTACTCAATGATTTTAGAAGTGAAACTTAACTCACAAGGCGATTTTGTGTTCGGGAAAGTTATCCCTGTACACCTCAATGCTCAAGGAATTCCTCATATTGACCAGCATTTTAGGACAGTGAAACTGTTGCGTTATTTGAATAATAAAGATTTTCCCAATAACTCAATGAAGATTAATAAAAAGGGTGAAATTGTAGTCGCAGAGAAAGAGTAAAGTCAAAATAATTCGTAATTGTTAAAATCTCGTAAAAATCTCGTTTCCAGGTTCTGCCTGGAAATGCATGCAAAGCGGCAGAGCCGCTTTGTAAGGGAGGCTCTGCCTCCTAATAGGTATTCCCAGCCAGAGACTGGGAACGAGGCAAGATGGGCAGAGTGCCTACCCTACGTTGGATTCGCACTTATGACTATCTCATGGCAGCACAAGTACTAGCAGGTGTTGGCTGTTCCCGTTGTGGACCAGTCTTGGTAGGATCATAAGCGACCAGCACCACCTGACCTTTTTCATTGAATATCCACCCTCTTGCTGGTACTATGGGTTTGTCAGTTGAACTGGTAGATGGCTGATGATGAGTTTTTGTACTTTTGGAACTGACTGTACTGGCGACAGGCTTGACTAAATCCACACGTACGTTATCACCACTGAGGACTTCCTTTGGATCAGGTGGAAATCCGCCACGTCCAGTGATGATAAATTCTCCACCTGCTCGTAGACAGGGATTTTGGGCAATCTGCTGTGCGGGATCGGTGACAGTTTCTGGGAATTCAAATAACCCTTGGCTGGGGTCAACATCTGGGGTGTTAATGTTGACAGTACCACTCAAGTTTGGATTATTTTGGGAAATAGCGGTGATGTCACTGGTCGGTAAATTTCTTGGGTCTAGTACAGTAAAATCTGTGGTATTCAGACGTTGCTCAAGTTCTTGCCGACTGAGTGGGGTGATTCCAAACAGACCTTGAGTTTTAATTGTGATTTTCCCACCGCTACCGTTGAAAGCATTGGCAGTAATATCACTATTTTCACTAGGAAAGGCGACTACGAAGCCATCTTTGGCATTGATAGTGATTTTACCACCATCGCCACCACCACTCTTTGGTGTACCAGCTGTTGTAGATATCAGACTCTGGTTACGCAACAGCAATAAGTCTTGCACTTGGAGGTTTTCGATATTGCCTCCATTACCGGAAAGGCTAGTAGTAGTAATTGAGCCTTTGTCTAGTCTCAAGTTACGAGCAGTGATATTGACGATGTTGCCAGCATAGCCTCTTCCAAGACTACTGGCTGTTATTTGCGCTCCATCTCGAATAGTTAACTGTTCAGTTGTTACGCTTAAGTCTCCTCCATTACCGCTTGAGCTTGAAGTCGTAGAAGTAAATATTCCACTAGGAATTCTACCATCAGCTGAAGTACCGACCAACTCTACTGACTTGGCTGTGATTTCTACAGTTCCTCCTGAACCTTCAGCACCAGTTGATGCACCGATGCGCGAACCATTGTTCACGAAAAGCTCGTTTGCCTTAATAGTTAATTTTCCAGCATCGCCAGAACCAACAGTATCAGCAGTAATAAACGCTCCATCGTACAAGGAGATTTTGCCTGTTGGTACATTGATAATTAAATCCCCAGCATTACGTTTGCCGAAAGTACCAGTCCCTAAACCTGCTTGTCCTCGCAATTCCACCAAATCAGTCGCATTGACTGTTACTGTTCCTCCATTAAATTTTGGTTCAGAAGAGCTAGCTTCATCTCCTGATATTATTGCTGCTCCATTTCGGATTATTAATCGTCCAGTATTAATATTTATGTTTCCAGGTACACCACCGTTAATATTTGATGTTGTTATTCCCGTTTTAGTCTTCTTAAGAATATCAACTGCTGATTCAGTTAACTCAGGAGTAAATGATCCAGGGCTATTGCCTACAATTTCTATTGATTCATCGGCATTAACTGTGATATCACCGCCTAGAGTCTCCTGGGGAAGTTTGAAAGTTTGGAATCCAGTCAAAAGATCACTATCATTACGGATAATCAAGTTTCTGGTTTTTATATTGATATCACCAGCATTACCAGTTCCAGTTGTAACGATTCCTAACCCGGTTCCAGACAAGTTTTCAGATAACCTTGGCGAGCTTTCCAGAAGATTTCTGACTAACTGGTTACTTGGTTGAGATATATTAGAGATATTGGTACTGACTATTCTAATAGTATCATTAGCATTAACATTAATATTTCCACTATTAGCTGAGCCAGTTGTCAAGTTAATTATTCGAGCAAAATCGGTAAGAGCAATTGATTGAGCGGAAAGTTCAATATTACCTCCAACCTGATTTCCAGGAGCATTACCGAAAGAAACACTATCAATAATGCTATTGTTGATGGCTAGATTACCACTACTGTTGAGAGTAATATTACCACCCAATAAACCAACTGATTCGATGGTAGTACCTGGTTGAGTAATGATATCGCCGCCAGCCGTCAAACGAACGTCTCCACCATTGCTATTGATAACAAGTTGACCATTTGGATCAACAAAGAATTTTGCGGAGACATCCACTGCGCCATTGATGGTTAGATTATTACGAGCATCAATAATAACAGCACCACTCGCTGCTTGCAGTTTACCCTGTATATCTATATCGCCTGCTGATAGGGTTAGATTTTGACCTACTCCTACTTCTAATTGAGATCCCTGTACCTGAATCGTTTCTGGATTATCCCGAAACCCCAACCCAATCGGAATATTTATAGTCAACAGTGGTGGTGCTTGTGGATTAGTAGCGCTAAACTCAAACCCATTATCAAACACGAAGCTGTTCGCCGTGCTTCCCAAAAATGAACCACCAATATTCAAACTGGCATTTGGTCCAAAAATAATTCCTGCCGGATTGAGTAAAAATAAATTAGCTCCACCATTGGCTTTAATCAAACCATCAATATTAGAAATCGAACCACCCGTCACCCGGCTGATAATATTTTGTATATTGGCTGCATTGTTGAAAGTTGCCGAACCACCAGTGGGAACTGAAAATTCTTTGAAGCTGTGAAAAAGATTTCCTCCTCTTGTTGTCCCGTCATTGATGTTGAAATTTTTTCCATCAGGGCTGGTAACGGTGGTAGACACAGTTCCATCAGAAGTTACTTCTTGGGCTTTGACTGTATTTACAAAAGTCAAACTTCCCATAATACATAGGGGTAAGGTGAATAAAAATAGCGAATGCGTTTTGCGCCCGCTTCGCGATGCTCCTCTTGGGAGCCTTACCTGGCGCGATGCTGCTTTGCAGCCGCTAGGCGATCGCCAATCATGTTTCATAAATTTAAAATTTAAAATGTTTGTTTGTAAGGATTCTAATTGAAAATGCTTTCTTAAGAAATCAAAGTTCACTAATTTATATAATTAGCGGGCTTTCACGCGATCGCCTAGGGTTAGAAACCCCAGGCTAATAGCAAAAGTCCTCTCAAGAGGACTAAATTCTTCCCAAATTTTGTTTTCAGTCTACTTAAGTATACTTATGCTAAAGGCCTGTGAACTTGAGTTCTGGGCGGACGAGATTTAATTAGAGAATGCTGCAATAATTATCATTTAACGCTCAAAATTTCTCGATTCAAAACTTGATTTAACTTTCCACTCCGATAACCTTCTAAATCTAATGTTACGTAAATAAAACCAAACTCCTGAAAAGCAGAAACAATTGATTGCAAATCGTTTTTAAAAACAAACTCTTTAATTTGTTCTGGTGGTAATTCAATTCGTGCTGTCTCTCCTTCAGAACGCACTCGCAAATTTTGGTAACCTAACTTGCGTAAATAAATTTCTGCCCTACCGACTCGTTGTAACTTAGCTACGGTAATTTCTTCACCGTAAGGAAAGCGTGAACTCAAACAAGGTTGCGCCGGTTTATCCCACCAAGGTAAACCGAGTTCTTTGGAAATTTGGCGAACTTCTGCTTTGGTAATACCGATTTCTGCTAAAGGCGATCGCGCACCTCTTTCTTTTGCAGCCTGAATTCCTGGGCGATAATCATGTAAGTCATCGGCGTTGACTCCATCCACCACATACGGATAACCCAATTCAATAGCTAAGGGTTTGAGGGTGTCGTGCAGTTCACTTTTGCAAAAATAACAGCGGTTGACAGGGTTAGAGGTGTAATTGGGATTTTCCATCTCGTGTGTGGAAATAATTTGATGAGGAATCCCAATTGTCGCTGCTTGAATAGAGGCCTCTTCTAACTCTTCTGGTAACAGCGAGGGAGACATAGCCGTGACAGCTAAAGCGCGATCGCCTAAAACATCATAAGCTACCTTCGCGACCATTGTGCTATCCACTCCACCAGAGTAGGCTATCAAAGCCTGCTCCATTTCTAAAAATAATGCTTTTAATTGCTCAAGTTTTTCTTTTCGCATCATTTTCCAATCTTGCCCAAATGGTATCGCAGCTCATGAATTCTATTTTAGGAGGGCAATCAAGGAATGAGGAAAAAAGATACAGATGAGAAGAAGTCAGAAGACAGAATTCTGACTCCTGACGACTGACGCCTCTATTCTCCTTGGTTAGAAATTTCAGCTATAACTTATACACCACAGATTCTTTTGTGTCATTTCTATGCTGTAATGACTGAAAACTCACTCAAGACTATGAATACACTACTTGCTCAATCAATTGTTAACGGTATTGCTTTAGGAAGCATTATTGCTTTAGCTGCAGTTGGACTGACTCTCACCTACGGAATTTTACGGTTATCTAACTTTGCTCACGGTGACTTTTTGACATTGGGAGCTTATCTAACACTGCTTGTAAATACGAGTGGTGTCAATATTTGGTTATCTATGGCGATCGCCGCGATTGGCACCGTAGCAGCAATGCTGTTATCAGAAAAGTTGCTATGGTCCTATATGCGCTCTATCCGTGCGACTTCTACCACTTTCATTATCATCTCTATCGGGCTTGCCTTATTCCTTCGTAATGGCATTATCCTGATTTGGGGTGGTAGTAACAAAACTTACGATTTGCCTGTTCCGATCGCAATGGATATTCTCGGTGTCAAAGTCGAACAAAACAAATTATTAGTTCTATTCCTAGCCGTCGTCGCAATTGTAGTACTACACTACATTTTACAAAATACCAAAATTGGCAAAGCAATGCGGGCAGTGGCTGACGATTTGGACTTAGCTCGCGTTTCCGGTATAAATGTGGACCAAGTTATCTTGTGGACTTGGGTAATTGCCGCTAGTCTGACATCTTTGGGTGGAAGTATGTATGGCTTAATTGGAGCCGTGCGACCAAATATGGGATGGTACTTAATTTTACCTTTATTTGCCTCTGTGATTTTAGGAGGAATTGGTAACCCTTACGGTGCGATCGCAGGAGCTTTTCTCATTGGTATTGCTCAGGAAATAAGTGCTATTACTCCACTGGGTTCTCAGTATAAACAAGGGGTTGCGCTGTTAATCATGATTTTAGTGTTGCTCGTTCGTCCCAAAGGTTTATTCAAAGGTACGATTTAAGCAACACCAAAAGTTAGATTTTCCCCACTTTAACTTACCGTTGGTCAGCTTAAAGATGGGGATTTCAACAACCACCGTTTTAGTCCGTTAAAACGGACTTCGGCTAAAAGCCTGTGAAATTAATTTCCGGGTGGTCGTGTATAGAATGAAATCGCTCTACCTAATTATTCAATAATATGGAAATAATAGGCAGCTACGAGCAAGTTGAGAGCTAACAGCGCCACAGCCCAACCCAAACGAAAGGGATAAGGAGCTTTAGCATTACTTTTAGCAACGTCTTCACCTGGTTTTTTGGCAGCGGGAACTGTTTTAGCGTCAGCAGTCATTGTGTTCTCTCCTACTTTAAAGACTTTTTAACAAATACCAAACAGCTGTCATGTATAGCGAGATTCTTCAAGAATATTTTTGTAGATTTCGCAGCACAAATCAGCAAAAATAAACAAAATGTAGCACTAAGACCCGTAGAGAATGGTTTAGCATCTGGTAAAGCTTACTCTTCAACGCCTGCGTGATAGGAACTGCGAACCAGAGGACCAGAACGAACATGGCTAAATCCCATTTTCCGTGCTATTTCGCCTAATTCATCAAATTCTTCTGGTGTCCAATATTTTTGGACGGGCAAATGTTCCAAGGAGGGGCGCATATACTGACCGATTGTTAGGCGATCGCATTCCACTTTGCGCAAATCTTCCATTGTCTGAACAACTTCCTCGACTGTTTCTCCATGCCCTAGCATCATACCTGACTTGGTGGGGATAGAAGAATCGATTTCTTTGACAACTTGCAAGACAAAAAGCGAGCGATCGTACTTTGCTCCTCGGCGCACTGGTCCTTGTAAGCGTTGCACTGTCTCGATATTATGATTAAAACAAGCTGGTTTCGCCTTCACAACTTTATCTATACGCTCACGTTGACCTTGCTGTCCAGCACCTGCACCACCCCAAAAATCTGGTGTCAACACCTCAATTTGAGTTTCTGGGTTTAGCTGTCGAATCGTTTCCATTGTCTTGACAAAATGACTTGCTCCTTGGTCTGGCAAGTCATCTCGTGCGACAGAAGTCAGCACAACATAACGCAATCCTAAAAGCTGCACTGCTTGTGCCACTTTTTCCGGTTCTTCAGAGTCAAGAGGCATAGGCGCATGACCTTTATCGACTTGACAAAAAGCACAAGACCTGGTGCATGTAGCACCCATGAGTAAGAAAGTTGCAGTTTTTTGGGAGTAGCACTCTCCTCGATTCGGACAGCGCCCCTCTTCACAAATCGTATGAATTTGGTGCTGCTTAATAATACGTTGTACTGTAGAAAGTTCGCTAGCTTTGCCTATTGAACGACGCAACCACGTAGGCATTGCCATTATTTCAGATTTCAGTTGGGCTTGTTGTGAGGAAGTCATGCAATCAGAATTCACCGAGTCAGAAATCAGAATTCAGAATAAAATTAGCATAGCTTGTTATTAAGAAGAACGAAGAACGCAGGATATCGCGATAAATAACCCGATCAATAAATAGAGTGCAAGCCCGTTAGTGGCCATGACTGAATTCACCAATTCTTTACTCTACAAAATTCTGGCGTTGGTAGTTGCGCATAAGCGCAACTATCAAGACATGACTAACCTACTCGTTATTTACTGCACTCACTTGAGTAGTTACAACTGTTGTCGGTTGTAAAATTGAAGTATGAGCAATGGAATTGTTAGCCAAAGTAAATATTGGATTTGACAAGATTCCAGCGATAGAAGTGGCGATTAATGTCATCACCAAGCCCACCTGTAAAGGTCTGTAACCAGGTAAACTCCAACTGACTTGTGGATAATTCTTCACCACATCAGACATTTCATGAGGTTCTTTAACAACCATCATCCTGACTACGCGGATGTAGTAGTAAATGGAGACGACAGTAGTCACTAACCCCAGCAGAACTAGTCCGTATTGTCCAGCTTGCCAACCAGCCCAGAATAAATAAATTTTACCGAAGAATCCGGCTAGTGGTGGAATACCGCCTAAGGACAACAGAGAAATGCTCAACCCAAGTGTCAAAAGTGGGTCTTTTTGATACAAACCAGAGTATTCGGCAATTTGGTCAGTTCCTGTCCGCAGGGAAAACAGAATCACGCAGCTAAAACCGCATAAGTTCATGAACAGGTAGATCAGCAGATAAAATACCATGCTGGCATATCCTGCTTCTGTTCCTGCAACTAAGCCAATCATAACGAACCCGGCTTGACCGATGGAAGAATAAGCCAGCATCCGTTTCATGCTGGTTTGGGCGAGGGCGACGACGTTACCCAACACCATACTCAAGATCGCGAGGGCGGTGAAAACAAACTTCCATTCGTCAGCAACGAGAGGGAAGGTTGTTGTCAGCAAGCGAATGGCTAAAGCAAACCCAGCAGCTTTGGAACCAACTGATAAAAACGCAATCACTGGCGTGGGTGCGCCTTCGTAAACGTCTGGTGTCCATTGGTGGAAAGGTGCAGCGGAGATTTTAAAGCCAATACCCGCAACCACAAAAACCAAAGCAATCACTAAACCTAGAGATTGACCAAAACCAGATGTCGCTATTTCACTGGCGATCGCACTCAGTTGAGTTTCTCCACCCGATAAACCGTACAACAGTGAAACTCCGTACAAAAACACTGCTGTACTCGAAGCACCAATCAATAGGTATTTCAGTGCTGCTTCGTTAGAGCGGGGGTCACGCTTAGTGTAACCTGTGAGCAAATAAGAGGAAATACTCAGGGTTTCTAAAGAGATGAAAATCATCACCAACTCACTCGCCCCGGATAGAAACATTCCTCCCAGAGTCGCAGTGAGCAAAATCGCTATGAATTCCGCTAAAGCGGTACCACTTTGTTCAACGTAGCGAATCGACATCAAAATGGTGACAGCGGCAGATAATGCTACAATGCCGCGAAAGACGATACTTAAGTCGTCACCATTAAAGGCACCGCCAAAAGAAATGGGATTTGTACTCTCCCATTCAAAGAACAGGGCGACGATAGAAGCAAGTAAACCTGCAATTGCTAGATATCCAATCCAGCGCGAGGATGTCCGCCCTAAAATCAAATCAACAATCAAAACTCCCAAGAGGGTGACAATCACAATCCCCTCTGGCAGAATTGTTCCAGCATTCAACGCTGATGCAAGATTAGCAAAATCCATGAGCTGTATTGGTTTTGGCTATCAGACATAATGGTCTAACTGTGTTCATTCTATTGTCTTTTGCTCGTGTTGCATCCACTTAATGTATTGGGGGATTCCTACCATCAGATTAAATTATGTTTAAGTTTAGTCAGTCCGATTGAACAACCGAAGTAAAACTAACGAAAAGTTGATCTCATACAATTAAGCAGACCAGCCATAGACTGATCTGCTTGCATACAAAGCTGTGGAAGCAGTTTTTTAGAAACTGCTAATCCTGTTGCATATTAAGTTTCGCAAGGCGAATGCTTCTTGTGCCTTTCGACAATTGCTGGTGAAGCTTGATTCATCAATCACTTCAAGCCTTAATAGCGTCCCCTACCAGAATATCCACCGTTGCTTCTGCCACCCCAGCTACCACCGCTAGAGCGACCACCTTTCTCCTCGCGTGGTCTGGCTTTATTGACTTTCATCACACGATCCATCCACTCAGCACCATCTAGGGCTTGAATCGCTTTGTCCTCCGCTTGTTCTGATTCCATTTCTACGAAACCAAAGCCACGGGCGCGACCAGTTTCCCGGTCAGTGGGTAATTGAACTCGCGTTACAGCACCATACTCAGAAAACACTTTGCTCAGATCTTCCTGTGTAACGCTGTAGGATAGGTTACCTACGTAAATTGACATGAAACTCTCCAGAATCCAAATATAAAGAGATGTCTATCCGGAGAGCTGCTTGCAGTAATTGATAATAACAAGGTCAGAATCGCCGAATTTACTTCTCTACACTTATGCTAACACAGCTTTTCTTAAATAAAGGTTAAATCTAGCCTTTGTTTTTGATTTTGACTATTACCTTTTACTATATTTTCTATATAGTAGATCACTTACTTAAATACTTCCTAAGACAGATGACTTTTACAGTTTTTTTAATAAAAATTACCGTGCTCAGTCGATAAATATATAGCAAGAACAAATTAATTTAGTATTAACTTCTTTTTTATTTTTAAGAATTTAGTTTTCGACAAAAAGTTCCTTTGGGTAAACAAAGGCATAAGGGAGAAGTCAAAGAACACAGGCAAAGGAGAAAACAGAGATCAGCGAGGTTTTTGCCTGTTTTATCCTTGTTGGTCACTTCAGAAATGAATGTCAAAAGCGCCCCTTGGGGGGCACAGCACCAGGGACGAATAGAACAAACAAGTCAAATTCTTTTTCCTTGTGCTGTGTCGCCTTGTTTTTTGAGAGTTTCAACAAAGACGTATAATTTCTAAAGCACCGGTACAGTTATCCCAAAAAGCCGGTTTTTGCTGGAAAAACGGAGTTTTCGTAAGATGAACTCAAAAAAACCTGGTTTTTTACCTGAAAGCGTAATCAATGTAGCGGTGGGGCAGTGATAGTACGCTTTACGATACTCCGCATCACTCAAGATTATTAAGTTTGATTGAATTTTGATGACCGACAGAAATCTGGATGCTATGGAATTATGTCATGATGCAGAAAAATGAGTCTTTTCAAAAATGAGGAGGTGAAGGAAGTTGGGAGCGCAGATTCTTTACCAACTCTTATCTAGTTGCTCGTACACACTATCACAATCAAGCAAGTTAAAGTCATACAAGAAATTTTTTTGTTCACCTTGGGGGATTTTAAAAACTATAGTCGCCAATTTTGCTGATTATAAGTTAAAGATTGAGATAACTGAAAACTCACATGCAGGCATGTCCCTACCTTTCGATCCGGAAGTTGCTGGACGTCGGCTAGTGGGACTTGCATTATTGCAGGCAATTTGTGTAAGGATGAAATCACATATTCCGTAAGAGTCAGCTTTTAGCTTGACCAATGTGCTCTTAACGATTTCAATTGACTGTTTAGCTTAGCAGCTATTCTTTTTGAAATTTCCATGTCAACTCTCGTCATCGTCGAATCTCCGACCAAAGCTCGTACCATTCGCAACTACCTACCAAGAGACTACCGGGTGGAAGCGTCTATGGGTCATGTACGTGACCTTCCCCAATCAGCTACTGAAATTCCCGCCAATGTCAAGGGGGAGAAATGGGCACAGCTCGGGGTAAATGTAGACGCCGACTTTGAACCGCTGTATGTCGTCCCTAAAGATAAGAAGAAAGTTGTCACTCAGCTTAAAGACGCCCTCAAAGAAGCAGATGAACTGATTTTGGCAACAGATGAAGATCGCGAAGGTGAAAGCATCAGCTGGCATTTATACCAGTTGCTCAAGCCAAAAGTTCCTACAAAGCGGATGGTGTTTCATGAAATTACCTCTGACGCCATCAAAAAAGCCTTGAAAAACTGTCGTAACATTGATGAACAATTGGTTCGTGCTCAAGAAACGCGACGGATTTTGGATAGACTTGTAGGCTATACCCTGTCTCCCCTGTTGTGGAAAAAAATCGCCTGGGGATTATCTGCAGGACGCGTTCAGTCTGTTGCGGTACGGGTCTTAGTCAGCCGGGAACGCCAACGTCGTGCTTTCCGCCAAGGATCATACTGGGATTTGAAAGCAACGTTAACCCCCCCTGATTCTCTGAAAGGAGAATCATTTATGTCTCAATTGGTCACACTCGGAGGAACAAGGCTGGCGAATGGAGGCGATTTTGACCCCGCCACAGGGAAAATTCCCCCAGACAGCAAAGTCATTCTACTCAATCAGGAGCAAGCAGAAGCCCTCAAAGAACGCCTCACAGGGAAAACCTGGAAAGTCACAGACATAGAGGAACGTCCTGTAACGCGTAAACCGGCGCCACCTTTTACCACCTCGACTCTACAGCAGGAATCTAACCGTAAACTGCGCCTCTCCGCACGGGATACGATGCGCATAGCCCAGAATTTGTACGAACAAGGATATATTACCTATATGCGTACAGATTCGGTGCATCTGTCAGAGCAGGCGATCGCCGCCGCCCGTGACTGTGTAGAAAAACTTTATGGGAAAAATTACCTCAGCCCTCAACCTAAGCAGTACACCACCAAATCCAAAGGCGCACAAGAAGCCCACGAAGCAATTCGCCCCGCAGGTAGTACCTTCCGCACTCCCCAAGAAACAGGTTTAAGCGGTCGGGAGTTCCAAGTGTACGACTTAATTTGGAAGCGGACTGTCGCCAGCCAAATGGCAGACTCTCGCCAAACTCAAATCATCGTACAACTGCTAGTAGAAGATGCTGGTTTTCGCTCCTCTGGCAAACGCATTGACTTTCCTGGATTCTTGCGTGCTTATGTGGAAGGTTCTGACGATCCAGAAGCAGCGCTGGAAGACCAAGAAGTCATTTTGCCTAACCTCAAAGTGGGAGATAGTCCCAACTGCAGTGATTTAGAAGCAATCGGTCACGAAACCCAACCGCCAGCAAGATACACCGAAGCGACCTTAGTAAAAACTCTGGAAAGCGAAGGCATAGGGCGTCCCAGCACCTACGCTAGCATCATTGGCACTATTATTGATAAAGGTTATGCCCAATTGGTGAGTAATGCCCTCATACCTACCTTTACTGCCTTTGCTGTCACGGAACTCTTGGAAAAACACTTTCCAGATGTTGTTGATCCAAGCTTTACTTCCAAGATGGAGCAAACCCTAGATGATATTGCGACCGGTGAAGCTGCATGGCTACCCTACCTTAAGACATTCTATCTCGGAGACAAAGGTCTAGAAACCTTAGTCAAAGAACAGGAAAATCAAATAGATGCAAATGTTGCCCGGACAGTAGAACTAGAAAACCTAGATGCCAAAGTCCGTATTGGTAAGTATGGTGCTTACATAGAAAAAGAGAATGGTGATGATGTTGTCACCGCCTCGATTCCCAAAGATCTTACTCCTGCGGATCTTGACCCCCAAAAGGTAGAAACACTGCTACGGCAAAAAACCGTAGGTCCCGAACAAGTCGGTCGTCATCCCGAAACTGGCGAGCCGATTTATGTGCTCATTGGTCCTTACGGTCCCTATGTGCAATTGGGTGACAAAACTGAGGAAAACCCAAAACCCAAACAAGCTTCTTTACCCAAAGGAGTCACGCCGGAAAACGTCACTCTTGAGCAGGCTGTTGGTCTTTTGTCACTACCCCGAACACTGGGAGTTCATCCGGCGACAGGCGCTCAAATCCAAGCAAATTTGGGGCGCTTTGGACCTTATGTTGTTCATAACCAAAGTGGAGAAAAAGACTACCGCTCCCTCAAAGCTGGTGATGACATATTGACAATTTCTTTAGAACGTGCTTTAGAGTTGTTGTCTGAACCGAAAAAAGGACGCAGCACCACTAATAGCAAGTCTAAGGCAGCTTTGCGGGAATTAGGTTCTCATCCAGAAGATAGCGAACCAGTCAACATCTATAACGGTCCCTACGGACCTTACATTAAGCACGGTAAAACGAACGCCAGAATTCCAGAAGGTGTATCGGTAGATGATGTGACTCTTGCTTCAGCACTGGAGTGGTTAGCATCCAAAGCATCCACAGCAAAATCGACTCGTAAAACAACAAGTAAATCGAGGAGTTCTAACTCTAAATCAACAACCAAATCATCAAGTACCACCGCAAAAAAAAATAACCGAACAAAGAACTCAGAACGGGCTAGCCCCTAATACCGTTTCACGAAATTCGTGATACAAATTCTTTTCCTCTTCTGTGCAACCCAAGTGCTTCCTATTTGTATCAACCTTAAAGTGAAACGGTATTAGGGGTCCCCTCTGGGGACGCATGAATCCATAAAAAACGGAGTCAGCCTTATTAGAACGAGTACTCGTGGGTGCCGACAGTGAAACTAGACAAAGGAGCCAGTCTCGTGCGCGGGTTAAGCGCGTTGAGAGACCTGGCGTGCTGACTCCGTTTTTTACCGAATTTTTCCACGGGGTTGGGGGGCTTCACCGGTCCCCTTTGGGGTTGGGGGGCGAGACCCCCGCAAGCGACAGACTCGACTTGTCGCATGTGGCGCGGTCTCCCCAAGTAAAGTAACTGCCGAACCCCCCACCATGCGCCTGGTGACGGAGTTAACTCTTCACCTTCCTTAGTAAGAGGATGTCTGTACTGGTGGTGATGTGATAATCTAAAATGTAGAAGAGAAAACAACATCAAATTTTCAAAGTTCACAGAGTGTAGACTATCATAGTTTTAAGCTAGGG
Organism: Brasilonema sp. UFV-L1; assembly: GCF_012912105.1. Classification (GTDB taxonomy): domain Bacteria; phylum Cyanobacteriota; class Cyanobacteriia; order Cyanobacteriales; family Nostocaceae; genus Brasilonema. The sequence continues at coordinate 49,586 of NZ_QMEA01000045.1, forward strand.
GTGCAAAAATACTCTGGTTACTCCGTGAACGATAATAAACATAGTTGGTAGTATCTCAGGAGCGGTCAGTTCAATGGACTATATAGAAAACGTGCTAGAAAAACTAAAGGAATTGGCACGCAAGCTGATAGAAGCCCTTTTGGGACCAGAGGCTGAACAGGAACCGGAACTTATTCCGATTCCTGTAGAAGACCGTTCACGCCGTCGCTAAGAAGCTTAACGTGTTAAACTTAACTGCTGAGCATGTGAGCGTTCTCGTGCTGCATGGGCCAAACTTAAATTTGCTGGGACAGCGAGAACCAGGAATATATGGTTCATTGACTTTGGCTGAAATTAATCGCCTGTTAGAAGAAGAAGGAAAAAAATTACAGGCGAACGTATTTCACACACAGTCAAATCACGAAGGCGCTTTGGTAGATGCTATTCATGAAGCACTGGGACAGCATCAGGGAATTTTAATCAACGCAGGGGCATACACTCACACGAGCGTGGCTTTGCGAGATGCGCTGGCTGCTGTTAACTTACCTACGGTCGAGGTACACCTGAGTAATATCTACCGTCGAGAAGACTTTCGTCATCATTCATATATAGCCCCAGTTGCAATTGGGCAAATCAGTGGTTTTGGGGCACAAAGTTATTTACTAGGCTTGCAGGCATTGGTGCATCATATAAGAAACTAAAAAGGCAAAAGTCAGTCAAAAGTGAGCCAGGGCGGGGAGAACCTTTCAAAGTTCTGCTCGGAGGAGACGGGAGAAATAAGCTGCTCTAAACACAGAGGAGCTGCCTTCCTAGAAGTAATTGGCATTGGTGTAACCTCTAGTAGAGGTCATACCTATAAGGATAGACAATAGTGTTTCTTTTCACTTTTGACTGAAATAAAGAACTTAACAATTTCTGTTCGGTAACGTTTTGTTTGCCCATACTCTGTAGCTAGAACACCGATTCACGAATGCCGAAAACCCAGAATAGTCCTCAAAAAGACCGATTTGTCGTTGGCTAAACTATAAGAAACCGGGTTTTTTCATCAAAATTCTGAATACTGAATCTGTGTGTTAAAGTGGAGCCACGCCTACGCTCTGCTTTCCAGAATTATGAGTAGTAAACAAGGATACAACTCCCACTGGCTACTCAAACATTCACTCATTCAAAATTCAAAGTATGCCCGTAGGGCACGCTGCGTTATCAAAATTAAGAATTCTTTTTTTTTTTTTTGAATGAGTGAATGCGTGCATAGGGCAGCGCAGCACGTATGCGCAAAGCGCAGGCACTCTAGGCGCGCAGCGTGTCCTGTGGACATAGTGCCATATTTTGAATTCCCCAAAGGGGTATGGAGATGTATTCCTAGCAGCAGAGTTCTGAGCTGATGTGTTCTTCTTAATTTTTATTTAATTGATAACATGCGCTACTCTGTTGTAAGTCGGTTTAAAGGAACAATACTTGGGGCAATTCTTGGGGAAAAAATAGCTTCAAGTCATAGAAAGCAGTCACAGGGTGCAGACACGTTGAAAATACTATCCTTGCACTGGAGTGACATGGCAATTTTCTGTTCTGAAAATTTAATTTCTTTAGGTAGATTTGACGCTGATCTTTGGCGTCAGCGTCAGCAACAAGAATTTACGAACTTAGAAAATAGCGATTGGGCAATTCTTGCCACATTACCAGTGGCACTATTTTTTCATGACAACACGACAAAGTTACGCGATAACTTATTGCTGGCGACGGAAATTTGGCAAAATGATCCACTCATACGGGATGGAACACTAGCAGTCGGCTATGCGATCGCTCAATCTCTGACGGAAAAACTCTCTCCAAAAAACCTCATTTCTCAGACTATCTCCTTTATTGGGGAAACACAGACCAATTTGCCACAACAATTATTAGAAGTTCATCATTTGTTAGAACACGGTGTAGGCTTAGAAAGGGTACAAGCAGAATTCGGTAAGGAAGAAAAGTTAAGTCACATCATTGCTATGGCTTTTTACTGCTTTGTTAGTACCATAGAAGACTTTCGTCTTTGCGTTTTGCGAGCCACTCAAGCTCGTTATCGTTCTTCTGCAATAGGTGCAATGACTGGTGCTTTATCAGGAGCATACAATAGCGCAGTAGGTATTCCTGTTACCTGGCAAGTCATGCTTACGCAACAAAGGTTAGCAAAAGACTCGAAACGGCTGGCTAACGCTTCTAAAATGCTAGAATTATCTGATGCAATGATAGCTGTATGGTCAGGAGTGTATAACATTGCTCCGCATGCAGATGAAGTTATAGAGGAAAGCAGTTTGATGAAACCTCGTCTAATGTCTTTACAAGCAACAGCAGCTCCTCGCGTCATTCGGTCGCGCTAACATTTTTTTATCAGTCAACGTGACTAGGTGCCAAAAACTAAACATGACAAAGTGATTGAAATCTTCATTTATCAAAGTAAATTTTAATACTAGTATAAGAAAGGAAACCCCAAATCAAAGTCTGTAGGTAGCTATAGTGGCAAATCAGCTTCAAGTATGTTCTCGCTCCAGATCGTCTTGTTTTAACCTATCAAGGTGAGTAACTGCGGTCACAGGTCATGAAAACGCAGCAATTTTTTCAATCCTTGACCCAGAAGTTGACTTTTTGGCGGCGACAGTACAAAGTGCGGCGCTATTATACTACATCATCAAAAAAAAATGGGAAAGACGGCTGCTCAACAGCAAGAGTGTCAAGCTCAATGACACAATTGATCAAAAATAAAAATGGTATTGACGCAGTAGGTTCGCGCTGGGTGAAAGCAAAGCGTTCCTCAATTGTTTTCGTGATCACAGTTGTCTCTCTGACAGGGGTTATGGGGCAAAAGTTATATAACCAACCCCAGTTGCAGGTGGAGACTGTTGCACCACAAACAATCAGAGCACCACATACAGCAAAAATCGAAAATAAGAAAAAAACAGCCCAAAAGCGCAAAGCCGCCACGAAAAGTTCCTTACCAGTACTGATGATAGATACAAACATCAATACAGAAATTGAGCAAAATTTACAACAGATTCTGGAACAGGGAAACGAAATTCGAGCTTATGTGGGATCTTTTCCTTTTTTTGACACTTTAATTTTATCTTTCTCTACCCAGCGCTACTTGCGTTCTTGTTCCCATTGGGAATGGGAAGCACTTCTGTTAGCTGTAGAAAGTACTAACAAGAAAAAATCAAGAGTGTTGCTTCAAAAACAGAGGAGTCAAAGAGAACATAAGGATGTAGAAAAAGTCTCTGCTTTGTTATCACAGTCTGAGATTTTTTCCAGATCACAACAAGCATCTGATACAGATGCGGTTGTCTTATCACAAACGTCACAATACCTTGTTTGGGATGCTTATGCACTTAACACTGAAGACTCAAAATCAAATGATTTGTTCAAAAATGTAGACTTTGCACAAGCGGTGGCGGAATTAGATGCTTATCGCATTGCGACTTCCAAGCAACACTTGTCTTCACTGATTGCTCAAATTGCAAAAATACGCCAGGGATACGCTCAAGCAAAGACTCAGCTGACAAATCTGGTGAGCGCGAAACCAGATACAGTTTACGATGAAGCTTCTGTGTTGAGCTTGTCAGATGAAGATTGGGCGAAAACAAAAATGGGAATCCAGCAAAGTTTAGAGCGGATTCTCACCCAAGGTATTCCACCTGGGTTACCAAAAAACATCCAACAAAATGCAGTCCGTATACAAGTGCAGACGTTGGTACCAAAAGAAGCTGAACCTTTGGCTAATAAAGTTTTGTTAGCTGTACTTAAACCAAACCTGAAGAAAGATGAATTGCGCACTCAGCTTACGGCTGCAAAGCTAGCTGCTGAGGTAGAACCAGTCATTGTCACCGTTTACAAGGGCGAGGTGATTGTCCGTCAAGGACAGAAGCTCAGTGAATGGAACTTTGATGTACTAGAGCATTACCACTTGATTCAGCGCGAGATTCATTGGCTGGGATTGATACAATTAGGGAGCGTTGTCACTGCATCTGTTGGTATTTTTGCAATTGTAGAACGGCGGATCAAGTACCGATTCCGGCAGAGCGATCGCCTATTAATCTTACTGCTGACTCTAAGTGTACCACTAGTACTGATGATGGGTACACCTTATACGACCTGGAGTGCTGTTGGGTTATTATTGGGTAGCTTCTATGGACCGACTTTGGGCGTCACTGTTATCGGACTGCTGTCACTCGTGTTACCCATGAGTCTAGAAATAAGTAAAATTGCTCTTTTCGCTGGTTTATCAGGAGGAATTTTAGGCAGTTGCGTTGCACAACGGTTGCGATCGCGTGAAGAACTCGCACTTTTAAGTGTGGCGATCGCCTTAACAGAGGGCGGTGTTTACCTCGTCATCAAACTCCTGCTGAGTGCTACATTGGGATTTCCTTCGTACTACATAATCCTGCAAGAAACTGCATTCTTTGCTTTCTCTGGCTTAGTGTGGAGTATTGTGGGTATGGGGTTGAGTCCTTATCTAGAAAAACTCTTTGACTTAGTGACTCCTATCCGTTTGGCAGAACTGGCAAACCCAAACCGCCCTTTATTGAAAAGACTTGCGACTGAAACTCCTGGGACTTTTCAGCACACCTTGCTTGTGGCGACTCTTGCTGAAGCCGCTGCCAAACAATTAGGATGCAATGTCGAACTTGTCAGAGCCGGTACATTATACCACGATATCGGTAAAATGCACGACCCGATGGCATTTATTGAAAATCAAATGGGGGGACCGAATAAACACGACACAGAAATCCAAAACCCTTGGATCAGTGCGGACATTATCAAAAAGCACGTGAGTGAAGGATTGGTGATGGCGCGGAAGCACAGTTTACCTTCCTCAATTCAAGCTTTTATTCCAGAGCATCAGGGAACGATGCAAATTGCTTATTTCTATTACCAAGCACAGCAAATGGCGCTTCTAGATCCAAGTTTAAAAGTAAACGAGGCAGATTTTCGCTACGATGGCCCAATTCCCCAGTCACGGGAAACAGCGATTGTGATGTTAGCGGATTCTTGTGAAGCGGCGCTGCGATCGCTTAGAGACGCCACACCAGAAAAAGCCTTAACAATGCTTAACAATATTCTTCGCGCCAGATGGCAAGACAATCAACTAGTTGATTCAGGGTTAACACGAGAGGAAATGAAGCAAATTGCCGAAATTTTCGTGCAAGTTTGGCAGCAATTCCATCACAAACGCATTGCTTACCCGAAATTAAAAGCAGTAAAAGAAGGAACAGGGGACAGGGAACAGGAGACAGTGAAAGAATAATGTATGGAGTTTAGATTCTACAGGCAAGCTCAATGAAGTACATTTGCGTGTTTTGTGGTTCTAGTATGGGTGTGAAACCAGCTTACAAACAAGCGGCTATAGCATTGGGTAAAGCGCTGGCGCGACGGAAATTAGGTTTGGTGTATGGCGGTGGGAATGTTGGGTTAATGGGTACAGTTGCTGATGGATGCTTAGCAGCTGGTGGTGAGGTTCTTGGTGTGATTCCAGATTTTCTGGTTGCAAAAGAAATTGCTCACACTGGACTGACACAACTGCATATTGTCAAATCCATGCACGAACGTAAAACTATGATGGCGCAACTGTCCGATGCTTTTGTAGCACTTCCTGGAGGCTACGGAACGCTGGAGGAGTTTTGCGAAATCCTCACTTGGGCACAATTAGGGTTACACCAAAAACCTTTTGCTCTGTTGAATATCAAAGGTTACTACGATTCTTTGCTGAAATTTTTTGACCAAGCAGTGACTGAAGAATTTTTACGTCCTATTCATCGCTCTTTAGTATTGGAAGCATCTGAACCAGAAAACTTGCTAGATTTATTGGCAAATTATCAACCTCAAAATGTTGATAAGTGGATCAGGAAAGACGTTAAGCCTTGATAGAAATACTTAACCATTTTAACAGTTACCAGTTGTCAGTTACCAGTTAGCAGTTACCAGTTATCAGTTACCAGTTTGAAGAAGAATTCAGCAATTCTGAATTCAGTATTCAGAAGGAAGAAATAAAGAATTGCGACTTCTGACCGGAGGCGGAGCGGCTCCGGCTCCGCTCCTGACTCCTGACTCCTGACTTGTGTACTGTGTACTGGTCACTGTTTACTGTGTACTGTGTACTGTTTTAAGGCAGTAGAGAATTTCATAAAATCACGCAGGTAGAAACTTTAGCAGAATTATTACTGAATAATAGCGACTGACGCCTCTATTTTTTATTGTTAATAAGCTAACTAAAAAAGTGAAAATTAGTAAAATTTAATTCAAGTATATATAGATTGTTATTAGTTATTTTTATTTCAATAAGTATAGACAAATACTAACAACGAGACCAAATAGATTAAATGTGTCTCAAGACTTTTTTCCGGAAATATCATCAGAGTATTGAATATAAGTATTAAGAACTAAAATGGGACGTCTGACCACTACGAAAAGATGTCCAAATAATCACTTAAAAGTAAAAAACATGAATAGAATTATTCGTTTACTTAGCGCATTCGCTGTCTTAGCGTCTGCGTTTACTGGTGTTTCTGTTGCACTAGCAGAAGAAGTTACCACTGCTCCCCAACACAGAACACTGCAAAGAATTTGCTCTTTTGATTCAGTGGCAGATTTGTTACCGACTCCACAAAATCAGCCAACTAATTCTGTGCTTTCCTATCTTACGCAACAAGGTTTTATAAAAAATCCAGATGGTTCCTGGGTCTGCTATGTGAACGATCCCAAAAAAGAATCGCGCTATTACACTCTATTCAAAGTGCAACAAATTGATGGAAAAGTTGTAGCAAGTTCTTTCCTAGAAAACGGTAGTTTAATTGACGGACAAGATCAGCGTAGCTTGGATTTGTTCATGATGCTGATTAAAAACCATACAAAAGCAACTCCGGGTAATCGTCAAAGTATACGCAGATATCTTGAAGCTTTCATGTCCTTGGTCAAGCAAGGTAAAATTCCAGCCTCACGTCGTGGGTATCTCTTCGACAGTCCAAGCCGTGGATTTGTCTCATACTATGCTCTGACAAGTGGACAAATCCAGGGTACGGTCATCACCATCGACATCAACATGTTGCGAAAAAATTAGCTTCTAGTCAATATCATATAGTCGGTTGATTTTTTGTACCCATTGAGCAAGAATTTCGCTATAACATAAGCACTACATTCAAAATCATCTATAAAGGGACTCATCTACCAGTCGGAAAGAATACTTAACTAAGTTCTGACTCTTGAACGGAGGCGAAGCGTAAGCATGGCTTCGCTCCTTTTTCGTAAAAAATACCCACAGCTAATGAATTTATGGTTAAATATACAGCAACGCCATGCTGACAGGAAAATTAAAATCCAACAAATACAAAAAAGCAAAAAAACAGAAGAGTCAGGAAACTACAACCCTTAGTCTCAAAGAACGTTTAGCCCAAAAGCGTAAAGCTGCAAAAGCGCGCAAAGAATTCACCAATTTTTTCATTACTACTGCTTTTTGCGGTCTCTTCTTTGGCATTCTCATGGCTTTTGTCGGAGGAATTAAGACAGCAGTCCCAGGTTTACTGGGAATCATCACGATCGCTTTGTCTTACAAGTATCCTCGCCAAGCCTTTTTTGCCTTCCTGATTTACGTGCCCTTTTCAGGTACTATTACATACTACATTGGCAATAGTCCTATACTCCAATTAGCAAAAGACTCCTTCTACATTCCAGCGCTGATTGGACTTTGGCAGATGTGTCGTAAGCAGCGGTTACCTCTGATAATTCCTCAAGCCATTAAAACTCCATTGTTTATTTTGTTGGGTATATGCTTGCTAACGCTAGTTTTTGTTAATGGAGTACAACAGCTAAACCCGTCTTCAGCTGAACTCTTTAACTCAACTAAGGAAATACCAATAGCTATGGGAATACTCGGTCTCAAAGTTTTTTTGGGCTATGTACCCCTGATTAGTTGCGCTTACTATCTCATCCGCAACAAGCGGGATTTCCTATTTTTATCGCGCCTGCAAATTGTGCTTATACTAGTGTGCTGTGCGCTGGGATTTATTCAATACTTATTATTAGCAAAGGGGATATGTCAAGGTACTAGATTTTTAGAAGGAGCAGCTCAATTCAAAGCATCAGTTGAAGCCAGGTGTTACTTTGGTGGTTCTCTCATTTATAGTCCCGAACAAGGAGTCATTCGTCTACCAGGAACTTTTGTTGCCCCTTGGCAATGGGGATGGTTTTTGATTTCCAGTATCTTTTTTGGCTTTGCTTCCGGTTTTAGTGATCCTTCTAAAACTTGGCGATTTCTCAGTTTAGGTTCTATGGCAGTAGTTATGATCAATGCAGTTGTCTCCGGGCAGAGAATAGCTCTAGCATTGGTACCTGTGTGCTTTGTCACTTTACTATTACTGACTGGTCAAATTTGGAACCTTAGAAGGTTTCTGCCTATAGGAGTAGGACTCGCCATTATTTTGACAATTGCAATCGTGAATAACCCTGCCATTGTGCAAGAAAGAACAACAAGTCTGAATGAACGTTGGGAATCTTCACCGCCTTTAGAGTTTATCATGCAGCAATTTGGGGACGTTTGGAGAAATTTAAAACCGTTAGGAAATGGGTTAGGGCGCGCTACTAACTCTGCTCGTTCGCTGGGTACAACCAAACTGCTGGAGACTTACTATCCTAAAATAGTTTATGAAGTTGGACCATTGGGGCTGCTGGGGTTTTTAGCTTTAGTCACAACCTTAACAATCGTTTGCTTCAAGACTTATCGTTCAATAAAAAATCGTGATTTTCGCACTTACGCCGCTGCTTTATGGGTGTTTATATTATTTATTAGTTACAACACCTACTACTATCCTCTTGATGTTGACCCTGTAGCTGTTTATTACTGGTTTTTTGCTGGAGTTCTGTTGAAATTGCCAGAAATAGACAAGCAAGAAAAACTCCAAGCTGCACAAGCAAAAGGAGGACAGGGAAAGATGAGAGGAATTTCAAATTCGCTAATTCAAAGTTAAAAAAAATGATGAGGGGATGAAGGAAATTGACTAATGACTGATGACTAATAACTAATAACTAATGACTATTAATATGAATTTCCCTTTAATTTCTGTTATTATCCCGACGTACTGTCGTGAGGAACCACTACGCGATAGTCTTGCTGATGTCCTCAAACAGGACTACCCAAATTATGAAGTTTTGGTTGTGGATCAAACTCCTAAACATCAACCAGAAATTGAAACTTACCTCAAAGAATTAGCTGCAGCCAATAAAATAAAGTGGTTCCATTTAAGTTGGGCTAGTTTGCCTGGGGCGCGAAATTATGCAGTGCGGCGAGCAGCAGGTGAAATTATTTTATTTATTGATGATGATGTGCAATTAACCCCTGGATTTTTAACAGCGCATGCGAAAAACTTTTTAGAAAAACCAGAAGTCGGAGCTATTGCTGGACGGGTTTTTGACAGAATGAAATTGGGTGATTCTGGGGGAAATTTACAAATCGAATACCTTCCTCCCCAGGCAATGGATCCAGGAATCGCTTGGTATTATATAGATTTGGTACATACCATTAAGCCCCAAGAAGTTCTGACTGCAAGGGGTTGTAATATGTCCTTCCGTAGCGAAGTTTTTACCAAATATGATCTGAAATTTGATGAGAGATTTCGCGGTAGTGCGGTGCGAGAAGAATCTGATTTTTGTTTAAGATTGCGTCAGACTGGATATAAAATTTGGTATGACCCAGAAGCATATTTGGTACATTTAGGAGAAGAGACGGGAGGCTGCCATGATATTAGTATGCGCTCTCTCAAGTATCAACTCACTTTTTATCACAACCATTTCTTAATGGGACTGAAGAACCTTACCGCTACCCAAGCTTTACGTCTTTACGCCCGTTTATTTGACTGTCATGTCCTTGGACGCCCTCCTTGTAACAAAAGTGGTTCACCCATCAAAATTGCTACTCGTGGCGTTTTCTTCTTTTTGGGGTTTTTAAAAGCTTTGGGTACTGTTTTTCAATCCATTTGGAATGATGGTCAAATTTACACTCGTATGGATGAACAGATTAAGATGATTTAACTGAATCGGCGTAAGTCCCCCGCTATAACGGTACCCCGTTTAGCGGCGGGATATAAGCCGGACGATGACGAGGGCATCTCCGACTTATGTTGATCATCGATCATCGCGGGAGGGGATGCCCGAGGCGGGGGTCTTACACGTAAGAAAATGAGCCAGCCCCGGAACAATTCAAAATCGCGTAGCGTTGCGAGTGTTTGCGCAGCGCCCCCAAAGGGGCTAGCGAAGCAATCTCAAAGTTCAAAAAAAAAAGAGTTATTGCGAATCACTTCTTAATTTTGAATTTATAATGAGCGAATTTTGAATTCCCCCGGAGGGGGTTGGGGCTGGCTCATTTTCTAGGGGACAATGCGTCGGAGTCGTCAATCTCCGTGTTAGGTAATCGGTCAATATAATCTTCGATTATTTGAGTCACCGTCTTTTCCTTCAACGTGGCATAGTTTTTTAGTTTGCTAAAACGCTTTTCCGATATACGAATGTGTACTTCTTTTGTTTTCATAGACATGTCCACAATATAGACATGTCTATGCTAGTATATAATATGGTTGCTAACCCACCTGACCGTATTGAACAGACAGGCTAACATCAAAGTAGAGGTACGACTCTTGCCGCAGATAAATCGGTAGATCAGGGAAGGATTCCGGTCACTGGTTCGCCCCATTACGAAGGCGGTAAAAAATAAGCCATACAGGAATGCACGGGAAAACAATTACTGCCTTGGGAAGCAGGGCGGCTGCCTGGGTTCTCCCTTTGAGGAGATAAACGGTGAAAACCGAGAGATGCAGCGTAAGACTCAGACCGGATTTGGTTCCGGATACTCAGCAATGAGTATACCCAACGGAGCGGCGGCAAATGAGACAGGAAGCCCCCACCATACCGCTTGCGGTTGGTGGTGGGTACTTCACCAGCTATTCATAGCAATCCTAAAGACTCAGATTCCCGATTTCGCAAAAGAAGTCGGGAATCTTGTTTTTCACAAATGATTTAGGACTGCGATATGGGTCTTGTTAAAGAAGATAACTTATCTCTGTGTTATCCTTCATTTGCTGTTTTTGCAGGTCAAAATTTGCTGAATTCTTGATTTTAGCAACAGGTGGATGGTCCTGTTGAGGTAAGTTCTGTTTAAGAAAGTTTCCTCGCAAACCATAACTCACTAACCCCATATACTCGTAAAACATGAGCATTGCTTTTTTAGTCGAAGTTAATTGAGATGGTATGGGAGTGGTGTGGGAAATGACTTCAAAACCTACATTTTTAAAAGTCAGTCGCGAGCGCAACATGTGTGGAGAATCTGTAACTAGCAGAATTTTCTTGATTCCACGTGGTTGTAGGATTGATGCGGTGAACAGTGCGTTTTCTTTCGTCGTTTGAGAACAGTGTTCTTCGCCTAATGCAGCATCAGGAATGCCTTTTGCTTTTAGTTTTTGGACAATTTCAGAACCATCTCCTACACCACTAGCAAAAATGAATGGTGCGCGATGATTCTTCCAAAGTTCAGCTGCAACCTGAACCCTTGAATCTCTAAAAGGTTCCCCCCGTCCGAGTACAACAATTGCATCTGCGGTTGTACCAGGATCGGGGGGAAGAAAAGTAACTAATCCTTTTTTTGCGACAGCAATGGTGAGTGGAAAAGTGGCAGAAAAATAAACCACGAGTAATATAGTGCCTAAACCACTCCAAAAACGCCTCCAACGTAGGCGTGGAATCATCCAAGGTAACAAAACTAAAATCAAAAGTGGCAATACAATAAACGTTGGTGTCATGAGCCAGTGAGAAAGCGTTGACTTCAAAACAAGCCACTGACTAATCGGGCGATCGCACAAAGCTTGGCTAACCATTGAAGTGAACCCTACATACTGTGAATACACTCCTTGTCATCTTAGCTAAAGCTTCATTTTGTTGACTGTTTAGTACGAACGCCTGTGTTTAACAGTTATTCAGTTATCATTTATCAGTTACCAGTTACCAGTTACCAGTTGTACGGTGATATTCTCAGGTTTTAAGCTGCTTTCAACATTTTCTCAGATCCACCTCACCCTAGCTTAATGAAGAAACCTTAATATCGTTGACAGAGCTTTTATAGCAGTGGTGTAATGGTAAGCAGACACAGAAGACAGGATCGTCTAATCCCCAGAATTCCAGGACAAACTTATCTTTGGTTAGCAGTCCTCATTTTTGGAGCATCTAGCGCAGTCACTCGGAAGTTAACAGAAATCGGTGCCCAAAATTTCACAGGTGAGCGCAATCCAATTTCTCTATGTAATGTTTTGTTCGTGGGAAACCTGTGCGCCTTGATAGTTTTGATATCAATCTACTGGCGACAGTGGAATAAAGCAACTTTGAAACAACTATCAAAGAAAGATTGGCTCAACCTGACAATAGTAGCAATTTTATCTGGAGCACTTGCCCCTGGTTTAATTTTCCAAGCATTGGCGTTAACCCAAGTCAACAATGTTATTTTGGTTGGACGCTTGGAATTGCCACTGACTCTGATTTTATCAGTTTGGTTGTTGAAGGAACGGGTAAATCTTTGGGAAGTTATGGGGGCGATCGCTAGTCTTGTCGGTGTTACCCTAACCATTATTCTTCAACCCCCAGGACAAGCCATGATGAACGTAGGAAGTTTTCATTTAGGTGTTGGGGAACTGTTGGCAGCTCTAGGATCTGTGGCAGCAGTTGCTTCCACTATTATTGTTAGCAAAGGACGACTCTCCGAAATTCCCCTAGGAATTTACAGTATCTTTCGTACTGCCTTAGGAACCGTAATATTTTTCTTCTTTGCTTTAGCACTCTATGGCAAGGAGCATTTTATGGATGCACTCTCACCGTTCCTGTGGCAGTGGATGTTATTGTATGGTCTAGTCATTGTGGTGTTAGGTCAGTTATTGTGGCTTAAAGGTTTGAGAACTTGCATGGTGTCTGTGGCTTCCTTAGTTGGCTCATTTACTCCAGTTGTAGGCATTGTGGCTGCTTATTTAATTTTGGGTGAAGCTCCAACAAAAGCTCAATATATTGGTGGTAGCTTGATTGTAGTTGGCATCTTTCTGAGTCAAATTGGCATTCGACTTCAAACTTCTCGCACAATTGCATTTTCTAGGGTAGATTCGACTCAAGCAGTACAAGAGGTAGAAGCTGGTATGGGATTTAAGGGGATCTAAAAGCACTCGATTTTTCCATCGGATGAAGAAGAATGACAGGTAATTGAACACTCACTGTAGTACCTGTTGCTGCGTCAGACTGAGTGAATAACTCTCCACCATGAGCATTGACGATGCGTTTGGTAATGGCAAGCCCCAGCCCAGTGCCACCAGGTTTCGTGGAAAAAAATGGCTGGGTTAGCTTTGATAGGATTTCTGAGGGAATTGGCTCACCACCATTGCAGACACTGATACAAACTTTATCTTCGGACGAAGTGTTGACGAACCATGTAACGACATCTCCATCTGAGACTGCTTCGCAGGCATTGCGAACAATATTGATAAACACTTGTTTTAGCTTATCCTTATCACCCACAATTTTGATTGTTGGTGAGGCTGGAATAAATTCGATTTGCCGTGAGAGTGCTTCTGGCATCTCGCTGATTGGTACAAGCAACTCACGAATAAATTCATTCACATCCAATTCACACAATTGCAACACCTGAGGCTTAGCGTAGAGCAAAATTTCACTCAGCAGACGTTCCAGACGACTACCCTCATCAAGTGCTAACGATAATCGCTCAACAGCAGCTTCAGCCAGAATAGTTTTCTGGAAATACTTCAATCCCATCATCATTGTTGTCAAGGGATTGCGAATCTCATGCACAATCATAGCAGCAAATTCACCAATAGCTGCCAGCCGTTCCTGTTCTACAAGCTTGGCTTGCGCCGCCCGCAGTTGAGCGGTGCGTTTTTCGACCTCAGCCTCCAAAACATGATTAAATTGACACTGCTGCTGATAGAGATGGTAATGGTCGATTGCTGTAGCCGCACGTTCCGCAAATAATTCTACAATTTGGATTTCTTCTTTTGTAAACTTGCGTGGCTGTTGATGAAAAGAACAGATAGTACCAATCACTTCACCTTGAGCAGTTCGCAACGGTATCCCTAAATATGAGCAATAACCTTCTGGAGGCTCCCCGTATTCTGGGTTTTCTTTTGCATCTTCCACCGCTAATGAGCAACCAATTTCAATAACAGTGCCAGTGAGTAAACCGTGTAGTGAATATATATGTTCACCCTCGCCCATGTCAAGACTACTTGCTAGAACCGTTTCAAACCCTTGCTGGCAGAGCGTTACAACCGACCAATCGACCTGAACGAGTTCACTGACTCCACAAGCAATGTTGTGTAAATAGCTACTTAATTCCCCAGTCCGATAGTTTAAAGAAGACAAAAGTGTCATTGCTCGCCGTTCCCGTTGCCACGGCTGGTTTTGCAACAACATTTCATCTTTATCAGCTTTGCTCATTGTTTAGTGCTTCAGCAGAATCAGTTTAGAAAGAAATTCGTAAGTTGTGAGTGTTCGGAGTTTTGGCTTCAGATTGATTTGGTACGAAGATTTTACTAGTTATGTCTTCTGTTTGTATACAGAAATTCTCAAAAAATTTACACTCCAATACAAAATTTTATATAGCAATCCGGAATCTCTTCTAAAAAGATACTGAGCCTTAGAAACCTGGTATTTGGGAGATACCGGGTTTCTTGATCTCACGAATCCTGCGCGGATTGCTATACATAGCCAACCGAAAAGTTAGAATTTGCTGAGAAAGTTATAAGAGCTTTCTAGAAAGAATATAAGATTTATAGACGGAAATCCTTAGATAATCATCATTTGTAGACTCATTTTTCAAGCAACAATTTATTTAAGGTTCAAGCCAAAAGTTTGACCGCTGGATGTTGTCTTGAGGAATTTGTCATCATGAGATGGAAACATTTGTTACTACCAAGTATAGCGTTTCTGGTAATAGTTAGCAGTACAAGAGAAGTTCGTTCTGCTGAAAGCCATGTTGCTGTGAAGACTCAAGCGAATCCTGTGATTCAGTTAGCCCAATCACAAGTTTCAACAGCTACAAAATCTGGCACTTTTGTTTCTGGAGAACACAAAACTCAAGGAACAGTCAGTATTACTACCAAAAATGGCAAATCATTTCTAGAGCTTGATAAGTCGTTTAAAACTTCCAACTCAGGACCAGATTTGGTCGTGATTTTGCATCGTTCAGATAACGTGATTGGTTCTACTAAACCACCAGCCTATCCATTAAAAAAAGGAGATTACATAATCCTGGGTCGCTTACAAAAATTTAGTGGTTCTCAAACTTATTCCATTCCTAACAACATCAATTTAGCAGAGTACAAATCTGTTGCTATTTGGTGTCGCAAGTTCAATGCTACCTTTGGCGCTGCTAAATACTGATAACTGATAATTGATAATTGATAATTGATTGATCAACAGATGAACAAGAGATAGGCAATGTTAGAAAATATTCGACGAATTAAGAATCCCATTCTCAGAAGTGCTGCGGCTGCAAGTCTGGCATTTTCAATAGTTACCATTGTTTCTAGTGTGGCTATTGGATTAATCAATCCCAAAAATAAGTCTGCTTCTGGTATTGGCGTTTATTCCTCACTCTTGGGAACAACTTGCGGTGCTATCTTTGGCTTAGTCTTAACAAGTAAACCGAGTCAGGAAAGATCAGTCTCTACAGAGGTTACACCCAACAGCAAGATTTGGAAAGATTGGCGAAATTTTGTAGTTGTTCGCAAGGTGAAAGAGAGTGAGGAAATTACCTCTTTCTACTTGCAACCTGAGGATAAAAGCGAAATTCCTAACTTTCAACCGGGGCAATTCTTAACAATCAAGCTGGACATTCCCGGACAGGATAAATCTGTTATTCGCACCTACTCGCTTTCTGATTACCCTGAACCTTGTGAATATTATCGTCTATCGATCAAGCGTGAACCAGCGCCCCAAGGTTTAGATGTACCGCCTGGTGTCGCGTCTAACTTTATCCACGATCGCATTCACGAAGGTTCAATCATTCCAGCGAAACCACCAAACGGTAAGTTTGTTTTAGATGTCAAAAAATCGATTCCTGTAGTGCTGATTAGCAATGGTGTCGGCATTACTCCTATGATTAGCATGGCAAAAGCTGTAACTCGTCTTAAGCCTAACCGTCCAATTTGGTTTGTGCATGGTGCTAGAGATGGCAGATTTCATGCTTTTCGGGATGAGGTGATGGAAATTGTCCAACAAAATCCTAACTTAAATGTGCATTTTCGATACAGCCGTCCCACTCCTGAAGATGAAGGACATTACCATAGTATTGGTTATGTTGATGCTGCTTTAATTAAAGAGTTAATCAGACAAGAAGCTGAGTATTTCCTGTGTGGTTCTCCATCTTTTATGCAGTCTATTATGCAAGGACTCAAAGAATCAGGAATCCCTGACAATAGAGTCTTTTTTGAATCTTTTGGTAAACCGATGAAAGGAACGAAAGGAAGCCAACTCCCTGCTGCAACTGTCGGTGAGGAAATTGAAGAAGCTGAGATTATCTTTGCACAATCGGGTAAAACCCTGAATTGGAAGCAGGGAGATGGCAGCATTTTAGAATTTGCCGAAGCGAATGATATTAATCCTCCCTACAGTTGTCGTGCGGGTATTTGTGGGACTTGTATGTGCAAAATCAATAGTGGTGAGGTTGCTTATCAGGAAGAACCAACCGCTACAATTGATGAGGATTCAGTGTTGATTTGTATTTCTCAACCGGGGAGTTCAAGAGTGGTGCTTGATATTTAGCGATGGAAGATTAAGATAACGTAGTATCCACTACTAAAGTTGAGAAAGAGATTTTAAGTAATTTAAAAACTCTTTGATTTCGCTTGCATTCAATTCTTGACGTGTTTGTTTTTTATAAGTTTTCTGCAAATATGAACGTCCATCCCCAATACTCCAACCTAGTCGTTTCATTTCAAATAAAATTAAATCTATCTCAGACAACTCAACTATAGCTGCAACTAGCTTCCAGCAAGCGAATTTTTCTGATGGAGACCTGCGCCAAGGCTGTGCAAAACTGATTGTCATTAAGCAGTCATGACTTAGATTAACACCTTTGTTGAGTTTATCAATGACAGCTAAGTCTGTAATTTTAGCCTTCATTATTTGCCCATTGGCTATGGGGACAGAAGCTTCCCATTTCCCTGTATCTTCATACTTAGATATCTTCAATATAGATGTTTTAATCAATTGTAATGTTCGCCTGTCTTCTGATGGTAGTTCTTGCAAAAAAGAAAAAGGAACAGAATTTAGCCATTGACTATAAATCATCTCATCTTCACAGTACTTAACCAAATCATTCACCGAAGCCTTTCCTATGCACTTCCATTTCCCTGGCGATATCAAGCGATTTTCGCATTCATAGCCAGGACTAGTCTCTGCTAAAGGAATTTCTAATATGTCAAGCAACTTAGGTTCTTCACCATTTACCAAACGTACATTTCTGGGAATTCGACCGTCATCTAGATATGAGACAGGACGAATCCATTTACCTGTAGAAATTTCAATACCTGCAATACAGCGCTCATTATGTTTCTGAGAATTAGCAAGACAGATAATTTTAGCCATATATTCTGATTAAAGGTGACATATATTTATATTTCCCAATTTTTCACATAAATATTCTGCTACTAGACGACGATGGCAATGATCAGGTTTTGCTTCACTACACAATAAACAGCTATCCACTAAAAGTTCTTGTGAAACTTTATTTTCAATCTCTCTTTGACTCATTAACTGTAAAAACTCTCTTTCATAAGTTTCCCAATCACCATTCTTTTTCTTATAAGCATCCAAAATATCTTTTGTTGGAGCCAGATCCAATATATGAATGTATTTGATGCCACCTATTTTTTCCAAAAAATACTCTAAATCATTTCGTTTAGTAAAGCCAGATAACTGAGAAATATTATTCAGTCTAGTATCAATAACTCTGGTCACTCTAGCGCTAACTAGAGTGTCAAAGAATTGTTGAGCAGTCTTTTGAGTAAAACCTATTGTATACAGATTAATTGGCTTGTTCATATTGACCTTCTTTTTTCTCAACATAGGCAATTAGAGAGCCTTGTCGTCTGTAAGCTTCTTTCAGAGATTCTTCCTGTGAATATTTACTAGTTGTTTTACCCTCTACAAGTAAATTATTAAAAAGGGATAGTTGAACTGTTTCAGGAATTTCTGGCTGTTTGAAATTATGTAAATTTAAAAGCCTTTCTTCAAGAGCGTTATGAGTTTCTAAATCTCCTGTTTTCAGAATATGATTAATCTTGAAATTGTCTTTAGGTAGATATTGGCAGACTAGAATTGCTCGATGACAAGTAATAGGGTCTTTTTCGGCGCACATTAAGGCTATTTTATAATCTTCTAAGCCTTTCAATATACGCTGAATACCCTCAGCAAAAAGCTTTGTAGCTGCTATTTTTTCATAAACTGCCTTACCATCAATATAACAACTTGGGTCGCTAGGTCTAGCACCTAACTCACGTCCTAAAAATACATAGCGAATTCCTGCATTAAATAAAGCTGGCTTAAGTTCTGCTTGGTTGAAGTGAGGAAGGTAACGACTGTAAGGGTGTGAACGCACATCAGCCAAAGCTGTAACTTTATGAAGACGCAGTAGTTGAATAAATGTTTCGATGCTGTGATTGGAATGTCCAATAGTAAAGAGTTCCGTCATAAACAAAATACTCTGTCAGCTAGCTTTAATAACTTGATGTCAAACAATTATAAGTCTTATAATTAAAGAGTTATAATTTTCATCAATTATGACTATATTTTATATGTGATTCATGGAGTGAAATAATGGTGTTTTGGAGAGATAATTCAGGTTTGCCAAAGTCCTATAGAGGCTGGGATGTATCTATCGGTGATGAGCAAAACTATACGGAAGCTGAACTTGCAAACTCTATCAGAAAGCTACTGAAGTGGGTGCAAGATTATATGTCTGTAGACACTGTTACCCTCCTACTACCGATAGACCAGCAGAATTTGGGTGTATACGCAACCCTTGGACTTGAAGAGGAAATTGAACAACACATACGTATCCCAATTGGACAGGGGATTGCTGGTCACATCGCCGCGACTATGAAACCAATGATAGTCAATGACCTATCGCAAGTGGAGATTTTCAGCCCTATTTTGCGTCAGAAAAATCTGCGATCGCTTGTAGGCATCCCTTTACTTTTTAAGCAAGGTACAGTGGGGGTTCTACATGTTGGTAAATTTCAACCTCATCACTTTAACGACCAAGATGTGCAGCAACTACAACTTGTTGCCCATCGCATCAGGGCGATGATGAATGCTTTGAATTTCGAGTCGGGCTACCACAACCAAGAACACAATTTGGAAGTCTTTGGCTTCAGAATAAACACTTCTTGGGTTCATAGGTTACATCGAATCTTCACGCTTAATCTGTTTGCCTTAAGCGCAGAAATTCTCAGAACAAAAGGCTTTGCACAAATTTGGGATGCTTCAAACAAATACACTCCGAGACTTCAGGTAGTGTAAGCAAGTCGTTAAGGTCAGGCAGAGGAACCATGCTGGTGAGGCTGCACTGACGAAATCACTTAAACAAATCATACCGTAAGCGTTGGTTCGGACTCTTCTAAATCCCCCCTTTTTCTAAAAGGGGAGTGTCAAAATCATCCGGACTTGATATCAGCTAACAATACCTTCAAAAAACTCCTATCTTACGCATAAATAATTGACTTTCTTGGTTTAAGCCAACAATAACCACATACTTATCTAATTTCTGATATCGTTGAATCACCTTAGCAATTGCAGTGGCAGCTGCATGATCCCACACATGAGCATGATGCAAGTCAATTACCACTTTTTTTGGGTCTTCAGCATAGTTAAATAACTCTACAAAGTTAGCGATTGAACCAAAGAAAATTTGTCCTGATATAGTATAGATTTTCTTCGAGCCGCAAGCATCAAAAGATTTGATGACTTTGATTTGTGCTGCTTTCCAAGCAAACATCAAAGTACTGAGAATAACACCGATTACAACACCTTGAGCTAAATCATGAGTCCAGAGAGTAAGAGCTACAGTTATAGGCATGATGATTGCGTCAGTTGCTGGCATTTTATGCAAGTGTTTTAAGGAGTTAAAATCAAATGTTTCAAACGCCACCATAATCATTATACCTATGAGAGTAGCCATAGGAATTTGTTTGACAATATCTTTAAAAATAAAGATGAGAATTAATAAGAAAGCACCAGAAATAAAGGTAGATAAACGTCCCTTACCACCAGAACGAATATTAATAATTGATTGTCCTACCATGCCACAACCAGCCATACCACCGAAAAACCCAGTGATAATATTAGCAATACCTTGTCCTTTGACTTCTTGATTTTTGGAACTCTTGGTTTCGGTTAATTCATCTAGTAAATTTGCTGTGAGAAGAGATTCTAAAAGCCCAACAATCGAAAGAGTAAAAGCATACGGGAGAAGAATTAATAAAGTTTGTACAGAAAAATCAATGTGTGGCAAGTGAAAAGAAGGTAATGTGTTCGTGATATTGCCAATATCTCCTACCCGACGGATGGGAAGATTTGTTGCTATTGCCACAATTGTCATACAAACAATTGCGACTAGAGGCGACGGAATACTCTTGAGAAAACGTGGCAAAATATAGACAATAGCAAGTGAAATCGCTACCATGACGTATGCTTGCCAAGATTCCCCAAGTAGTTGGTTGATTTGAGCTAAGAAAATTAAAATGCCTAAAGCGTTAACAAAACCCGCTACAACTGACTGAGGAATAAAAGTAAAAAATCTGCCTAACTTGCAAACTCCCATAAGAAACTGAATCATTCCCGTTAGGATCGTGGCAGCAAACAGGTATTCTACTCCGTATTTTTCTACCAGTGATGTCATTAATAGTGACATAGAACCCGTCGCTGCCGAAATCATTGCAGGGCGTCCACCAAATAGGGAAGTGATGATTGCTATACAAAAAGATGTGTAAAGTGCTACCATTGGTTCAACTTTGGCGATCGCCGCAAAAGCCAAAGATTCAGGAATCAGCGCTAATGCTACAGTTATCCCAGCTAAAACCTCGCTTCTAATATGAGAAACTTCTAATCTTTTCAATGATTTTAAATTCAGCTTCTGTCGTAGTTTTATATTTTTCAATCCCTGAAACTTTTTCTCCATAAAAAGTAATGATTACCTCTAGAATAATTAGAAATAGTTTACCATTTGATATATCACTTCAAAATTTTTGCTAAAGTTTTTTGAATCATCAAATCTGAAAATTGAGAGCGGTCAAAGCGTTCTAGTATTAGGCAAGCAATCCAGGTTCCAACGATGATGGTTCCAAAAAGAGAAACCCGCAAAACTTTAATTGCAATCAATGAATTGTCCAATAAAGGAATCACAATATCATCTAGCTTTTGAGTCAGAAAAACCAAGAGGTAGTGAGTCAAAAAAATGTAATAAGACCAGATACCTAACTGACTCATTTTGGAAAAAAGGGTAGGCAACTTTTTTTTAAAAAGTGAAGCAAGGTTGACAAACCACAGAATCATACCCACAGCAATCACAAAATCAGCAAAAACCCATCCCCAGAAACCTTTATATATCAAGGCATTACCAGTCAGCCAGATGACAAATCCTAGAACACCCATTCCAGGATTTAAGAGTACTTTATGAAAAATGGAAGAGTTTCGCACCAGACCAACGGCTGCTGTCA
Organism: Brasilonema sp. UFV-L1; assembly: GCF_012912105.1. Taxonomy (GTDB): domain Bacteria; phylum Cyanobacteriota; class Cyanobacteriia; order Cyanobacteriales; family Nostocaceae; genus Brasilonema. Next base: position 71,347 of record NZ_QMEA01000045.1, read on the forward strand.
TACCAATTGCAAACTCACCAAGCCTCGATGGAAAAAAATTAAAAGCGTATTCGTGCTGAAATCGGAAGTCGTTTGGAAGTTTATCAAGCGGTACACCCAGCACTGGAAACAGCTTGGAATAATGGAAGTATCCAATCGGACGACCATCTAACCAGTAAAGTGCAGCAGTTCTGTAGAGAAATTCAAATATGATTGCCCCTAAAAGTGCAAACAGTAAAGCTCTCGCAGTTTTATGTTTAGCAATTAACTGATACAACCAGGGAAAAGTTAGATAAAAACTGAGAATAAAAGGAATATACCACAATGATGCATTAGGCTCAACTTCGACGGTGGGATTCAATAAGGTCAACTCAAGGATAAGTGCATTCTTAAATAACACATCCAGAGGAGATAAAAATGTATTTAGCAGATTGCGACCTTCAAACAGATAAACACAAACTAGGGTCAGGTATCCCCAGAAACAAACCATCCAATATGGGGGCAGAACTTTTCTGAACCGCTTCAAGTACCATTTCTTCCATGAGATGTCTGAATCTTTTTGGAGACAGGAATAAGTGAGTCCAAATCCACTCAAAATAATAAAGACATGAACTCCCTGCCAACCAAACCATTCTGGTCGCCAGTGAATAAGAACTATCCAAATAATTGCCAAACCTTTACAAAAATCTAGCAAGCCAAGAATAGGTGCTGCTTTGGAAGTATTTTGCCGCACCTTAGAATTGACCACAATACAATCTCCTAATAATATTCAGTGGCATCGTGTGTACTGACTAATGAAAGTAAATAATCTGACAGCAAAAATCAGAGCAAACTTGCAACCAATCAATTCTGAGTTTCAAAGTTTGCTTTAAAAAGTTAGTTATGCCTTGGTTTTAGATCAATTCATGACTTCTTTGACTTTGTGCTTTTTTAAAGAGTTAGATAGAAATGGTCGCTCAAAAAGCAAGTAAAACGGATATGTAATGAGTAACGACATTCCCATACCGAGTAGATAAGATGCTATCAGAAACATCTCCGGAGACATTTGCAGATGAAAGAGGAAATAACGCACCAGCACTAACACAGGTCCATGAATGAGATACAAACTGTAAGAAACTGTCGAGAGTGCGATCGCCCAAGGATGTTGTAATATCCAGAGAATTGAAGGCAGCTTTTTGCCGTGAACCACATATTTAGTACAGTAAATAAATAGACAAGCAGCAGCAAGACCACAAAAACTCTGACCAATCCATATATGTAATCCTAGTCTTTTCCACTCAGTCACAAAAGCAATACCAGTGAATACAATTGCCAATACACCCCAAGGCAGGGAATTTCTGATTGCTATTAACTTTGGATTTTGAGAAAAACCAATATCTGCTGCAGCCATTCCCAAAGCAAATATACCAAGAAACCAGGGACTAGCTGATTCAAATAATCCATTCAGCAAATATATAGGTATTATGCCAATTAAAAAAGCGATGAGCACAACCGACAATAAGCCGAAACGCCGCCATATAGGTAGCAACAATAGCGCAAACAAAAAGTATATTTGCCATTCTGTTGCTACACTCCACATAGGTGGATTAATAGTCATAGATGTATCGGCGTTAAGATTATGAATTAATAGCAGGTGAGAGAAAACATCAACAAAAGAAAAGTAAGGAGAAAATGACCCTTTGCCTACCTCTTCATTCCATTGAAAACTGGTGAATTTATTTAGTAACAATATTGCTGCAGCTAGTAGTAGACATATACACAAAGCAGCATAGTAAGGTGGTAAAATTCGACGCGATCGCCTCTTAATATAATCAATCAAACTTCCTGATAAATGACCACTTTTAGAACGAGCTACTGGTAACATCAAAACGTAGCCAGAAAGAGCAATAAAAATGACAACACTAAATGCTCCATATCTTAGGAATGTTTCTAAAAACAGCCACGATTTAGGTAATTGCTCTCCCATTTTTGGCTCAACATGAACAAGTACAACATACAAAGCTGCAAGTCCACGTAAGCCATCTAAGTAATTAAGATGTAGTCTTTTGTCAGGAGATTTCTCTTGCAGTTGAGTCATTTACTTAGTCTCCTACTATGTTTAAATTTGCTAAAAAAGAGCCTGTATCATCACGCTTTTTGATGACTCGTGCAAGCACACCTACAGCAATTGAGAATGAGGGAATATCTTGAGTGACTACAGCTACAGCATCAATGACACTAGCTTTGAATTTTCAGATGATAAACTCAGGCATTATGCAAAAATAAGTCATACAAATTTAAGATGAAATAGACTGTGAGCCTCACTTCACTATCATCAAAAGTATTCAAGTTATTTTTGCGAAACTCCTAATCAAAAGTTTCAGATAGTTACCACATGCTTTTTCAGATTTTTGAAAAACCAGAGAATAGCTCTAAAACACGAACATGAGGAGCTATCAAATGCAGGTGTGATTAAATTGCTGTAGTTGTGTTTATTCGCAACACCATGCTATTTACTGACAACCAACTTTTCAGTTTGGTCAGTTTAGTATTCACATTTGTTAAAAATCTATCGGAAATTAGAGAAACAGCTTTTTTTCGGAACTCATTAACAACCGAGATCACTACATCACCACATCCAAGAACGAACAATCAAACTATCAGTATGTATAAGTGAATAGTTTGAAATGCTATTTTCTTCGGTTATTAAGTTACAAAATACAAAAGCAGTTACTTCAACAAAGTTACATCTGTTCTAGTTATACCAACGAAGATTGAGATATTCCCACTTCAATCTAGATGTCATTGTTGAGTTTCTCACAGAATTTCCAAGAAATACAAGCACATCAGGTCAGGGTGGAGTGTCACCGACTTCAGACATCACATTGAAGTCAACCATCGGAGCAAACAAGTAAACACTTCCCCGACTACTATAACGGCTTTCTTCTCGCCAGTTTTTAGAGTCTACTGCTGTAATCATGATGTGCCAAGGTAATTTACATATAAGCTAGAAAGCCTTTGTTTTGAAATTTCTAAATTTACCAATCTCATACTAATAATTAAATAGTCAGGATTTTTTAAGAAAGCGTAAATTATTTAGCCAAAGTATGAAGTTTAAATGAAAATATATTTTTCAATAAAAAACTCAGCGCTACGCTGTCACACTTTTTACCAAAAAAACTAAATAACAACTCAATACGGTTCGGTTAACGTAATTGTTGCTCAGATAAACCCGGTTTGTTCAAAAAACCACGTTTCTGTCAAGCGTGCTGTTCACCAAACGTATTGGGATACTTTCCTCTAAAATTCAACTTGCATCAAAAAAATCTTTTTGCGCTATTATGATAACGATTATTATTACAATCAGATACCATGACTAATACCGCTGCACCAACTTCAGACATAATTCTTGATATTGATATCCCTAAGCGGGGAATTCCTGTTACTATCATTACAGGATTTCTGGGTAGTGGAAAAACCACGCTACTCAATCAAATTCTCAAGAACAAACAAGACTTAAAAGTCGCAGTTTTTGTGAATGAATTTGGTGATATAAATATTGACAGCCAATTGCTAGTTTCTATGGATGAAGACATGGTAGAACTGAGCAATGGCTGTATCTGCTGTACTATCAATGATGGATTAGTTGATGCAGTTTACCGAGTATTAGAAAGGGAAGAGCCCATCGATTACATGGTGATTGAAACCACCGGTGTTGCTGACCCATTACCGATTGTTTTAACATTTTTGGGAACAGAACTGAGGGATTTAACAAACCTCGATTCTATTTTGACTGTTGTTGATGCAGAAACATTTAATCGAGAGCATTTCCAAAGTGAAGCAGCGTTAAAACAAATCACTTATGGAGATATTATTCTCCTGAATAAAACTGACCTCGTAACCTCAAAAAAACTTGAAGAACTAGAAAGTTATATCCATGAAGTTAAAGCATGTGCCAAAATTTTGCACACCACATACGGACAGGTGGCTTTACCATTAATTTTAGATGTGAAATTAACTCCCAAAGAGTTATATTTTTCCGAGCATGAAGAGCACGAACGAGAAGAACATCACCATCATCATGAGCATAACCACGAGCATCATGAACATCATCACCATCATCATGAGCATGACCACGAGCATCACCATCATCATCACGGACACCATTCTCATCACTTAGAAAATGATGGATTTATGTCGATTTCTTTCCAAAGCGATCGACCTTTTGATGTTCATAAGTTTGAGAGTTTTCTCACTGAAAAAATGCCAGAAAATGTTTTTCGTGCTAAAGGTATTCTTTGGTTTAGTGATAGCGAGTTGCGGCATATTTTTCAACTGAGTGGTCCGCGTTATCAATTAGATGCAGATACATGGAAAACTTCGCCTCGAAATCAAGTCGTTTTCATTGGAAGACATTTAGAAAAAAATACGATTTGTACCCTACTTTCTGAATGTTTGGTATAGCTAAATACACACAGAGTCAAGAACACATTGCCTCTTAAATCAGCAATCAGTGATTCAGTTATCAGTCCTGACGGCGTATGGTGGGGGACTCCAACCCAAGGATAAATACATCACTGTTCACCCTCCACGCCCACGCGGGTCACCTGGGCGTGGGAGACCCGCCGAATGCGCGCCCTTACTCACTGATAACTGTTCACTGATAACTGTTGAAAGTAGCAATGAGAATTTTACGCTTGTAGCGGTGGCTTCCACTCATCATGAATAACTCAATATAAACAGATGCTTCCCACTCAACCATCCTTACCTACTAAAATTGACCTAGCAATTATTGGTGCTGGTCCTCATGCCTTAACATTAGTCACTCACTTGTTGCAGAAACGGCAAACAATGCTGGGTAAAATTCTGGTATTTGACAAAAATGCCAAGTGGATAAGTCGCTGGCAGAACCAATTTGCCGCTTTAGAAATTCCCCACTTACGTTCACCTGCTGTTCATCATCCCGATCCCAATCCTTTTGCATTGCGGAAATTTGCTGAATCTCGTTCTAGTGAGTTATTTTCTCCTTATGACTTGCCGGGAACTCGGCTATTTGAAGATTTTTGTCAGGATATAATTCGCCGCTTTCAAGTGCAACAGCAAGTCATTCCCCTTGATGTGACACGTATCGAACCGTTAGCTTATCCTATTCGTCCTCGCCTGCGCTTATGGTTGCAAGATGGACAATCAATAATTGCGCGGCGGGTTGTACTAGCAACAGGTAGCGCTAAGCTGCAAATACCTGACTGGGTAAACCAGATAGAGTCAGGATATCTTCAGGATAGGCTTTGTCATTCACAATCTGTGGATTTACGGAAGTTGCACTTAATGGGTGAAAGGATATTAATTGTAGGCGGCGGATTGACAAATGGACATTTAGCAGTAGGTGCTATTTCTCGTGGTGCAAAAGTTCACTTGATGTTACGCAGACAATTGCAAGAAAAATTATTTGACGCCGAACCAGGTTGGTTAGGACCAAAGTATCTCAAGGAATTTTTTGCAGAACAAGATTACCAAAAGCGCTTTGATATGATTGTGCAAGCGCGTAACGGCGGTTCCATGACACCAGCAATGGGAATGCAACTACGACGAGAAGTGCGTAATGGTCATCTCAAGATTGATGAAAACTGTCAAGTGTTGAAAGCTGAGTGGTTGGGTAAGAGTTGGCGAGTGAAATCTAGTGATGGTAGTCAGCATGAGTACAGTAGGATTTGGCTTTCCACTGGCACTAAATTTGATGTGACATCCCAGGCGTTATTACAAGAAGTTTTGGAAGCTTACCCAATCAACATCGTTAATGCTTTGCCAGTTTTGGATGAATATTTGCGCGTTCCAGGTTGTGAATTATTCCTGATGGGTGGGTTAGCAGCTTTACAAGTAGGACCAACGGCGCGAAATCTGTCTGGGGCGAGAATGGCGAGTGAGAAGATTGTCCCAGCAATTGTTAAGCCGAGTATTACACTTTCACACCTCAGAAGTGCTTGAGATGATCTGCTTAATAACGATTATCATTATTTTATGACGAAACCCAAAATTACCGTTGTCGCAGGTTCAGCAGGCGCTGGAAAAACCACTTGGATGACTCAACAAATAGCTTGTAGTGCTGCTACTGGCGGTGTCACTACGAGTCATGTCGTGTATTTCAGTCCTGGGACTGGAAATGTTCCCATTGACCAAACTCGCCTAGCTACAGAATTTCCTGCAATTATTGTCTTTCGTGACGGACAAGAAGTTGAGTTCCTCAGACAAATAGAATCAGCAGATGCTGTTTATATTGAACTGGGATTTTATTTAGAACTGAATGCCATCACGCAAATATTGGACAATCTATCATACCGTGCAGTTGCCATCCTACCACCCCATCTCCAAGACTCTGAGTATCATGCTTGGGCAGAAGAGATTGTAACAGGCGCAGCTATTGATATTAGTATTAATACTACCCAACTATGGCGTGTTCCAACGACAAGTCAAGTGATTGACGAAGATAGTTTGCACGAGTTTTGGTATGAAATCACTCACGGCGCTTACGGTCAAATCACTCGTGCTAAGGGGATTTTTGATGTTGCAGATGGGCGATCGCTTTACGCTGATTTCGCTGCAGGTGTTCCATCAACCGATTTTTTAGAATTAGATCTACCCCGTCATCTCGAAGGTAGACCCCAACACTTTAGTGGGATAGAAGTGTGCGGACAAAACTTGGACGAAGCAGCAATGCAGCAAACCTTAGAAGATTGTTGTTTGTCAGACGCTGCAATTTGGCAATACCAACAACAAGTCAAACAAATCCTACTTGAGGAGATACAAGCGTGAAAATAGCAGTCATCTCATGTATTCATAGCAACTACGAAGCCTTGAATGCTGTCTTGCTGGATATCGACAAGCACTCATGCGAAAAAATCTATTGTCTCGGTGATTTGGTAGGATATGGTCCTTATCCCAATGAGGTAGTGGCGCAAATTCGTTCTTTAAATATTATTACCGTCGCTGGTTGTTGGGATGAAGATATTGTCGAGGGATTGAATTCTTGCGAGTGTAGTTTTCCTTCCCTTTTAGCCGAGAAACGGGGAAAATTAGCTCACGACTGGACAAACAAGGAAATACATCCAGAAAATCGCGAATTTCTCGCCCAATTACCCCATACTTTCCGTGAAGGAAACATGACTTTTGTTCACGGTAGTCCCCACAGCAACCACGAGTATTTATTACCAGAACTCGACGCCTTTGTCGCACTAGAACGCGTACTTTCCACAGAAAGCGATGTATTATTTTGCGGTCATACTCATGTGCCTTATGTTCGTACCTTAGATGCAGGTCATTTACAAGTGCGTATCAAAGGTGAGAACGGGAAAGAACAGGAAAGGTCTTTTACAGCACCCCTAAAAAAGATTGTCAATGTTGGTTCGGTTGGAGAACCTCGACATGGGCGACCTAATGCAACTTATGTAATTTACGACACTAACACCCAAGAAGTCACGCTACGGGAAGTACCTTACGATTATCACAAAACCGTAAAAGCGATTATCGAAAAGGGTTTACCTGCTATTTTTGCTTGGCGTTTAGCACAGGGAATCGAGTTTGCAGAACGTGCAGATGACCCGACTCATGTGTGTACGAGGTGATGGGGAGATGGGGAGGATGAAAATTTTGAATTTTGAATTTTGAATTCTAACCACTAACTAACAAGCAACAACTAACAACTCATAACTAATGACCAATGACTAAATGGGCAATTTTAAGTGGAATTGAAGGTAATCTTAAAGCTTATGAAGCGGTGATGGCAGATATTAAACGTCAGAGTCGTTTTGTGGAGGCATTATATATTCTCGGTGATGTGGTCGGACCAACCAAAGAATCTGAAGAACTAGTGGAAAGAGTCCGTAATCCCCGACTTGGTGAATTAGAACCGCTTGTCTGTAAGGGATGGTGGGAAGAACAGTGTTTGATTTTGCATGGTCTTGGTGCAACGGGAGAACCGACGGAGTTGATAGCGAAATATGGAGGAGAAACAGTGAAGTTACTGTGGGATAGTGTTTCCCGTCAGACAGTACAGTGGTTGCGAAACCTTGATTTTGGGTTTTTTGAGTTAGATTGTTTGTTAATTCATGGTACAACTGTATCTGTTAGCGAAGAACTTACACTTCTAACTTCCCCTATCCAAATGTTGGATAGATTATCGCGGATGCAAGCAAATAACCTATTTTGTGGTCGTTCTGGCTTGACTTTTCAATATCAATTACAAACAGGTTCTATTACTACACAAGTTACAACCCTGGATTATCAACCATCTCCCCAAACTATTAACGTTTCGCCGCGTCAAGTCATCGGGGTGGGGAACGTGGGACGCACTCTTGGGGAAGCAACTTATACCCTCTACAACCCAAACACAAACCAAGTGGAATTCCGGACTGTTCGCTACGGGGATAAAAAAGGTTTTGGAGTCAAAAACAAGAAGTCTGAATCGTTCGTCAAAATTCAGAATGTCATTAGTGAGGGCTAGAAACTGGGTTTTTTAAAAACCCGGTTTCTAATAACCTGTCAAAACTTGTGCGATCGAGTACTAGCTGGAAACAAAAAATCTTGCTTGAAAACGATGATCATTATGTCTAGTTCACCATCAAATCTCATGTCATCAGAAAATCTTTCTTCCAATAACACTGCACCTACTGCTACTACTCTTATTCATCGCCCTCGTCGTCTGCGTCGCACTGCTACCTTACGTCGCATGGTGCAGGAAACAACGCTGACTGTCGATGACCTGATTTATCCCATGTTTGTCATGGAAGGTGAAGAACAGAAAATGGAAATTACCTCCATGCCTGGGTGCTATCGATATACTTTAGATTTACTGCTTCAAGAAATAGCAGAAGTGTCGCGACTGGGGGTAGGAGCTGTTGCACTCTTCCCAGTTATACCAGAAATAAAGAAAGACGACACGGGTAGTGAAAGCTATAACTCAGAAGGATTAGTACAGCAAGCTGTCAAGGCAATTAAACAAGCTGTGCCAAACATCTTAGTCATTACCGATGTTGCCCTTGACCCTTTTACGACTCACGGTCACGACGGTATTGTGGATGAAAATGGCGTCATTCTTAATGATGCCACAGTTGAAGTTCTAGTGAAAATGGCGGTCAGCCAAGCTGCAGCAGGAGCAGATATGGTTGCACCTTCTGATATGATGGATGGCAGGGTAGGAGCTATTCGTAAAGCACTGGATGCAGAAGGATACATTGATGTGCGAATTTTGGCATACTCTGCAAAATACGCCTCTGCATACTATGGTCCATTTCGGGATGCTTTGGATTCTGCACCGAAGTTTGGCGATAAGAAGACTTACCAAATGGATGCGGCGAATGCAACAGAAGCTATTAAGGAAGTGGCGCTGGATATTGCAGAAGGTGCAGACATTGTGATGGTCAAGCCTGCTCTAGCATATTTAGATATTATTTGTCAAGTCAAAAAGAAGACACTATTGCCTGTAGCAGCTTATAACGTCAGTGGAGAGTATGCCATGATTAAAGCTGCTGCTCAAATGGGCTGGATTGATGAGAAAAAGGTGATGTTAGAGACTTTGATTAGTATGAAACGAGCGGGTGCTGATTTGATTTTGACTTACTTTGCTAAAGAAGTTGCGTTGATTTTGGCTAACAGTTAAGGAAAAATGTCATCCAAAAGTAGCCCAAAATGCTTTTGTCAAATCGGGTTTACACTACCAATTGTGTTTTTTCTTACCTAGCTGCTGCTAATTTAGTCAAAACGAAGGCAAATTGACACTCTCTGGGCTAAAGCCGCAAAGATTGTTAAGACCTTTGGGTCTTAATATCCTGATTGCTCAGGTTGCTAGGCTCAACACGTTTGCCTCTTAGGGCGTATTGATATCTCCTCTGTGGTTATTTCAGCCGTAACTTTCTTCCAGCCCGGAAGTAGGTTTTTATGTCTTGTCTGACTCTTTTAATGTACCACTAGCCTCATTATCCACGTTGATGATTCACCAAATTTTTAATGACTGAGGCGTAAACGCCTTAAACCATTTTCATCCCTGTCCTAAAGAACAGGGTTTTCAACGGGCATTCTTATAAGGGTTTGGATGACGTAAAGAAATTCAAAATCCTGGCGGAATTGGACTGTTGGGAGATGAGGAACCTTGCTGGAGCATCTGACGCGACAATTTTGTACAATCTGTACACAGGCAACCAAACTTTGCTTGAGCATACATTTTAACTACGGCTTCAGAAATGTTAGATGTTTGAGGGAATTCTTCGTTTGAACTGGTGCTGGTGACAGCCTCAGTTGAACGGGGTGCTATTTCAGTTTGAATTTTCTTTGGAATTGCCTGAACTGGATGAGGAACGAGAAGTGCCGCAGCAAGAGAGCCAGAGCAACCGAGTAGCGTTAAAATTTTAGTATTCATAGTATATATGTCTTAATTCAATGTACGTAGTATAACCCACCTAAAGAAAAGCGGGAGCGTGGGAGCTTCGTCTCTTTAGAGCGAAGAGGAAACGCGACACGGGCTGATTTATCAGCCTGACAAATATCTTAGAAAGCATACGAGTAACCATCTAAAGGTACACCGCTCCGAAAAACCTATACAGAACTACTCATAGCTAGTCGTATCTGTACAAAGTCGGAGCGTGCAGACTAAGACCAAGTTGCGTTCTAATGTGTCATTCTGACCGGAGGGAAGAATCTCGCGAGATACTTCGCTTCACTACGTTACGCTCAGTATGACAAGTTGGCTGTTTGACTGCAACTTGGTATAAGACCTTCAAGGTCTACGATTTTTGAGTCATGACACCTACAAGCGAAGCTCTGCCGTAGGCAATCGCTTTTTGCTTTCACCTGAAGCAATTACAGTTCAGTTAAGGATTTTTTGCGAAATTTGATAATGTGTAGAGACGTTGCATCCGAGCGTTCGTACATTGTCAAGATGACAATGTGACAATGGTTTTGGTCTTATCTGAACCGTATTGACTTACGAATAAGCGTTTGTAACTTACGAATAAGCGTTTATAACTTACGAATAAGCGTTTGTAACTTACGAATAAGCGTTTGTAACTTACGAACAAGCGTTTGTAACTTACGAATAAGCGTTTGTAACTTACGAATAAGCATTTGTAACTTACGAACAAGCGTTTATAACTTACGAATAAGCGTTTATAACTTACGAACAAGTGTTTGGAACTCGCGATACTCCTTTTCCTACCGGAGACGCTGCGCTAACGGAGTCGCCAAAGGCGATGCTCCCAAGGGGAGCCGCGCAAAGCGCGAACGACAAAAGAAACGACTTTCACTAACCAAGACTGGCGATGTTCACGCAAGTATTTTAAATTTTCACGGAAAGTGATTGTGTTGGGATGATTGACTCATTCGCTGAGTGAAGCAATTTCCAAAGCTTTGAGAAGAAGTGGTTCTGCTTCAGTGTACCGTCCTTGGGAAGAGTAGAGTCCAGCCAAGTTGTTGTAACTGGTGGCGACATCTAAATTTTGTAGTGTTATGCCGAAGGCTAACGCACCATTGTGAACATTCTCAAAGATTTTTTGTACAACCGATAGAGATTCATTGTTAGTCATAATTTTCAGTAAAAATAAATAAATATTCAGTCAATCTTAAATTTTGTAGGGTGTGTTATGCCGAAGGCTAACGCACCATTGTGAACATTCTCTTAAATTTTGTCGGGTGTGTTATGCCGAAGGCTAACGCACCATTCTAGTAACGCATTAAGATAAATGGTGCGTTACGCTTCGCGATAACGCACCCTACTATTTTATGAACGCTATTAAGCGTCTTGATTTAAATTGCCTAAATCAATGTTTGTAGCTTTCACCGCTTTAACCATTTCCTGCGAAACGGAACCAACCCGTTTCGCTTTCTGGCTGATATCTTTTGCTTTCAAGTCACCAGTTAATTCAATCTCACTCAAAACAACCTGACGTATCCTTTCATCTTGTGCTTGTAGCTGTCGGACTAATTCCTTGAGTTTATTCGCAAATGCTTCATCTGCATCCATCTGAGTTTGCAGTTCATCTTGCAGCTTCTCTTTATTCTTTTGGGTGGGTTCACTTTCTGCTCGTTTCAGCAACCCTTCTGTTCCCTCTGCCTTAAACTTTTCACGAATGGTATTTACTAATTGAGCAAATGTATCAGTAACACCCTTAGTGAAAGCTTTTCCACCTTCTTTTATCGCTTCAGAGAAAAATAAAGAAACAATCACTGCTGCCGTTAAAGGTTCTGTCATAAAACTAGCTCAGAAGTTTAGTAGTAGCAGAGTAGAATACAAGCTTTCGCTATGACTTTCCGGATTTTTAGCAATGCTTGTATCAAATAGTATTTAGAATTACTCAAAAATTATACCAATTTGAAAAAAGAATGCGACACATCGGTTAAACCCGGATTCCTATATGTCATAACTTTAACATTAACGAGTTGCACACAAGTCCTGAAAAATATAATCCTCAAAACAACTAACAACTCAAATGACAATGACAATCCGGCTTTTCTATCAATGATTCCATTAAGGGATTTAGCGCAGTGGCTGCTAACAATCCACCACCGAAAGTACCTTGAATAGTAATAAATGGTATATGTAATTGCATAAGTTTTCGCTTAGCAGCAGGTGCGTGGCTAAAGCCAATGGGTAACCCAATCACCAGCGCAGGTTGAATTTTTTGCTTTTCAATCGCTTCGCACACAGCAACCAAAACTGATGGTGCATAGCCAACTACTAATATCGAACCTTTGGCTATTTGCAGCAATTTTTCGCGCCATTCCTGAGAAAGCCAAAACGCTTGTTCTGCTTCTGTGACAGTGGTAACATGGGAGTTGTCAATCAAAGTCTTCACCTGACATCCCAGATGACTTAATCTTGTCTCATCCAATGCCGCTGCAACCGTAGAAATATCTACTACAACATCACAGCCTAATTTTAAAGCTTCACGACAAGAGGCGATCGCACCCGGACTCACCTTAATAAACGAAACTAAACTAACATCTCCACAAGCCAAAACCAACTTAGAAATCAAGTCTTGCTCAATTTCCGAACGATTAGAGAGTTCAGGTAATAAGTATTGTAAAGATTCACCAAAAGCTTCTGGATGAGCATGGACTTGGGCATCTAATCGACTCCAGAGTTTTTCTAATCCACCAAGCCCTGTTTGAGATTCTACTTCCAGCAACTTTAACTGTGCCAGCACTTGGGCTTGCATGAGTTGACAGTCTTTGTCACGCCCTAATAACCCTTCTAGGGCTGCAGCCGTTTGCCGCAGTTGTGATATTTGCTGCATCACTATCGAGTATTGCTGCTGTAGTTGCAGCATTAGAGGTGTACTCGTCTGTGCTTCCGGTTCGACTTCTTGGAGAATTTGGCGGATGTGACTTAGCTGGAATCCTTGCTGCTTGAGTGTTACAATTTGCTGCAACAGTCGCACATCCTTCTGTGAGTAGAGGCGGTAGTTGCTCTTGCTTCGCACTGCTTGGGGTAGCAATCCTAAGGAATGGTAATGTCGCACCATCCGTGGTGTAATACCGCCCCCGACAGCTTCTGTTAGTTCTTTAATCCTTAGGTGTTTAGTTGTCATGATTTTTTTGACACACTCAGTTAATTGAAAAGTTTTTTTTAAAAGAGCGATCGCGCTAAGGTTTATCATCAAAATAAATTTTTAAAAAAACATTTTTGGATCAACTATCTAAAGCAGTAAGTTTACATATATTATTTTTACTTATATTTTCTCGAAAACCTAGCTTTTCTTAATTTCTCGAAAACTAAAAATATTTATGAGAAGGAGTCAGAAGACAGAATGGACCGGAGGCGGAGCGGCTCCGGCTCCGCTGCGTCCCGCTGCGCTAACAGAATTCAGAATAGCCCCACGAATGAATTCAGGGGTTTCGGTAAAGTTGCTATGGCTGACGCCACGCTGCGCGAACGCTTTTCTTTTTCTCTCGCGTTTAAATTCGGGGGCTTTAGACCATTATTCATTCACCAGTCGCATAGGAGTTCATTCTGACCGGAGGCGGAGCGGCTCCGGCTCCGCTCCTGGCTCCTGACTCCTGAATTCTTATTCGGTAAAACAAACATCTTGTTACGGCTTTTCCATTTGTTAATTTTTTCTACATAACCCTTCAACATCTAGAAATAATGATACATCTTCTCTAGTTAGATATACCAAGTAAAGTAGGCTAATATAATCATGTTTCTTTCTCAGATAAAAAACCTCTTATTTAGCCTGTTTATTGCAGGTATTGTAAGTGTCTTTTCCTTTCCATCTGCCTCACTTGCTGCCAAGCCGATACGCATGATTATTGATCATGATGGCGCATTTGAGGACTTCTATGCATTATTAGTTCTAAGTCTTGCTTCTACTCAGGATTCTCCTCCAATCAATTTAATCGGAGTCACAACATCACCTGTCGGAGAATCTTATTGCAAAGATTCTAATGGTTATCCTGACCGAAAACAAGCACTGTTAGGAAATTTTAGTCCTGAAGAAGGAACAATTGATGGCATCACGCAAAAGGTTCTATCTCTGGCTAAATACAACAAAGCAAAAATCTATTCTGGATGTGATGAACAGACAGCAGTGATTGCTGTACCAAATGAGGCTGACGAGTTTGGAAATCCTGTTCCCGGTTCGGGACGTACAAGAGTGAGAGTTCAACTTCCTTTTGGAGGAAGACAAGCTCTAGAACCTTGCCTTTTTCATAAAGAGTTTGTGTCTTCTGAACGTGATATTATTTGCTGGAATGAACTGAATAAAACATTCCGAGATGAAGCTTTAAAGTATATTCTTCCCTCGGCTCAGGAAACTTTGAATAAGTTTCAGCTTCCAGAACTAGACCTAATTGAACCGAAGAAAAAAGCTTCCGAGTTTTTGGCAAATTCCATTTGTGAAGCTTATAGAAATGATGATCCTCTCACAATTGTTTCTGTCGGACCTGCAACTAATTTAGCCAGAGCTTATGTAAAAATTGAGAAGAATCCTCAAAAGTATGGTTGTCCTAATAAGATGAAACTTTCCGACTTAAGTTCGGTTATTTCAACTAGATTTATGGGTGGTGCTTGGGATAAAAACAAATCGGATAATTTCGATGCGAATGGAAACTATCGCCTCAATGAAGCATTCCCAGTCTGGACTGTAGGTAACGTTTACTTCCAAGATGGAGAACACGTTTTTGGAGCGCATCATTTACCATTTCCAGGAACGAATTTTCAAGATATTCAAACAGGAGAACACAAAAAAGCCTTCAATTCGCTCAATAATGCAGAAGTGAATTTTTGGCTTGATGCACCAGCAATGGATAAAATCCTAAACTCAGGAATTCCTGTGTCTATTGTTCCATTGAATGCAACGGATTTTGCTAAATTAGAAGGGTTTGGCGATCGCATAAAAAACAATCCCTCTAGTTGTGCGACTCCTCCGGCTCAGTTTATCCAAAAACTGCAATTTGCAAATAATCCAGCTCCAGGAGTTTTTGTTTTCGACACACTATTTTTATGGGATACTTTAACTGCAACCAGTGTTTGGAATAATTTCGTGAACTTTGAAAATTTTAGCGACCTCGAAATTACAACACTGACAAACGGCGATCCAAATACTGTAACAGGTCAATTATCTGCTAAAGAACTCTTTCGTAGAGATATTGGAAATTTATTTAGACTCGGACGTGTCAAGAATCCTGTCATAATGGGTTTATCAGTAAATCCGGCTGATGGAGACCCCGATTTTAAGACAACGATTCAAAACTTAGTATTTGATCTGGTTTGCACTTCTAGTAAATGATAACACTCGCAGAAGGTCGCAAGGGCGGACCATATAATACCAATTCAAAATTCAAAATCACCGATAGCGCAGCGTGCCCGGAGGGCATAGATTGGAGCGGAGGAAACCTCCGCTCCAACTTCTCTCAAAATTCAAAATGAAGAAAGCCTAAGATAACAAGGGTTTGGGAGTGTGTATCTGTCGCATTCTTTTTTCAAATTGGTATAAGAGTTGAGGTTGAGGTTAAAATCCTCACCTCATTGCATTCTGTGTTCTGCATTCTTCTTTAAACATCAGACCATTCAGAATTTATCTTAATGCCTCGACTTTGCATTGTTTGCTCAAATAAGTCTGTTGGTAGTGCTTCTTCAACAGGTGAGACTCCAGGTTTTTTCAACGTACCATTTAGTAACAATTGAGCAATGCTACCCGTACCACAACCAGAAGCCAATGCCGTATTTTCATGCACTAAAGTCGAGCAAAAAGTTGCTGTCTTATCACCTTTGTAACCTGTAATTTCCGAGCGAACTGCAACCCCAATACCACTAAAACGATTGGTAACATCAGTCATCAAATGACTGACATGAGCCAAAAATTCAATAGCGCCTTTCTGCTGAATAAGTTGCTTAGGAAAAATGTGAGCAGCCATCCAAGTCAGATGATTGTAAAAATCGGGAACTGAACCAAATTTAGTAATGACTGTTTTCACTGAAGGAAAAGCATGAGGTAGTGTAAAAGTTTCTGGCATATCAAACCAGTAAACTCCACTGCTACCATATGGAGATGGAAAGTCAATATTTTCTCTTAGGCTGTAAGGTTTCACCGTCTGCCATTGACTATCTATCCAAGCATCAAAAGGCTGTTGCAATCCTAAAAAAGTTGTTCGCATGACAGTGACACCAGCCCCACCAGAACCAGATACTAAATAACTCAAATGAATTTTTTCTGGCGTATCGAATTGCTCAACACCCTGACGTACCATGCTGTTGGAAATGCCGGGAAAGATACCGGTATTAATTATTGCTGTGATCCCCGCAGATACGGCTGCATCGTTATAGCTTAAAGCCTTACTAGTATAAGAACGGTGGTCACTGACATCTAAGTAGTTGACACCATGTTCAATACAGATTTCGAGAACATTGGTGTCTCGATAGTGAAAAGGACCAGCACAGTGAATTACCAAATCGGTAGAGGCGATCGCCTTCCTCAATTTTTCCACATCAGCCAAGTCTAACAACAAAAATTGTAATCTCCGGTCGCCTGTTCCATAATTTGGTGTGCGTCCGGTGATTGTCACTTGTGCTTGTGTATGAACGAGAAGATCTTGAGCAACACTACTACCGATCCGTCCTCGCCCTCCAAGAATTAAAACCCGCTCAGTCATCGCTCCAGCATTGACAACAGCATTCTTATTACATCAATTTTCCGTTATCTTTGTCATCTGCAGCGAGTATGACTAACAAAGTACGAAAATGTCAGTCGCTATAGGGAGGGAGTGAGGGAGGGAGGG
>NZ_QMEA01000046.1 GCF_012912105.1 Brasilonema sp. UFV-L1
TTTACATTCTCCATACCATAAGTTGGGGGCTTGTATCCTTTTCTTTTTCGGTCAACATAATTCGTAATTGATATTTTCACCTGTTCAATTTTTTTTCCTCAGTTCACTGAGAATTCTGCCACCAGAAGGTACGTGGATTTCTAAAAGCTTAAAATATCTAACGATTCTTCTATTTCTAAATCTAAAATTCTTTCCCGTACATTTTTATGCTCTTCTAACTTACCTTCTTTTCGATAAAGGTCTGCCGCTTTCTGAAAATCATCCATCACTCCCAGTTTATCTCCTAGGTGATAACGAGCATGACCACGATTGTAATATGCATCAGCATCGTTGGTATTTATCTTAAGAACCTGAGTGTAATCTGCAATCGCTCCCTGATAATCTCCTGAGTCATAACGAGCTTGAGCACGGTTATAATAGACATCAACATCATGAGAATTCATTTGAATAACTTGTGTGTAGTCCTCAATTGCTCCCTGATAATCTCCTAAATCAAAACGAGAATTTCCACGATTTTTGTAACCTACAGCATCATTAGGTTTCATCTCTATTGACTGACTAAAAAGTTCAATTCCTCTCTTGGAATCTCCAAAGCTAGAACTATTTGGATTAATCTTAATTGCCTGATTATAATCCTCAATTGCTCCTTGATAATCTCCTAGGTGATAACGAATATCAGCGCGATTTCTATAAGCAACTGCATCGTTAGGATTCATTCTAATTGCCTGAGTATAATCTGCGATCGCTGCTTCGTAATCTCCTAATTGGTAACGCGCTAAACCAATTTGAGTGTAAACTTTGCCGTAATAAGGATTAATTTGTATTGCCTGATTGTAATCTGCGATCGCTCTCTCGTAATCTCCTAAACGGTACCTAGTTAAACCACGTTTATAGTAAATTTCAGAATCTTTCGAGTTCAGTTTTAAAGCTTGATTGTAGTGATTCATGGCAGCGTTATACTGTTTTTTCTCAAAGCATTCATCACCCAGTTTTCCAGAAAGCAAATTTAAATCTCCATTCTGAAAACGGAGATAGTCATTTTGCTCAAGAGAAAAGTTGGTTTTAACAGACTGTGGCTTCTGTTGCTGATAGCTGCGTTCTTCTTGTTCAGGAGAAAAGTTGGTTTTGACAGACTGTGGCTTCTGTGGCTGATAACTAGGTTCCTGTTTTGGGTGATATTTTTCTTGAGATTTTTGGTTATCAGAGTCAGGAGGCGTCAAAGATTCTAACTGTTCTAAATAGCACCGTAAGCCACCACCATACAATAATTGTTCTATCCCAAATGAAATTTTCCCAGTTTTGAGCTTAATCATTTGGGTAGGAAGAAAGCCCGCGAAGAACAAGTGATATTCTGGTTGTGCTTCATTGACTTCCTCTTGAATCAAAATGCAAACGACAACAGCATTTTTTTGGACTTCTTCTGAATTAATTGACCATCTGACTTTATTCAGACTGCCATGACGTGATTTGACTGCAATCCCAACTGATGGATCAAAAGTCAGCGTAAAATCAACTTTACCATCACCAATACCGAATCGTTTTTCATAATCTACTTCAGTCACAAAAGTAGCTAAACGTTCTTTGACAACTTCTTCGCCTAATTTTCCTTTTAAATTACTGATAAAAACATCGCGGACTTGTGAAGTGCGTTTATATTTCTCAGCCATCTGCCAGCAAAATTCCCGTAGTGCTTTTAACCTCTCTCCAGAGATGACTGTTAATTCGCTATATTGCCCTTCTGTTTCACAATGCAGCAGACAACCAGATGTTAACCTTTTGATGAAATCAGATTGTAGCGATCGCAGTAGGGTAATCCAATCCATTTATCATTCTGCGAATCTTTTTGCTTATTGTCTTAAAATAACAAATCAGCTTAAATTTGTCTTTATTGTATTGAATTTAACATGAGCATGTATCAAAAAAAATCATGTTTGACTACTTTTGTCAATTTTTTTTTTACATCTGTTACTAAAAGCTTGCGGGATCCCTGAGAACTTGTTGTGGAGATTGCTAGAATGAAAGCAATAAAGCAGGAACGCGGGACTCCCTGTGCTCCTGCTTAGAACTGTGAATCTAAACTGAATGCCAAAGTAGGTGTTGGAGCAGACACAGCAGAGAGTTGTTTCTGTTGCTAGTTCTGCTTCTTTTCCTATTGTGTTGCTACGAAATCGCAGACTCTTACAAGAGGTTGTTTTTGAAATCCTTAAGTTTTAATACAGTTCCTCTTCCTTGTGAGTTTCGATGGTACAGTCTCCGGTTGGGTAAGCCACACAAGTCAGAATATATCCAGCTTCCATTTGGTCATCATCCAAGAAAGATTGGTCAGACTGGTCTGGAGCTTTACCAGTTACGAGTTTACCAGCACAGGTCGAGCAAGCACCAGCGCGGCAAGAGTAGGGCAGGTCAAGACCAGCTTCTTCAGCAGCGTCTAGAATATATTCATCATCTGGTACTTCAATTGTTTCCTTTAGACCTTCAGCTTCGTTGATCAGTGTGACTTTGTAACTTGCCATTTTGTAATCCTCTCTTTTGCAAACGGGCCGTATAAGTTATCCTGAAGCAAGTTCCACGGCTCACCTTATCGGCTGGGCCGCTCATTAAAATTTGCTTCACTTCTGATACTACGAGAAAAATAAAAGGATGTAACCGGAAATTGAACTCGATTAGTAATGAAATTTAGTTAGTTAATAATGATAAGTTTCTTTTATAAGAGAAGCACTGCGGCGATCGCCAGAGCGTAACCATTCCCACAGCTAGAAGCAGTGGGCTTTGTCCCCCTCCCCTGACTACCCGCAACGCCGGGTGCGTACTCATCAAGTTTGCGGAACTTACGGGCGAGGTTACGGTTAACCAGAGGGTGTGCTCACCCCCTCACCCCAAAAGCCCAATTTTCGCAAGTACTCGTAACTTACTCGGTTACTGAAAAGCCTTGGATACGGGCAATACCCTGCGTTAATCAATTTCACCGTAGTTCATTTGACGGTGGACGGAACTGAAAAGTTCCGTAGACAGCGTTAGCGCAGCGCCCCTCTTAGGGGAAGCGCGATTACCGTGTTTCCTCCCATGCCTAAAGGCTATGGGTTTCCACACCACCCGCGAGGTTTTATGAAAGAGTATGATTTTTGAGGCACTTAAGCGTCAGAGATTTCTTCACCCTTGTGGGTTTCTATGGTACAGTCAGAGACCGGTTTGGCAATACAGGTCAGCACATATCCTTTATCGATCAGATCATCGTCTAAAAAAGACCCTTCAGATTGATCAACCGAACCCGATTTAATGAAGCCACCACAGTCAGAACAAGCACCCGCGCGGCAAGAGTAAGGCAGATCAAGACCAGCCTCTTCAGCGATGTCTAGAATATATTCATCATCTGGCACTTCAATTGTTTGGTTTATCCCTTCAGCTGTATTGACTAGTGTCACTTTGTAAGTTGGCATTTTGTCATCCTCTCTTTAGTAAATGGACCGGATAAATTATCCTTAAGCGAATTCCAAGGCTCGTCTTATTGGATTAGCCTTTGAGTAAAATTTGCTTCATTTTTGATCCTACGAGAAAAGTAACATCATATAACCAAAATTTTCACTCAATAAATGAAGTCCCCGTCCGCGCATGACGGGTTTCTTGAGAATAACAACAGTTAAAAACCTTAATTATTCGTTTAGAAACCCGGTTTTTTGGGTCTTGTTGAGAATGCTGCATTCCGGTCAGTTAATGAGAATAAGTTTTCTTTATAGAATTGAGTATATATTTGCTATCTTTTTAAAAAGGCTTATAAAGCATCAAAAAAATTATAATAAATGTCTAAAAACAGAACTTAGTACTCATTTCATAAATTTGTATCACAATAAAAGTTCAGAACACTCATTCAGGCTCATGCACAAGAGCAATAAACTAAGGGGCATCCCAAATACTCAAATTTACGCTGTCTGCTGTGCGAGCGTCTTGTTCGCACTCTAGTTCACACGCATTGGGATGCTCTCATAAATTAGGCAATGACAATCATGATGTACGATAATTCTACTTTTTCGCAAAAACGCCCTGTACGAGTGGGTTTAATTGGTACCGGGTATACAGCTGTGGCAAGATCTGAAGCATTCCTGCATGATGAACGCTCACATCTGGTTGCTGTTGTTGGTCATACACCTGAGAAAACAAAAGCTTTTGCTCAAAACTACCAGATGATGGTCGTCGATTCTTGGCAACAACTGGTGGAGCAAGACAATATAGACTTGGTTGTCATCTGCAGTGTGAATCGAGATCATGGTATCATTACACAAAGAGCACTTGCAAATGGCAAACACGTTGTTGTAGAATACCCCCTTTCTTTAGACGTAGCAGAAGCGCAAGAACTCATTACCTTAGCAAAAGCACAAAAAAAATTCCTCCACGTTGAACATATCGAACTTTTAGGTGGATTACATCAAGCCTTGAAGCAACATCTACCAAAAATCGGTCAAGTGTTTTTTGTGCGCTACAACACTATCAAGCCTGAACATCCCGCACCTCGCAAATGGACATACAATCATGAGCTTTTTGGCTTTCCTTTGATGGGGGGGCTTTCCCGATTGCACCGTCTTGTGGATTTGTTTGGTACAGTGATGTCGGTTAACTGTCATAATCGATTTTGGGAAACAGAAACAGAGTACTACCAAAGCTGTTTCTGCGATACTCATCTGTCCTTTCATAGTGGACTGTTAGCCCATGTTGTCTATGGTAGAGGTGAAAGTTTGTGGCAGCCAGAACGTAGGTTTGAAGTTCATGGTGAAGATGGTGGATTAATTTTTAATGGCGACACAGGAGTTTTGGTACAGCGAGGAGAAACAAAGCCCATAGAAATTGGGGCTCGTCAGGGTTTGTTTGCTAAAGATACAACAATGGTGTTAAATCATCTTATTGATGGCACTCCCTTATACGTCACCCCAGAAGAAAGCTTGTACACCCTCAAGGTTGCAGATGCAGCAAGACGTTCTGCCCAAACGGGGTTGACTATAATTGTTGAGGATGAAACTCTAAGCTAAAAAGGATTTCTTGAGTTTCTCATCGCTCAACGTAACATACAGTTGGCAAACTTTTGGCAAGCTATATTTATGGCAGATTCTTTAGACAAAATTTCATGAAAACTGAAACGATTGTTATTTTATCTAACAGAGAACTAGATAAAATGCGTAAGGCTGGACGTTTGGCAGCCGAACTCTTACGCCACCTTGAACCAATGGTGAAGCCGGGAGTTAGTACTCTCGAACTAAATGACGAAGCGGAACGATGGACACAGGTGCATGGAGCAAAAAGCGCACCTCTTGGTTATAAGGGTTTTCCTAAGTCGATTTGCACGAGTGTGAATGAAGTCATCTGTCACGGTATTCCCAATGCCAAGCAAATCCTCAAGGAAGGTGACATCATTAATATTGATGTGACGCCAATTGTTGATGGCTATCATGGTGATACATCCAAGACATTCTTTGTTGGCACACCTTCCCCAAAAGCAAAAAAATTGGTAGAAGTGACAGAGGAATGTTTAATAAGGGGTATTGCTGAGGTTAAGCCAGGAGCACGTGTTGGAGATATTGGTGCAGCTATTCAGGAGTATGCTGAGGGACATGGATTTTCGGTAGTGCGAGACTTTGTAGGACACGGTGTCAGCAACGTTTTCCACACTGCACCGGAGATTCCTCATTATGGCACGCGTGGTAAGGGAAAACGTCTGCGATCTGGTATGGTTTTTACCATTGAGCCGATGATTAACGAAGGAACGTGGGAAGTTGAGGTTCTGGGTGATGGTTGGACTGCAGTGACACGCGATCGCAAACTTTCCGCTCAATTTGAGCACACTCTAGCTGTAACTGAAAATGGCGTTGAAATCCTCACGTTACCGGGAAGCTTGTAGTTGCGCGATCTGCCGAAGCGCGTAGCGTGCGCTTTGCGCTTAGGCCGCAGCGATTGCAAAGAAAGCGGGAAGCCCCCTCCGGGGTCTACGTTCCACTGCGTTCCATTCGCTGCGGACAAACTGATAAATTTTCCCGCCCACCTACTTAAGATATCTTTTGCTAAACCAAATTCTGTGTCACAATCTGTATCAAGCATCAAATAAACAAGAATTGAAGCTGTCACGCGTTTCATTGCACACAGCTAAAAGCTGGATGTCTCACCTGTTTCCGCAAGGAGGCTCACACCGTAATCTATTGATTCGGTGTTGAGACGGCAGACGCTTCAAGCCGGGGAACCCGTCCAACGCGCTGCCTCAGGAATTGCGGGTTAAAAACGCAACATCCCCCGACTGATAACAACCTATGGTTGTTGAAGAAGTGGGGATAGTTAAGTTTTTAACAATCTCCGGGAACACACAACGCCCTTCGGAGCGGCACGAAGTGCGGGGCTGTAGTCTATAATATTAGTCATATGTGAGTAGGTCGAACTCATGGAACAAGTACTGACGCTAGTTTGCAAACTCAACCCCACACCATCACAGTCTGAAAGGTTGGAAGTAGTTCTTCATGCTTTTGCTGCGGCTTGCAACTACACCAACGAAGTTGTTAAACCGCAGATAACCAGCAAAACAACTATTCAAAACGTTGTTTATGAGGATTTGCGTTCAAAGTTTGGGTTGGCTGCTAATTTAGCTGTTAGAGCTTGTGCCAGAGTTGGGGCTAATAGATTGGCGGCTAAACGTGCGGGAAAACCCGTAAAGATGTTTAAACCCACATCGGCTGATTACGATGCCAGAATTTTTGCATTTAGAGAAAAGGACTGGTCAGTAAGTTTAACAACATTGTCTGGTCGCGAACACATCAAAATTAATGCTGGTAATTATCAACGAGGTAAGCTCAAAGGTAGAAAACCTACTTCTGCTCAATTGTGCAAGCATCGTGACGGTCAGTACTACATCCACATTCAGTTAAAAGATGAGGTTCCAGACCCACAACCTACTAGAAAAGTAATCGGCGTTGACTTCGGTCGGCGCGACATTGCTGTAACCAGTAACGGCGATTCTTGGGACGGAAAACAGTTAACTAAAACTAGAGATAAGTACAGCAAGGTCAGAGCGTCTCTCCAGAAAAAAGCTTCCACACGCACAAGGTCTAGTCGGCGTAGATGTCGGCAAGTCTTGGCACGGCTATCGGGGCGGGAGAGACGATTTCAAGCGTGGGTAAACCACAACATAAGCAAAACAATCATTCAGCAAGCCAAAAGTGGGCAAGCATTTGTAGCGATTGAGGATTTGACTGGTATCCGTGAGAGGACAAACCAGAAACCACGGAACAAGACAGAACGTCGTAGAAGTAATTCTTGGGCATTCTATCAGTTGCGGATGTTTTTGGAATACAAGGGATTGAAAGACGGGGTGGAAGTTGTAACCGTCTCCCCTGCATACACGAGCCAAACTTGTCATCAATGCCTACATATTGGCTTGCGCTCTGAGAAGAAGTTCAAATGCGGTTATTGCGGGTTGTCTTGTGACGCGGATTTGAATGGAGCAAAGATGATTGCATTATTGGGGCTGTCTGTAAGCCAGCCTGGAGGCTCGAACGGTTTGTACTGTAATCTCAGTACGGACTCTTCAGGGCTGCTGAAAGCCCACACTGTATTCGGTACTCCGAATCAGTGTGGGTAGTTTACTATCACTGATTTTCTTGATTTTGTTCGCATAGTGTGCCCGTAGGGCATACTTTGAATTTTGAACTTTGAATTTTGAACTTTGAATTGCTTGTGCATCCCTAGGTGAATGAAATGCTGGGAACAACGCTCCGAGGGCGCTACGAAATTGTCAGACAATTAGGAAAGGGAGGATTTAGTGAGACATTTTTGGCTTACGATAAGGATCTACCCGGAAAACCTTATTGCGTTGTCAAGCAACTCAAACCCCCTCTGACTGCTTCTTGGGCTTTGCAAACAGCGACGCGTTTATTTGATAGGGAAGCACAAGTTCTCTACAAGTTAGGTAACCATGACCAAATTCCGCGTCTTTTAGCTCACTTTGAAGAAAACGGGGAATTTTATTTAGTTCAAGAATATATAGAAGGGGATGTTCTCAGTAGAGAATTTGCACAAGGTAGACAGTGGAGTGCAGATGAAGTGATTACCTTTTTGCATGACATTTTAAAGACATTAGAGTTTGTTCATCAGCAAAACGTTATTCATCGCGATATTAAACCGGCAAATTTAATCAGACGCGCGTTAGATAGAAAGCTAGTTTTAATCGATTTTGGAGCAGTCAAAGAAATCAATTCTTTGGGAGCTAACTCTCAAGGAAAAACAATTATTGGCACTCCTGGTTATATGCCAAGCGAACAAGTGACTGGTAACCCACACTTTAGTAGCGATATTTATGCTTTGGGTATTACAGCTATCCAAGCTTTCACTGGAATTTTGCCTGAACAACTTCCAAAAAGTCCAGAAACTCATGAAGTTGTTTGGCGACATTTGGTACAAGTTAAATCTGAGTTAGCAGATATTTTAGACAAAATGGTACGTTATGATTTTCGTCAGCGTTACCAGTCAGTGAATGAGGTTTTACAAGCCCTTTCAAGCTTAGTTCCACAAACGAAACCCAAGTGGTGGCAAAATAGAAAACTTGTCTTGGCTTTGGTCTTGGTTATTATTGTACCTTGTATACTCTTGTTGGTTCGTCCAGAAATAGGACAAATATTTGGTTTCTCACCTAATGATTCATCATTAACTAAGTATGATAGTTCTAACTTTTTTGGGATCAGGATGAAATATCCTAAAAGTTGGGGAATTCAAAAGATAGAAGATAGATTTACGGGTGATGTCGCTAAATTCTTTCCTCTTCAAAAGAGCGATTTAAAATCTTTGCAACCAGAACTATCTGTAGAAAAGCAAGATTTGAAAAAACCTATTTCATTGCCTGATTATACAAACTCAAGAGTTAATGAAATCACTCAGTTTTTAACAAATCCTAGAATTCATGATTCGCGTGCAACGAAACTGGCAAATCTTTCAGCGCATGAAGTTGTTTATACAGGAAAGCAAGAGCAACATCATGTTAAAATGATGGCAGTGTGGACAGTCAAAGATAGCAAAGCGTATATCGTGACTTATACAGCGGAAGAAAGTCAATATGATGCTTTTTTAAAAACTGCACAAGCAATGATTAATTCGTTGGAGATTCGGGAAAATACGCCCACGCCGTCCAGATAAGTAGCTCAACCTAATTAAACGTGAAATGTCATTGCGAGTGAAACGGAGTGGAGCGAAGCAATCGCAAAGATTTTATTTTATGTTTCTCAATGTTGACCTACTTATGTACTATCCTTAGTTGAGGTAATAACCATGACTCAAGCTTTACCAAAAACCAAGCTAATAACCTTTGAAGAATTCCTAGCTTGGTATCCTGAAAATTCGCAACGTCGTTATGAATTATATGATGGAGTGATTGTAGAAATGCCTTTGCCAAAAGGGAAACATGAAAGAGTTGTTGGGTTTTTAGCTTCCCAAACAACATCTGAATTTCTGCGGCTAAAGCTTCCGTACTTCATACCAAAAACTGTAATCATCAAACCACCTCTTCATGAATCTGGATACTCCCCAGATGTACTGATACTAAACAACGACAATCTTGTCAATGAGCCTGTATGGGAAGATGAATCATTCATCACTCAGGCTGCATCAATATCTTTAGCGATTGAAGTTGTTAGCAGTAATTGGCGTGACGATTATCTCAAAAAATATGCTGATTATGAGGAAATGGGGATTCGTGAGTATTGGATCGTTGATTATGCTGCTTTGGGCGGAAGAGAGTTTATAGGAGATCCAAAACAACCTACTATTTTGGTTTGCTCATTGGATGAAGGTGAGTATCGAGTTACCAAGTTTCGAGGTGATGACCGTATTGTATCTCCCACGTTCCCAGAACTTACCTTAACTGCCCAACAGATTTTTAATGCTGGCACATGAATCCAAAATAGCGAAGATGAGTTGTCATTGCGAATGAAGCGTTAGCGCAGCGTGTCCCCTTGGGACTCAGCGGAATGTAGACCCCGAAGGGGGCTTCGCCCATTGCCCCAAAGATTTTCTTTGAGAAACTTGATATCAGCATACCTTGATGTCAAAAGTGAACGATGATTGAATCGCGAGTCATTTCAATATAGGAATGACTAACAAATAGCTCACTTAAGAATTGCAAATTAGCTGCGAATATTGCCTCTAATTCTAGGTTACTAATATTACCTGTGGTAACAAGAAGTAATTTATAAGGCTCTTTAATCGTTAAAAAAGAATTTAAAAAATCAGAATCCTTGGTAATTACTATACGGTTATCCCGTATTGAAATGGAATTAATCTCTGTATCAGATGTCGCATTTTTGTGAGGTAAGTCTTTTGTATGAATTGTATCGTAACCAGCAGATTCCAGGAATCGAGCGAGTCGAACAGGTAATTGAGCGTCAACAAGAAATTTCACGAGGCAATTTTATAGATACTTTTTACTTGGCTAAGGCGAACTGCAAACTGTAGAGCAGCTAAAATGTCTTCCCGCTCTAAATCCTCATAATCTGCTAAAATTTCATCTATTGTCATGCCAGAACTAAGCAATTCGAGAATTAATTCTACAGGATAACGAAGTCCTCTAATACAAGGCTTGCCGTGACACACGTCAGGATTATAGGTAATGCGTTGTAAAAGGTTAGTAGTCATATTGTTTTTTTCGTAATTATATAAATATCATTGACTGCGAGATGGGCGAGATGTCAACTCCCTAATCTTAGGATTTTCTAAAAGCTTTTTCGCATCTGCTATTAGCTTATCGCCCCAGAATTGTTCTTTGAGAAACTTGACATCAGCATACCTTTTGTCCAAACGCAAAACTGCTTGTGCCATCGTTAAACCCTGTTGCTGCTCTCCTTTACTATAAAGTGCCAC
Source organism: Brasilonema sp. UFV-L1 (assembly GCF_012912105.1). GTDB lineage: Bacteria > Cyanobacteriota > Cyanobacteriia > Cyanobacteriales > Nostocaceae > Brasilonema. The sequence goes on from NZ_QMEA01000046.1 coordinate 10,876, forward strand.
TGCAAGGGCTAATTGAGGTTCTACTAATTTGCTGTTATTATTAATCACAGTTTGAAACTGACGCGTAGCTGCTTCTATATCTCCTTGTTCGTATTTGATTAACCCAATGTGGTAGTAGGCAAGTGCATTTTTGGGGTCTAACTGAATTACCTGGTTAAAATCTGCCAGGGCTGCTTGCTTGTCTCCCGACTCAGCGCGGAGAATACCCCTGTTGTTGTAGGCACTTGCATCTTTGGGGTCTAACTGAATTGCTTGGTTCAAATCTGCCAGGGCTGCTTGCTTGTCTCCCAAATCAGCGCGGAGAACACCCCTGTTGTAGTAGGCAGGTGCATATTTGGGGTCTAACTGAATTGCCTGGTTAAAATCTGCCAGGGCTGCTTGCTTGTCTCCCAAATCAGCGCGGAGAACACCCCTGTTGTAGTAGGCATCTGCATATTTGGGGTTTAACTGAATTGCCTGGTTATAATCTGCCAGGGCTGCTTGCTTGTCTCCCGATTGATAGCGGAGAACACCCCTGTTGTAGTAGGCTTTTGCATATTTGGGGTCTAACTGAATTGCCTGGTTATAATCTGCCAGGGCTGCTTGCTTGTCTCCCAAATCAGCGCGGAGATTACCCCTGTTGTTGTAGGCAGGTGCATATTTGGGGTCTAACTGAATTGCGGAGTTAAAATCTGCCAGGGCTGCTTGCTTGTCTCCCGACTCCTTGCGGAGAATACCCCTGTTGTTGTAGGCAGGTGCATATTTGGGGTCTAACTGAATTGCGGAGTTAAAATCTGCCAGGGCTGCTTGCTTGTCTCCCGACTCCTTGCGGAGAATACCCCTGTTGTTGTAGGCAGGTGCATATTTGGGGTCTAACTGAATTGCGGTGTTAAAATCTGCCAGGGCTGCTTGCTTGTCTCCCGACTCATAGCGGAACTTACCCCTGTTGTTGTAGGCAGTTGGATCTTTGGGATCTAACTGAATTGCCTGGTTAAAATCTGCCAGCGCTGCTTGCTTGTCTCCCGACTCATAGCGGAGAACACCCCTGTTGGTGTAGGCTTTTGCATTTTTAGGACTGAGTTGCAGCATCTTGTTAATGTCCTCAAGAGCTGCCCGGTACTTTTTCAGATAATAGTAAGCTTTACCTCGTCCGTAGTAAGCATCAGGATTGTTGGGATTAATCAGCAAAGCTTGGTTGTAATCAGCGATCGCTCCTTGGTAGTCTTTTCTATTTGCCTTCGCTCCCCCCAAGCTGATAAATTCCTCAGCACTCCTTTGTCTTGCAACCGCTGGCGTTTTTCTTGTATTTGCTTGTCCTGCACTAGCGACATTAGGTTTAGCATTTGGTTGTTGTGCAGTAGTTGGCGAACCCGCCGGACGATTTCGGGCTGTTAGAAACATGTTAATTGGAATTCCCAACCGCAAAACTGACAACAGAGTCCCTTCTTTACTGACTTCGCTTTTAGCAGCTGCGTTAATTCCCACCACACGACCATTTTCATCTAACACCGGACCCCCACTCATTCCGGGTATCGCCTCGTTGTTATAAACCAAACCATAGCCCTTTTCTGGGTTTTTGATCAGACTTCTAATGATTCCAGGAGGAGTAATTTGATAACTGCGTTCCTTGGTTATGCCAGCTAAACTATCAGCCCAACCTACCACATAAACTGTCATGCCTTGCCTCATTTGGTCAGAGTTACCTAAATTAGCAAGGCGGTAATTTTTCTTGCTTGTGAACTGCAATTCTGCTAAGTCCAACCCAGGTAGTTCTCGCCTGCGGGAAACTGGATAGCGACTTCCATCAGGTGTTTGAATTTCATATTTCCCATCGTTAGCCACCACGTGTTGATTGGTAATCACAAAATAAGTGTCACCTTTACGTTCAAAAATCACCCCAGAGCCAATACCTTCACCAGTAATGAGAACGGTAAATTCTTTCGCAATATCGCTGATTTGCGTTGGGGATAATGCGACAGCGAGTTGAGGTTGCACCATTACGACTGCTGCACCCATCAGCACCGGTGGTAGATGACGAGAAAAGAAATTCATATTTAAATTTTGCCCCAATAATCGTTATATCAAAATTAGTAGTATCAAGTTCGCTTAATTGCTTATAAATCCCTCTGAACCCCACCCCGGTTTTGTCTGGTGCCAAAACCGCCCCTCCCCTTGGTAAGGGGAGGGGACGTAAAGCTACGCTTTACGGGGGTGGGGTTCTGTCTCGTTCCTTGTCTCTGGCAAGGAATGCAGTAATGGAGGCAGAGCCTCCTGAGCTACTACCAGGCTCCAGCCTCCAGAATTGCATTCCCAGGCGCTTTGCCTGGGAACGAGAGTGAACGAGAGTGACTGCGGGAATCCCTCTGAACCCCACCCCGGTTTTGTCTAACGCCAAAACCGCCCCTCCCCTTGGTAAGGGGAGGGGACGTAAAGCTACGCTTTACGGGGGTGGGGTTCTTCGCATTTTTCCATGTCTCAATCGGAATCCCCCAGCTAGATTTACTCATTTTCTCTCGCAAAGGTTGTTCCGGCTCAGTTCCATCCTGATAAACATATGGATTACCCCACAGAGGTTCAGCGTGCATTCCATTAATAGCTACTACCTCACCAAAGCGATTGAGCAGTGGTCCTCCACTCATCCCTTTTTGCAAATCATTAGTATATCCAATTCGGTATCCACCCTCTAAAGCTTTCTTTAGAATCAGAGAAACTTTACCAGTTTTAAAAACAAATCCCTGGTCTTGATCTGTGTCAAAATCAAAGGGAAATCCAGCTGCAAATACCTCATTGCCTACACTCAGATTTGATGCAGAACCCAAAGAGGCGATCGCATAGCTGACTTTAAGACTGCGAAACTGCAAAACAGCCAAATCATTGTTTTTAAAGTAAGGAGCAGAGTCTTTGGTGCTAGGAACATCAGCCACATACACGTGAGCGTCGGGGGTTTGAATTTGATAGGGAGGTTTGCCTGATTTGAGTACATGAGCATTCGTCAGTACTGTATACACTGAACCTTGTTTGTGAATCAGAATACCTGATCCGAGAAAGTTTTTTGACAAAACTTTAACTGTAATCGACTTAGCTTTGTATTGCAGTTGGTTTCCCAAACGTTGGGTTAAGGGTTGCTCAACACAAACCCCGACATTCGGTGCTGATGCTACCGAGGAGATTGATAAACTACCAATACAGGCAACCAGTAGAAGTAAGCGCCATTGCATGTCAGTTTAGTTTGCAATTTGCTTAACATTTCCAAAGAGGTTGTCCTGCTGGACAAGATGTGCGTGTCGTCCCTGTACCTTCCATCTTAGAAAGGAGCTTTTGGACATCAAGGTAGGCTGCGTCTTTTTCTGAGGAAACAACATCTGTGCTGCTCGTACCTCCACCCAGTTCAACGATTCCAGGACTAACCGCACTCCGACCATATTGCAGTTGTTGTAGAATATCCTCAGGATTTTTACCAGGCTTGAGAGTAAGCAATACTCCGTCAGGCAAACAAGGACCACCTTTTTCACTAGCAACGCATAATACAGGTTGACGCTCAGACTTACCAGCTCGCAGAAAATTTAGCGTGCCATTGTCATAGAATCTTTGAAATCTGGCAGATATATCTTCACAGCGCTTTTCAGGAATCCAAGGAGGAGCAAATCCTGCATCAACCCAGCGAATCATTGGGATGTTTCCCCGTTTAGTGTTAACAAATGTTGCTGGAACACCTTTGCTCATTCCGCAGAAGAACTTTTGGTTTTGAGCATAACTTGGCTGAGTCAGAGTTGCAGTCGAGGTAATGGTGAAGGCGATCGCGTAGAGAGTTGTACTTTTACAGGCGATAAGCCGGAAGCTTGACGCAAGGCGTATCGCATTGGATTTGTCGGCAAATAAACTGAGTTTCATAGTCATTTCAATCTTTATGAAACTATATTTAAATATTCGCTGATCGTTAGTTATTTTCCTAACTTTATCAAACCATAAGTACAATACGAGTACAAGTAAGCAATAGAAACGCCCTTATTTATTTCAGGACTTACGCACGAACAACGTAATCAGGACTTACGCAAAAATAACGCAATTGGAGTCCGCAGCGACCGGAGGGAAGCAATCGCAAAGCCTTATTTTTCGTCGCGAGTGCGTAAGTCCTAGTAATCATAGTCCGCAGCGACCGGAGGGAAGCAATCGCAACCCACTGTTTTTAGTAGCGCCTGCGTAAGTCCTATATTTTAGAGAGTGCTGTCTTCTTCACAAAAATCCCTCTATCAATTCTTGCAAAGATTACTAACTATTTATTACAGGAGGTTGTGAAACCATAGAAGTTTTTCTTTCTCTAAAATTTTACTAAGAAAAGTTGCATTTATAATACAATTGTTATTAACAATCAAAGATATTTATGACATAATTTGACCTATCTTTTTTAGGACACGCAAAATGTCTTGTATTTGCTCACGACGCGGGATGAGAAGAGAGTAGATATCAGATAAATCGTACTGAGGCTGATTGTGAGTTGCAAGTTTGATAAATTGAAACTCGTCTCCATTCGTAATCATTCCATAAACAAAACGTTCTGGATGAGGATTTGCCATCATATATGTCAGAACTTGGGGAAGGGCGACAGTAAAAGCAATAGTTGATTTAGATTCAACGACTAATACCCAAAATTGCTGTTGAATAATTAAAGTGTCAATCCGTCCCCGTAATACTTCGTCTTTTTCTTGGAAAACGATTTCAACTTCCGGCTCAGTAGTCACAAAGAAAGGTTCATCATACAAACCAGCTAATGTTAGTAAGGGAGAAATTAACAACTGATTAACAGTCCCTTCTGCTAGAGAACCCCTTTCTCGATGACGATAAAATCGATTTTTAATTTGTTCTAAAATCTTGATTTCTTGATTGGTGAGTTCGGGTAAATCCTGTGTCCATTCCTGGAAAAAGTCATCATCCTGTGTAGGAACAAGATTAAATCTCTCCTTTAAATCAAGTAGAGTGTTGATAGTTTTTGATATTGCGCGAGTTTGAACCATATTTCTTTTATGATTAATAATCTGGTATCTTGCACTATTACAAGAACAGAAAGCGCCCTTCTCACTCGAGAAGGGCGCTTTTGACTTGCGGAGGACGCGATACATCGCGTCTCTAAGCTATTAAGAATTAACCGTTGATAGCAGGAGCACTCATTGCAACAGGAGCAACTTCGCCGCTAGCTAAGTCGAGGGGGAAGTTGTGAGCATTACGTTCGTGCATAACTTCCATACCCAGGTTTGCACGGTTGAGGACATCTGCCCAAGAACCAATCACACGACCTTGAGAGTCAATCAAAGATTGGTTAAAGTTGAAACCATTCAGGTTGAACGCCATTGTGCTGATGCCCAGTGCGGTAAACCAGATTCCAATTACAGGCCATGCAGCTAAGAAGAAGTGTAAGCTACGGCTGTTGTTAAAGGAAGCGTATTGGAAGATTAGGCGACCAAAGTAGCCGTGTGCTGCTACGATGTTGTAGGTTTCTTCTTCTTGACCGAAGATGTAACCGTAGTTTTGAGATTCGCTTTCGGTTGTTTCACGAACCAAGGAAGAGGTTACCAAGCTTCCGTGCATTGCACTGAACAAGCTTCCACCGAATACACCAGCCACACCTAACATGTGGAAGGGGTGCATTAGGATGTTGTGCTCTGCTTGGAACACCAACATGAAGTTGAAGGTTCCAGCAATACCCAAAGGCATACCATCAGAGAAGGAACCTTGTCCGAGTGGGTAAATCAGGAATACGGAGGTTGCTGCTGCTACAGGAGCAGAGTAAGCTACGCAAATCCAAGGACGCATACCTAAGCGGTAGGACAATTCCCACTGACGACCCAACCAGCAAAAGATACCGATGAGGAAGTGGAATGCTACTAGCTGGTATGGACCACCGTTGTACAACCACTCATCTAAGGAAGCAGCTTCCCAGATTGGGTAGAAGTGTAAACCAATTGCGTTGGAAGAAGGAACAACTGCACCAGAGATGATGTTGTTTCCGTAGATCAAGGAACCTGCAACAGGTTCACGAATTCCATCGATGTCAACGGGAGGTGCTGCGATGAATGCAATAATGAAACAGATGGTAGCAGATAGAAGAGTGGGAACCATCAATACACCAAACCAACCTACATATAGGCGGTTTTCGGTGCTGGTGATCCACTGGCAGAACCGCTCCCATACGTTGCCGCTTTCGCGACGTTGTACTGTTGTGGTCATTGTTTTTATGAGTGCTTTAACTGTTATTAACTGTTATTAATCAGGTAATTCATTGATTTACCTGTCATGTTTCACTTTACATGAATTCACTGAAAACGAAAGTAGTTACTTAATAATTTGTTATATTTTTATGTTGTTTATGAATAAAAATAAATTAAGTCATACAAATATGACGATAACCTTTAAGTCAGTCAGCTATGAGATACTATATGGGTTTTTGATTTGTTATTTATAGCAATCCTATATGAGTTGTGTTGGCATAGCCTGCGCGCAGCGCATAAATTGCTGGAGCCCAGAAACCCGGTTTCTGGCAGAAACCGGGTTTCTAATTTTTCACAAATGACTTATGACTGCTATATGATGTTTGTAACTGATGCAAATCCTTGCTCTATAACCGAAAACTCGGTTTATTCGCCAGAAAACAGGCTCCTTTCAACGAAATCTCAATTAGAAGTCAAAATATATGTAAGGTAAGCTGCCTTCAGGAGCGAGTAACCAAACACTGTAGAAACACAACGGTACGAAAACAAGCTTTATAGGCCAGTTGAACTGTAACTTGAGTGTTCGATGAAAAATGTAGACTCCAGCCATTGCAATATATAAAATGACTAGTAATATTGCCAGTTGGTATTGAGTAATATTTAAAGCTTCAACGTATACCTTTTGAGCAAATTGCTTATCGCCAGAAAAACCCCAAAGATGTTGAAAGACTAAAGAAGAATCTTTGAGGTTCGGTAAGCGAAACCAAATCCAAGAGGTGAAAACCATGAATTGCGTTACTAGCCAAGCCAAAATTGTACCTAATGGTTGTTGCCAGAAATTTTCTATATCTTCAAAGCGATCGCTTATTGCATCAGTCAAACGATGAACAGCTAAAGCTAACCCGTGAAAGACTCCCCAAATCATAAAACTCAATGCTGCACCGTGCCAAATACCTGCAATCAGCATGACAATAATTAAATTAATGCAGGTGCGATCTAATCCTTGACGAGAACCACCCAAAGGAAAGTACAGGTAATTACGCAGCCAATCCCCGAGAGTGATGTGCCAGCGTCGCCAAAAGTCAGCAATACTAGTGCTGAAGTAGGGAAAGTCAAAATTTTCAGGTAAAACCAAACCACACAGTAAAGCACTACCACGGGCAATGTCTACATAACCACTAAAATCCAAATACAGCTGGAAGCCGTAAGCAACAGTTGCTAACCATAAATCTGTGCTACCCGCCCTTTGCAAGTTCCCAAAACATAAATCAACAAAAATTCCTAAATGGTCTGCTAAGATAACTTTTTTGACTGCACCTCTAGCAATAAGCCATAGTCCATCTGCCACAATCTCAGGAGTGAGGAAGCGGTGATTCTTGAATTGATTTGCTAAGCTATGGAAACGAGTAATTGGACCTGAAATCAATTTGACAAAGAAAAACTTGTATGCAGCAAATTGGACAAATTCTTCACTAGCGGGTGCGCCACGGTAGACATCAACTAAATATGCAATACACTCAAAGATAAAAAATGAAATTCCCAAAGGTACGATGACTTTAAAAGATTCAGCAGGTGAGGAGATAATACCAGGAAAAAAGAATTCTAATAAAGGTAATAAGTATTTAAAACAGAGTAGTAAAAAAACATTTACAAATATACCTAGCCACAAAAGTTTAAGACGGCGACGATTCCAATCAAATTGAGCTAAATGCCATTCTTCATTAGAAAGTTGCCAGTCTAAAAAATGAGGTTTTAACGTTTGCTCACCAATTTCTTTAGCTAAACGAAAATTAAAAAAAATAAGTACTAGCAGCAATGGGACGTAATGAAGTTGCAAAGATGCATAAAACACTATACTAGCAATTAGCAATGTCCATAAACGCAACTTTTGTTGTGCTACAGACCAATAAATTCCTAGCACGCTCAGCAAAAATAACCCGTATAGAATAGATATCAAGTTCATGTTTTACTCAGGAGTCAGGAGTCAGGAGTCAGGAGTCAGAATGACTTTTTCTTCACCCAAGCTGAATTATTCTGTATTTTTTTGATAGCGTAGCGAAGGCAGGCATACTTTGAATGTTAGCGTAGCGTGCCGTAGGCAGTGAATGCGTGAATTTTTATTCAAGCTGTTTCTTATTTAAAAGGCCAAGGAATCATAGGATCATTAGCAAGTTTTTGTGAGACTTTGTAAGCACCGTAACGGTTGAGATGGCTGGGATCAGAAAAGTAGTCATGGGCCTTGGGTAGAAATTGACTTAAGTCTCGATAAATAAAGTTTGGGTTGGTAGATAAATTTAACATATACTGCTGAAATTCTTGCTCATGTTTTGAGCGTACTGAGTCTAAATAATCTGCTGTCAGAGGCATATTGACAAAGACTAGAGTTATTTTCCGAGACTTGGCAAATCGAAGTAGTTCTTGTATAGCAATATCTTGGTCACCTTGGAGTCGAAAAGATTTGTAGTCGTTATCGTAGTATCCTGAAACTTGAGAATGTTTCTGATAGTATGTCGTCGGTTGAAAGCGCGTGGAAAGAGCAAGAAATCCGTCAGAGTCAACTGCTTGCTGTGAAATATTTTCTAAATTCAAGTTGCGTGATTGTTTGGTCGCTGCTTGGTCAGTATGACTCATAACAGGCAAAGATTTCAATTGTTGTTTCAAAAGATTTTTGAGATTGTCACGCTTTTCATAACTAGCAGATAAAGCAGCTAGACTTTCATTTAACCAATTATCTACTGCCTGATAAGCACCTTTACCTATCTGAATTCCTGTTTCTTGATCTGTGGTGTTAGTTGTGCCAAGATAAATTGCTTTTTCTGCTGCTTTTTCCAAGATATATTTATATCCGGGTGATGCAGCAATTGTGCTAAAAGTGATATCTTCTCGACCACTATTAAAAGCACGAGCACCGTCTGCCCAAATAATAAGTTTTGGGAGTTCCGATACCTCAAGAACTTGACGCACAATAAAATTGACAACTTTTGCTGTGGCACCATTTATGCCAAAGTTAAAAACATCGATGTGATGAGAGTCTGGAGTTGCCAAAGATTTGGAAAGAGCAACAGGATCTATTCCTCTAAGAGCGCGTGAAGATCCAATAATCAACACATCTGGCGGATGTCCATTTTTTGCTATACGCTGTTTGTATAGTGCGAGTTGCTCATCTAATTGCCGAGCATTAAAACTTGGTATTTGCGTTAGCAATGCTCCCGATTTGTGAGAACGTGCTGCAAGAAGAATAGCAGTTGATGTTGCCTTTGGCTTTAATGGTGAAGCTTGCAAATCTGCTTGTGTAGATTCAGAGGTATTGGAGACACTATTCCCAGGTTTGGCAGATTTGTCTTTAGAAGTCGTGGTAAAAAATGCTGTTCGTTTCTCGTCAGTTTCAGAAGTAGACAATGTTCCAAGACTAGAGGATGATTTGGGTAAAACACTAGTCACTGTCGAGGTTTGGGGTATATTGCGGGTTAAAAATCTCTCCAAAATCCAATCTGTTTGTAAAGTCAGTAGTAATCCCAATGTACCCCAGACTAAGGCAACTTTAAGTCCTTGATGGTGTGTTGTTTGTTCGTGTGATTCGTCGTTATCTATAAACAAATGTGTTTCTAGAAAAAATTTTTTGAGTGTTGCGCTCCAATCTTGAGTCACTTCTGTGACAAAAGTGTAAACTTCTTCTGTAGGAAGGTTAGGGCGCAGCACAGGTTCGTCAATTTTAGATGGTAGAAGCTCACGAGTGTAAGCAGAGGCTGCAGCAAATTCTGGTGTTGCCTCGCTCACTAAACGTTGGCGGTGATTATAATCGACACTGTAATCCCATAAAGGTTCCTTGTTGCCTGCACGACGTCCATAAACACGCACACCTGCAATCCCAGGTATTTCCAACTGACGCACAAACTGAGTCACAGCTGATGCAGTTTGTTGGCGTGCTGGACAAACGGGTGCATCACACATGATGTGCAATAAATCTGCTTTGCGATCCAAAAGGACGCGAATACCTCCCGTTTTTAGGCGCGTATCTAGATCAGGGTTGAGCAAACGTTCCAACAAGAAAACAATAGCAGGTTGATCAAAAGAAGTCGCCAGCTTTTGGGCTGATATTCCTAAAGCTGGATGTTCATTCGCAGGTAATGATAACCAATCAACCCATGCTGGTTGATTGTCTTTTATCTTTTGCCCATACACTGTGGTTGCGACAATGCCTTGGGGAGCTATTTTTTCTAAAAAAGGTCTGATTGCTTCTAAACACAGTGTTTTATCTGGTTCAGGAGCAGTTCCGAATTGGTCAAAAGCTTGGGTACAAAAGATGTGTAGTGTTGATTCTTTGAGTGTTGCCTTGACTGCTACTTTTAACTCTGACAACTTCTCGCTTAACAAATATGACAGCGCTTGTACATCTCCCCAGCGTGCCCATTCTTTAAGCATAACCTCAGATGGCGTCAAATCTATCTTGAACTGCCAATCTATTCTGTTTTCACCTCTGACACGCAAAGCAATCACAGCATCTTGGTAACCAGAAAGTTTCAGATGCCGTAATTTCTGGGCGACTGGTTCAGCAATTAAGGATGCATCAGGACTGTAACTCGATTCACACAATATCCACAAGCGACTTTCATTTTTCTGATTGTTTTCTGTGGGTTTTGGCTTGATGAGTTTAACTTCTACAGCAATACCAAAGTTACTTAGGGTTTCACTAAGGTAGCGAGCGATCGCCTCTGGTTCTCCAAGACGAGCTAAACTTTCGTTTGAAGCAATCAGCGCCCCACTCGGTTTTTGAGATTTTTTCTCGTCTTCTAGCAGCGCTTGCTCTACCTCTTCTAAATGCTGCTCCAGTTGATTAAGATAAACTTTATGGCACCATTGAGCGCGATTTTCTCCTTTTTTGCGTCCGTAGACAAAGACTTGATAAATTGATGGTTGTCCTTGGTTTGTCAAAACATCCAAGTCTGTTTGTTGTAATGCTCGCAGCAAGTCAGACAAAGTTTGCCAACGCTGAGGACATTCTCGACCTTCGCACAAAATGTGTAGGTTGTTTCCCTGCAACCGAATTTTCACCCCGAAAGTGCTAATCCCTGTTGCTTGGCTAATCCACTGCACTAGAGATTTTTGGCGATTTAGTAATTCTGTTTTCATGGAAAATTGACTTTACTGAAAGCTAGTTTTAGGGAACAATGCTTTGATTCAACAAGAAACTATTTACTTGGTCGAGGTCACTTTGTCAATCGCTTTTTACTGGAAACAACATGATTTGATTCTCAATCGCTAATCCCCAATACCTTGTACACTAGAACTATAGAACTATCACACTATGTCGTTTTTTTTTTACGCTTTTGTTACGTTATAACTTTGTAAAATCGGCAAAAATAGTTGTATACAGTCACAAGACTGACCCAAGGCGAGAGTCCTTATAGGTTCGGTACTTCCTTTGACTGTTGGGGAATTCCCAAGGGCGGAGTGCCTCACCAGTTTCCTGCCTCCGGTTTACCCTCAAAATAGCAGTGGTTTGACTTGTTGTTTGGTTTCGCATTTTGTCCCTTTTCTTCTTGAACTTCCAGGAAATCGCACATGCCACCTGTGACCTCTGATTCTTCATCTGATTCTGGACTCAATCCGGTTCTCTTTTCTATCCCCCAGTCTCTGCTTTTACAAGTTGGTACCGTGTCTATCCTACTATTGTTGATGGCAGAAAAAGCCACTGCAAAAACTCTACAAGGCATTGGGGAAGCAACCGAAGAATTATTTCGAGGCGATCGCCTGCCCATTCTCAACTTTCCTGACCAAAACGAATCATAAACAAAGCTAAAAAATATACTTTTGATTGTCAATGATTCTACGGCAATTTTGCTGAAGAACGCACCAAGGTAGAACTGTGCAGCTAGAAATACATCCGCTAAGAAATGCGCGCTTATTTGTTTGAGAAGCATGCTGTCTTTCATCGCGCTTTCCGGGTGTCTCGAAACACATCTTCTTTTTGATTCACAAAAAAATATGTTCCCATGCACTCTATTCTCTTTCCTCCAATTCTGAGTTTGTGAGTTGTTGACGACTGAGTTCTTTGTTCGGTCATTTCATAGAATCACATAATCTTTACCTGCTTAACCAGCATCAAGCATATGAGTAACCTTTTATACTCTTTTACTCAGGCAGTGAATATCTACCCCGCCTCTGATTTATTTTTGCGCCATCGCCTTCAAGTTGTGGAAGAATTATGGGAGTTAGTTCTGCGCCAAGAATGTGGTCAAAAGATGGTAGACTTGCTGCGGCAACTACGGGATTTGTGTTCTCCAGAAGGACAAGCAATCAACGACCAAGCTTCCTCTGTGTTCAAGCTGATAGAACAGCTCAACATTAACGAAGCAATTCGAGCCGCTCGTGCTTTCGCTTTGTATTTTCAGTTGATTAACATCATAGAGCAAGACTATGAACAACAGCAGCAATTAATTCGTTATGAAGTAGATACAGAGTCCTCAACTCAAGAAGCTTTACCAGATTTTATCTGTTCATCAAACCAAGAAGAAGCAGAAAATCCTGTTAACAGTGGACTTGGAGCAAACTTGTTGACAAAAAGTTGGCAATCAAACTCTAATATTAAACGAAAAGGAACTTTTGCGAGTTTGTTTCCTCATTTATTCAAACTAAACGTTCCACCACAGCAAATTCAACGTCTGATTGCACAATTAGACATACAACTGGTTTTCACTGCTCACCCAACAGAAATTGTTCGGCATACAATCCGTGATAAGCAACGGCGAGTCGTGAAGCTTTTGCAACAGCTCGATGTGGCGGAAAAGCACTCTAGTAATGGTACTTCATCCTGGGAAGATGAGGAAGTGCGAGAACAATTGGTTGAAGAAATTCGCCTGTGGTGGCGTACCGACGAACTACACCAATTTAAACCTTCGGTACTCGATGAAGTTGATTATGCCTTACACTACTTCCAAGAAGTGTTATTTGATGCGATTCCCCACTTGTACAAACGCTTCAAACATGCATTGGGTAGCACTTTTCCCTGGTTAGAACCTCCCAAGAAAAACTTCTGTAAGTTTGGCTCGTGGGTAGGAGCAGATAGAGATGGAAACCCATCAGTCACACCAGAAATTACTTGGCAAACAGCTTGCTATCAGCGCAACGTTGTGCTAGAAAAATACATCAAGTCAGTGAAGCAGTTGATTAGCTTGTTGAGTCTTTCGTTGCACTGGAGTGATATCTTACCAGATTTACTTGAATCTTTGGAGTTAGAGCAGTCTCAACTGAGTGAAGTATATGAGCAACTGGCTTTGCGTTTTCGACAAGAACCATATCGCTTGAAACTTTCTTATGTCCTCAAGCGGTTGGAAAATACTCGCGATCGCAACATCGCTTTGTCTAAACGAGAAACCCTCAAGAATCAGAATATCCCGATCTACCGCTCAGGAGCAGAATTCTTAGCAGAATTACGTTTGATTGAACGCAACTTGACAGAAACAGGTTTGAGTTGTAGAGAATTAGAAAATCTGATTTGTCAGGTAGAAATTTTTGGTTTTAACTTAACGCATCTGGATATCCGTCAAGAATCCTCTCGTCATTCTGATGCTTTAAATGAAATTCTAGAATACCTGGGAATTTTAAAAGTTTCCTACAACGAACTATCAGAAGAGCAAAGAGTTGCTTGGCTGGTTGAAGAACTGCAAACACGCCGCCCGTTAATTCCAGCAGAACTGCCATTTTCTGAAAAAACAAACGATGTCATTCAAACATTACGGGTTGTGCGATCGCTGCAACAAGAGTTTAGCAACAATGTTTGCCAAACTTATATTATCAGCATGTGTCGCCAAGTTAGCGACGTGCTAGAAGTGTTGCTTCTTGCGAAAGAAGCTGGACTTTATGATCCTGGTACAGCTGTTGGAAGCATTCAAGTCGTTCCCTTGTTTGAAACAGTAGAAGACTTACAACGTTCCACAAGCGTGATGCGACAGTTATTTGCATTACCTTTATATCGCGCTTTACTAGCAGGAGGGTATCAAGCAGGAGAAGCAGACGGAACTGTTGAAGTTTCTTTTTCCCAATTCAGATCATCCCTGACTCCAAACTTACAAGAAGTTATGCTGGGGTATTCAGACAGCAACAAAGACTCTGGGTTTTTAAGCAGTAACTGGGAAATTCACAAAGCTCAAAAATCACTACAGAAAGTCGCAGAAGAATACGGCGTAAATTTACGGATTTTTCATGGACGAGGTGGTTCTGTTGGACGTGGTGGTGGTCCATCTTATGAAGCTATTTTAGCTCAGCCTGGTCACAGTATCAATGGACGAATAAAAATTACCGAACAAGGAGAAGTTCTGGCTTCTAAATACTCGTTGCGGGACTTAGCGCTGTATAATCTGGAAACAATCGCCTCTGCTGTTATTCAAGCGAGCTTGCTACGGACAGGGTTTGATGATATTGAACCTTGGAATGAAATTATGGAAGAATTAGCAGCGCGATCGCGTACACACTACCGCAACCTGATCTACGAACAACCTGATTTTATTGACTTCTTCCATCAAGTCACCCCGATTGAGGAAATTAGCCAGTTACAAATTAGCTCTCGTCCTGCGCGTCGTCCATCTGGTAAAAAAGATTTAAGCAGCTTACGAGCAATTCCTTGGGTGTTTAGCTGGACACAAACCCGGTTTTTATTACCTTCTTGGTATGGTATTGGTACAGCCTTGCAAGAATTCTTAAACGAGGAACCAGAAGAACATCTGAAGTTACTACGCTATTTTTACATCAAGTGGCCTTTCTTCAAAATGGTGATTTCTAAGGCAGAAATGACCTTAGCTAAAGTAGACTTGCAAATGGCTCAGCAATATGTTCAGCAATTGTCCAATCCTGAGGATAAATCTCGTTTAGAGAAGGTTTTTGAACAAATTGCTCATGAATTCTATTTAACACGGGGTTTAGTGTTGCAAATCACAGGTCATCAACAACTTTTGGATGGAGATCCTGTCTTGCAACGCTCGGTGCAGTTACGTAATGGTACAATAGTCCCACTAGGCTTCATACAAATTTCTCTACTCAAGCGCTTACGTGAAGCTCGAACAAATGTGACATCTGGAGTCATTCACTCTCGTTACAGTAAGGGCGAGTTGTTGCGAGGGGCGTTGTTAACCATAAACGGTATCGCCGCAGGTATGAGAAATACTGGTTGATTTGTCAGGTATATATAAGCAAGTTGGGGTAGTTATTGCTACTACCCCAATTGTAGTCATTATTATAAATATGGTTTTCTATCAGATTATTGAGACACAAGCAAGTGCGAGAAACGAAGCCTCAACAAGCGTAGTAGACGCAACCAGCTTTTTGCTGGCTGTTCAAAGAATGTGAAAATATCGCCGTAACCCTGGTTAGTTTTTTGATGATGCTGCCAATGTCTTTCTGGAGTCGTGATGAACAGAATTCGGCATAAAATCTCTACTGACTTGGGAGTTTGCCAACCCAAAGTACTCGTATGTCTCCACCATACATGAAACTGACCAAATAGTAGCCCACACAAAACACCTATAGGGGAAAAAGACCATAGAACTACTGCTACTAATAAATAAGGTAAAGCACCCAGAATACCATCAAGAAGAACTTCAAAATTGAACGTCAAGATGGCATAATGGCGAAAGTTTTTCTTGTAGGAGTGGTGAGTTCGTAGGTGAAGCATACCAAAAACGTGTTCAGGTACGTGATAGCAAAAAGTAGAAAGGAAGTCGCCAACAATAAGTAGTATCCAGGCACACGCGATCGCCTTGAACATTGTTACTCCTCAAGTTTTAGTAAAAAGCACCACAGGAAAAAGAATCTGAACATTACGCTGTAAATGTTTTCAGGATTGCATATATCTAATAATCTACTGTTTTACCGTATTTTAGCACAGCTATGCCTTAACTCTACAGATAAAGTAAGATAATAAGAACGAAAATTAAGTTAAAACTTGCACAAATTTAGGTTAAGGTTTCCTCTTTAATTTCCTGCACAATAGTGTTTTAGATTTTTTGATGTGCAACATTAGGGACATGCGTGTACCTGTATGACACTCCTGATGAAGTTCAGAACTACTTAGGGGGCGACGCCGTTGGGGTGAACATCGTGGCTAAGGCCAAAGCATATAGTACAGATAGGAGATTGCGATTGAATGATGTCAGAAAAGCCACCACAAATCAGGATTTGCTTCCTTGGAGAATCATTTGTCAACGGTACTGGTGATCCAGAGTTTCTTGGATGGACTGGAAGAGTTTGTGTTGATGCTTATAAAAAAGGCTATGATATCACCATCTATAATTTAGGAGTCAGACGAGAAACAAGTACAGAGCTAAGACAACGTTGGTTAAAAGAAGTTTCTTACCGTTTACCAAAAGAATATGATGGTAGGGTTGTATTTTCTTTTGGGGTTAATGATACAACACTGGTAAATGATAAACCTCGTGTTGAATTGGCACAATCAATAGAAAATATCCATAATATTTTGACTGAGGCTAAAAAGTTATATCCTGTTTTAATGGTTGGTCCCCCACCCTGTGCAGATGAAGAAGAAGATGAAAGAAATTCAAGAATAGCGAAATTATCTAAACAATTTGCTTTAGTTTGTCATGAACTTGAGATATCTTATTTGGATATTTTTCCGATTTTGGAGAAGTCAAATATCTGGCAAGATGAAGCAAGAGCGAATGATGGTGCTCATCCGAGAGCAGCAGGTTACGCAGAATTTGCAGAAATTGTGCAAACTTGGGATGGTTGGTTAAATTGGTTTCCTCCTTTTTCATCCTCAGATTTTTGAACATAGTAGAATACTTAACGAACAGGGTTTTCTGAACTTAGTACTCTTCAACTGTGATGATATTTATTCTTAATATTCATCGTCAGGACTGTACTCCAAAACATCAGGTTGCAAATGTGGTTGTGCTGCTAGAAATGCAGGATGATTCATGCAGACTTCATAAACTTTGCAAATTGTTGGATATGGCTTTAAAGGACATCCAAACCGTTCTGCATTATAAACTTGAGGTACAAGAAACAAATCTGCTATTGTTGGCTGATCACCATGACAAAAACTACCACGAAATGTACTATTAACGAGAAGGAATTCTATAGCTGTGAAGCCTTCATCTACCCAGTGGCGATACCAATCCATTTTCTCAGAGTCATTATGACTCATTGGTGAGGTCAGATACTGACGAACTCTCTTGATATTCAAAGGATGAATATCACATGCGATCAAAAGTGCAATTTGACGTGAATAAGCTCGTGCTAAACTATCCTTCGGCAAAAGTGGAGGTTGGGGATAACATTCTTCAAGATACTCGATAATTGCTAAAGACTGACTGATGACAGCTTGACCATCAATCAGGGTAGGAACCATTTTTTGAGGGTTTATTTTGCTGAATTCAGCCGTGAATTTTGACTCACCTTTTCTTAACTTTGAGACGCTTTTATAAATGTAAGGAATATTTTTTAAAAAGAGTGCAATTCGCACTCTATATGAAGCTGTTGAGCGATAATAGCTGTAGAGTTCTAACACAAATACCTTTGTTGAAGAGGATAAAACGGGAAATTGTGAACTCATGAAATTTTATCATTTTGGCTATCATTTCGGCTTTGCACACGCTTGTATATAGCCAAGAATCACATCTCAATGTAAACACTACTCCCTTCGGTGGCGTAAGATTACCTATCTTCTTCCTTTCTTTCTTTGTGTTCTTCGTGTCTTTGTGGTTCATTTAATCGGTATTCTTCTGGCACCGAAGGGAGTAAGATGCTGTATTGTGTTGTGATTCTAGTCAAGAACCATCTCCAATTCTATTTCGTCTCGAATTGGGATTCCATTCTCACCAATCAGCGGAATGCTTGGCTTTACTCGTCGCGCCTGTTCCACAGCGTGACGATGTACTGCTACCAGCATAAACCCTCGCTTCTGATAGAAGCCCAGTGCATCAAGATTATCATTGGTAGTCACCAGCCACAGTCGCTGACATCCCGCTTGTCTCGCCTCCACCTTAACCGCTTCTATCAAAGCTGTACCAACTCCGATGCCATGATGCAGGCTGTCCAGAGTAATGATCTCACAACTGCCGTCACAGATGTGATAAGTCACCAGTCCAATACGTTCGTTGTTTAGTATTGCTACAAAGCCAGGAAGTAAGTGTGGCGAAAACACTTTACCATGAGCAACGACAGTATCAGCACTCCAATGATTTACAGTAAAATGCTTCACCCAATCATGAGTCGCAGAAGTTAACGGTTTGATAATCACTGGCGGTTGAAAATTTTTTTATATTACTAATTTTTTATATTACTAATATATTCCGACCTGCAAACCTGATTGTTTTCAACTGCTTTCAAATTTATCTTTCAACTTGATTTTGAAACCACACTATTTGCAATCAGACTACAATAAATCGATCTATTTTACTAAATCTAAAAGTCCTGAATTCGGCTTGTAGTAGCGCTACCGCGCGATAGCGCTACTTTGTATTGTGTGTCAGAGTTGTCAAGTCAAGTTCTAACCTAGTTTTGTTGTCTGATAACGTAAGTCTTGACTTTTACAATTGAAAGCATGCTTCAGTAGTCTAGCGATGATTTAAAAACTATTCGTCTTTTGCGTCCTTATGAGAGTTTTTACCACCTTCACGACCAATCTCTGACATATGCTCTCGATCTTGGCTGACTGTTTCACCACCTTTGCGGCCAGCTTCTTTGGCTTCCTCAGAAGTAAACTCGTGTGCTGTTCCTTTTTCGTGAGCAGCTTGTCCACCTTTACTAGCAATCTCGCGCTGTTTATCTTCATCCATTGAAGCAAATCCACGCTTGCTTGTATCTGCCATGATATATCTCCTTTAGACTCAAGTTCTTGTGCTTTACAAAATGAAAACTTGCGAAGCTTTTTTGTCTATTTACTAACTACTTGCAAGTTCTGGAAGTCATTCTAGAAAGCTGAGAATATGAGTACCTCTGTCTGAAAGTGGGCTTTGATCTCAACGAGTTCTGAGTCGGAGGGCTGATTTTTTCGGTTATCCGCAAGTTATCTGCTATCTAAATTAGGTTTTTCCTTGTTTGATTTCTTGCTATCTGCGTTTTTGTAGCAGACACCATGTTGACGCATTGTCCCCTAAAATTTTGGCAGCCTTTGTAAGATTTATCTGTGTTCCTGAGCACTTGGGACAAGAAAAAGGGTCAAGCCTTTGTTTGGTTGATTTGTCGGTGCTCACGGGTACTCGTTGTAATAAGGCTTGACCCTTTTTCCCAGTCGTAACCCCGTAAAGACGAGTACTCGTAGTAAGGCGGCTGCCAAAATTTTTACGTGGCGCGACCCCGTGACATCTTCAAAGTGATGACAAGCACTAGGTGATGAAAATAGCCGTTTTTGCTAAAATAATTTACATTAGTTTACTTTTTGTTGCACACACAATTGTTTTAGAATTTGCTCACCTTAGCAGAACCCATATGAAGGCAGTTCTCAACTCAGATACCTTAGAAGTCACTCGATTATTTTCTAACCTTGAACTCTATGGCAATAAGCTTAATCATCAACCAGGTAGTGTTTTAGGAAGTACAGCACTGATTGCAGGAACCACTGTTGGTGCTGGTATTCTGGCATTGCCTGCAGTGACTTTACCATCTGGCGTTGTCCCATCAACAGTTTTATTGATTGCTGTTTGGCTCTACACTTTAGTTTCTAGTCTTTTGATTGCAGAAATGACTTTGAACACGATGCGTCTTGTGGGGCGTCCAAGTTTAGGTTTGCTGTTAATGATTGAGAAGACGCTTGGCAAGTTGGGTGCGCGGATTGCAGGTGCTGCGTATCTGTTTTTGCACTACGCCTTGCTTGTGGCGTATGTTGCTCAAGGTGGAGAAATTTTATTATCTGCTGTTGAAAAAATGTTGGGTGTGCAGAGTGTTTTGCCTGCGTTGGTGGGGACAACAGCATTCACTCTCTTATTTGGTGGTATTATGTACCTTGGGCGAGAAAAATTTGTGGAAAAATTGAACAATGCTTTTGTGGCAATTGTTCTGGCTTCATTTCTCGGACTGTTGTTATTAGGAGCAACGCAGCTCAAGACTTCCTCTTTCTTATTTCAGAATTGGAGTGCTGTTCCCGCAGCCGTTTCAGTGATGTTTGTGGCGCTGTTTTACAGTAACGTTGTACCAACAGTTGTGACTCAACTAGAAGGAGATGCTCGCAAGATACGTCAGTCCTTATTTATTGGTTCTGCGATTCCCTTGATTATGTTCTTGGCTTGGAATGCTGTCATTTTGGGAAGCATCAGTCCTGATATGGTAAGTACTTTTGGTGGCAAAACTGTTTTTGATCCACTGCAAATTTTGCGTAATGGTGGTGCAGGAGAATGGTTAGGAGTTTTAGTATCTATTTTCTCTGAGTTTGCGATTGTCACATCATTCATTGGGTTTATGTACGGCTTGCTGGATTTCTTCAAAGATATATTTGCACCGAATGAGACTTCTAAAAGTCTACCGCTTTATTCACTGATTCTTTTTCCGCCTATGAGTCTTGGAACGCTTAATCCTAGCATCTTCTTAATTGCTCTAGACTATGCTGGAACGTTCAGTATTTCAGTTTTAAGTGGGATTATTCCTGCGTTGATGATTTGGAAGCAACGTCAAGAACAGCAACAATCAATGAGCATGAGTCAACCACTTGTTCCTGGTGGTAAAGTGACGTTGATTGTGATGATTGGCGTTGCGTTATTTGTGATGGGGAAACAAGTTGTATTAATCTTGGGTATCTGAGTTCTTTTTCACCATACTAGATGGTATTTTGGCAAGAGTTTCTTTGAATCTTGTTGAGAGGTAAGCATATTGATTGATATTCAAGTCAGCCAAAGCCTCCTCACGAGTTGCGGGTAAATCAAGGTATTCAACAGGCGACTCAAATTGTTCTGCTGTGAAATCGTAACTCAGCCCATCTATCGAATTATAGAAATGCCATTTGTCACTGACTTTGGTCTTGAAAATCTTACCACCAAAGCAATCTTGAATAACAAGAGCAGTCACATTACACTGTCCCCGTGCGGGGTTATTTTCAGTCCAAAGTGTACTTGATTTGAGTGACCAACACTTCCTTAGTATTTCTTTGATAACCGTTTCGTTCATAATTTTTATATGTCGGAGATATATTCTCGTTCGTTATTAGCGTAGCGTAGGCGTGGAGGAGATACGGGCGATCGCGCGACTACAAGCCGAATTCCGGTGTATGCTTGCGTCAGTGTAGGAGTATGTCACTAACATACATTAGTTTCTTCTTTCCTTTTTACCAGGCAGCAGTCAGCAGTGAGTGCTGCTAAACTGAAGAGAATGACTTATAAAACCAGTAATGTATGCTCAGACGTTCTAAGTTCGAGACGACTCAATCGCAAGTTATGCACCGTGCTGAGGACTTGATTCATGCAGCCTCAAATCGCTACCGCATCACAGTTCAAGTGGCAAATCGTGCTAAGCGTCGGCGTTACGAAGACTTTGACAGTGCGGATGATGCAATGATGAAGCCAGTACTCAGGGCTATTATTGAAATGTCTGATGAACTGACTCAACCAGAAATCATTGGTGAAGTCTAAAGTAATTTCAACCGAGAAGAAGCAGTAGATAAGGGGACTAAACAATTCAAAATTCAATCCGGTGCTGCGCACCGCTGCGCTAACAAAATTCAAAAAAAAGAACTTTGAATTTTGAATTCCTCCGCAGGAGGTCTCCCTATCCCCCCATCCCCCCATCTCCTGTTCCATAACATGATCAACAGAATTGGGATATTACTGGCTAGTGTACTTATTTTCACTTTTTCCCAACCTGCTGACGCTCAAAGAGTCAGTCGTAGTGATGCTTGGCAAGCAGTTTATCAGCAATTACCCGACTTACCGCGAGAAAATCAGTACATTAGCAAAGAAACGGGGAAAGTCGCTGAAAATAACACCCTGGTCAGTCGTATGATATGGTATCACTCCTATTTGAAGGGACGTGCGCCAAACTACCGACTCGACTGGAAGCTGACTTTGGCTGATTACCTGGATGCTAATGAAGTCATGTATGAAGCGACTTATCCTGGAAAAGATAGTCTGCGAAAAAATCCTTTTGATGGCGATCGCGCTGCAATAGCACGCTTAAACCGTCGTCAACGAGATGCTTTGGTGCAAGCCTTGGTTAACGTTTTCAGTTCTAACTCGCAAAATACACCAGCTTCTACCCCCACTCCCTCCTCATCCCAGCCAGAAGAAACAACCCCAACTCCAAGACGAGTACCTAAAGGCGGCGGTGCGCAGCTGTTAAAGTAAAAAGTGAAAAGTTGAAAGTGAAAAAATCTTTTGACTTTTAACTTTTTTAAGTATTGCAAGGCGGCGGAAATAAAGCAACCATACCCTCTTTGCCTTAAGCCGCTCCCTTGTCTACAAAATCGACGAAAAGCTTATACTCTAAACATTTTGAATTTTGTTAGCGCAGCGGTGCGCAGCACCGGATTGAATTTTGAATTTTGAATTCCGCGAAGCGGTACTATGGAACGTGTTGTCAAAAGTGGACTTGGTTGGCGTATCGGCTGGAACTCAGCAGCGCCAGAGTTTAAAGGTTTAGTAGGTACAGATGATTGGGCGATTGAATTAACTGAAGCTGAATTGAATGATTTTTGTCGGTTACTCACGCAATTAACAGACACCATCAAACAAATTGCAACTGAATTAATGGATGAGGAAAAGATTGCTTGTGAAGTTGAGAGCGATTTATTGTGGATGGAAGTGGAAGGTTATCCTCATGCCTACAGTTTACGCTTTATCCTAAAAACAGGGCGTTGTGCAGAGGGTAAATGGAATGATTCTGCTGTTTCTGGTTTGTTGCAAGCCTGTGAAACGCTCAAGGTTTTTTAAAAATACACCTTGATAAATGTTGTTTTTGAGGTTATACTTGGAAAGATGACTACGGGGCGTAGCGCAGCTTGGTAGCGCGCCACTTTGGGGTAGTGGAGGTCGTGGGTTCGAATCCCGCCGCTCCGATTTCTGGAGACAACAAGTCAATAGTTAAAATATTTGTAGTTACAATATTTTTGCTTAAAATCCCTAAACCTACTTAACTCATGCTACCTTGTTTCTGGTTGAGTTAAGTAGGTTTTTGTTGGATATCTCGCCCTTAAGGAAGCGGCTAAAATCTTTGGTGTTTAAGTCTCCAGTTTACGAAGATGTAAAAACGAAGGAAAACTCAAAGCGATTTGGACACAAATCTGTTATATTTTATAATTTCAGTCTTGTCTATAAGTATTATTCTTAACATCCATTAACCAAATTTTTTCTAGGATAGCAACTTGTCTACGGAAAACAGCAGTACGATACTTTTTATAAGTAATAATTCCTACTAAAAGAAGTATGGGAAAGGAAATGATAGACAAACCTATAAAATTATTGATATTGCCATGAGAACCTTTCAAGTGGGTATTCACAGGGTGAGTGATTGGCTGAGTGCTAAAGTAATGCGGCATTAATCCCTCCAAAAAAATTATAGTTCCACTAATCAGACTTCAATGGGAACGTTTTATTTTTCGCACAAGTTGGAGATTTTCCGGATTGTTCTAAGCTGTACTGACTAAAACAATGATTATTCCTAGTTTTCATCGGCAGAGAAGCTTTTTCTTTTGTCGAGAGTAAATAAACATAGTAAAATACCTAATAATTTTATTAAAATTATCAAGTTTTTACAGAAATTATCTTGAGCAATTTTTCGTTATACTCATCTTTTAATTGAGATCACAAATCTAACGATGTTATACAGACGATTTGGACGCACAGAATTACAAATGCCTGTGTTTTCTTGCGGTGGTATGAGATACCAATATAAATGGCAGGATATCCCGCAATCGGAAATACCCCATGATCACCAGGAAAATCTAGAAGCAACGATTCGACGGGCAGTTGAACTAGGAATTAACCACATTGAAACTGCCCGTGGTTATGGTAGTTCTGAAATGCAGTTGGGGAAAATTTTACCGACTTTCAAGCGTACACAGTTAATTGTTCAAACGAAAGTTGGTCCGACAGCAGATCCAAAAGAATTTCAGAATGACTTTGAAAAATCATTACGCAATCTTCAATTAGATTATGTTGACTTGCTGGGAATACATGGTATTAACAATGCCGAGTTATTAAACTATAGCATTCGTCCTGGTGGCTGTTTGGATATAGCAAAAAAACTTCAAACACAAGGAAAAGTCAGGTTTATCGGCTTTTCCACGCATGGACCAACAGATATTATTATTCAAACCATTCAGACGAATCAATTCGATTACGTCAATTTACATTGGTATTACATCAATCAAGTGAATTGGGCTGCTATTGAAGCAGCAAACAGCCAAGATATGGGTGTATTTATTATTAGTCCGTCTGATAAAGGAGGGATGTTATATAAACCACCACAAAAATTAACAAATCTTTGTACTCCTTTGAGTCCAATTGTGTTTAATGATTTGTTTTGTCTGAGTCACTCTCAAGTACATACTCTGAGTGTGGGGGCTGCAAAACCACAAGATTTTGATGAACACTTGCAAACTCTAGATTTGCTAGATAATGTATCTGAAATTTTATCACCAATTTTGGCAAGGCTAGAGGAAGAAGCGATTTCTACCTTGGGGGAAGACTGGGTGAAAACTTGGCAACTCAATTTACCGACTTTCGAGGAAACACCAGATCAAGTGAATATTCCAACGATTTTATGGTTAAGAAATTTGGCGATCGCCTATGATATGTTGGAGTACTCCAAAATGCGCTACAACCTACTCGGTAATGCAAACCATTGGTTTCCCGGTAATAAAGCAGACAACGTAGAAAAGTTAGACTTGAGACAATGTCTCAGCCGTAGTCCCCACGCTGACAAAATTCCCCACCTTCTAGCAGAAGCACATCAAATGCTGGTAGGTGAAGCAGTCCAGCGTTTATCGCAAAGTTGAGATTATATAGTGGTTTTCATTCTGTATTTTTTGGTTGTAAATTATTAGTCACGATATCAAAGCGTTACCAGTTTCATTGTTAGGACTTAGGCAAGAACTCTCTAGAACTTCATATTTCTAACCTACGCCAGTCGCCAAGGTGCGGGAAACAAGGATGCAGCCCTGTCTCACCGCTTGCTAGTTTGTTTATACAGTTCGTTTTTCCATCATTTTGCGTAAGTTCTGATGATGGCTGTGGTCGATAATATCAGTTAGATATGTCCCATCAACAACTCTAACCTTTAAGAGCCTTTCTAAAATTTTGACGATAAGATTTGTTTGTGGCAAACAAAGCTGGCCATAATAAGGCTAATCTTAAGCGATTGGGCAGAGTTCGCTGGAAGTTTGTCCGGTTAAATCCATTCCAGAACTTCCAAACACCACCTGTATAAACCACTACTAATCCAAACACGAGTAATTCCATTCAGCACAACTCCACACGCAATTGATTCAGAATTTAAGTTAAGCTTTACCTACACCATAATGGAATTTTATAAGGATATTGAAAAGCAATGAGTCAGCGATAAGTCAGCAACAAGAAGAACTGCTTATGAATACGTTTGACTGTCGCTTTTTTGCAGCATACGTTAATTAATACATTTATATATCAAGTTTAAAGTAGCTTTGTGTCTGATGACCATTCACCTATCGTCATTAAGAGATGAATAAGTGTAAAGGTATGGAATGCGATACGCTTCGCATCAAGCAAGAGGCGCGTCTTCTGTTGTAACTGCGGGTAGTCTGCAGCAGAGGCAATCGCCTCTGCTGCAAGGAAGCCTAGATCGCGCAAGTTTAAGCAACAGAATTTGACACAAAATGATCATGACTGCATTGTTGTATCTTGGTACTGTTGTGCTTGCATACTCCAAAGCGCAGCGTATTCACCGCCTTGATGCAAAAGTTCATAATGTGTACCAACTTCAATTAATTTCCCGGCTTTGAGTACCAAAATGCGGTCAGCCATCCGTACTGACGCTAGTCGATGTGTCACTAAAATAGCTGTTTTCCCCCGAACCAACTTAGAAAAACTGCGGTATATTTCGTACTCACTACGGGGATCTAAAGCTGCTGTTGGCTCGTCCAAAATCAGGATTTGAGCATCTTCTTCCCTGATAAAAGCCCGTGCTAAAGCTAACTTTTGCCACTCTCCTCCAGAAAGTTCAGTACCGTCAAATTGCTTACCTAGTTGTGTCAAATATTTGTCTGGGAACAATTCAACCTTTTGTGCAATCCCAGATTTTTCAGCAGCTTTTTTTAATTGTTCTAAATTATTGATAGCGCTGAGATTTCCCAAGGCGATGTTCTCTCCTATTGTTAGAGAGTAACGGCAAAAATCTTGAAAGACTACTGCAATTTGCTGTCGCCATGCTTGAAGATCTAAATTTTTGAGATTTTCACCATCTATAAAAATATTGCCACTCGTGGGGTCGTAAAAGCGAGCTAAAAGTTTAACGAGGGTAGTTTTACCTGCACCATTTTCACCAACTAAAGCGACTGTTTCACCAGGCTTGATGGTAAAAGAAATTCCAGTGACAGCTACTCTATTATCTGGGTAAGAAAAGTCAACATTTTCAAATGTAATTCCTGACTTAATTGGTTTGGGTACTGGAGAACTAGGAATACAAACTGACATGGTGGATTTCGTTTCCAGAAAGTTGAAAAAACGCTCCATATACAGCAGGTTTTCTTGGAGAAGATAAAAGCTACCCATAAGTTGACTGAGATTTTGTTGAGTGTAAGCTAATGACTGGATAAACAACAGCACACTTCCAGGAGTCACTTTTCCACTCATAGCTTGTAGCACAATCCAAAAGAAAGCAAAAGCATTCCCGGACGCACTTAACACTGACAAACCAGTTAATGAAAACGCTTGTTTACCTCGCAGGTTTTGCATTGCTTTGTACTTATCTTGGAAAGCTTCAAGATAGCGTTGGATAAACAAAGAACCCAGTCCAAAAAGTCGTACTTCCTTGGCATAAGTATCAGTCAGTATCATTGATGAATAATACTGCATCCGGCGATCTTGTGGACTTTTCTCATACATTGTTTCCCAAATATCCCACTGGATTTTGAAAGAGACGTAAGTTTGAGGTAAGGATGTTATGAGAATCAGTAAAGGAATCCACCAACTCACACCAGACAACAAAATCAACATTGTTATCAAGGTCAGGAATACAGGAAATGCTTGAGCTATTCCTCCTATTAAGTTAAATGATTGACGTTCTGTTTGTTCTTGAATGATCTGTAATTCGTCATAAAAGCGAGAGTCTTCAAAGTGAATTAAATCAACGAAGCTATCAACTTTACGCATCAACTGCAAATTAATATGAGCACTCAGCTTTTCACCAAGATTTCTATAAGCAGCTTCTACCCAAGGTGGTAGCAAAGTTTCAATAAAAATAGCACTAACCCACCCAGTAAAGAGGGTAGCAAGAGTCTCAATGTGAAATTCTCTTCCTGAATTTAAGGTAGCGACTACTGTATCTACAACTTGTTTATTAATCCAGATAGCAACAGCAGGAATAACACCTTGTAGCAAGAGTGCAGCAGTGAGAAATATTGTTTCTCTAGGTGCAGATGTCCACAACAAAAGTAAGGAACGGTAGAAAATCTTGCTGTAGCTGAATACAAGATGAAATGTGTCTTTAAACTTCTTCACGAAATTCTCACCAGACAAATTTACACTACTTCATGTAGTATATTATGTCTTATAACGGTTGATATGCAAACCAAAAAATGAAACGAAAAAGCTTTTGGGTGTGCGGAGTTTGGAATGTTCCTGCTACCATGAGTTCTGGAGTACTGGTAATGTACCAACGCTCTAGAATAGTATTATGCAAATAACTCAACCTCAACTGTTGCGACTTTCGCAAGGACAACTCAACTTACTAGAACGTTGTCCCCGTCAATTCCAACACACCTACTTAGAACAACTCCATTCTCCCTTAGATCCAGAACATGAAGAACGGCAAACTTTAGGAAGCCGCTTTCACTTGCTGATGCAGCAGCGAGAAATGGGTTTACCTATTGATACTTTCTTACAAGAGGATGCTCAACTGCAACGCTGGATGTCAAGCTTTGCTAATGCAGCACCAGAAATTTTAAAGCCTGTTCCCAATAGCCAAACTTTTCGTGAAAGTGAACACTACTGTACTCTGCAAGTTCAAGATTATTTGCTCACGGTTATTTATGATTTATTGATTGCAGATAACCAGCATGCACAAATTATTGACTGGAAAACTTATCCTAAACCGCCTCATAAACGTAAGCTAGAACAAAACTGGCAAACACGTCTTTACCTATATGTCTTGGCTGAAACGAGTGATTATCTACCAGAAAATATTTCTATGACTTACTGGTTTGTCCAATCTGAAGGTCAGCCACAAAGTATTAAATTTAGTTATAATACAATCCAACACCAACAAGCTGCAAAAAAACTTAACCAGCTTTTGAGTCGTTTAACATATTGGATAGAGCGTTATTACCAGGGAGAACCCTTCCCACAAGAACCAGAAGGCAGCAAAGCCTGCGATTACTGTCAGTATACAAAGCGGTGCAATAGAGAAAGTGGTGCTGAGGATGTAGATAACGATGCCACTTCTGAAGAAATGTCTCATACAAATTCTACAACAATAGACACGAACCTACTAAATCTAGCTAGCATTCAAGAAGTCACTTTGTAAATGACTGACAATTTCTTGATTATTATTTTATGCATTTTGATGAAATTGAAGCGGTTTATGTCCGCGAATTAAAAATAGATGACATAGCCCCTGTTTATCACTTGGGTGAAGAGTTATTTACCAGCAATTCATATCCCTATTTGTATCGTTGCTGGGATGAGTGGGAAGTCATAGGACTTTATAACACTGATCCAGAATACTGTCTTGTTGCAGAAGTTGATGAACAACTAGCAGGATTCATTTTAGGAACTATTATTACCAAAGCTAGCTGGACTTACGGTTACATTTTGTGGTTAGGAGTCAGTTCTAAATTTCAGCGTTGCGGCGTGGGAGACAAGCTGGTTGATAGGGTTATTGCACGTATGATTGAGGATGGGGCGCGGTTCATGTTGGTAGACACTGATCCGGCGAATATCCCCGCTGTGAAGTTTTTCAACCGCAAGGGTTTTGGCAATGTTCGCCAGCATGTTTTCTTGTCGATGAATTTAAGCAAGCACGAATACTATGGCAGACTGATTGAATACGAACACCAAAAGGCTGAAAGAGCAGGTTACAAGCGTTCTCGTCCTACTATGCGTCCTCGCAAGTCAGATGGAGTGGCTAGTGAAGTCGCACTCAATACTTTGGTGAGTGAACCTCAAGCTTTAGAGGAGGAAGCACCAGTATAACAGTTATCAGTCATCAGTTATCAGCTGTTTTAAGGGACTTGTGCCACAATCATGATTTAGTATTTGGAACCGCAGATAAACACGAGATGCACGCAGATAAATAATTTGTACTCATCTGGTGTTTGTCTGTGATTTGATTTCTCAAAACCAGGTTTTTGTTAGTAGAGATTTTATCTCATATAAAGTCCGCCTAATCACTTATAAAAAAATCCACCTTTGTAGTAGCGCTAAAGCGCGAAATATAGCTTTTTGCGAAGACAGCGCTACTACGAACTTAATCATAAGTCTTTTACCGGACATAATATCATGCCAGAACAACAGTGGATTCTTGCAACAACTGAACAACCCCCAGAATGGTTTATCCAAGCGGTGAAGCAATATGCACCAGCATCAGGTGGACATTTTGCCGCGCAGTTGTTGTGGGAACGAGGAATCAGAGAAAACTCACAATTAGCCGCTTTTGTCAATCCACAAGCTTATCAAGCCGCGAGTCCATTTGAGTTTGGACAAGAGATGCATCAGGCGGTGGAACGGTTACAACAAGCACGAGATGCTGGGGAAAAAGTTGCTATTTGGGGAGATTTTGACGCTGATGGAATTACGTCTACAGCTGTTCTGTGGGATGGTTTGGGACAATTTTTTGCTCAAAATACGCAGCTTGTTTATTACATTCCTAATCGCTTAACTGAATCTCATGGATTGAACTGCCAAGGAATTGATAAGTTTGCAAAACAAGGCTTTCAGTTGATTGTGACTTGTGATACTGGCAGTACAAATATAAGTGAAATTATTTATGCTAAGCAGTTAGGTGTAGATGTTATAGTCACAGACCATCACACTTTACCACCGGAACGTCCCCCTGTGACGGCAATTATTAACCCTCGCTATTTGCCACAAACACATCAGCTGTTTCATCTTTCTGGGGTGGCGGTGGCTTACAAATTAGTGGAAGCTTTTTATCAAAGTTTACCAAATGTCCCGCAACAACCTTTGGAGGAGTTATTGGATTTAGTCGCGGTTGGACTTATTGCTGACTTAGTGCAGTTGAGTGGAGATTGTCGCTACTTAGCACAGTTGGGAATTGGGCGACTGCAAGAGGATTTTAAGAAAATACCTGAGTTGAGGCGGCGTCCGGGTGTCGGGCGACTATTGGAATTATGTCAGAAAAGTGGCGATCGCCCCACAGATATTTCTTTTGGTTTAGGTCCCCGAATTAACGCTGTCAGTCGCATTCAAGGGGATGCTTCTTTCTGCGTGGAATTACTCACAAGTCGCGACAAAAAACGTGTGAATGAACTCGCAGAAATCACAGAATTAGCGAACAGCCGTCGCAAATCTTTGCAGAAAGATGTTGCCGGGCAAGTCGCGCAAAAGCTTTCCAAAATGGACTTATCAACCACTAGCGTTATTGTTTTGGAAGACCCGCAATGGGCTGTTGGTGTCTTGGGGTTAGTCGCAGGACAAGTCGCACAGGACACAGGACGCCCGACGATTTTGTTGAGTACAGAGGTAGCCGGGGAGATGGGAACCGGGGACAAGGAGACAAGGGGAGTAGGGGGAGTAGGGGAGGTAGGGGGAGAAAATACTTCCCCCACTTCCCTATCTTCCCCCACTTCCCCATCT
>NZ_QMEA01000047.1 GCF_012912105.1 Brasilonema sp. UFV-L1
CCCCATCTCCCCACCTCCCCATCTCCCTGACTCATCTGCACTCCAGACATTTGAATCAAAGCTTGCACTCCAGGGAGATTAGATTTGGGTAACTGCTGCAAACCGTGTTTCACCCAGTGGCGGTTTACCCCAGTCAAGGGAGCTAAATCTGCAATCGTTCCCAACGTAAACAGTTCCAGCATCGAAGCTAATATGTCATCATTCGCCTGTCCCAATTTTTGAGCAAGGGATATAGCTAAAACGTAGGCGACACCAACACCAGCAATACCTCGATAAGGAGAAGATTCTCGTATCAGTTTAGGATTGAGAATGGCGTGCGCTGTTGGTAATTGTTGAGGAATGTCGTGGTGGTCGGTAATAATAACTTTTAGACCAAGTTCTCTAGCTCTAGCAATTGGTTCAAAAGCTGAGATTCCATTATCTACAGTCAGAATTAATGCTACACCTTCGCTGTGGAATTCTTCAACAATGCGTTTATTAATACCATACCCTTCATGCATTCGACTAGGGATAGCATAATCGATTTGAGCACCCAACCAACGAAGAGCACGCAAAAGTAAAGCAGTGCTTGTCATCCCATCAGCATCGTAGTCACCACAGATCGCGATTTTTTCTTGAGTGGCGATCGCCGATTGTAATAACTCTAGACTCATTTCTAAATCAGGAAAGTCTTCTAAAGGCGAAGGCAAAATTAACTCTCCTGAATTTAAAAAAACTTGTGCTTGTTCTGGTGTTTCAATACCCCGATTAATTAACAATTGATTGATTAAAGGCGGTAGATTCGTCGCTGACGCCATTTCTCGCGCCAATTCTATTTTTTGAGAGTAAATTTGCCATCTTTGCTCAGGTAGTCGCTGACGAGGATGGGAAAATTCCGGCGTGAATTGTTCTGACACAGTTCTGAATCAATGATTGTGTTGCAAAAACTTTATTTTCGCCTAAAAGTATACTTTCAGTCTATATTTAGAATGCAGTTACACTGATACTAATTTTCGATTGATGTGTACTGAATGTTTATGAGACGAACCGCCAAGCGCGCAGCGTGGACAAGAGGACATAGACGAGCCAGCGCTGCAGGAGGGGAGCCAGTGCGTTGCGGTGAGACCAGTGCTGCAGGCGGGTTTCCCGCCGTAGGCATCTGGCGAACCCGAAGGGGGGTTCCCCCCGTTGAAGCACCTGGCGTTCTCCCACCGGGCTGCGTCTGGCGTCGCCTTCGCGTAGCGTGCCCGCAGGGCATAGAACGCCAAGAATGGAAGAGTAAGTATTGAGTGCAAGTGGACTCCAGAATTCGTATGAATCTCAAATTTCTATGAAAAAACAACAAACAATCAACTTCAAATTAGGTTTTAAGTACTTGAGTAGAAGTGCTCTTGCAATTTTTTTGTGCTTATTATTGAGTTTCAAAAGTGATGCACAATTACCTCCAAGATACACTGGATTAGCTCCCAACTCTCCTTTTGGTTTAGACTTTGGTTATACTGATCCAAAAATGATAGGTGAAATAGCTCAAGAGCTTGGAGTCAAATGGACTCGTGGTATACAAGTGGAGTTTGAGCCTTGGAATGGTGATCCTAAGATTCTTAGAGAGAGGATAAACGCTTTAAAAAAATATGGCGTATCTTCGTTACAAATTCCTTTTTATCCAACAGATTGGAAAGAGAAGGACAAATTAGGGCCTCCGAGAAATATGGATGCTTATGTACAAAAATTTTATGACTGGGTAGCGGCTACTCATGATTTAATGCCTTACTATGAACATTGGAATGAACCGTGGGTTGATGAGTGGGCATGGAATGGTGGTTCTGCTGAAGAATACAGAGATATGATTAAACGAATTTGGAATAAGGTAAAAGCTGATTTTCCAAATGTGAATTTAATTGGTGGAGGTTCTTTAGCCTATAACAGAGATGTTATGTATGCAAAGGGAAACGACACAGGATATGTAGATGGTTCTGTAAACCATGCATATGCTTTTCCTAGTCCAAGTACTTTTCATAGTGCATTGATGCAATTAACATTGGATAAGAAATTTTCTAAAACGCAGGGTAAAGCAGGGGCTTGGCAAACAGAGTTTGGAACATTTCGTGATATGTTCTCCTCAAATCAAGATATATGGGTAGCCCGTACGATACCCTCCAGTTTCCTCCTACATATGTTAGCTGGTCATTATGCTCAACGACCTGTAAGAGCTTTTTGGTTTAACTGGAGTGGGCATGGAATGCACGATATCAAAAATAATAATGCTGCACAGGATGCATATAAAACGATGACTCGGATTTTGGAAGGAACCAAAATAGTGGATGATGTCTTTCCTCGTTCCAAATCAATGTGGGGAATAGTTTTTGAAAACGATTATTCAGCAGATAATCGTGCTAGAGCAGCAGTATTTGTCAATGGTCCATTTTATGGTGATATAGGTAATCCCTGGAATCCAAATGGAGGTAGTCAGGCTAAAAGTAATGTTCCTTCTGATGAATATTCTGGTACTCTATCTCTTGGTGGAGCAGGTATACAAGTCTACGACTACAGAGGAAATAAAATAAAAGATGTGAGTAAAATTCCTTTGAATCCCGTAGAAGTCGTATATATAGTAGCTGATATGCCAGCTTCAAAATTAAAACAGATACTACAAAATGCTGACTTTCGATTAAAAAATGAAATAAAAGTTACTGCATTATCTTTATCAGGACCTATTAGACAAGGTAGAACAATTGAGTTCAAAGTAGAGAATGTCGTCAATAAACCTCGGAGCGGAACATTAACAATAACTCCTCCGAATGGATGGAAGTTATCTACAAATAGTCTAAAATTTGAAAATTTACAACCTGGCGAACAGAAAATTATAAGCTTTCCTATTAATTCTTTCTCTACAAATAGCGATAATAATTATAACATTAGCTACTCATTATCAATGAATGGGAAATCCTCACCCCAAACAGGTTCCTGGAAAATCCAATCAGCATATGCTCCAAAGAAAACAATAAATATAGATGGAAATTTGAACGACTGGTCTGATGTTATTGCGACAAGTATGGGTGATAGTGCATATAAGTTTAAAGTCGCATGGGATGCAAATAATTTATATTTTGCTGGCGAAATTGCTGATGATAATCACGCTCCATTTCCTCCATTTAATCCTAGTTTTGAATGGTTTAGAAAAAATAGAGTGGATGGTGCGAAAGGTGATGATAATAGAGATGGGCTATTCATTAATATTGATTGTACAAAAAATAATCCTGACGACTTGTTAAAAGGTCACTCACATTATGAAAAGGCTTTGGCTGCAGATGTAGATTATGAGTTTTTTGCGACATATAGCACGGAAAATAATAGTGAGTTGTGGAGATATCGTACACCTGGTACAAATCATCAGGGTTATTATCCAACCAATGCAACACAAAATCCACCTTTGATGAAAATGAATGCGAGTCCATCAGGCGGAGTAGAAGGTAAGATAAAGTTTTCTCGTTCTGGGAATAAGACGATTTATGAGGGAGCGATTTCTTTAAGTGCAATTCCCGAATTAAAATCAGAATTAGCCAGACTAAAAGCAGGAGAATATTATTTCCCTAACCTTGCATGGCGTGTCAATGGAGGAAATAAAGGTAAAAAATTCTGGACTATTGAGTCGGGACAATGGGAAGAAGGGGGGTATGGTTTTGTCCCACAATGGTTATCAGGAAATTTGGCGAATGGAGGACGCGTGATTAGTCGTTGGGCTTTTGTGAATGGAGATGGAAATACATTACCAAATATTACGACTGCGTTGTAGAAATAAATTGGAGTGAATTTAATACGGTTCGATTAAAGTAATTATTGCTCAGAGAAACCCGGTTTCGCAAAAGTTACCGGGTTTCTGTCAAGTGTGCTGATCACCAAGCGTATTGGAAGTCAACGACCCAAGAGTTTTTGCGTAACTCCTAGAGTAAAAAGTGTGTGATACCAATTTTCTGTGATAGCTTGCCCCTAAAGTGCCATAGCTGCACATTATTTTAACCCCTCCAAACCTCCCCTTAGTAAGGGGAGGGCAGTTAACGGCGGTGGGGTTCTTTCTATGCATCTTCATATGAAAATTATATGAACTATATCACTTTAGTTTTTACCTCATGCATGCTTCTGACTATTCTTGTCACAAGCTTTCTGGGTGTTAATCTTACTAATTCAGCCAATATCCTATTTTTCACACCCGGAATCACAACAGTTTTGTTTGCCATTAGACCACTATAGCCAATCTTGGCGACTATTTCTGCACTCATCATCTTCTTGTTTTTGAGCTGTTGAGAGTCAGCCATCCCGGTTGTTTCATGAAAAGCAGATTCTGTAGGTCCTGGACAAAGAACAGTGACAGTAACACCTGTATCTTTTAACTCATTAGCGAGTGCTTCTGAAAATAATAAGACATAGGCTTTAGTAGCAGAATAAACCGCCATCAAAGGTCCTGGTTGAAATGCAGCT
Organism: Brasilonema sp. UFV-L1; assembly: GCF_012912105.1. Classification (GTDB taxonomy): domain Bacteria; phylum Cyanobacteriota; class Cyanobacteriia; order Cyanobacteriales; family Nostocaceae; genus Brasilonema. The sequence goes on from NZ_QMEA01000047.1 coordinate 4,456, forward strand.
GTTGAAGCAACATTTAATATTTTTCCGTGACCTCGGTTGACCATATCCTTGAGGAATAATTTCGTTAAATGAGTGAGAGACACCAAATTGACCTGTAGCATTTTCAGTTCAGCAGTGAGGTTAGTTTCATAAAATAAGCCATGATTACCAAATCCAGCATTATTCACCAATACATCAACCTTTATGGATGCTTGTTGCAAGTCTGTATAAATTTCTTCGGGAGCTGTTGGAATAGATAAATCCTTGACAATATTTTTGACAAAAAAACCGAATTTTTGTTGCAACTGAACCGCTACTTCAGAGAGCTTTTGTTCGTTTTTATCTACCAAGATGAGATGGTAATTATCACGGGCAAAATTTTGTGCCAGTTCGTAACCAATTCCACTAGCTGCTCCTGTAATCAGAACAGTTTGTTTTTGCTGCTCTTGATATGTGGTTTTCATACACGACATCCAATTGAAATTTTAAGAACTATCAATCTTTCCTACTTTAAGTTATAATTTTTGTAGGAAATGCTCAATTTAAGAGACGTAAATGATTGAAAATGGTGTATGGAAACAAATGAAAATAGCGTAGAAAGGATAAAAAAAGGTTTCTTCTAGTAAAAAGCGAAGAAATCCTGTTTTTATAATCACAAACTAAATTTGAAAAATATACTGTTACAGGTAATACATTACAGTTGTAATCACTCGACTTTTCTTAACTCGTAAAGCGGTTTTTAAAAACAAAGTTGTTTGGTTGTGCAAAAGACCTTCCCACCAATTACGAGTCACAAAAACAGGAATAATCACTGTTGTGTAAGTATCACGATAACGCTCTTCAAACTGACTGACAAATTCGACAATAGGAGAAATCACAGAACGGTAAGGCGATTCAAGAATGATCAAAGGAATATCTGTTTCCAATTGTTTCCATTGTTCTTTGAATTTTTCTCCTTCTGGAGAACCAATATCTACGTGAAGCGCAACAATTTCATCAGCAATTGTGCGTACGTAATCTAAAGCCTCTACAACTCCCCGATTCAATTGTCCTACGACAACCACAGCAGGGTGAGTGACAACTTCCGGTTTTGGTCTGGGGTTATAATGGCGAGACAGTAATCCCTCAATACTCAGACGTTGGGCTACATATTGATAGTGACGGTGAATAGCTAGAAATATACTGACTGTTACTGTCAAAATATAGTCAATCATCAGCGAACCCCCTGCCACCAGCCCAGAGTATATACCAAGGTTTTCTCTGGCTGCAATTTTGCTAGAGACTTGTCAATTCATCTTAAATTTACACCAGAGTAGCTGAGCGTCTCTACCTCCCAAAAGTTAGAAAAACCCGGTTTCTTTGAGAAACCGGGTTTCAGATTTCATTGAATTGTGAGTTACAAGTAATACCTCACAGTGCTCACAACTCGACTCTTCTTAGCACGTAAAGCTGTTTTTAAAAACAAAGTTGTTTGGTTGTGCAAAAAACTCTCCCACCAATTGCGAGTCACAAAAGCAGGAATAACAATAGTTGTGTAAGTACCCCGATGACGTTCTTCAAACTGACTCACAAATTCGACAATTGGATTTATGACAGAGCGGTAGGGCGATTCGATAATGACTAAAGGAATATCTGCCTCTAATTGTCTCCATTGTTCTTTCAGTTTTTCTCCTTCTGTAGAACCAATATCTACGTGAACTGCAACAATTTCATCAGCAATTGTGCGTGCGTAGTCCAAAGCCTCTACAGTTCCCCGATTGAGTTGTCCTACTACAACCACAGCAGGGTGAGTGATAACTTCCGGCTTGACTCTTGGAGTATAACTGCGAGGTGGTAATCCTTCAATACTTAGACGTTGCGCGACGTATTGATAGTGGCGGTGAATGGCTATAAATATCCAGACAACCACAGGAATTGCTACTACAACTAACCAAGCTCCACCCAGGAACTTCGTTGATATGATCACCCCTAGAACTACAGCTGTAGCAATAGCTCCCAAACCATTCATTAAAGCACTAGCTTGCCAACCGGATGTGCGTTCATGGAACCACCGGCGTACCATTCCAGCTTGTGATAAGGTAAATGAAGTGAATACCCCCACCGCGTACAGGGGAATAACAGCATTTACACTTCCTTTGAAGATAATTACCAAGATAGCTGCACAGATGCTGAGGAGAATAATGCCATTCGAGTAGACTAGGCGATCGCCCAATAATGCTAATTGTCGCGGCAAAAATCCGTCTCGTGCCAAAAAGTAACAAAGTCTGGGAAAATCAGCAAAGCTGGTATTTGCAGCTAAAAGTAAAATTAACAGTGTGACAACTTGGACAAAAAAGTAAAATGGTCCGTTACCTAAAATTTCGTGACCTAACTGAGAAACCACAGTTTGTCCCTCTTCAGGAACAATATGATATACGTTAGATAGGTAAGTAATGCCGACAAACATAATACCCAGAATAATGCCCAAGTAGAGCAACGTGAGGCGGGCATTTTTCCACTCTGGTTCTTTAAAAGCCAGGACACCATCAGATATTGCTTCCACTCCTGTGAGTGCGGTACAACCAGCAGAAAAAGCTCTCAAAATGAAGAATAAACTCAGTCCTTCTTTGACAGGAATGCTAGGATATTCTGTCACAACTTGTCCTGTAGCTTGTTTAAATAAACCAAGGACAATGAGTACAAAAATACTAGCAAGAAAGGCATAAGTCGGAATCATAAATATATTACCTGATTCCTTCACACCTCGAAGATTTGCCAGGGTTAACAGAGCAATAAAAATCAAGCAAAGACTGACTGTGAATGGTTGTAGGACTGGAAATGCTGAGGTCAGGGCTGCTGTACCCGCAGATATACTGACGGTGACTGTCAAAATATAGTCAATCATCAGAGAACCTCCTGCCACCAGTCCTGGATATAGACCCAAGTTTTCCCTAGCAACAATATAGGAACCACCGCCTTTGGGATAAGCTCGAATAGTTTGTCGATAAGAAAGCACGACTATTGCTAGTAGAATAATAATTGCTACAGCAATAGGCAAAGACAAACCAAGAGTGCTACTTCCCGCTACCACTAAAACCAGCAGAATTTCTTCTGTGGCGTAAGCAACCGAGGAAAGAGCATCCGATGAAAGCACTGCTAAAGCAGCAGCATTACTCAATCGTTCTTCAGCGTGAGCGCTTGTAGGTAATGTTTTACCGAGTAGAAACTGTTTTATCTGAGGGTAGAAGGACATATACGGTCCACCTGGCAACTATTTTTTTGTCTCACCACTCTGTGGAAAGAAAAATTAACCACTGAGCTTTTGAATATTGCAATTTTGCCAGATTATTTAGCAATCAATTTTAAATTTTACAGTAAAGGGACTTGAGTATCTCTACCGCCTACCGACAGATGATTTTGGGACTCTTGCTCATTTATTGTTCCTTCTAGCCATGTTTCTACATCATCCGCTAGCAACTTGTGCGCCGCTTCCAGCATCGATGCTGCTATGTCTTTGAGATCTTCGCGATTATTCAAGTAAGTTTTTAACGCTTCTATTGGATCGATACTATGACTTGCGCTTAATTCTGGAACACGGGGGCGAGCCAACTGACTAACCAATTCTGGTTGAATGGTGTAGGTATGCGCTGAACTTAAAGCATGATGCAGTGAAGCGCTATCAATAAAATCTAACTGCTCTGAACGAAGTTTGTAAATCAGCCGCACGACAGCATCTTGAATGTGACGCTTAGCTAGAGCTTTCATAATCGCCGCCTGTGGATCGTCAACCTTAGAGACATCCACCTCAATTGTATGGAAAGTCCGCGCTGGTAAAGGACAAAATTCCCACTGCACGCGACCTTTCTCCAGTTCTACCATGACGTAGCCTTTGTCTTCCTTTTCTTCGCTAAAATCCACTCGCTCAATACTTCCTGGATAAATCACTGGAGGATCATTAGATTTATTCAGGTTTTGATGGCGATGGACATGTCCTAAGCCTACGTAATCAAAGCAAGGTCGTGTTAACAAAGATAGAGGAAGCGTAAAGCCTTTACCAACTGCTAAAAAACGCTCCGCTCCCAAATTTGCATTATCCATCATCAAGTGACCCAAAAGAACAGTTGGCACATTTGGATCAAGGCGGCGAGTTTCTCCTTCTAGAACAACTCGCAGACGTTCAGTCAGTAACTGATTGACTTCCACCATTGATAAACCCTCGGTTTCCTGGCGAGTCATCAGCGTCGAACGAGTTAGCCAGGGAAGGGTGATAACTTGTACACTTCCATTTTGGGTTTGGATGCGATGAGTCGTTAAGGTATCACCTACCACAACTTTTGGAACTCCTAAGGTGCGGTAAATACATAAACTGGCTCCACCCTGTCCTTGGGAATGTTGATCGTGGTTTCCCACCAACAATACTGTAGGGATATTTGCATCGACAAGGCGGCGAAACTGACCAGCAAAGGCTTCTTGTACGTATGGCGCTGGTGTCGCGTCGGGAAAAGCATCACCGCCAAATAAAACTAAATCTACTGGTTCTGCTAGCGCTCGGTCAATACATTGAGATAGGGTATTGACAAAATCCTCTAAGCGTGTATTGAGTCCTGTTTCAGGATTAATTCGTCCGTGGGAGAATCCGCTTCCCATGTGGATATCGGATAGGTGGAGGATTTTAATCATACGGTTACGTTACACAATAAAATGAATTAAGCTTTTTTACCTTTGATTCATAAATAGCTTATCCAGACAAGGTTTTGCACGACTGCCAGTTTGCACTGCCCATTAACCAACTACTACAAGATGCCCGATACTCCTGACTCACCCGTAACCCGCAAGTCCAGTATAACTCAGCAGACGCTATCACTTGGCGAGCAGCAAATCCGCTACACTGCGATCGCCGAATGGCAAACCCTGTTTGAGCATGAAAAACCCATTGCCGAAATGTTTCATGTGGCTTATCTAACCGATGTCAAAGAAGCATCGCAACGACCGCTGACTTTCGTCTTCAATGGCGGACCTGGAGGGGCTTCCGCTTATCTGCACATGGGAGGATTAGGTCCGAAGCGTGTTTATTTCGGGGCTTGTGGTAGTCTGCCCAAACCTCCAGTTCGGGTAGTGGACAATGTCGAAAGTTGGCTAAGCTTTACGGATCTGGTGTTCATTGATCCGATCGGCACAGGTTTTAGTCGTAGTTTACCTCAAGACAAAGATGACCGAGATAAACAGAGCGAGAAAGCCAATACTCTAGAGACCGACAAACCCAAAGAGATAGAATTCTGGGAAGTCGAGCGAGACTTAAAAGCACTGGGAGAATTCATCCAACGATTTCTCTCTCGTCATAAACGCTGGCTGTCCCCGATTTTCATTGCAGGAGAGAGTTACGGCGGCTTTCGGGTTGCCAGGTTAGCCCGCAAACTGCAACAGGAATTTGGCGTTGGTCTTTCCGGTGCTATTCTCATCTCTCCTGCTTTGGAGTACAGTGTGCTGGTGGGTAGTGATTACAGCCTCACATTTTGGGCAACCCTGATTCCTTCTTTTGCCGCTGTTGCTGCTCATCACAATCGTGTCCAATGGGCAGGGGAACCTGGGAATTTACAAGCTCACATAGCAGCTGCAGAACAATTTGCCCGCAAAACACTCATCCCACTTCTGGCGATGGGAGATGCCATGACATCCAATGAGCGCCAGATTGCCTATCAGCAGCTGGCAGGGTTAATCGGCTTACCTGTGACATTTGTTGAGAGAAAAGCAGGAAGGATAAGCATTGAAGACTTTGCCAGGGAACTGCTGCGAGACGAAGAGCGGATTGTGGGACTGTACGACGCTTCGATCACGGCGATCGATCCTTTTCCCGATCGCATGACTTATGAAGGCACTGATCCCACCCTTGATGGGTTGTATCGCCTGTTTACGGGGGCGATCAACAGTCACTTGCGGGACACGTTAGGCGTTGAAACCGACTTGTCTTACCATCTCATGAACTTAGAAACATTCAATGCTTGGAAATCTGATCTTAAAGGCGAGTTTAATAAGCAGGGCTTTCTAGGGTCGGTGGACGATCTGCGCGCGGGGATGGCTTTGAACCCTTATATGCAAGTTTACATCGCTCATGGATTGTTTGATTTGGTTACTCATTATTTTGCCTCAAAACATTTGGCAGATCTGATGAAATTAAATCCAGAGATTCGTCCCAATCTGACTGTGAAACATTTTCAAGGTGGGCATATGTTCTTCACTTGGGATGAATCGCGCTCTTTATGGTTGGCTCAGATGAAAGCTTTCTACCAGAAAGCGACAGTTTAACCACAACACTCGCTAAACTTACTGAAAAATTCTTTTTTCTAATCGCACCAGGTGTAGAGTAAGCAGAGGAGAAGAGAGGGCGAGGGGGAGAGTTAAGAGAAATTCTTCTTTTCCTCCATCTCCCATCACCTCGTCTTCCCATTTTGTTAAATATGAATACCGCACTCAGTCTTACCAGTACCCCGCCAACGTCCAGCACGTTCATCTTCGCCTTCACCGACTTTGGTCGTGATGGGTTCATCACCAATACTGGGATAACCTTGGTCGTGTAAGGGATTGTAGATGACGCCGTGTTCAGCGACATACGCCCAGCTTTGTTTACGTGTCCAGTTCGCTAAAGGATTGACTTTTATGCGGTTGTTGCTGTCAAGTTCAAATATGGGCATGTTACCACGAGTAACAGCTTGGTCGCGACGACGTCCGGTAATCCAAGCGACGGTTTGAAGTTCGGCTAAACCTCGTTGCAATGGTTCGATTTTTGTAACTTCGTGGAATTTAGCAATATCTTTATCCCAAAGTGCTTCGCCGTATTTGGCCGCAAAGGCTTCGCGAGTGTCTACATCTGGAGTTTTGTAAACTTTCAAGTCTAAATTGTAAACTTCTTTGGCTTTAGCAACCAGTTCTAGAGTTTGGGGGAAGTGGTACAGCGTGTCGAGGAATATCACTGGGACTGGGTGCTTGAGTTCCAGATAAAGCATGTGCGTGATGATGATGTCATCTACATTAAAGGCACTGGTTTGCACGAGTCCAGTTGGAATATTCTCTACAGACCACGCCAGTATGTCTTTTGGATGAGCGGTTTCAAATTTCTGATTTAATAAATCTAGGTCAAAAGCAGCAGTTTGAGCTTTAGTTGCTGGCGAAACAGTCATTAATTATCTCCAGTCCAATGGTTTTTTTACTTTATTAAATCAATATTAACATCACAAAGACACATATATCGGTCGGATTTTTGTAGATAGCATATTCGGTAATTTTTGCCAAGAGGCAGTAGGTATGAATCTTGAGTTAAGTGATAACTACTGTATTTGTTAAGATAAATGAAGCTTATTTAAGTTTTACTATGTTTCCATTTCTATATGTGGCAATACTGATATTGTTAATGGAATATTTAAGATGAGATTAAAGGATTCTACAGATGAACGATTCCAAGACTCCAAACGCACTTAGCCAGTCTTTAGTTATGGGAGCGTTGGTCATGCTGACCAGCGCTGGTGTGATTACTATCATGAATCTTTTCTAAGGCAACAGCTCTCATTTTTAGTAAAATAACTATACAAAACCCATCTCAGAATTGAGATGGGTTTTGACATTGCTAGGATTTATCTTGGAGTGAACAAAGGTTGGACAGTGAATCAATGTGCGAAGAAACTCCTTGAGTGGTACGATCGCCATTGCAGACCATTGCCTTGGCGTCAGAAAATCAACATCTATCACACTTGGGTGTGTGAGGTCATGAGTCAACAAACAACTCTGGCTGTGGTAGTACCAAAATTCTCAGAATTTGTTAAGCACCTTCCCACGATTCACGATCTTGCTGCTTGTGATGAACAGACACTGCGTCAACTTTGGTCAGGATTAGGCTACTATGCTCGTGCTCGTAACTTAAACAAAGGTGCAAAGTTTATTGTTGAGCAGCTTAAAGGTCGTTTTCCGAAATCATACCATGAATGGCTGAAGATTCCTGGTTGTGGACCTTACACGGCGTCTGTGATTGCGAGTGTTTGTTTCAACGAAAAAGTCGCTTGTGTTGATGGTAATGTTGTGCGAGTGGTGAGTCGTTTGCTTGCTTTATCTGAGGATGTGTGGAGTTCTTCTGGGAAAGCAGCGATTCAAACTCATGTTGATCAAATGATTCCTGAGGAACGTCCTGGTGACTTTAACCAAGCAATAATGGAATTGGGAGCGACTGTTTGTCGTAAATCAAAACCTCTGTGCCTTTTGTGTCCAATACAGCAAGAGTGTTTGGCTTTTGCAGACAATTGTGTTGAAATTTGTCCTCCCAAAAAACCACGACGTGATACCGTGGATGTGGAGTTATTTGCTTTGGTGTTTTGGAGGAAGGCGACAGATACGGTGGCGATCGCCTACAGAACAAAAGGATTTCTCTCAAACACTGTTGGGTTTCCATTAATTCCTGCTACTGAAGCTTCAGAAATCAAGAGAGTTATTCAGTCTCTAGAACATCTTCAACTGTTAGAACTCTCTAGCAGGTTTTCACACAGTATCACCCATCATCGTATTTCTGGAAACATTCTCGTCGCCCAAGAGTTAGAAAACCCAAGCATCAACACAGAGAGTGTTCCTTGGTTGAAACTTGGTTTGCCGAAATCTTTTGACTGGGTTCCAAGAACTGTTGTTGTTTCAAAACTCTCTAGTGCATTGGACAACAAAGTTTTTAAGCTTTTTGAGAACTATATATTAGGTTATATCAAGTCCGCTTAATTACTTACACAAAGACCTCACCCCCCGCCCCTCTCCTTATTAAGGAGAGGGGTGAGGTTCTTCGTTTTTTATAAGTGTTCATCCGGACATGATATTAACCGGCTAATTCCTGTACTTGAGAAATATCTAAACCCGTTAACTTAGCAACCTGTTCCACCGTCATCCCCGTCTGAAGTAAATTTCGTACTGTTTGCTGCAACTGCGACTGCACTTGTTCAGCCCGTTGACGTTCTTGTTCAGCAAGTTGACGTTCTTGTTCGGCGCGTTGGCGTTCTTGTTCAGCCCGTTGACGTTCTTGTTCAGCAAGTTGATGTTCCTGTTGTGCAATTTCCATACCTGTGGGTAGTAATTCGCCATCTAATGTCGCCCAGCGTAACCAAACGGTATCCACTCCTCTATACTTACCTTGCCATTTCTGTAATCCTAACCCTAATGACTGACTCACCAACTGATTTTGTTGATTCGGAACCAAGGGCTGGTAAACTCCTTGTTGGATAGAGAAACCCGCCCAATCGTCAGGATGAAATGGATCAAACCAGAAATATTCTGGCACGCGCATTTGATTTTGATAAATCAGCTTTTTCTCATTCTTGTCTGCTGCGGCGGTACTCTCAGAAAGCAACTCAATGACTACATCCGGGGCTTTCCCTTCTTCCCAAACAACCCAACTACGGCGTTCTCCTTTTGGAACACCCAACACGACAAAAAAATCTGGTCCTTTAAAATCTTTGTTCCGCACCTGCGCCAGACTGTAGTAGACAAACATATTACCGCTTACATATCCATCCTCGCGCTGTGCTAGCCAGAACTCAAGGGTTTCAATCAGCAAGTCCATCTGGTATTTGTGGCGTTGAGTTTCCATTGGGATTCCATCATCACAGGGAAGTTCTGCCTGGGTTGGCGGTAGTGTGAGGTAGGGTGCAGCTAGGATAGTTTCTGACATAGCTTTTCACCTGGTGCGTAGCCATTGCGGACTCTTTTATGTTAGTTGATTGCAGGAATGGAGTGCGATGTGGCGCTATATTTGTGTTGTCACTACAGGCAATATGATTTGTGATGAACTTTCACCACCGCAACTCACCATCAAGGTGATAATTTCAGCATCTATACCTGAGGCTGAATTATTCCCAGGATTCATTGCATACGCTGGGAAACAAGAAGCACTCAAACTCAAACGTAACGCATTCTTTCTAGAAATTTTCGCACAAGTCGCCTGTAGGTGAATTGTTCTTTTGACGCGATGCTTCCCATTTTGGCAACGCAAATAACCTTGAGTCAAATTGTACACTCTTCCGTCAGGGTAAACCTCTGACAGCACTGCACACAAATCATAACTCTCCTTATCAGATAAACAGAAGACTTCAACTACAACATCACCCGCCAAATACAAATCTGTCTCTAAAGTCTCAGTTGTGTAAGTTAAGACATCTGAACGGCAATCGATATGTGTTCTTTCAAAACAACCAGCCCCAATTGCAGCATGACCACCTAATGATGGGACAGGTCGCCAAGGGTCATGAACGATTACATCGTCGGTACAAGTTTCGGGACAAGTTGTGGCGAGAATACCTTCCCCTTCCCTGATGCTGGCAAGTCCGGTGGTTGACAAAAAGTACGATTGCTGGTTTGAGCTTAATAAGCTAGGATAACCGTGCCATATATTACTTCCGATTTCAAATAGCCAAACAGGCAACTCGTTCAGTAATCCTGTTTCAATGCCTTTGAGAAACTGGTCAAACCAGCATAGCTGCATTCTATCTATAGGACTTCCTGCATCTGGACCAAAATCAACCGCACCCACTTTACGACTCCAAGGCAAATGTGCCCAAGGTCCAATTAACAGTTCTTGTCGATATGCACTTCTAGCAGCAATATCTTTATATAGATTTAGAGTGCCGCGCAAGTACGTATCAAACCATCCTCCTATGTGGAACATGGGTAAGTCAACATCTTTGAGATATGTTTTTGGGGAAAGTTTTTCCCAATATTCATCAGGTTGAGAATGTGCCAACCACTCGTGATAAAAAGAATCTGGAGCAAAGTTTTTTAAAACTTCTCCAGAAGTGAGATTTGAGCCGTATAAAGGTAAATGACGCGAAGCTTCAAACAGCGCTTGGTAAGCTTTTTCATCTTTTTTTATCCGGGCAGTTTCTGTCGCTAATTGAATTGCCCAAGCGAGATTGCTTTGTAAACAGAATGCGCCTCCTTCATAAGCCCAATCTGTGTACAAATCATAGCCAATCATAGCAGGGCAAATTGTTTTTAGGGCGCTTGGTTTGGCAGCAGCAGCGTAAAGTTGAGTCATTCCTTGGTAGGAAAAGCCATACATCCCCACCTCACCCGTACTACCACGTAAATTTGCTGCCCAGTTAACTGTATCTTCTCCATCTTCAATTTCATGAGTAAAGAGTTGGAAGTTTCCTTGTGATGTACCGCGTCCCCGGACATCTTGAATGACTACAATGTAGCCGTGGGAAGCGTACCAGGTAGGATGAGCGTAGACAACAGTGGAGGCGATCGCCCTACCATAGGGTTGTCGCATTAATAACACAGGAAACTCTCCATCAGTATCAGGGCGGTAGATGTCTGCATCCAAGCGCACACCATCACGTGTGAGCATGGATACAGTTTGTTTAGGAAGGACTTTGAGCATGAATTATGATGCAGGAATTAAAATTCGCTTTTTTGTGTCAGTTTGTGTTAGTTGCTGTTTTGGCGATCGCCAAAACAGCACAACAACTCCTCCCACTCTATCAACAGATATTAAAGAATGCGTTCAAACTTATCATTCAAAAACTGACTACTTCGACGCGTCTACACTGCGTTACGTATGCCCTCCCTTGCCCGCTACGGGCAAACACATTTTTTTTGCATGCATTGGGATGCTCCTCTCCTGTTGTGATTTGAGTACGGAAAATTAAGGTTTTAAAACAGTACACAGTAAACAGTGAACAGTGAAGGAGTCAGGAGCGGAGCCGGAGCCGCTCCGCCTCCGTGAAGGAGTCAGGAGCGGAGCCGGAGCCGCTCCGCCTCCGGTCAGAAGTCGGAAGTCGAAAAACTCAATTCTTTATTTCTTCCTTCTGAATCAAGAATTGCACCAATTGCTGAATTCTTCTTCAAACTGATAACTGATAACTGGTAACTGTTAAAGTGTCGTCATTCTCAAGAAACGCGATTTTTGACCAATTAATTATCAATTATCAATTTGATAATTGCTAATTGATAATTGATAATTAATGTTGACCCTGGTGCAAGATATAACTTAAGCAATACTCAAATTCACTCTGACAGTCATATCGTTGTAATCCTTATCACCCCCACTTGGTAAATCCTCAAAGCCAAAGGTGTTATTCCCCAATAAGCGAATATGGTCAACTTTATCTGAGTTAGCTCCTAAGAAGGAAAAATACACTGCGGGATCGTTATTTGGATTTCCATCTAAAATTGCTTCCGGTCTGTTATTAGCAATCATGAATGGTGCCAAGATAGAACCAGGGCTAAGATTAGCTGTGAATGTGGCAGTACTTTGATTGCCCACTGTCAAGTCAATTCCTGCAACACGTCGCTGCACTGCAGCTTGAGTATAACCTGCATCACCAGGACGCAAATCTACTGTCCCGTTACCATCGATATCAATACCACCATTTGCATCAGCCACTTGATAGAAGCCGACGAAATTGTCATTTCTTGCTTCTCTGTTTAAAACAAAGTCTGCTTTGATCTGCTGAGTTGACACATTGCGCAAATCAATCAGTTCTCCAAAAGAATTTCCCTGAAGACTAGCGCCCAGAGGTAATGATTGATTTGTAGCCTTAATCTTCACTACCAGATTCTGGAAGTCAGAAGTATTGCTATTTGATGCATCATTCAAAGCCAATGTAAACTCACCATTCCCCAAGTCTGTCACTTTTTGCGTTAAGGAGTTGGAAAAGATGAGGTCTTTGGTAGAAGTTGAACCAGCTTGCACAGCGTCAATACTATTATTGTTGACCAAAAAGAATTGCAAACGTGCTCCTGAATTAAATTCAAGTAGACGTGTTAAGTCAGTATTAAACCCATTAGGAACTTTAGTAATGACCGAGAAAATGGTGCTAGCTCTTGAAAGTGCAGCTTGAGCATAATTTTCTGTACCAGGAGCAATACCATTAATTCTTCCTTGCTCATCATCAACAACAAACACTCCCAGTTCATTCACCTGCTTAGAACTTGCTCCGGTGAGAGTGACTTCAAGTTTTGGTTTGCCGCTATCAGAAATGCCTTCTAACTGGAAGATATTGTTAGACGCTAGTTTCAGGGTAGGAGCAGCTTTGCTGCCACCAGGAGTGTTAACAGTATCAATGCTAATTGCAGCAGTGTCAGTTGCACTGCTAAAGGCAGTTGCGCCACCATTAACGGTTGTATCTGCAAGACTACCGTTAGTACCAGTGCTTTGGTCCCACGCACGGAAAGTCAAAACATTGTTGATGTTGCCATTAAAGTTGGCGTTGGGTTGGAAGTAAATCCGGGTGTTGGGATTAGCTGCCAAGAGGCGAGCATTGGCATTGGATACAGATCCCAAGGATGTCCAGTTATTGCCGTTGTCAGTGCTGTAGAAGAAGGTGCCATTGGTAGTATCAGCATTTGTGATGGCAATACCTGTGAGTGCATCTTTATCTGAGTCAATAACGTTACCTCCAAGACTGACTAAGGAGGAAACAAGGGTACCAACTGCCCCTACTGGTGTACCTGCATCTTTTTTAATTGCAGTTAAGGTGACGTCAGTATCACGGAGAGTAGGAGCATTGTTGACAATACCAACGCTAATTGCAGCAGTGTCAGTCGCACTACTAAAAGCAGTTGCGCCACCGTTGACGGTAGTGTCCGTAGTGCTGCCGTTGCTACCACTGGTTTGGTCCCATGCACGGAAGGTCAAAGCATCGCTGATGATGCCATTAAAGTTGGCGTTGGGCTGGAAGTAAATCCGGGTGTTTGCATCAGCTGCCAATAGACGGGCGTTAGTGTCGGATACAGAACCCAAAGCTGCCCAATTACTACCGTTGTCGGTACTGTAGAAGAAAGTGCCGTTGGTAATCTCAGCATTTGTGATGGCAATACCTGTCAGGGGATTGCTGTCTGGGTCGGTGACGTTACCATTAGTACCCAAACTTACCAACGAAGAAACAAGCGTACCAACTGCCCCTATGGGTGTACCTGCATTTTTGTCAATAGCAGTTAAAGTGACGTTGGTATCACGGAGGATAGGAGCATCATTGACGGCATCAATGGTAATTGCAAGAGTGTCAGTCGCAATACTAAAAGCAGTAGTGCCACCGTTGAGGGTGGTGTTTGCAGTGCTGCCGTTAGTACCACTGGTTTGATCCCATGCACGGAAGGTCAGAGCATTGCTGATAGAGCCATTGAAGTTAGCGTTGGGCTGGAAGTAAATACGAGTGGTTGTATCAGCCGCTAGCACACGGGCGTTAGCGTCAGATACAGCTCCTAAAGCTGTCCAGGTACTGCCATCGTCGGTACTGTAGAACCAACTGCCGTTGGTAGTGTTAGCGTTTGTGATGGCAATACCTGTAAGTGCATTATTTGTAAGTGGATCGTTGTCTGGGTCGGTGACGTTAACACCAAGGCTAACTAACGAAGAAACAAGGGTACCAACTGCTCCTGTGGGTGGACCTGGATCTTCAACTATATTCAGGAAGAGGTTGGTATCACTGAGGATAGGAGCATCATTGACGGCGTTGATAGTAATTGTGCTAGTGTTAATCCCAGTACTAAAGGCAGTCGTGTCACCGTTGAGGGTGGTATCTGCGGTGCTGCCGTTGGTACCACTGGTTTGGTCCCATGCACGGAAAGTCAGAGCATTATCAATGGTGCCATTAAAGTTGACGTTGGGCTGGAAGTAAATCCGGGTACTTGCATTAGCCGCCAGTAGGCGAGCATTGGTATCAGATAAAATTCCTACAGGTATCCAGCTGCTGCCGTTGTTGGTGCTGTAGAACCAATTGCCGTTGATATTGTCAACATTTGTGATCGCAATACCTGTGAGTGCATTGCTGTCGGGGTCGGTGACGTTATCACCAAGACGGACTAAGGAGGAAACAAGGGTACCAACTGCTCCTACGGGTGTACCTAGATTTTCGTTAATCGCAGTTAGGGTGATATTACCTTCACGCAGAGTAGGAGCATCATTGACAGAATTGATGGTAATTGCGGCAGTGCCAGTTGTACTGCTAAAGGCAGTTGTACCACCACTAATGGTGGTGTTCGCAATGCCTGCGTTGGTACCACTACTTTGGTCCCACGCACGGAAAGTCAGAGCATTGTTGATGGTGCCATTAAAGTTGGCTTTGGGCTGGAAGTAAATGCGAGTCACTTCATCAGCCGCCAATAAGCGAGCGTTTGTATTAGATACCAACTCTAAAGCTTCCCAGGTGTTGCCATCGTCAGTGCTGTAGAAGAAGCTACCGTTGGTAGTGTCTGCATTTGTGATGGCAATACCTGTAAGTTCACTGCTGTCTGGATCGATGACGTTATCACCAAGACGCACTAACGAGGAAATAAGGGTACCAACTGCTCCTGTGGGTGTATCTGCGTCTTCGTTAATCGCAGTTAGACTGACGTTGGTGTTTTTTAGAGTAGGAGCATCATTAACGGCATTGACGGTAATTGCAGCAGTGTCAGTCTCAGCACTAAAGGCAGTTGCGCCACCGTTAGCGCTTGCATCCCCAGTGCTACCGTTAGTACCAGTGGTTTGGTCCCAGGCACGGAAGGTCAGAGCATCGATAATAGAACTAGAACTACTGAAGTTGAGATTGGGCTGGAAGTAAACGCGGGTGCTTGCATCAGCCGCCAAGAGGCGCGCGTTGCTATCGGATACAGATCCTAAGGATGCCCAGTTGCTGCCATTGTTGATGGTGTAAAACCAATTGCCGTTGATAGTGTCAGCATTTGTGATGGCAATACCTGTGAGTGCGTCGCGATCAGAGTCAATAACGTTACCACCAAGAGTCACTAAGGAGAAAACTGGGGTACCAACTGCTCCTGTGGGTGTACCTGCATTTTCGTTAACGGCACTCAGGATGACGTCAGTATCATTAAGGATAGGAGCATTATTGAGCACAGATGGATACGCTGCCATAACCTCAGAAGGGAATGCCAGTGGTTGATTAGAAATGTTGCCAATGTTGACTTCTAGGTTCCAATCACCCCCCAAAATAGCATTACCAGTGAGGTTGGCGGAGGCAGCAACATTTGCTTTCGTCAGTTTGTGTAGTTTGGTGATGAATTCTACCCCAGCATCACCTGCAGCGACATTGCAACCGTAGATGAGAAGGGAGGGAACTTGAGAGAACCGAGGGTGAGAATCTGGAGAGAACCAATGCTTGAGTTGGTTAGTGTAGAGTTCTAGGCTGTTGAGGCTGAGTTCACTATTACCTAAGTAAAGCGTTCCCGAAGAGCCGTGAGAAACTATGTGGACATTTTCCACTCCACGGTATTGAGATAGTACCTGGGTAATTTGTATGACTCCATCTTGCTCGGGGTCAAGAACAATAGTCTTGATATCTGCTACAACACTTTTCAGTAAAATTTCGTACTGGTTGACAGATGGATCAACGAAAAGAATGCTTGTAATCTTCATTTGATGGCTTATATAACAATATAACGTTTTAAAACTGATGACTAACCGTTCATTAATAGGAAACTAAAGGATGTAGAGAGTTCTAAGTATTTGTCAATCTTTCTAAAGTAGCCACTAGTACCGCTCCCAAGTCAGTCAAAATGGACCGGAGGCTGCGCGGTGAAGCAGCGCTGCGGGAGGGTTTCCCTCCGCAGGCGACTGTGAACCCGAAGGGCGCAGGCGCAGCTGCGTCCCGCTGCGCTAACAAAATGCTCATGATGTAAGCTTTTCGTTGATTTTGTAGACAAGGGAGCGGCTTCGGGCAGGGTATGGGTGCTTTATTTTGGCCACAGTGTACTAGCCATGAGAATTTCGATTGGCAACACTAAGTTAATACTCTGTGTCTAGGTATTTTTATTGCTTTGTCTTTTTATACAAAGTTGGTAGAAGCACTCAAACCAAAATTTGTTAATACCTGTTCAACACTACTTTGCTGACTTTCGTGTTTCCGTATAAATCATCAGTATTTTCAAAACTTTTATACTAATATTTAGTTCTAATGAAGCTGTAAAAATTTTGGTAAAAGTATTTTTCTTTTAGTGTATAGTTGACAAAATTTACTCAAAATATGGGCAATAGACAAGTATCGTATTGGACTCAAACCAGTTATTTGTCATATTTGGGTTGATGAATTAGCAGTACCGATGACAAATATTATTTTCTGGAAGTTTCTTAATATTTAGCACATACGCTGCATCCACATCTAAGTGAAGATGGTCAAGCAGGATTTGATTTTCTGGGACACCATATTCAGCATAAAAAAGTGGGTAAATACCGAGAAAATAAAAATAGTTCTGGTACCCGTCTTGGTTTCATTACTCTCATTACCCCTTCAAAAAAGGCGATTGATGCTCACAAAAAAGATATGAAAAGCATCATCACAAAATGCAAGTCTCGTTCCCAAGCGGAACTAATTAAAGACCTTAACCCTATTATTAGGGGATGGGCTGCATATTATAGAGTCTCAGACGCCGGAACTGCTGGGGATTTTGCCCGGTTAGATAGAATAACCTATCTTCGATTGAGAAGATGGGCTAAAAGACAAACTGGAAGCATTAATCAGGGTCATCAAAAATATTGGCATACCATAGGCGACAACCATTGGGTATTCACCACTAGACCGGATAGTAATGGATTAAAGTTACTATCACATATCGAATTTCACAAAGCGTGTTAACGACTATGTCAAGGTTAGAGGTGATAAAAGTCCTTATGATGGTGACACTATCTACTGGAGTTTAAGGTTAAGCAATCATCCCGATTTACCTACTACTAAAAGGAACCTACTTAAGCAACAAAAAGGTAAGTGTCTGGGATGTGGCTTAAATTTTCTTGAAGGTGATTTGTTGGAGATTGACCACATCAAACCCCTAAGTTGTGGAGGTAAAAAGGAATGGAACAATCTTCAATTACTGCACCGTCATTGCCACGATGTCAAAACTACTACTGATGGTAGTCAGAAGTCCCGTAATGACAATAGGGAATCACATTGAGTAGCCGTGTGAAGGGACAACTTTCATGCACGGTTTCGGATGGGAGGGGTGGAACAGTAATGTTCCCCTCGACCCTAACAATGGGACACCTTGTAAAGTAAAGAAAGCACTAATTTAATTACGTAAGAATCAAAATATATGTAATAAATCTACACACTTAGATTGATGTAGCTGGGAGAAGTATAGAATGTTAATTTCCTAAAAATTATCAAACTATGCAATTTCAGCAGAAAAATAAATTAGCAAGATTGATTCTGACAATTTCTCTTTACTGTTTACCCTTATTAGCTTGTAACCAGCCACAACCAATCATTCCAAACAATCAAACACCAAAAGCCACAGAAACCCCAGCAATCCCTACAGCGAAACCTCTATCTCTACAAACATCATTACCACCAGATAAAAATTATTTTCTCGATAATCAAATCTGGGGCAACCCTGGAGATAAACAAAATTTAATTCAAGCCATTGACAATAGTTTAAATTATCTAAAAACTTCAGAAGCCAAAACAGCTTATGAGAACTATACTCCTCCCGAAATTACCAAGAAAAGAGTAGAAAAAAGCCTGAAAATATTTCGAGAATTAGTCAGTAATTCCCAAAATTCCCAAGAATTACAAGCCAGTGTCAACAAAGAATTTGTCTTTTACAAATCTATTGGTACCGATAACCAAGGAACTATTGTTTTCACAGGTAGGGGTGTGACTGAGAAGGTAAAACTTCCCAGCGTTCGTTCCCAGGCTTAGCCTGGGAACGAGAAATTGAGCCTCTGGTTCTTAGTCAAGCAATAAATCAAACTATAGCAATCCTATTTGATTTGTGAGAATTGAAAGCCACAGATTCCCGAGCGAGCAATTGTCAATTATCAGTTATCAATTATCAAATCGATAATTGATAACTGTTCATTGTTCATTGTTCGTTGATTCCTGACAAATTTTACGAAGTCGGGAATCAAGTTTGCTCACGAATTATTTAGGATTGCTATGTAGATCACACAAAGAAGAAATCTGTGTATATTTGTGGTTGAATCTATGTTTTAATATGGCATTAAGCTATCTACTCTCCCCAACACTGCCATATCTTCTTCATCTAACTCCACTGGCGTACCACTACGAATTAATTCCGCAAAATCTTCATTAGGAACCATAATAGTCAGCGTATATAAGCGACCATAACCTATATTTTCAATCAAATGAGTGCCAGTGGGAGGAACTAACAAACTATCTCCTGCTCTAATTCGGACTCTTTTGCCATCACAACTAGCGATTCCTTCTCCTTTGAGGACAAAAAACATTTCCACCGCCCATTGATGACGATTAGGCGGTGTTTTGCCACCAACATCAAAAATTTCTACGCAACAAGTCAAAGAAGTATTCGCACTTGCTGTGTCGAAGATGATTGCTAAGCGATTTGAGTCATGGGGAGTGATGCGATATGCTTGGTAATCTTTGGGAGATTTGACAACAGGAATAACACAACTAGCGACGGACATGATTCATCTCCTTTATATTTATCAAAGGGTATATGACAACTTGAGTTTTGAGTTTTAATATGTCATTAATTTCGTCTATCTTGTGTAGTTCAATACTAACTAACAAAATAACTATTCAACTCTTTCAACAGTCAAATTTATGAAAATTAAACAACAGATGAATTATAGATGCATGCAGAGAAATTATCTGTCCCTACCCTCCGGGCGTCTATGCTTCCCCTTCGCATCGCCAGCGGGCTATGTCTAGAGGACATGCTATGCGCTTCGGTTCACGGAGGGTAAGGTTAATCGATATACATCTGTCGGTGATTCTAAACACCCATTCATCATACTTTTGTAAGAAGTCTATTCAAGACTTAGCACTTATAACTCAACACTTTGTTAAAGTGCTGTTACAGTTGTTTGTAAATCAGTAACAAAGCTAAAGCACTGGTTGAGGTTGTAAAGTGTCGCTAACCAACAATACTCAACAAAAGTTGTGGCGCAAGGAATCACACAACCAGTCATGTACATAATTTATTTCCTTGATGGTTATCTGGGTTGTAAAAAGTCCTAAGTTTTGAAGTGGTGTTCATATCTGTATGGTTATATGGTCAAATAGAAAAAGCCCAATCACTATTCAACGCTCAACGCTTTGTTGAAGTGCGCTTAAGATTGCTTGCGAATCACTCACAAAGCCAAAGCACTGCTTAACGTTGTAAAGTGTTGCTAACCAACAATACTCAGGAGAAGTTGTAGCAGTACAATCTTTGACTAAGATGCAGTCGTATCCTAAGAAGTTGGCATCTTGTAAGCTAGCCATTACACATTGATCTGCATTAACTCCTGCAAACAAGAGTGTCGTTGTGCCCAAGTTCCGCAAGATACTATCTAAAGGAGTATCCCAAAAACCACTCATACGGTATTTGTCCACACGAATATCTTGGGGTAATTGTTCTAGTTCATCGACTACCGCCGCCGCCCAACTACCTGACATGAGTACCTTAGCACCATTACTAGGTAACGGATCACCTAATCCCACGCCTTCGCCTGTGGGGTTGTAGACGTGAAGCACATTGGCACTAATATTAAGTAAGTCGGGACGGTTTCCCCAATTCACCCAGATTACGGGTACACTCTTGTCCCGAAGTTGAGGTAATAAGATTTGTAAAGGTTGAATGGGTTGCCGTGCTTTTGTGATATCTACACCGATATGCGCTAACCAGCCATCAGAGTGGCAGAAGTCGTTTTGCATGTCAATGACGAGAATGGCAGTTTTTGCCAAGTCAAAGCGCAGAGTTTTAGTTTCTGTTGATAAGATAACCGGTTGTGGGATCTGGGGAGGACGAGTGATATCTGCAAACTTATCGTTTACAGCCCATGCATTTGGTGCAATTCCTAAATTCCGAAGAGGTATATTCATATTCCAAAACCCAACACCATTCCTTTTTTAGCTTGAAAATCTCCTAAAGGTGTCATTACTTAATCAAGGTTAAAATCGTGAATTTTACTATCCAAAATGTTTTGATTGCGACTGTTGATGATTATGCAACTGTGGATGTGCAAGTTGTAGATGGGGCGATCGCCTCTATTGCACCGAGTCTAGAGGTTATCGGTACAGCGATTAACGGTGAAAATAAACTCCTCCTACCAGGATTTTTCAACGCTCACACCCACTCCTCTGAAATATGGCAACGAGGTATAATACCACCGTTACCTCTAGAATTATGGTTAGCACAACTTTACGACTTTGCCCCTCTTGATACAGAAAAAGTTTACCTTAGTGCTTTGGGAACAGCAGTAGAAACTCTACTTTCTGGTGGTACAAGTGTCGTAGATCATCTCATCCTCATTCCTGGAAAAGAGTTGGAAACAATTGCAACCGCTGTTCGGGCTTATAAGGAAGTTGGTATCCGCGCCTTTGTCTCGCCTCTGATTCAAGATGAATCCCTCAGTGCTGGTATCCCATCCGGAGAAACTGAGCAAAATCACGAACCTTTTTTTCGCTCAACTCAGGCGACACTAGAATTGATAGAAGAAGCTGTCAGACAGTTTCATCGCCCAGATGAAGGTGTAAGTCTTTTAGTTGCGCCTACAGGAATACAATTATGTTCTGATGCTTTGTTCCAAGGATGTATTGAGTTAAGCAATAAGTACAATCTTTGTCGTCACTCTCATTTACTGGAAACCAAGGCGCAAGAGAAACTCGCGCAACAAAAGTACGGTTGTACTGCGGTTGAACATTTGAAAAGGATTGGTTATTTAGGCGATCGCACGTCCCTTGCCCATTGTATTCACTTAAGGGACACTGATATTACCATTCTTGCCGAAACCCAATCTACAGTTGTACACAATCCCTTAAGTAACTTGCGTCTAGGCAGTGGTATCGCGCCGATTTTGAAATATCGTCAAGCTGGAGTCAACGTGACTTTTGGTTGCGATGGTGCATCTAGCAATGATTCCCAAGACTTACTAGAAGCCATCAAAATAGGTTCCATACTGCACAACGTCACAGATTTAGATTATCAGCACTGGATAACACCTCGTCAAGCAGTGGAAATGGCATCTAGTGGAGGTGCAAAAGGACTCAACATGGTTGATCAACTTGGTTCCCTCACCGTCGGCAAAAAAGCTGATTTCGTGCTGTATGACCTCACCAGTTTATCACTCTTACCACGTACAGACCCCATTGGTTTATTAACTCTCGGTCGTCCCACCAATGCTGTTGAGAGTGTGTGGGTAAATGGCAGGCAGATAGTCGCTAATGGTAAAGTAACTACCATTGATGTAGATGATTTGCGTCAACAACTCTTTCAACACAGTCACTGGGATACAAAGCGCAAGTCTGAAACTGTGGCTCAACTTGAAGCTCACTATCGCACAGTCATGAGTTTGTAAAAACTAAGAGAGTGGGTTCATCATCTTTTTTCTTCAATCTTTGTATAACCCACTCTCCAATTACGTGGATCCTTCAACTCATCTTTCTTACCTTGTGCAATAAGTCCAACAGCAATCCGAGTCTTAAATAATGCCTTCATTAAGTAATGTCCTGGTTTAGCATAAACGCCATCAGCAACAGTCGTACCAGCAAAATTAAATACTCCACAAAAAGTCCCAGCACCTTTTATTGTGACTGTGAAAAACTTATCATTAAGATATCCACCGGGGATCATAAAAATCGCGTAAACATGATGCTCACCTCGCCAAGGCTCAACGATAACTTTGTCAGGATGTGTATAGTGTCTTTCACTTCCTGTTGCTTGAACAACATTTGATTGCTGACAAGTTAGGGCGTTTGGTAGTTTTGAGATAGTCGTCCAGCTAAGGACGAGAATTAAGGTTAATGCAAATAAAAAGTAAGTAATTTTACTTTTGTACATTTGTGACATGTAGCACTACAGATTATAGGGTAACGCATTCTATATTGTTGTGGAGGAATCACGCGTGTGCTTCATATAGTTAACTACAATTGAGGATATGCAAGGTAAACTCACACTCCTCACCTTGTATGCTATTGTTACGCATTCATCCACCTATGACTTCCACTGAAATAGTTCGTTGGACAGTTGCTGATCTAGAACTCCTACCTGATGACGGTAGACATTATGAGATTATTGACGGAGAGCTATTTGTGACCAGAGCACCTCACTGGAAGCACCAAAATGTTACTATTAGAATTGGCACGGCACTGACCATTTGGTCAAATGAAAATGGCTTAGGCGAGCAATTAACCCTGGTTTAGTATTCTCCGAAGCTGATAGCGTCATTCCTGATGTGGTTTGGGCTAGCTATGAGCGATTAGCAACTATGCTTGATGATACTGGACATCTTATTGCTGCTCCGGAACTAGTGATTGAGGTGCTGTCTCCAGGCGAAAAGAACGAGCGCCGTGATCGAGAATCTAAGCTGAAATTGTATTCAACTTACGGAGTTTTAGAATATTGGATTGTCGATCATCAGCTACGCAAATTGGAAGTATATAGACGCGATAACGCCATTTTAAAGTTAGCAGTAACACTCTATGCAGAGGATGAATTAACGAGTCCCATCTTGCCAGAATTTCGTACTATGGTTAAGCAATTTTTCTGATTTGAGGTGTTCTTTTCAAAAGAAGTCAGGATGAAGTCAGAATAATGTAGATTGTCCTGGCATAATTTTATCAAGTTTAATCAACTTTTGCTTTCCTCTTCTACACTTCTACGTAACTCGATAAATTGCTTACCATCATCTGTGACTATGACATAATCTGAAAGGTTATTATCTTTATAAGGAATGTCACGAATTCTACCAACCTCTACATATCCTATATCTTTCAGGTGATAAAGTTCTCTTTCCAGAGCATCACTCATTTCATAAGAACCAAAGCTTCCCGCAGCCAGTTTTTTCAGAGTTTCAAACATTGATTTAGGTATAGATAACAAAATTAGCTTGTCTGTTCTTGTTTTAGTCGTAGAGATTTTTTTCCCGATTGAGTTGATTTTACTGTCTAGCTTTCCTCTATCAAAAGTCAATGCAATAACCTCATCAAGCTGAGGAATAAAAAACAGAAGAAATGCAATAGCAATGATTGCTACAAAAAGGAGTGGAGTTGGTTGTCTTGAAAATAATAAAATGAGCAACACTGCTTCGATACATATAATACAGATAAACGCTGCCCACCATTTTGCTGAATAATCTTGAGTCACAATCTTTCTCCTGACAACTCTCAATCTCAATGATTTTGGTTGAATGAATTTAATTATAATTGCTTTTTCACTAAAGGGTTTCTATCTTCATCATATAAAGTGTTGATGGATGAGCAAGTCGTTTTCGCTTAACAACAGAATTAAATCTGACGATTGACTTCAGAGAATGATTTTGACTTCTTCTAGTCGCCTTCTTGAATAGTTTCTCTCGAGTCTAAAATTTTCCTGTCCTGATTTCTATGACAAAAAAGTAAATCAGTAGAAATCAAGTACACTAGTGAGAGTAGGTGCAAAAAGATGTGAATAACTCAGCATCTTACAATCGTTTGCAGTGCCTGATTCTTAAAGAAGGTGTAAAATGCGCGATCCACAGATTAAGATTGATCCGGGAACTCTTGTCTTAATTTTTTCTCTCCTTTTGCTCTTACCTCTTTTGCTGACTGGTTTCTTTTTTTAAAAGTTATTGAAAAATTGGAATAGTAACTATGACGACAACACAATCCTTTACTAATCTGCCTATTTTGGAAGAATTCAAAACAGGATTACCCAATATTTGCGGTTGGGAAGCAGAAATTCGTTCTGTGGTTCAACAAAATAAACCCGTATTTTTAAAAACTACAAATCTCCACTTAGAAAATATCACTGCTGGATTTGCTTGTGCTCTTCATATGCATCAACCCAGTATTCCTGCAGGTGCTAACGGGGAACTTATCAGCAATCTTCAGTATATGTTTGAACATCCTCATCAAGGAGATAACCACAACGCAGAACCTTTTGCCTGGTGCTATAGCCGCATGGGAGATTTTATTCCCCAACTCATATCTGAAGGTTGCAATCCTCGGATTATGCTCGATTATTCAGGTAATTTGTTGTGGGGGTTGCAACAGATGGGACGAGAAGATATTATCAATAATCTCAAACGTATGACTTGTGACTCCCAATATCAGCCTTACGTCGAGTGGTTAGGAACAATGTGGAGTCATGCAGTGATTCCTTCCACACCAATTCCTGACATTAAACTCCACATTCAAGCTTGGCAACATTATTTTGCAGCCATTTTTGGCTATACTGCCTTAGAGCGAGTCAAGGGTTTTTCTCCCCCAGAAATGCACTTACCTAACCATCCAGATACTTTGTTTGAATATATCAAAGCTCTCAAAGAATGTGGATATCGTTGGCTCATGGTGCAGGAACATTCAGTAGAACGTCTGGATGGTTCGGGCTTACGTCATGATGATAAATATATTCCAAATAAATTAGTTGCCCGAAATTCTAAAGGTGAAACTGTCAGCATTACAGCATTAATAAAAACTCAAGGTTCTGATACAAAATTAGTGGCTCAGATGCAGCCTTATTTTGAAGCCAAAGGAAGAAGTCAGCAGCAAATTGGTAATGTTACAGTTCCCTCTTTAGTCACTCAAATTGCGGATGGGGAAAACGGTGGCGTCATGATGAACGAATATCCCCGCGATTTGTTTAGAGTATATCATGAAATTCGTGATTCAGGAAACAATCACTCAGGAATTGTTGCACTCAATGGTACTGAATATTTGGAATTAATCGAAGCTGCAGGAGTAAATCCAGATGAATATCCAATTTGTCAAGCTGTACAGCAACACAAAATTTGGCAGCGAGTAGAACCAGAAAATGCAACACCCGAAGCCGTGGAAAAAGCAATTTCAGAATTAAAAGAAACAGACCATCAATTTCATATGGATGGTGCTTCTTGGACAAATTCTTTAAGTTGGATCAAAGGTTACGAAAATGTCTTAGATCCGATGAAGAAACTCAGCGCTTTGTTTCACGAAAAATATGACTCATTAGTTCAACAAGATTCTTCAGTCACACAGAGTTCCGACTATCAAAAAGCATTACTGTACAACTTATTATTGCAAACAAGTTGTTTCCGATATTGGGGACAAGGAATGTGGACTGATTACGCTCGCGAACTTTATCAACGAGGTGAAGCGCTACTGGAAGTAAGCTAGGCTAAATACTAGAAACACTGGAGGTTCACGCTATGGTTAATCCCCTCCCCATCATAGATACTGTTCCAACTGATATCTGGGTTGACGCGACTTGGGAAGAATTTCTGACTTTTGCAGATGATCCCAGCTTAGAAAGTGGTAGATTTTATTACGACCAAGGCTACATGAGAATTGAGATGGCTGCACTAGGTTCTGCACATGGTTATGATAATTCAATTGTTTCAACTGTGATTGTATTGTATGCAGCAATCAAAAATATTTCAATTAAAGAGCTCACAAATACAACTTTTAAAAAAGCTAAAGTTCGCGGTGCTCAACCTGATATTGCTTTTTATATTGGAGAAAATTTGAGGCTTCCTCCCCGAAATAATTCCTCTGTCAATCTCAATGAGTCAGATACACCTACTTTAGTTGTTGAAATTGCAGCTTCATCTTTATAAGATGATA
This sequence comes from Brasilonema sp. UFV-L1, assembly GCF_012912105.1. Lineage (GTDB taxonomy): Bacteria > Cyanobacteriota > Cyanobacteriia > Cyanobacteriales > Nostocaceae > Brasilonema. The sequence continues at coordinate 30,915 of NZ_QMEA01000047.1, forward strand.
CAGAACGCAAACAAAAACTTTACCAACGTTTAGGAGTTCAAGAATATTGGGTCGTTGATGTTAATGCTAGCAAAGTCATTGCTTCTTCTTTATCTGAAACACAAAGTCACCTGATTCGTGAATCTCAAGTCTTACCGGGATTAGAAATTGCACTAGTTGAAGAAGCTCTCAAGCGCTCTCAAACAGAAGATGATGGAGCGATCAGTCGTTGGTTACTCGCAACATTTCATCAATGAGGATAATAAGTAAGGAAGCATCCTTTTGTCAATTATCAATTTCCGAGATGACTGCCCGAAATTTAATTATCAGTTATCAGTTATCAATTATCAAATTGATAACTGATAACTGTTCATTGCTCATTGATTCTTGACCCTATTTGCTTCCACTATTACCCTTCGTAAACAATAAAATGAGTTGGTTTGTAAGCGCGAATAAACTTTGTCATAGTGTCTTTTTCCTCAACAGTTGGTGTGGCAAAACAACCTGCTGTACCACTGTTAGCATTTTGCAGCAAAGCTGACGGATCGTAGTGAATACCTATTTCTGAGCGTCCTGTGTTGAAAGTAGGTGTCACTGGAGACCAAACACCACCAAATTCTCCTCCTTTAAATTCTACTATTCCTGGATAGTTGAAAGTGTAAATTCCAAAAGGTAAAGGCGTTTGAGAACCAGCAATATCAGATGGAGTTTGTTTGTTAACTCGACCAGAAATACCTCGCACTGTATTCACAACCTGATTTCTGCTATCAATAAGTCGAGTCTCGTATACTCTCAAACCACCACCGATGGTTTTTGATGAGCGATTAGCAACTACTCTCGCTCCTTTGATGATTGTCAGAAACTCATTCGCTACCCAACGATTCGTTCCAATTTGTACCCAATTCCTGTTTCCTGCATAGACAGGTTCGCTGTTTACGTTCACTTCAGTACCATTGATTAAAGAATCTATTTTTTCCCCGTTTGGAAGCTTGCGAACTGCGAGGGAGTCACCATCTTTTGTTGAAACGTAAGCAATATAACCCATTTACTTATACCATTAGCTAGTTAAAAATATTAGATCAAGGAGTTGTTTTTGCACTCCCCTTAAACTTCAACTCGTCCTTAGAAGATTACGGATATTTTGCGGTTTCACTTCTGTCTACAAAGCCTCTAATTCTTATTTTTCATCCAAAATTGATGTAAGCCTCATCGAAAAGCTAATTTTTGAGACTAACTTACTCCCGAACCGCTATAAGATTACCTAACCTTCGTTTTTTCTTTCTACCCGAAGACTGCGCGAAGCTTGTAAATCCCAAGGGGACACGCCTAAGGAACGCGGTATGCCCTCCCTTGCCCGCTAGGCTAACGTTAAATTCGGTATTCTTCGGGCGATTTAGGAGTAGTACTGCGTTTCATAAATTCGTGGCGTTGTTTGTCATACTGCACAAACGCCAACAAAATAACATACATAATCTGACGAACTTGTGTCATCCTATACTTAGTCAACTAACACTTGCAAAGTCGTACTCATCATGAGTATGATTTATCAGGAGATTTATTCAGGAGCTAAGCATATGTTGCCTAATCGAGAAGGACAAAAAGTTCCCAATGTTACCTTTCGTGCGCGTCTGGATCATAAGTGGGTAGATATGAACACTAATGACCTATTCGCAGGTAAAACTGTAGTCGTCTTTTCCCTACCGGGAGCGTTTACTCCGACTTGCTCATCAACTCATGTTCCTGGGTACAACCATTTGGCAAGAGTTTTCAAAGAAAATGGCGTGGATGATATCGTCTGTGTCTCCGTCAATGATGCTTTTGTCATGAATGAATGGGCGAAAGAGCAACAAGCACAAAACATCACTTTTATACCTGATGGGAATGGTGAATTCACAGAAGGTATGGGAATGCTTGTAGATAAATCTGACTTAGGGTTTGGCAAACGCTCTTGGCGCTATTCTATGTTAGTGAAAGATGGGGTGATTGAAAAGATGTTTGTTGAGCCTGAGGAACCAGGCGACCCCTTTAAAGTGTCTGATGCAGAGACAATGCTGCGATATATCAACCCTCAAGCAGTTAAACCTCAATTGGTTTCTCTGTTTACAAGAGTTGGTTGTCCCTATTGCGCTCGTGCTAAATCTATGCTATCTGAACGTGGCATTGATTATGAAGAAATTGTTTTGGGTAAAGATGTTACACCTAGAACGTTACAAGCTGTCACAGGTGCATCCACTGTTCCCCAAGTGTTTGTGAATGGCAAACTTATTGGTGGTTCTGAAGCATTAGAAGCTTACCTAAGCGCTAGTTAGCGTTGTAGGCTTTTAAATAGCATACTTGAGGTGCATGACTTTGTTGAATAGTACACCTCAAGTATGCTAATAACTGTTTACGATTGAACCGATTTTGCAATGACTCCCAATTGCAAACCAGGCGGATAACTTTTTTCCTCTTTGATACGCTTAATCTCAGCTTCAGTGATTCGCAAATTTAACTTTTGTGCTAACTCCCGCACAATATCTCCTCGATCAATTACACCAGCAACAGCACCCGCAGGAGAAAGCACGGTAATGCGGGGCAATTGTTCATTTTCCAGTTTGTTAATCACCTCTACTATGGAAGTTGACTCGGCAACAGTAGGAATTTCTGTCAGAGGATGTACAATACTTTGAACAGGTAAGGTTTCCCACTGACTTCTTTCCACAAGGCGTAAATCGTCTATGGAAACTATGCCTCGGTAACGTCCATCAGACTCAGCAAAATAAACTTCAACCGTACTGGCGTCCAACAGGTAAGAGTCGGCAAAAGAACGCAAAGTCTGATTAGCATCAACTACCCGAAAGTCACGAGTCATAGCATTGGCGGCAACCAGATTGAGCAAGGTTTCTTGTAATATTGTGATGCGGTCATAGCTGTTGGCATTGCGGATACCAAACCAACCTAACAAGGCTATCCACAAACCAGTGACTAGTTCCCCTGTTAAATAATCTACTAACATCCCTAGGGCGATCGCCCCGTAACCTAAAATTTGCCCCGCTTTTGCTGCTAACCGTACCGCTTGAAAACGGTTACCTGTTGCTTTCCAAAGTGCTGCTTTTAAAACTTGTCCACCATCTAAGGGTAAACCAGGAATCAGGTTGAACAGCGCCAAAACTAAGTTGATTCTCGCTAAATCTCCAACCATGACGCTGGCAGGACTGTTATCAGGCAAAATATTTACTAGCACTCTGAGGATGGCAAATAAGAAAACACTCACTGCTGGTCCGGCAATTGCCACTTGAAAAGCTTTTCCTGGGGTTTTAGACTCTTCTTCAATAGAAGCAATGCCACCAAAGAGAAATAAAGTAATCGAATTGACTCTTATACCTTGCGATCGCGCTACTAAACTGTGACCCAATTCGTGCAATAATACTGAACCAAAGAGTAGCAATGCCATTACCACTCCAGCACTCCAAGCGAGAACTGTTCCCCACGCTTGGTAAGCTACCCCAAAGTTAAGGGTTGCCAACCCTAAAATGACAAACCACAGAGGGTCTAAAAACAGTGGTATTCCGAATAAAGACCCGATTTTCCAATTTGTTTGCATTACATTTTCCTAAAACTAGATATTTTCAATTGTCCACAGGTCTGTTTCATATGTTGTTTTTTACACATATATAATTTTCCCGTATTAACTGTCGCTTGCTGAGATTTGGAAAATCAGCAATGGCTGCTGAATACGCTCCAATTTCTAGAATAGACAATTCCTGCTAGCAAACAAAACTCAAACTAGAAGCGCAGTCATTTCAGAATTAAAAACAGAAGCGGTAGGACCATTACCTTCAAAATGTGCCTTGAAGGGAAAAAGACCTGCCGCCTCTTGTGCTTAAAATGTAGTATTTATGTAATCTAAAACCTAGATAATACCGAGATTGGTCAAGCCCAAAACCGCACCAATACCAACAAGGTGACCAGTACTCATCGCGGCGAGAAATGCACCAACGCTAGGATTATTAAATATTGAAGGAAAAGGTAGTGGCATTTTAGGACCAACGTGGGGGTAGCGAATCACCCGAGGAATAATCAAAACAGCTAATATGCAGCTGACAGTGATAATTAGAAATCTGTTGAAGTTAAATTCAGCGCCAGTATTGGGAACGGTAGCTTGAATTGCCAATAACACTGATGAAATCACGATTCTTCCTCCTCGCATGAATAAATTCATTTATCTGTGTAGAGACGCGAGATTGGTGCGTCTCTACAGTCATGTTTATCGTCTGCTAATGAATTAGCAGAATCCTCTTTCTTAGGGAGGTGTTAATCTCTCCCAAGAGTCATAACTAGATAGAGCGAGAAAGAATGTGATGAGGGATACAGAGATATTGTTGTGGCACGTCTCAAAATTTAGAGTCCACCGATATTTGTCAGCCCCAGAACGATGCCAATCCCGACAATATGCCCAAAACACATAGCACCAATGAATGCTGGAATAGTTACGGGAAGTATAGGCAGTTTAGGACCGACTTTGGGAGATTTAGTAAAGGATGTCAGTAAAAGAGCTACTAAGCAGCTGACGCTGATGATGATTCCTATAGTGGGATTCCACTGAGGTGTTGCGGGAACAGTGGTGGCGGCAGCTGCTAGTAAGATTGATGAAATCAAGCTTTTTTCTCCTAAATAAAAACATTGACAACTGGTCAGTCATTAGCATTAAGCTTAGCGAAATGCTGACTGCTGATTGCGTGAACTATAAAAATTATAGAATTTTAAAGGAAAGAACTTGAAATTGTTTATACAACTTCGGTTTGTTGTAACTATTACTACTCTTATCAAAAATATTTATGCGGATAAAGATTTGCGGTATTACTCAAGCACAACAGGGTCAGGCGATCGCCTCTTTTGGAGCAACAGCATTGGGATTTATTTGTGTTCCTGCTTCACCCCGTTATATCAACGCAGGGCAAATTCGGGCAGTCGTGGAACAACTGCCCGAAAAAATTGACACAATTGGAGTTTTTGCCAATGCTACCACTTCTGAGATTACTCAGACTGTGGTTAATTCTGGTTTAACTGGCGTTCAACTGCACGGAGATGAATCCCCGGAATTTTGCCAGCAGTTGCGTGAATTGCTACCAAATGTAGAGATTATTAAAGCTCTGAGAATCCGTAGTTTTGAGGATGTTGAAAAAACGGCAACTTATACTTCAAACGCAGATACGCTGTTACTTGATGCTTACCATCCACAGCAACTAGGTGGCACAGGCACAACTCTAGACTGGAAGATGTTACAGCAATTCAGTCCTAGCTGTCCTTGGTTTTTGGCTGGGGGACTGACTCCAGATAATATTTTAGAAGCTTTGACTCAGATTACCCCCAGTGGCATTGACTTATCAAGTGGTGTAGAACGTGCCCCTGGAGATAAGGATTTAGACAAGGTCGCTAAATTATTTGAGAGGCTGCGTTCAAAGTCGTGAGTTGTGATCAACACTCCCACTTATCTGTTGCTTGATAACTGATCACTGATAACTGATAGCTGTTAAAAGAACGCTGATTGGTGACGAATTAAGTTGAAGAATTCTTCACGAATTTTATGCTCTTCTTGAAACACGCCCAGCATTGCGCTAGTCACAGTCCAGGAACCAGGTTTTTGTACACCTCGCATAACCATGCACATATGTGTAGCTTCCATCACAACGGCAACTCCCTGCGGTTCTAGAATTGTCTGAACTGCTTCGGCAATTTGACGAGTGAGTCTTTCTTGCACTTGCAAACGGCGGGAATACATCTCAACAATGCGGGCAAGTTTACTCAATCCCACAACTTTTTGATTAGGGATATAGGCAACATGAGCTTTGCCCATAAAAGGCAACATATGGTGTTCGCACATGCTAAAAACATTGATGTCCCGTACTAACACCATCTCATTATGACCTTCATCAAAGATGGCACCGTTGACGATTTCTTCTAAGGATTGGTTGTAGCCACTGGTGAGAAACCGCATTGCCTCTGCAACTCGCTTGGGTGTTTTCAGCAATCCCTCGCGTTCAGGATCTTCTCCAATCCCCACTAGAAGAGTTCGTACGGCTTCCGTCATCTGCTCGATCTGCTCCTCTGTTTGCGGGTGCAAATCAGCTTCCCGTCCGTTGTGAGTGTTGCGATCTGGTCTTGTGGTGATGGTTTCTGTTAAGTCTGAAATGAGAGGAAATTGTTGAGAGCGGTTACTACCGTTGGAACGAGCAATAGTCATGATGTCGAATCTTGGTTAAAGTTTCTGTAGTTTAAGTAGAGTCATTTCGCCAAATGCCGAGTATTGAAGTGAGAATAACTTTGCACTTCAATCCTCAAAATTCAGCACTTATAAAGCGCCAGCTCTTGGCGTGATAGTCAACTCATCAATAACTGCTTGTTGTGGTAGCAAGGCAGCATGGAGAATTGACTGAGCAATAATTTCTGGAGTTAGCATTTTTGAGCGGTCAAAGTTCGCATGAACAGTTTCTGTGTCCCAGAGTTCTGTATTAACCGCACCAGGACAGATAGCAGTAATACGAATACCGTGAGCACGTTCTTCTTGTGCAAAAGTTTGAGAAAGAGCCATCAAACCAGCTTTGCTGACGCTGTAAGCTCCCCAATCAGGAAATGCTTGTTTTCCCGCTATTGAGGTAATGTTGATAATTGTGCCTGTGCCGCGCTCTCGCATTCTGGGTAAAATTCCTAAAATGCACTGAAACACGCTGGTGAGATTTAAATCTATCACTCGCTGCCAGTCAGCTAAGGGAGTTTCACTCAAAGCGGCGGTATAACCCATCCCAGCATTGTTGACTAAAATATCTATGTCTCCAAAGTCAAGAGTGATTGCTTGTATTTTTTCTTGCACTTGAGTGAGGCAAGCTAAATCGACTTCATAAGCTTTCGCTTCGACCCCTGTATGTGATACAGCTTCACACACTGCCCTCAGCTTATCCACTGAACGACTCACCAGGGCAACATCTATCCCAGCCTTCGCAAATGCTAAAGCCGTTGCTTTCCCAATTCCACTACTTGCCCCAGTAATTAGGGCACGTCGTTTCTGCTCAACACTCATGCTATCTCCCAATTTTTTAGCGGTTTGATAACCGCGTCGCTACCCTGTTATATGGTATGAGTCTCGTGATCTTGACAGATTAAATAAATCTAAAAATCTCATTAACTTTCTTCGACAACTGCTATGATGCATTGCGAAGAAGATCGTAGCTCATATTGTATATTCCGTAGGGTGACCGTGTATTTGACCCAGGGAACCTTGTACTACCCTGAATGTTGATTGACTAGTCATAAGTAAATATCATACAGTCGCGAGTTCATAGTCAAAACATTTATGACTCATGACTCGATGACTCATAACTAATAACAAATGACTGATGACTAGAAATAGAAATGGCTATGGAACTTAAAGATTGTTAAAAATCTTTAAGTTCCATAGGAAATTATAGCACTGCCACTATACTAATCAAGTTGCTGAAGTTTCATGAGTGAGAAACTTCAGTGAAAACACCTATTTTCCGGAATTTATCGTAGCGCATTTGGCGTCGTTCAGTACTCGTGAAGTTGTTGAGTTCCTCAAGATTGTCCAAGAGAGCTTGTTTGAGAGTGGTGACTGCTGCCAGAGGATCAGAATGAGCACCGCCGATGGGTTCAGGTAATATTTGGTCGATGATTCCGAAGTTATTCAAATCCTGTGCTGTCATTTTCAAGACAGCGGCAGCTTGAGGGGCTTTGGCAGCATCTTTCCACAAAATAGCAGCGCAGGCTTCAGGAGTAATGACAGTGTAAACGGCATGTTCAAACATCAAGAGGCGATCGCCAACACTGATACCCAATGCACCTCCAGAAAAAGCTTCACCAATGACGGCACAGACTATTGGCACATCTAAGCAAAACATTTCACGTAGATTGTATGCAATGGCTTCTCCAGCACCTTGTTGTTCGGCGACGACCGTGGGTAAAGCTCCTGGCGTGTCGATAAAAGTTAAAATTGGCATGCCAAACCTGTTGGCGTGTTCCATCAACCGCATTGCCTTACGATAGCCACCAGGGGAAGCCATACCGAAGTTACGGGCAATATTGTCTTTTGTGTCGCGCCCTTTTTGATTACCTAACATAACCACGGGTTGTCCGCCTAAACGAGCCACGCCACCAACTAAAGCGGGATCATCAGAACCACAGCGATCGCCGTGCAACTCCATCCATTCGTCACTGATTGCTTGAATATAATCAAGGGTACTGGGGCGGCGGGGATGACGAGCGACTTGTAGTCGCTGAGACGGCGACAGACTACTGAAAATTTCTTCACGCAGTTGCATAGCGCGTGCTTCTAGCTGACGAATTTGACCAGAAACATCGACGCCATTTTCTTCTGCAAGTTGCCGAATTTGTTCAATTCTAGTTGCCAGTTCTGCGAGCGGCTTTTCAAAATCCAACAGTAGCGGTTTACGCTCAGTAGTAGCCATTTTTTGATGTGACAAGTGAAGAGTGAAAATTGGGATCTGGGTAATGAGAATTTTTATAGTCATAAGTCAGTAGCTCATGACTTATGACTCATGACTAAGACTAAACCAACAGTGGTCTAAATCCGTGCTTTTTCGAGACGTTACCGATTTGCTCCATTTTTTCTACAGTAATCCGATTGCGCCCCCAAGAGAAGTTAGTGTATAACTTCTCAAATTCCAGTAGCATTGATTCTGCAAAACAAGCAAATAACTGGCGTCCGGGAACATCCATATTGACGGTATTCATAATTTTCCAATCAATATCTAGGGAATGTTCTACAATGCCGCCATTTAGAACATACACACCCGGATGCTGAATTTTGCTTGCTAAGTTTTTTGGATAGCCGCCATCAATCAGCAAACAAGGTTGCTTTAACACTTTGGGGTCGATTTCCATCCCTTTTGGCATACTAGCAACCCAAACGACAATATCCGCTTGGGGAAGTGCTTCTTCCGTAGACAAGATTTTTCCACGCCCCAGTTCGTCTTGCAGCTGCTGTAGTCGTTCTTGGTTACGTGCTATCAGCAAAAGTTCCTTAACATCTGTTTTGGCATCTAACCAACGACAAACAGCGCTACCAATATCCCCTGTTGCTCCACAAACAGCAACAGTTGCTTTTGATAGTTCAATGCCTACTTGTTTTGACGCTTTTTCTACTTGTTGGCAAATGATGTATGCCGTATGAGTGTTACCTGTCGTAAAGCGTTCAAACTCTAATTTAATATTGCGGACTTGTTTGAATTGCTCTAAATTAAAGTTTTCAAAAATGATTGAAGAAAACCCGCCTAAAGCTGTGATGTTTATCCCGTGCTTTTGAGCGTGAGCCATAGCATTGAGGATTTTGCGTGTTGCAGCTTTGATGTGACGAGCTGCCAACATTTCTGGCAAAAAGCATGACTCTACATATTGTCCTTCAATTTTTTGCCCGGTAACACTGGTAACTGTAATGTTATCGGCAATGAAGGGCGGAGCGCTGCACCAAAAATCTAGCCCTTCGTTGGCTAATTCTGGGAAGCCTAATTCTTTGGCTGCCGCTTGCGCGTGTTCTAAAGTGGTAAGATGTCCGATTAGACCAAACATGAACGATTTTGTTAAGGGTGTCCTTCGTTAAAAGGGTGGAATAGGCGGGTAAGATACAACTAACCCTTAAAATACTACATACAAAGTGACGGAGAACCAGAAGCGACTCATACAGGAGTCACGCAGGAAAACAGGGACACGGAGACGTTTTTCTCTCCGAATCCTCTTTGCTTTCCACGTCGGTGTGTCTTGTTCTCTTCCTTGTTTATGCTGCTTTGATTCCGTAGGCAGAAAGACGCATGATGTCGCGAGTGGAAAAACCGATGTTACTCAGGGCTTCTCCGTACTGTATCATAAAATCTTCTACTAAAGCTTCCTTTTCCATCGCTAACTTACGGGCATCGTCCGCAACAGAGTTAAGCATTTTCCAGACAATTGGGAGGTTTTGGCGATTTGCTTGTTCTAATTCAGCTTTGGATTCTTCAAAGTGTTCTTTTAACCATACTTCTCCAAAGTTGAGATGACTATATTCATCTTTGACTACACCTTCAGTGATTTTACGAGCAAAATCATCTGCAACTGGGATGTAAATGTTGTATGCGGCGATCGCAAAACATTCAATAATCAAAGATTGAATCAGCAAGCAAGTCACGACTTTCCCTTCAGCCGCTGCTTGTTGAAAATTTTGATGCAATTCGGCAAAAAATTCTTGAGCGAACTGCATATCCGGCGTCACCTGAAGATTGCGTCCACAGGCTTCAAATCCTTTCTTGTGACGGCTTTCCATCTTAGCAAGACGATTGAGTTCATCTTGATGTTCGCTCAGCAGTTGTGCGAGTTTGATGTAATTTGCATGAGCTTCTTGTTCGCCTTCTATGACAATCGCATTAATGCGGCTGTAGGCGTCTTTGTATATTTCGCTGTGGAAGTCAATTTCAGATTGATTGACAAGCTGCTGCATGATGCGTTCACTCCCGTGCTGTGAATCATGTGATACCAAAATAAAGTTAACCTCATAAACCGAGGACAACATTAACTGTGGTTTAATTTTACTTAACAAGTCTCTATGTTATAGATTAGCTTTTGCTGGCGGCATTAGTTCAAGCTAATTCATCAGGAAAAGCAGGAAACGAGGAAACAGACGACAGATGGATAGATGATCAATCCAAAAGCCGAAATGCGTTGCAAGAGCGTGTACGTTGCGCTAGAGCTTTCTCGCGCATACACCTCCACCACCAGAGGTAACCTTGTGGGTAGCCCAGAATCTACGTTGAAATTTTCCGGCGTCCTAAAAGTTCCATGACTGGGTGCTGTTACTGTCTTGTGACCTTTAGTTGTGGTCTTGTTGACATCCTTTGCACCTCCTGGAACAGTTCAAGCATGCTTTACCTAAAAATGGCTGTGTTAGTGTCAATTATCGGTATGCCTGGGAGCGAGGTAAATTTTTACTTGCTTTCGCTAATTCTAGCTTAGTAGCGATCGTTGTTACCGCCTTTGCTAATTATACTTCGGCAGTTGCTGTATACGCCTTGGTACGGCTGAAATTTCGAGGAAGGCAAGTGCTACTACTTTGCAGTGTTAGCACAAATTCGCGTAATATCAAATCCGTTTGTATCGGAATTATTTCTCCTTCTTCTCCACGCCAGTCGCCTCTGTCGGGAAACCCTCCTGCAGCGCTGGCTCCTCTGCGTCCTCTCTTGCCTCGTGCGGTTTTTTAATTATTCAGATGCTACCGGATTTGATATAACAATTCAGTTATCTTCGCTCTTTAACCAGTTCAAACTTACCTCCAACAACCTTAACAAGAACAGGTTTAGTTTGACTTTGCCCCTCTGAATCAAACTGTAAAATCTCTCCAGAAGTTTCGCTAGCTGTAATTTTTACATCTTGGAGTTTTCTTATAACTGTTGAGCGGGAGGCATCAGGAGACAAAGCTTTAATCAAAGCCTGAGTTGCATCAAAACTAGCAGCTGTGCGCCAGCTAATCTGTCCTCCCCATTGCTTCGCTGCTGCTTGTGCAAAGTTTTTTGATTGTGGTGCTTCCCTAAACCAGGGTATAGCTATAACCATACCTTCAACATCATTACCACCTTTTTGCAAGGTTGTATTGCTATATAAAGCGTCCCCACCTAACAACATTAGTTTTTGTTTGTTGGAGTTTTTGAATCTAGCATTCCTCTTGGAAACAATTGCAGCAACTTTGATCGCAATAGGAGTGCTTTGTGCGTCTGGAAATAACACAGCACCCTGTGTCTGGTAGCGATAGAAACTCTTTTCGACTTCTGTTTCTATATCCAATTGTGAATTTGTCAAATCAATCTTTTGAACAACTTGACCTTTTATTTCTTCAAATTTATTTGTAAATTCCTCTCTCAAACTACTGCTATGGCTGCTATCAGGATTATAGAAAATAATAACATTGTTGATACCAAGAGACTTTTTGGCATACACTGCTAACTTCTCTCCAATAACAGCGTCAGAAGGTACTGTCCGAAAGAAAACACCATTGTCTTTGTTATTCAACAATTTACTGGTACTAGTAGGAGAGATAATGGCTAAGTTAGCTTTTTTGTATGTATCTAATGCCGCTTTGGTAGCATCGCTAGTATTATGTCCAATCACTGCTAGTACAGCTTTGTCTTTCACCAATTCCTCAGCCACTTTTTGAGCTGTATCTGGTTTATTATCATCACTGGCGATCGCAATTTCCAATAATCGACTATTTAATCCGCTTTTCTCATTAAACTGATTTTGTGCCTGAGCCACACCTCGCAATATTTCTTGAGCCATGTTTGTGTTGTCTGCTGGCACAACCACTGCTAGCGTGAAAGGATTACCCTGTTGCTTGGCACGGGCATTGTTGTAGTAAATCAGTACTTCTGGATCACTGCGATTAGCGGTTGTAGCTGTTTTAAAATATCCTGCCGCATCAAAGTATTTGCCTTGTTGAAAAGCTTGAATACTCTGTTCTCGAGCAGAGTTTTTCAGCTTAGGGAAAAAGGTGCATTCACCACGACTAATCTTTTTTTCATCTGGTTTGCAACCAACATCAAATACCTTCTGTTGATCTACAGAATATCGCGGTGACACCTGATAAACACTAATACCAACAAGGGATAATATTCCTGTTGCTACCGCTATTGCAGCTATAGGAAATAATTGACTGTAAGACTTGTGGCTGTACTGACTACTATTACCTATCCTAGCCAATGCTCTGTTAGAGACAGTAGTTGAAATTGCGGATAAAAAGTTACTTTGTGGATTTCTTGTTGTAGATTCTGTTTCCCCTAAAATAATTTCTTGCAGTTTCTCCAATGCGATTGGGCTTTCATTGTCAATTTCCAAAATTTGCTTAAACTGCTCCTTTGCCTGTGTTAAATCTTGTTGCGCAAGCAAATTTTCTCCGTAAGTAGCAAGCGCACACAACAATCCATCTTTATAGCGTGCGGGATCAGCTTGGTAGACTCGTGTATATAGTTTTACGGCTTTGTCGAACTCATCTATCTCAAAGTACCCTTGAGCTAAAGCCACAACTGTACTGAAGTGATTGGGATTGAGCTTCAAAATCTGCTCATAAACAGCTAGTGCATTTTGTGTTTTGCCCTGTTCATACAATAGTCTTGCTTCTTGCAAGAGGAAATTAACTTTTTCTTCCTCTAAGTTCTGTAGTTGCCATATTACCTGCCGCAGAGGGTAACGTTTGACTAACCAACGGCGGATTAATTCAACTTTGACTTTATGTCCTGTACTGTCCAAAAAACCGTCTTTGGTTAACTGTTCTAGCGCTTGAACTAGTTGTTCTGTTTGGATAACTCCATAGCTTTTAAGCAGCATTAATGCTTCTTCTGAATCCTGCTGATCTAGCGCCGCTTTTTCTTGAGTCTGCGCCACAGCTGAAAACACTACCTGTTCTGGGATAGACAGTCCGTTCCAAAACCATGCCAGCCCCGCCTCGGCAAGCTCAATTGCTTTATTTACAATGCCCTCAACATCTTTGCGGTTGATACTCCAGTTTTGTAGTTCTCGCGCTCTTCCAAAAAGAGCAAAGCAAATGACTTGTGTAAAGTATGGATGTCCTGCAGACAGTTCTAAAATTGCTCGTATCGCATCTGGCTCGTATTCGAGCACACCTTGAGCGAGTTTAGTAATTAGCCGTTTAGCACTTGGCTCATCAAGCAAACCTATTTCTTGGATAGGTGCTTCCTTAAATACTTCAAGTATAGTTGGCAGTTCTTCTGGTTTCTGTCCTACAAGTAGAATGATAAAGAGATTATTTGGTAAAGTGATATTGCGTAGATAAGGGAAAATATTTTTAACTAATGACTTAGATTCTTCTGTTGTTAAACTATCAAATTCATCTAGTAATAATACTAGTTTCTTGTCTTGTAATTCTTTAAAAACTTGAGGTAAAAATTGGCTAGAAAAAATATATGGTTCTGTTTCTAAATCTGTAGTTAAAGGTAGCTTTATATTATCTTCATCTAGTTCAAGGTAGTCTAATATCTCTGTCGCGAGTGCCACTAAGATATTACTGAGAGATTTACCACTTTGGTCTTGTAAATCGAAGGGAACAAAGACAAAGCTATCTGGTGCAACAAAGTTAGGAATATTACGAAGTACAGAGGACTTGCCAATGCGTCGTTGACCGTGTAACAAGATAACCTTGACATTTTGTCTTAGGTTGTCTTCAATAAAACCGAACAGAGCTTCTCGTCCAAATATCAATTCCGGTTCATCGATTGGGCGACCAATGATGTAAGGATTGCGCCGAGTCGTTGAATAGGTCATAATAGTTCCCAATTTACTAAGCTACTGGTCGTCTTATAGTAAAGAACAGTTTCAGATCATCCTGGTTCATCTTTACTCTTGCACTAATTTAAATTTACCTCCAAAAACCTTAACAAGGACAGGTTTATTTTGCCTTTCTCCTTCTGAATCAAACTGTAAAGTTTCTCCAGAAGTTTCGCTAGCTTTAACTGTTAGATCTTGATTTTTTAGATTTATCATAACTGTTGACCTATTGGCACTGGGACGTAAAGCTTTAATCAAAGCCTGAGTAGCATCAAAACTAGTAGCTGTGCGCCAGCTAACTGGTCCTCCCCATTGCTTCTGTGCTGCTTGTGCAAAGTTTTTTGATTGTGGTGCTTCCCTAAACCAGGGAACTGCTAGAATCAAGCCTTCAATAGATTTTTCGCCTTGTTGCAAATTTTTATCACTATATAGGGCATCCCCACCCAACAACTTTAGCTCTTTTCGCCCTTGGTTGTTAGTTCGGTTTTTAAGTTTAGTATTGATCTCGGCAACAAGTGAGGCAAACTCGAGTGCCTTAGAAGTGCTTTCCGTGCCTGGAAATAACACAGCGGCTTGTGCGTTGTCTTGTTGATACACACTGTTTTCAAGTTCATCTTTCCACTCATTTAGTTTTGAGTGCTTTAAATCAATTTTCTTAACAACTCTATTCCTTAATGGCTCTTCAAATTTCTTTGTAAATTCCTCTCTCAAACTGTTGCTATAGCTGTTACCGGAATTATAGAAAATGACAACATTGTTGATACCAAGGGACTTTTTAGCATACGTGGCTAACTTCTCTCCAGTAGCAGCATCAGAAGGTACCGTCCGAAAGAAAACACCATTGTCGCTGTCATTCAATAATGTGCTGGTACTAGTGGGAGAGATGATGGCTAAGTTAGCGTTTCTGTATGTATCTAATGCCTCTTTGGTAGCATCGCTAGTGTTATGTCCAATCACTGCCAGTACAGAAGAGTCTGAGTATTTTACCAATTTCTCAGCCACTTTTTTAGCTATATCTTGTGTGTTATCATCATCACTGGCGATCGCAATTTCCAATAATTGACCATTTAATCCCCCTTTCTCATTGAATTGATTTTGTGCCTGCGCCACACCTCGCAATATTTCTTGAGCCTGATCTTCTTGTTTTGCTGGCACAACCACTGCTAGTGTGAAAGGATTACCCTGTTGCTTAGCACGGGCATTGTTGTAGTAAATTAGTACTTCTGGATCTTTAGGTTGACTAGGCTGAACCGTCAAAGCTCTTTTAAAGAATTCTTCAGCTTTAGAGTATTTGGCTTCTTGGAAAGCTTGAAGACCCTGGTCACGAGCAGGGTTTTTAATATTAATAAAGAAGGTGCGTTCACCACGACTAATCTTTCTTTCATCTAGTTTGCAACCAACATAAAATACCTTCTGTTGACCTGCAGAACATGGCGTTGACACCCGATAAACACCAATACCAGCAAGAGCAATTATTCCGATCACTGCTGCTGTACTCCGTATCGGAATTCGCCAACGCAAATGTGGAACAATCCACTCGCTTGGTAGGGCTGGCTGTAGTGATCCTTGAGTTGCAGCACTAGCTTCAATATGAGAGATTTCTTGCAGCTTCTTTTGTGCTAATTGGTGTCCAGGCTCAATTTTCAAGACTCGATTAAACTGCTCCTTTGCTTGTGTTAAATCTCGTTGTGCGAACAAATTTTCTCCGTAGGTAGTGAGCGCACGCAACAGCCCATCTTTGTTACGTGCGGGATCAACTTGGAAAGCTCGCGTGTATAGTTCCACGGCTTTGTCGATCTCTTTCACCTCCAAGTATCCTTGAGCCAGATTCGCTACTGTACTGAAGTGATTAGGATTGAGCGTCAAAATTTGCTCATACACACCCAGTGCATTTTGTGTTTCGCCCCTTTGACGCAGTGCCTTTGCTTCTTCTAAAAGGCGATTAATTTCTTCTTGCTCAAGAGTCTCCAATTCCAATATCGCTTGCCGCAAAGGATGACGTTTGATTAACCAACGGCGAACTAATTCAACTTTGACTCTACGCCCCGTATCATCCAAGAAACTATTGTTCTTGTTGGCACCACTTAGTTGGTTAGCTGCTTGATTTAAGGACTCTGTTTGGACTCCATAGCTTTTGAGCAGCACTAAAGGGTCTTCTGGAAGCCTCTGGCTGTTGGCGATCGCTATGCTTTGCGCTTGCGCCACAGCAGAAAAAACGACTTGCTCTTGGGTAGGCAGTCCTTTCCAATACCAGTCCAACCCACCTTCAGCACTCTCAATTGCTTTAGTTACAATATTATTTACATCGTTGGGAGTGACATGCGATTTGTTTTCATCTCTTGCTTGCTGGAAAACAGCATGACATATGACTTGAGTAAAATAGGGATGTCCTGCTGATAGATCTAGAATTGCTTTTATTGCATCCTGGTCGTATTCGAGCTGATCCCGAGCTGGTTTAGAAATGAGCCGTTTAGCACTGAGTTCTTCGAGCAAACCAATTTCGTTGACTGGTGCATGTCCAAACAAATGAAGCAGCTTTGGCATATCATTCAGACTCCGTCCCACTACTGGAATGATGAATAATTTTTCGTGCTGCTCAATCAGTTCTTTTAGATACGCAAAGAAATGCATATCTGCTTGCCGCTCTTCTCCTTGAGTGTGGACATCATCACTTAAAACATCAAATTCATCCAGTAATAACACCAGATTTTTCTCACGCAATTCCTGATGCACTCGTGCTAAGAAGTTCTGAGAAAAGATGTTTGCTTCTAACTCTGTAGCTGAGAGCAAGAGTAGCACACTATTTTCAGTATTTAAGTGCTCCAGGCATTCGAGGTCGAGGATTTCTGTTGCAAGTGAGTGCAAAATCTGACTGAGGGAGAGCGAAGCTTTATCTTGAAGGTCAAAGTTTACAAAAACAAACTCATTGAACTCCCTCTGCTGAAAAAATAAGGGAATTTGTCTTAGTACAGATGACTTACCGATACGCCGTTGACCGTGTAGTAAGATAACCTTGACATTTTGTACCAGATTGTCCTCAATGAAACCGAATAGACCTTCCCGCCCGAAGAAAAATTCTTCTTCATCGATTGGACGACCAATGATATAAGGATTTCTTTGTTGATTTCTCCCACTCATCACACTTTTCTTCCTTTGTCCTTACATCCAGTTAAACAAGCCTTGAATGGCTCCTTTCGGAAAAGCAGCTGATAACTTACCAAACAATTCAAGGGCAGAGGATATCTCTTGTGTATGGTTCCACAACCAGCGAATTGCTTGTGTGACGTTCTTAGTTTGTTCGTGACTCATCAAGTTGAGAAACACCTTTCGCCGTTTTTCGAGTGATTCATTATTTGTATTCCTCAGTTCTTGAATCACCCACTCCTCCATAAGTGATGATGTGAAAGAGAGTATCTTTTTATTTCCTTGTTCTGTACGGATACCCACGCGTTTTTCGTGTATATTTGTCACCTTTCCTTGTTCTACTAATTCTGTACGCGTGATTACGCCCTGTTCTTCTAAATTCGTCAATTCTCGCTCTTTTTGGCTGAAGATGATGTCAAGATCGCTTAAGTCATAGCTTTCCTCATTCAAACGACCTTTCAAACCATATAAAGCTATCAGCATCAATAAACTTTGCTCTTCTTCACTGCACCTGTCCCAAATGTTTTGAAAAATCTGTCTCGTATCGCTTTTAAATTCTCTGGCAAAAGCTGTGGCAAAGGCTTGAGCATCCATTGCTGTCCCTTGTGCAGTTCGTAGCTTTCTGTACAAGAGAGAACCAGCATTTTGTAGCAGAGCTGGATGTCCACCTGCAATTTCTCGAATGATGTCCCGTAGTGGTTGTGATTCAGGTGTCTGTGGTGCTATGCCAAGTAGTTGCTCAGCTTCTTGCTCAGTAAGTAGTTTCAATGACTGGAAGAGATAATGGTTATACCACGGAGAACTGGCTGGACTCAGGGGAGGACCAAGTTCATTGAGGCGCATGAGCGAGGTAACAATCATTGAGAGATTTCTCTCCTTAGAGTGGTAAGCCAAGTTACGGCACTCGCTTAAGAATGTCACCATATCGGCTTCCGTGTATTGCTTATTTTCCTGGAGAGCTGCATCATAGTCATCTACTAGCAGCACTAAGGATTTTCCTTTCCTTCCTAGCTTCCGCAGTATTTGGCGCAAACAATCTTTCGTTGTTAGTCCTTGTGCCAACAATGTCTCAATCTCAGTCTGCAAGTCGGGTTCAATATCCAACTGATCCCTCATACCACTCAAAACTTCTCTCCAAAAACCAGAGGGAGTGAAAGGATTAATGCTCTGACAACTAAAAAGAACAATCACTATCTTCGATAAATCTTCTCCACGTTCTTCCCAAACTTGGGGTGAAGCTAGTTTCTCCAAAAAAGAGGACTTACCCATTCCAGCCCCACCCCAAATTGCTAAGTGACTGCGATTGAAAATTTGATCAAATGCAGCATCAATTTCAGATTTCCGTCCTACAAAACTTTCTGGAGGAACTGGCTGTCCTACGATAAAAGGATTTTTTCCCATTACAGATATCCAAGCTTTTATATAAATTGCGATTATTGTTAATGTTAAAGCTTATACGGAAGTTAAGCTACAACAAGAGTTTTTCTTCTAAGTAGTTCAACTTAATTAAACGTAAAATGTCATTACGAGTGAAACGCAGTGGAGCGAAGTAATCGCAAAGACTCTATATTTACGCTTTTCAATGTTGATCTACTTATATTCTTGGTAGGTGTGAGCAAAATCAACTTATGCACTTCTGGGATAGAAATAGAAAAGAATCTTAACAAACCGTTTATATGGTAAACCAAAGGCTCAGCAAATAGCTAAAGCACGCAAGGCATAGCCAAGCCATTTCAAACAATGACTACCTGCTTGTAAAGGTACGTATTTTATATAAATTAAGGAATAAAATTAAATTATTATTTTGCTTTTCTATGAAAGGAGGTCACCGTAATTTTATCCTTCCTACTAAGTAGCTCAACTTAATTAAACGTGAAATGTCATTACGTTAGCGCGCAGCGTGCCCGGAGGGCAGCGGAACGCAGTGAAGCGAAGTAATCGCAAAGACTCTATTTTATGTTTTTCAATGTTGACCTACTTATTTCCCGCTATCCAAAAACCTTACTTGTTTAATAAAAATTTGCGCGAAGCAAGTGAGCAGAAACACACTAGACACTTAGATATGGAGAAGTTATCAAAAATACTCTCTCCTTCTCCACATCTGACTCTTTAACTAGTTTCCTGAATGTGCAAGCGAACCGTGTGCCCAGTTGCACCACTCAGTTGTAATTCCATCACTTCACCACCAAGCGGTTCCAAACATTCCAGGAGTTCTCTTAAACGCGGCGTACTTGCACCCGTATCCACATACAAACGATCTGATAGATTACCAATTTTCTTCCAACTCATGTATAACTTGGCAATCATTTGCTCTAATTGGGATGCTTGATTCACTAAGTCCGCAGCGATGCTAAGACAGCCAACTCTTTGAGCTTCTATGAGAGCTGTTTCGATGTCAACTTCTTGAGCGTTCAGCGCTTGGACTTGAACTGCGGCTTTGAGATATTTTGCCAGATTACGCGCTTCTGTGGTGACTTGTTTGATGGTATCTAAGTCAGGATTTTGAGATATTTCCTTTTGAATTGCGTTTTGGTGAGACTCTGGTAATTTTTCCATCTCCTTTACCAGTGGCGCGATGTAACGCGGAGGAAGAGAATTTTCTGCTGCTTTTACCTTGACTGGTTCGGGTAGCAACTCAGAAGACATTGCTGTCCATTCGTCGTTGATTTGACGCACTTCTCGTCTGGTGATGCGATCGCCTTTTTGCGCTGCTTCACCGATCATCTGTTGAACTTCTGGGGCTGCTTTGGCGGTTTCGACAAATGCCCGTTTGCTGAAGTTATTGATGGCTGAGGGTTCTAATCTTCCCTCTTCTAAAAGAGTATCAGCACTGTTCGCCAGTTGAATCAGAGCATAAGCCTGACTTTTGCCAATTTCTCGTTCTTTGAGCCATTTGAGAAAGCCAGCACCTCGTCCCTCACCACCTATTTTCTCTCTGTCACGCACAGCGCGTAAAATTCGTCCTCGCCAAATGTCGGTTTGCAAATCAAAGCGATCGCACACCTGCCAAGCGACATCTAGCTGCTTTTGAAATTCTGGTTCAGGAATTTCCTCATCTTCCGGATCAGGCAGTTGAAATTCAAAATCAGCCGGCTGTTGTAGAAGTGCAGCCAACTCATCAATAGATTCGTTATATTGCACAATTTATAGTTTATTAGTTTATTACTGTATGCGCGGTTTATTATCACATATTCCGCTTGACACTCCCACTTCTGGTGGCAGTGAGATTCTTGGTTCACCGAACGCACTTACCATAAATCAGTTGCCCAACTTACAACAGAGGTGCATTTCTCCTTAAGCGTTGAGGGCATAGTAACCCAGGTTTCGCAGTGCCCCTGCGTACCGTAGAGAGCCAAATCAGTGGGTTCTCTGTACTTGGTGCTTGAGCATTTTACCCAACCAAGCCTTTCCGGTTGGAACCGCTTACACTCAGTTTTCAAGGTGCAATGGCATCTTGAGATGCTCTGGCTGTTTAGGGAGTTTTCGCCACCTCCTGTGAACAATCGTACCAGAGCTTAGCAGCGCTTCAAAGTGCCCGTATCGGCAAAGATTTAACATACAGCTTTTACGTTATTAATATTTAAAAGTGAGACACATCTGACATTTTAAAAAAGCCAGGAAAAGCAAAAATGGCTCGCACGCCCACACTAACCTTTGATCGTGGCACATTAATTTTGCATCCACCACCACGCGGTAGGGCTTGGATGGATTTTGCTACATGGGATGATAGAGTAGAAAAATTCCGCATTCCGGCTATTCATTACCGTGCTTTGGTGGAAGCAATGCAAGCGGAAGATACGAACTTTGTTGATGAAGCTAAGGGGTTTTATCCGATAGAGTTGGTTCCTAGCCTAGAAATGGAACCTTACCCTCATCAAAGTGAGGCGTTAGCAGCTTGGAAACTCGCGGGAAGACAAGGAGTCGTGGTGCTTCCCACCGCAGCCGGAAAGACGTATCTAGCACAAATGGCGATGCAAGCGACGCCACGCACAACACTGATTGTTGTTCCAACACTGGATTTAATGCATCAGTGGTATGCTCATTTGAAGGCGGCTTTTCCTGATGCTGAGGTTGGTTTGCTGGGTGGTGGTTCGCGAGATAGAACACCTGTACTTGTTGCCACTTACGATAGTGCGGCTATCCATGCAGAAAGTTTGGGAAATCTGTATGCTTTGTTAATTTTTGATGAATGTCATCATTTGCCAACAGATTTTAGTCGCGTGATTGCAGAATATGCGATCGCACCCTATCGTCTAGGACTTTCCGCTACACCAGAACGAACTGATGGTAAACACGCTGACTTGAATATTTTAATAGGGAAAGAAGTTTACCGTAAAAGGGCTGAAGATTTAGCGGGGAAGGCGCTAGCAGAACATGAAGTTGTGCAAATTAAGGTGAAATTATCACAACATGAACGGGAGAAATACACTCAATTGATTCAAGTTCGCAACGACTTTTTGAAGGAATCAAAGATTTCTTTGGGGAGTCTTCAAGGGTGGCAGAGATTTGTGCAAATGAGTGCGCGATCGCAAGCCGGGCGTAGAGCTATGTTAGCGCACCGGTCAGCGAAAGAAATTGCTTTGGGTACTGATGGGAAGATAAGAGTTCTTGCTGATATATTAACAGAACATTATCCAGAAAGAGTTTTGATTTTTACTGCTGATAATGCAACAGTTTACCGTATTTCTCAAGAGTTTCTTGTTCCAGCTATTACCCATCAAACTCCTGTAAAGGAACGACATGAGATATTAACAAAGTTTCGGGAGGGAGAGTTTAAAACTTTGGTTGCTTCTCATGTGTTGAATGAAGGTGTTGATGTTCCTGCGGCTTCTGTCGCGATTATTTTATCTGGTACTGGTTCGACACGGGAGTATATTCAAAGATTGGGCAGGGTTTTAAGAAAGGGTAAGGATAATAAGAAGCAGGCGATTTTGTACGAGGTGGTGGCGGAGGATACGAGTGAGGAGGGGACTTCGGCGAGGAGAAGAGGTGTGGAGAGAAACGAACCGCAAAGACGCGAAGGACACGAAGGAAAGAGGGAGAAGAAAGGGAATTTACAGGTTATTTATGGGAGTGGGAAGGAAAGGAGTCTTAAGGCTGCTGAACAGTTGGAGATAAATTATAAAGTTCAAAAGAAACCACCGATAAATACGGATGAAAGCTGATAATATTGCAATAATTATAGGAACATCCCAATGCATGTAAAAATTCCAGGACTTACTCAAAAACTCTTTTAAACTCTCTTACCTTTGCGCTCTTTGCGTCCTTTGCGGTTTATTATTTTATTCTCCTGCTCCCGTCTCAATACAAGATAACAGTAAACTTGTACACTTGGAATGTTTTCATGATTATCTATATTTATCTGCGTTGTTCTGCGGTTCAAAATTTCAATGTTACCAACAGAGTTACTAAGTCATAGGCAAAATGGGGAAGAGATTATCCCGAAGAGATTGAAGATTGATGATAAGAATTTGGCGACGGCGACTGAGTTAACAACGACTTTTCAGAAAGCGGTAGGTGAGACTCAGGGTTCGCTTGAACGTCAGTTGTCGGAGTTGGAGGGAGATACTCCGGATTATAGGGAGAAGCGGGGTTTGGCTTATATCCTTAAAAGCAGTTTCTGTACGTTTGAGGTGGTGAGTCCTTTGGAACCTCAAATGTTACGAGAAAGGGTTTTTGCTTTGGCGGCTAAGTCTCCTCCGAGTCGGGAGTTGACAGAAATGACTTTAACAAAGGTTGCTGATGAATTGAGTCATGAACTTGAGCGCGAAGTTTTACCGAAACAAGTTCGTGAGGGGTTATATGCGGATTTGTCTGAAAATAAAATTTTAACTGCTTTTGATGCACCAGCGGCTCATGAATTATTGCATCGATACAATTTATCTCAGGTGCAGGGGGTGTTTTATAAGGCGAGTCAGTTGGTGATCAATGCTCATCGCAATGTTCCTGGACAATATAAGCTTTTGTTTCGCTATCTCAAGTTGTTTCAATTAATGTCTTATATTGAGGGAGATGCTGACCACGGGTTTACAATTACGATTGATGGTCCGACGAGTTTGTTTACTCCTAGTACGCGGTATGGTTTGGCTATAGCTAAGCTGATTCCAGCTTTACTTCATGTCACCAAATGGAGTCTTTCTACAACGTTGCAAATTCGTGATACGTACACAAATACATGGAAAACTGGAAGGTTTACTCTCAATTCTGAATGCGGTTTGGTGTCTCATTATTCAACGGGTAAGCCATACGATAGTATGTTGGAAGAGTCTTTTGCTGATAAGTGGGAGTCGATGAAAACGGATTGGGTGTTAGAGCGAGAAGTTGACTTAATTCCCATTCCTGGAAGTGTAATGATTCCCGATTTTAGATTAGTTCATCCTGATGGACGAACATTTTTATTAGAAATAGTTGGTTATTGGCGACCAGAATATTTACAAAAGAAGTTTTCACAAGTGCGGCGTGCTGAATGTCAGAACTTAATTTTGGCGATTTCTGAGCGATTGAATTTGGATAAAGCAGGAGTGAAATTAAATGATGTGCCTGCTCGAATTGTTTGGTTTAAAGATAAATTGTTGCCGAAAGCAGTATTAGCAGTCATGGAATAAAAGGGAGGAATCATATAAAGACTATTGATACAATTGCCACTGTCACAGCAGATGGCAAAATGACAGTACAGTTACCACCAGATATCCCAGGTGGTGAACATAGAATTTTGGTAGTTTTTGATGAAAACCCTTTGGTAGAGAAATCACAGAAAAAGGAAAAGCGTTCGCCTTTAAACTTCCCTGTAGATAATTATAGTCCCTGGGAATTGTGGGTGTGCCCATAAAGTGAAAAGCGAAGGCTTTGATTGCCAACTGAGCTTTTGTCATAAGCTGAGTCACCAAGCTCCCACAACAATTTAGTTAGTCACAACGGTTTTTACGGTTGCAAGTGCAGGAATAGTGACAGCTAGGATAAGAACTTGAGTTCCATCTTGGGTAATGTAAATGTTATTAACGATGTTTAACTTTTCCTGAATGATAACTTTTCATAAATATTTCCTATTCCATTAGAAAGATGCAATGACCTTTACTATGTATTAATCTATATCGCGAGAACTCATTTAAAGCTGCTGTTGAAATAAGCACAGAAAGTCTATTCTTTAACTTCTCAAGCTCTACAAAACCGAACTTCTATCAAGCCTTTTCAAATCAAAAATTAAAGGAAAAATGCCGTGAAAGCAAAAAGCTTATTCATTGGTTGTGCTTTGCTGCTGAGTATGACCTTTCCAAGCAAAGCACAACAACCGCCGGATGGGGAACAGCTACAACAACTTAATCAACAACTGAATATAGAGCGAGTAGAGGGTTACATAGTACAGCCTCAACGCCTGGAATTTGATGAATCGCTCTTGCAACAGCTGAAAATACCTGAGGGGTTTCGTATCACCGTGTTTGCCAAAGACTTAGGCAATCCCCGGAATTTGGCAGTTGGTTCCGATGGTACAGTTTATGTGACCCGCCGTGAACAAGGTGATGTGTTGGCGTTACGCGATCGCAATGGTGATGGGCGTGCAGATCAGACAGTAACTGTTGCCAAAGATGTTCCCTATGTCAATGGCATTACGATTTATAAAAATCGTCTTTACTATGTTACAGACACAAAACTTTACGCTACAGATTTGGAAAGGGACGGGAAAGTAGGTAGACCGGAGGTGTTAATAAATAACATACCTGATGCAGGACAACACCCCAATCGCACTATTGGCTTTGGTCCTGATGGAATGCTCTACTTGTCAGTGGGTAGCACATGTAACGCCTGCGATGAGCCAAACGAAGAACACGCTACTTTGCTGCAAGCACAACCCGATGGGAAAAATCGCAAAATTTATGCAAGGGGCTTACGCAATACTATCGGTTTTGCTTGGCATCCAGAAACGAAGGAATTGTGGGGGATGGATCATGGTTCTGACTGGCGTGGTGATCAGCAACCCCCGGAAGAACTGAATCTCATTCAGCAGGAACGTCATTATGGTTGGCCTTTTTGTTGGGGCGATCGCCGTCCGGATCTGTACCTACCAGCAAACCCAGATGGCATGACAAAACAGGAGTTTTGCTCTAAGACAGAACCGCCTGTGCTCACTTACACAGCACACAGTGCGCCCCTGGATTTGCTCTTTTACACGGCATCTCAGTTTCCTCAAGAATACCGTAACGATGCTTTTGTCACTATGCGCGGTTCCTGGAATCGTAAACCGCCCGCAGGTTACAAGCTTGTGCGGGTACGTTATCAAAACGGTAAACCAGTGGCATTTGAGGACTTCATCACAGGGTTTTTGAATGCAGAAGGAACAGCACAGTTCGGTAGACCCGTGGGACTTGCCATTGCACCTGATGGTTCACTGTTGTTTACAGATGATACCAACGGCGTGATTTATCGGGTATCGTACGTAGGTAAAGGTGGAGGTCAGTAGCACAAGATTGGGAGAAACAGACGCGGAGAATGTCTGCGCGTCTGGTGCATTCTCGTTACCGTCACTTTCTCTTCACATTTTTCGTTAATACTAAGAATATGAACCCCTCAACTTTAATCAAAATCTAGGAGAAGTGTTTCTTATGACTGGTCTAATTCTTACGTGGTTAGTCACCGCTGTCAGTTTTTTGATTATTGCTAAATTACCAATAGGAGTAGAAATTGATAGCTTTGGTAAAGCATTAATATCTGCTGCTGTGTTTGGAATTTTAAATGCTATTTTACTCCCCATTTTAACCTTTTTTACCTTCCCATTCATCATCGTTACATTGGGTTTATTCTTCTTTATTTTGAATGCCATTATCTTTGGCTTAGCTGCTTATCTAGTCCCCGGATTTCGTTTAATTTGGGGCTTCTGGAGTGCTTTGCTGGGTTCACTTGCTTTGGCAATCATTAATTCTATTCTCTTGAGATTAGTAGCACAAATCAGTTAGTAAATCAAGTTTTTCCAGATATGATTTTCTGATAGCTAAACACATAATTTCTACAACATATCAATTTGAATGTAAGAGGTGATGATTTTTTGCGACACAAAATTAGCTATTTTCTAATGGGAATCGCTCTATTTATCCTGTTAGCTTCTTGTCAACTAACACCAGTAGCAGAGTCACCATCTCCCACAGAGACTCCCACAGCGATACCTGTAGTGACACAAACCCCTGCGACTTCTTCCCCTGTAGCTTATGTTGACAAGGAATTAAGCGCTAATCCTGCACAGCTTCCGCCATTACCTTACGACTATGGCGCATTAGAAAAAGCTATTGATGCAGAAACAATGAAACTGCATCATGATAGACATCATGCAACGTATGTCAACAACCTCAACGACGCTTTGACAAAGCATCCTGAACAGCAAAATAGAAGTGTAGAAGCTTTGCTGGGCGACTTGGACAGTGTACCTGAAGATATTCGGACAACGGTACGCAACAACGCTGGTGGACACCTCAACCATACAGTTTTTTGGCAAATTATGAGTCCTCAAGGTGGCGGAGAACCGACTGGTCAGATAGCGCAAGAAATCAACCAAACTTTTGGCAGTTTTGATGCATTTAGGAAACAGTTTAACGAAGCAGGTGGTGATCGCTTCGGTAGTGGTTGGGTTTGGTTAGTGCGTAATCCTCAAGGACAACTGCAAATCACAACGACACCAAATCAAGACAGCCCAATAATGGAAGGATTGTATCCAATTATGGGTAATGACGTATGGGAACACGCATATTACCTCAGATACCAGAACCAGCGCGCCAAGTATTTAGAGAATTGGTGGAATGTTGTGAATTGGTCGGAAATCAATAGGAGAGCGCAAGTTTCATCACAACGGCAAAGTTAGGAGGTACGCGCCTGTGAAAAGTCTGTTAATTAAAAATCCTGTGGTCAAGTGGGGTTATGGATTCAATTTCTAGTGAAGATTTCTGGCACTTATTGACTACTAACTTCCAAAGGAAGGAAAATCGTTAAAACTTCTCCATGACGCGGACGTTCGCGCACAATAAGTTTACCCCCAATCGCTTGAAATAAATGCTTAGTTGCGTTAAGATTTAGGCTTATGGTGCCTGTTTCTGGCTGGAACATGAGTAGTTGACCCAAGGCTTTACGAATTGGTGGTGTGTATTGAGAACCTAACGCTTTTTCACTACCTGCTACTTGGGTTAAAGGCAATAATTGTAATTTTAATTGATCTCCTGCAGGGATAACTCGCACTTGAATATGGCTACCAGCTGGCAAACTACGGGTAAAATTCTCCATTAAACCCATCAGAACTCGATCCAACATAGCAGGATGACTAACCACGGTTGGTAACTGCTGAGGTAAAACCACATCCAAAGTCAAATTCCGTCGATTGGCTGCTTGTTGCCAACGTGGAATACTCTGCTGTAACACTTGCTCAAGAGACATTGCTGTAAGTTGAGTATGAGGATTTGTGGATTTTACAATCGCAGATGTTTCTAGTTCTGCTGCTCTAAAAAGCAACTCCATACGATCTATTTGCTCAGTACATTCGCGATCAATAAGTTCTAAACGCTTGATCACATTTGTTGACAAATCACGCTGTTTCAGCAG
The DNA here is from genome assembly GCF_012912105.1 of Brasilonema sp. UFV-L1. Lineage (GTDB taxonomy): Bacteria > Cyanobacteriota > Cyanobacteriia > Cyanobacteriales > Nostocaceae > Brasilonema. The sequence goes on from NZ_QMEA01000047.1 coordinate 58,926, forward strand.
TAAACGAGTGATGGTGCGAATCGTTGTTAAAGGAGTGCGAATTTCGTGAGCAAAAGCTTGCAGCAGTTCTACGTCGGGACGAGTATGTGTTTGTGATGACGCACACAAAGACGGACGCGACGACACAGGAACTGTTTCTACAAACTCTGGACGTCCCCGTGTCCCCAAATCTTCGTGTTTCGTGATTTCTGTGTCTTGTTGTTGTTCTGGAAATTGCGTCAACAACAAACGACTAAACTCCATCACTATACGATAATCTGGAGTGACTGGACAATACTTATGTACTAAATCTTCTAAATCGGCAAATAGATCTGGGTTGCTGACGACAACTCTTGCTCCTAGCGATCGCCATGCTAACTCAACAACCTCTGGCTCAAAAGAAAATGAAAAACTCTTATCACCATTGGTGTCTTCTGATAAAACCAGCACTAATCTAAATTGCTTGGTGAAAACTAAACAAAACTGTTCTGTTGCTAACGGATCTGTTTTCAATACAGGTAAAACCGACTCACCAGGAGCAAATGCATCTGCCATTGGCACACCAGGAGGCATTTGAAATGGCATAAGTGCCAAGGGGTTAAATGGCTTTGCCGTAAAACTGACAGTCTGCAAGCTTCCAGCCAGTCTTGGTTCGCTGAAAACAGGTGCTGGCGCAGCTAAAACTAATCCTTGTGTCGCTTCACCTTGTGTGGCTTCACCTAAAGCTGGTGCTAAAGTCTTTAACAACAGTTGCTCTGTCGCTGCTATGCTTACGCGCCACTGTTGTTCTGCTTTGGCAGATGAACATTCAGCCACTGTTGATTGACTATTTGTTAAAACTTCCTTCAAACTTGGCAATATCCATTTGTACACAAGTTCTCACCCCTGAATAAAGAGCGACTGACAGTGTTTTTGGCAGGCATTCACTACTATCTATGAGGTTATAAGTATTTCTGTGTTAATGAAAGTCGTATAACCGAACCATAAAAGTGAAATTTCCCCTGTTGGGGGCTAAAGTCATGAAAGGATGTTATGATTCCCAAGTTTTTGAGTAAATAACCAATCTATTGATAGATATCTAGCATAACTTGCGGACGATGAAAGTTAAAGCAAAACAAGGCAAAACTGTAATAGAAGTACGAAACACATTAGAAACTATATGTTTTTGTGCTTGTTACATGTTTTTGTGCTTTTTTTAGCTATTTAATGGAGGAGTAAAATGGCTTTGGGTAAACACAAGCGCGCAGTCGGCGTGTTTCCTAGCCGTCGTGAAGCCGAGTATGCACTCACCGAACTCAGAGATGCTGGCTTTTCAATGAATAAGGTTTCTATCATTGCTAAAGATGCTGAGCGCAACGGTGAAATTGCTGGTGTCGAAACCCAAGAACGTATTGGTAACAAAGCTGATGAAGGAGCCGCAACCGGAGCAGTTACAGGGGCAACATTAGGAGGCATTACTGGCTTACTTGTAGGTTTAGGAACGTTGGCGATTCCTGGTGTCGGTCCTATATTACTCGCAGGCGAAATAGCGACAACTCTAGCGACAGCCGCAGCTGGCGCCGGAATTGGTGCAGCTGCTGGTGGATTACTAGGTGCGCTCATTGGTTTGGGAATTCCTGAAGAACGAGCCAGAGTATACAACGAACGAGTATCTCGTGGTGAATATCTGGTGATAGTAGACGGGACAGAGGACGAAATTCGCCGTGCTGAAACTGTTTTGACAAACCAAGGTATTCAGGAGTTCGGAATCTATAATGCACCTGATGTTGCAGACACTCGCGTAAATAACACTGATCGCATTGTAAACAATCAGCCTCAAGTAACTATTGTTGACCGTCGGGATACAACTGTTTAGTTAGTCATGAATTAAAACGGTCAGCAGTTTGCCCTGCTGACAATACACAGTAAACAGTGACCAGTTATCAGTAAGACCAGTGCTCTAGGAAAGTCTCCAACGCGAGAACGCGAGAGCCAGTTCCTTAAGTTGGAATACCCTTGTGTTGACTGCTGATCTTATCCAAATGCTCTACTTGTCTTGTGAAACCTTTTAAAACATTAAAGTTGGAGAGAGAAAATGAACAAGTTTATTCCATTGATCATTAGCGGTGTCATCGCTATTGGTGCGGTTGGTTGCGAGGCTCCTTCAAGAACGAGTGCTGATGCTCCCTCAGGAACAAATGAAAACGTTAATCCTCCTGCACAAGACACTGCTCAGAAAACTCAAGAGGATGCCACTAGCCAAGTTCGTAAAGACCAAATAGAGTCTGATATCAGATCACGCGAACAACGTAATGATGCGACTGGTGGTGATGCTCAAAGAGACGATGATGATTTAGAGAGCGAAGTTCGCGGTAAATTAGAGGCAAATTTACCAGCCAGTCAATTAACAATTGACGCGGAAGAAGGTGCTGTAACAGTAGCAGGAACAGTTCCAACACAAGAACAACTCAATAAAATCCCCACTTTGGCACAAGAGATTAAAGGTGTCAAAAGTGTGAAGGTGAATGCAAAAGTTGCTCCAGCACAACCTGAATCAAAAACAAATAACTAAGCTCAGTAGTGAGTTTTGTCAAATCTTGCATGAAGTGAAAAACCGGGTTTCTTGAGAATACCTGCTTGTGTAAACCTTAATTTTTGGTTCAGAAACCCGGTTTTTTGAGTCTTGTTAAGAATGCTGCAAGATATCAGTTTTGTCACTTATACCGATTTGAAAAAAGAATGCGACAGATACACATTCCCAAACCCAAGTTTCGTCTCGGCTTTCTTTATTTTGAATTTTGAATTTTGAATTTTGAATTGGTATTATGGGGTTGTATGCAGCATATTGCAAGCTTTGTAAATGACAAAGAGCAAGCTCTAAAAACCAGACTGTAAGCCCTTTTGATTTCTGCCGGCAAAGCTTTGGAGTAGGCATAGTTATTCAGCTTTAAGTATCTACCAACTGAAAAATGAACGCTCGCATTTTTATAGAAAATAAAGGAATGCGAGCGCTCCTCATATGTTGGAAGTCTTAATAGCTGGTAGAGTCAGCTTTTAAAAATTCCGAAATCTAAGTACTACATTTCATAAATTCGTATCACAACGTCGGGCTTGTAGTTGTGCTTAAGCGCTCAAGCGCAACGCCTGAACTATTACGCTACAAACTTGTGCAATGTTGTACTAAACAAGATTTGCTGAAGTACTTTCTGGGTATAGAAAGGCTAAATTTAGGCTCGCTTTTGCATACGCCACTGCTTCTGAGTGAGTATGTAAAGGGCAATGATGAGTAACACAAAAGGCGTTATTGTTGTTGGCTCCGGTACCTTCTTGACTTCCTGTCCAGGTACAGGCCCACCAGAAGGAGTAGACGGTACTTCTATGATTTGACTGTTGTCACCAGGAGAACCGCCGCCTGAAGGAGGAAGAGACTCACCACCAGAGGGAGGTGTAGCAACAACAGGTGATGTATTTGGGACAATAGTCGATGCTTGAGCAGATGAGCTATCTCCACCACCACCACCAAAGGCAAGTAGAAGTAATAGTAAAGCCACCACGCCACCACCAGCAAGCCAGCCCGTCGGAAAAGAACTCCCATTCCCTTGTGGAACGACAGCAACTTCAGCCAGGATGGGAGAAAGCTCGACGTTCATTGCATCTGGCTCTAACGCTGTAGCTTCCAACGAAATAACATCTCCAGCAATAGCTTCTGCAGTAAACCAATTATCTGGATAAGCAGCAAAATCCGTTGGAGGAATACCAACATTTGGACGTCCGAACTTTGCTGTTTCTGGTGAATAAGGTATCGAGAGGTCTGTGAGAATCGTCTCTTTGAGAGACTCTTCATTTCCAGACTTCAACACACGCATCGAATCGGAAAATTTCTGGGAGTAAAACTTGGTTAACTCTGGCGCTAAACCTAAAGATTCAATCTGCTGCTGAGCATTGGGAATTTTTGCCACCTCCTCAAGTAACAGACGCCCATAAGCGTATTTCAAATCTAGTAGGCCATGACGTCCATCAAGTGAGTTTCCACTACCTTCTGGTTTCCAGTAAAAGTTTTGGGTCACCTGTCCCAAGCCTTCTTGTGGAGTCTGACTGACTGTTTGCTCAAGAAGATAGCGATACCCATCCACGATATCGGGGTTGCCGTTCTGCCAGAATGAGGCGTAGGGTATTTCAGCCAGATTAGGATCGTTCCCGTAAAAGGCAGCAAAATTCTGGTAGTTTTCTTCCCCCCCAGCTGCTTTCATCAGCAACTGCTGACGGCTCGGTCCACCATTTGACTCAAGTAATTTCTCAAAGACTGCGCCTGCTTTGTTACAAGCGGCACCAAATCCCACACTACATGCAGGAATAGCTCGCATTTGATTTAAAGGACGCCCCGATACTTGATACCGAAGATAGTTTTGCTCCAGTCCTGGTTGGATTCCATGCTTTCCAACGTTCAACTGAGCAGAAGCAGATTCAGATGTATTGAGTACAGTTGCAAAAGACGATAAGGATGATAAAGTAACCGCGATCGTCTTAACTTTTGACTTCAAGGGATTGACCTCCAACAAGTAATTTTGAATGCGCATTATCAGACAGCAGAAGACGATAAATTCTGAGGTGAATTAATGTTAATCGTGATTGCTGTCCCCTTTAGTTTTCCACCTGTGACAGGATGGTACACAACAACTCCACCGCTTGGTTGATCAAAAAGATAACCACGATTAGAGAGTTGTATCTTACCTTGCTTCACAAGCGAAAAGAACGCTTCCAGATATCTGCGTATACTTTCACGGTTCCCTTGATTTGTCTTGGTATGCTTCTCTATGAGCATCATGAACAAGTCTAAACTGCGGTTGGTTTGCCCTTCAACGAGAATACCGCCCTCCAGGAAAGAGCTAGCCACAAGCTTTCCATTTATTTGTTGGACTTTAAAGAGGGTGTAATAACGTCCTTGCTTCCTAGAATCATTTCCATAACAAGTCCACGAACCATCTGGGTTCGGTGTAAAACCTTGCTGTCCTAAATAAGAAAGTGGAGAGCTACTTTGCTCACTAACCGGCGGAGGCAACAAATTTTCCACTGTATCAGAAGAGCAAATTCTCTGTGCCGTTTCTTGTTGGGGAACTGTTGGTGCCTCTTGCGCTCTTACCAAGTCAGACATCATAGTAACCGCACATATAGAAATAACGAATGTACTAAATAAACGAGCTATTATATTCATGTTTTTTACCGATCTTTAGTTATAAGTTATTTGAGAATCCCTTTTCTCAAAGGAAATCTTTAATTTATTTCTTCGTATCTAGATACAATTATTCAGACATTGCTTCCAGATTTAGATAAAGTCCCTATAAATATTTAAAAAGAATCTATGAAATAAGCTCCGTTCATAAGAATAATAGAATTTTTTAATATTTTTTATAGATAGGAATAACGAACGAGTATGCTACCCAAATTCCTCCTTGTTTACCTTGGAGCTATTGGTAACAAGGCTTTTTGTTATTTTTCTCATAGAGAAACTTCTTAGAATACCTGATAATTAATAGGTGTTTTTACTCTTTTGAACTGAGTTAACTTCTTGTTAACCCAAATCTGATTTGTGAAGCAAATTTAAAATTATTGTAAAGTTATTCATTTTGGTAGTTTTGCACTGTATGTATAACTTACCCTTGATCAGAAATTTCTACAGGATATCCATATGTGAGCGTCTCAGAACTCTATCGCGGGAAGATTGATGTTCGTTCAACAGATACTACTTATGCAGTTTAAAGAGTCTAGGTTTGAGTCATTATAGTTTTGGGTAAAGTGACTATTGTTTGATGTTATAAAGTTTTTATAAATGACACGACTAACTTTGTTGCTGTTCTTACTATTTACATACAGATGTCTAAAATCATGACATTTTGTTTGAGAAATGTAAACTTTAAAACTCATACTGATTAACCAGAATATTCGTATCAATTTCCTATACTATAAGGCAGTGATCAAAATCACAATATGAATGTGCATCTGTGCATTGCCAGAAAAGCATTTTTTCGTTCAAAAAATGATAGGTTAATTATATTGAATTTCAATACTACTCAAAGCTTTTACTAATTTCTCAATATGAGTTAATTGATGAGTTGCCATCAAAGAAATTCGTATTCGACTCGTAGGAACAGTCGGGGGACGAATAGCAGGAGCAAAAATGTCAGCAGATTTTAGCTGTTGTCCAACTTTGAGCGCATCCCCCGCAGTTGGTAATTGAAAGCAGAGAATGGGTGAGGAGGAAGGTAGCAATTTCAGCTGGGGTAGTTGCTGTTGGATGAACTGTTTGAGTTGAGCGACATTCTGCCACAATTGGATGCGACGTTGTGGTTCTTGCTGTACGATTTTTATTGCTGTTAGTGCCGCTGCACTTGCACAACTTGAAAGCGCTGTGGTGTAAATCCAAGTCGGTGCGCGATTTCGCAAAAAGTCTATCATAGCTGTACTCCCAGCTACGTACCCGCCTAGACTACCCAAAGCTTTACTCAAAGTGCCAATTTGAATTAACTGCTTTGGTGTACATCCAAAATGTTCTACGCATCCAGCGCCAGTGTTCCCTAGAACCCCGGTAGCGTGCGCTTCATCAATGAGCAGCATACAACTAAATTCTTCGGCTATCTCTAACAGTGCTGGCAAAGGACATAAATCACCATCCATGCTGAAGACGCTATCAGTGATGATCAGACAACGTCGATAGTTTTGCCTTTGTTGACTCAGTTTAGTTCTTAATGCTTCAACATCACAATGAGGATATTCAATAATAGTTGCACCACTCAGGATTGCGCCATTTTTCAAACTAGAATGATTGTACTGGTCAGAGAAAATCAAATCACGCTTGCCAACAAGAGCAGTTATTGTCCCTAGATTTGCGAGATAGCCAGAGCTAAAAACTATAGCATCTTCTGTTTGTTTGAGTGATGCGATCGCCTTTTCTAATTCTCTGTGTATTTCTCTGTGTCCACTGAGTAATCTAGAACCAGTGCTACCCGTACCCAATTCTTGGACAGCGGTCGTTGCTGCTGCTATCAAGCGTTCATCCCCTGCCAATCCCAAGTAGTCATTACTGGCAAAATTAATCACCTCTCGTCCTTCCAAAAAGACTGTTGCTCCTGGAAGACCGTGGATTGTTTGTACTGAGCGATACCAGTCAGCACGGTGAATTGTAGTCAGAGATTCTTCTATCCAAGCGTAAGGGTTTGTAGGCACGGTAGAGAAGTCAGGGAAGTTGTTTTTTCTTTTCTATGATAGAGACTCGGTGTAATGATGACTTGTGGCATCTACCTTTTCACTGTTTGTAGGTGGAGTGCGATACGCCGGAGGCATTAAGCAAAGCTTACTGTGGTTCTGCACGGCGAGAAAGCTGGAGCATCGCCAGTTACAGATTTGACATCTTTATTCATCATAGAGGCCCAAAGCGCGAATTTTCAAAACGTCCTGATTTCAGACTCCATATTCATTTTTTTATCTCAATTCTTACATTCCTATTATGAAAACTTTACTTTATTTAGACAATTTTTATGCATGATTATTCAATCTTGTCTATAACCAGTAAAGTTGCTTTTCCTTCAACTCTAGCGCGATGTTTGGTTTTGGCAGGAACTATAAAAAGCTCATTGGTATTCAGTGTATGCGTTCCGTCTTCAGTATCAAGATGAACGATACCTGAAATGACATAAAAGAACTCATCACTTGCATTGTGTGAATGCCAATTTGCTGTTATGTCCTGCATCACTCTGAAGCGAACGTTATTGCCATTTATTTGACTAATGTTAAAGCTTTTCCAGCTTTCGGTAATGCCATTTCCCAAGTTCTTGAGGTTATATTTTTCCATTTTCCACCTTTTATATCCATTATTTCGGTATACTATCTTCATCAAAGATAAACTCTTTTAAAGAACGTTTGAAAACTCAGTTTGATTGTAAAAAGCTCTCAAGGCGTAAGACTTTGTTTGTGTGGAAAGAGATACCTTAACACAACGGCAATCAGCGCGAGAACTCAACACCGATGGTGACACAGTGCTATGCAGTTACCAAAAAATTTTGGTTTTTAAATTTGGGATGGTTCAGATTTTGCCTGGGAATACTGATTGTATTCAATCTCAAATCTAGAATCTAAACTTCTCTTAAACAATGGTAGTATTAACCACACAAAAACCGATTGATAAGTTTGTTGTCCCGGCTGAAAACAGCGAAAGAAAAGACCATAATCATAGTATCGGGGCAATGGTGCAATTGCGCTCTGTGTCAAAAATCTATACTAATGGCTATCATGCTCTTGTCAACATAAATTTAGAAGTCAAAAAGGGTGAATTTTTGTTTCTCACAGGACCAAGTGGTTCTGGTAAATCCACGTTTTTAAAACTGTTGTATGGCGATGAGTTACCAACACAAGGAGATGTGATTGTTAATGAGTCTCATGTTACAGCAATGAGAGGCGATCGCCTCTCATTTTTTCGGCGACGCATTGGTGTTGTGTTTCAAGACTATAAGCTGATTCCTCGGCGCACAGTGGCGGAAAATGTGAGTGTTGTGCTCAAAGCCCAAGGATATACGCGCAAGGAAATTCAACGGCGTTTAGAACCAAGTTTAAAACTGGTAGGTTTATACTCTAAAGCAGATTGCTTTCCAGAGCACCTTTCTGGTGGAGAGCAACAACGAGTCGCTATTGCACGGGCAATCGTGGGAACACCACCTATCATTTTAGCTGATGAGCCAACTGGAAATCTAGATCCAGAAAATTCTTGGCAAGTGATCCAGATTTTCCAAAAGTTAAACTCTTTTGGAGTGACGGTGATTGTGACAACTCACGATGAACAGCTTGTTCGCAGCTGTCATCATCCGGTGGTACAAATCCAAGATGGGCAACTTTCTCAAAAAAGCTAAGTGGGGGAATGTGGGTTCAAAAACAGAGATTATGGCGATTCTTGTTTAAATTAAATACACAAAGCCTAAGCAGAGACGTTCCGCCAGAACGTCTCTACTTAAACCTTTATGCCTTGGGCCAAACAAAAGATACAAGCCGACGCCACTTGCTTTAGCAAGAGAGTTAATAATTCTACTCTAGGCGCTACCTGTAAAGCCAACTTCGGGAAATTTTAACTGGGCTTCAGCCATTGGACGGTTTCTACCTTCCTCTTGCCAATAGTTAATCACTTCTGTAGCTTTATTGAGCAACTCCACTCGATCTAGTTCACTAATCCAGTGTTTTGACTCTAGCTCTTTTTTTAACTCTTCCCAGGCATCATTCCTTGGCCAGAAAAAGTACTTAGTCAAAGGGCTTGTGCCTTTGCCTACAACTTGATCAACTGCCAAGGCAACGTTTTCATCTAGCCACAGTATTTTTAAAATAAATTTGGACAATCGCACCTCCGGGGAGTATCCGGGTAACACTCACTAACTTTGCGATCGCTTATTCTAACGCAATATCTACTAGCTTTCCAAACAGAAAATGTAAAGTCGGGAATCAACAGTGCGTACAACGAATGAAATGTTAAACCATAAAAGAAAAATTTTTGACCTGTTGTGACTATTGACTATTGACTATTGACTCTTGACTAATGACTAATGACTAGTAACTCCTCTAAAATCTCCGCGTTCTATGACTGAAAAACTCTTACCAAAGGCGATGGTCATTTTCGATATTGACGGTGTTGTGCGCGATGTCAGTAATTCTTATCGACGAGCGATCGCAGATACTGTAGAGCATTTTACACAAGGAGCGTATCGCCCAACACCACTCGACATAGATCGGCTCAAGTCTGAAGGTACCTGGAATAATGATTGGGAAGCTTCTCAAGAATTCATTTACCGCTATTTTGAAACTTTATCTTTTTCGCGTGAGCAACTACAGCTCGATTACAACACCATTGTCGCCTTTTTTCAATCGCGTTATCGAGGATCTGACCCCCACAAATTCACAGGATATATTTGCAATGAACCATTATTGCTACACTCGAGATATCTAGAGGAACTTACAAAAGCTGATATTTCCTGGGGATTTTTCAGTGGTGCAACTCGTGCTTCTGCGACTTATATTTTAGAAAAACGCCTCGGTTTGAAGTCTCCAGTATTAATCGCAATGGAAGATGCACCAGGTAAACCAGATCCCACTGGACTTTTTGCAACTGTTCGTTTGTTAGAGTCTTCTGGCACTAAAAATATTGACAAATTAACACCAGTAGTCTACGTGGGAGATACAGTAGCTGATATGTACACGGTAGAGAAAGCGCGTTTGAAGGAACCCTCTCGGATTTGGATTGGTGTTGGTATTTTACCTCCTCATGTACAGCAGATTGTAGCGCGTCGGGATGCGTATGCGGAGAAATTGATAGACGCGGGAGCATTTATGGTTTTCAAGAATGTCCAACACCTGAGTCCGTTTAGAATTGAGGAACTACTGAACGAAACAGGTTTTAGACAAGTGTAGGTGATATTTTGTGAGGGTAAGAGTGCAAGCTTTTTGTGCTTCCATCCCTCAAGTTTCATAATTTAGTCTGATGCGTGCATCTCATGAAAATTTGGCAAGCTGATTTTTATCGTCGTCCGCAAACAGAAGCATCTGGACAAGTGATGTGGGAGTTGCTGATTTGTGATCCAACGCGCAGTTTTGAGTATCAAGCAACATGTCCCCAGTCACAAGCTTCTTCAAGTTGGGTAGCGTCTGAAGTTGAAAAAGCCGCGCTTGAACAACTACCAGATATCATTCAAGTTTTTCGTCCTCAGTCTTTGAGTTTAATAGAACAAGCTGGACGTAGTTTAGGCATTTGTGTTGAACCAACTCGTCGTACTTTGGCGTTAAAACAGTGGTTGCAAGAAAAGCAATATCCTGTATTCTTGGACAAACCACCCCCAATGCCATTACCAGAAAATCTTTGGGGAGAAGAATGGCGTTTTGCTTCGCTGAGTGCTGGTGATTTGGTACAGGTGTTTAGCGATCGCCCGATTCCTATTTTAGAAATGCCAGAATATCTCCTGCCTATCAATCTCGGTTTGGCATCAACAATACCCGTTCCTGGTGTCGTTATTTATGGTGGAAAAAAATCAATGCGTTTGGCGAGGTGGCTGCAAAAAGCTTATCCTGTGACATTGAATTACGTTGCTGGTGATAGTCATGGGTTAGTTTTAGAAGCTGGCTTAGTTGATAGGTGGATTGTTGCCACATTTGAAGACAAAGAAGTCGCAGCTGCGGCTAAAGTTTATGAACAACGAAAGCAGCAAAGCCAGGGACTACATTTTTTATTAATACAACCTGATGATTCAGGAATGACTTACAGCGGCTTTTGGTTATTACGTGAGGAGTAAAAAACCTCGATTCAGAATTTCACCTCAGAGGATGTCTGAGATTTTTTGAGATTGACAATTACTTTTTACATAGAATATGCGATATCTTTATTTCTGTCTAACGGATGAAAAGTTTTGGAAAAAGAAATGTTATTTTCGGGAGAAATATCAATAGTAAATTTTCCCGAAAACGACAACTTAGAAATTAAAGATTTGGCTTTCTATACTCAAAGTCTCTAAGGATATAATTGCTTGAGAGTTGATTCATGAAGAGTGATTGTTCTTTCGAGTGACACAAATGAGTTACAATTCTATAAAATTTCTGTTTTTGCTGTCTTTTTTTGACTCAGATTTACGAAATTAACTCAGTTGACATTGTAGCAGCAAGTAGTATAAGGCAAAGTTATTAAAGCATAAAGCTGATGAGCGCAACTAGCTACCGCCGAATTGTGATTGGAGATATACATGGTCATTATGAAGGTTTAATGACGTTGCTGGAAGCAATCGCTCCCACGTTAGATGATCAAGTCTACTTTCTTGGAGACTTAATTGATCGTGGACCTCACAGCGCACAGGTTGTCAATTTTGTTAAGGACAGTTGCTACCAATGTCTGTTGGGGAATCATGAGCAAATGTTATTAAACATTTTTACCAATGGACAAGTAACCACCTCAATGGTAAAGGCATGGCTGTACAGTGGAGGGCAAGCAACCTTAGGCAGCTATCAACAACCCACAATACCTCATGACCACTTGGAGTGGTTTAAAGGTTTACCTACATATCTCGATTTAGGAGATATTTTGTTAGCTCATGCTGGTGTTGATCCCTCAATTCCTTTGGCAGAACAAACTGCTGAACAGCTTTGCTGGGTGCGTGACAAATTTCACAGTATGCAAAAACCATATCTTCCTGATAAGCTAATTATTGTGGGTCATACTATAACTTTTACGTTACCAGGGGTAAGTCCTGGTAAACTAGCACAAGGAGAAGGATGGCTAGATATTGATACAGGAGCGTATCATCCCCGGAGTGGCTGGCTGACAGGAGTAGACATTACAAATCAACTCGTTTATCAGGTCAATGTCCATGATCATCGTCTGCGTACCTTACTTTTAAAGGAAGCAGTGACAACTGTTAACCCAGCTAAAGTTGAGGTTGGACGTTGCAATAAGCAACGAGTGTAGTCACAAAAGATGCGGACAAGACGAGTTACACCATTCGAGAGTTCGCGTGATGAACGAGTGTGAGAAATTCAATTTGGAAAAAAGCTATTGAGAGCAAGTCGTCTAGCGTTTAGAAGTCTGTCTTCTTGTATGCACTAGAACTTATGACTTTGATGACTTATCTTAGCAGTGCTTTGATGTTTGCCTGATAATTAGAACTATCCAAACCCGCACCCCCAGTTTTAGGTTGATCGTTGATAGCACTTTGCAAAGCTTTGATGCGATCGCCTGTTGCAGGATGGGTATTTAAAAACGTGGGAGTGTTAGAACCTTTTTTGAGTAGCTTTTGCATAAAGGAAACCATTGCTGATGGTGCGTAACCAGAACTTGTGAGAGTTCTTAATCCCCTGCTATCAGCATCATATTCATCTCCACGACTACGGGGACGGTTAAGAGCTAATTCTACACCAATCGACACGGCTTGGCTACGATCCAACCCAGCAGCAGATGCTAAACCACTTGCAAGTGCTTTTTGTCGCATTTGTTTGACAAGGTGTTTCCCACCAATATGACCGATTTCGTGTGCGATCACACTTGCTAGTTCCGCTTCATTGTCTGCGGTTTTGAGTAAACCTGTGTTAACATACACAAAACCTCCCAAAGTAGCAAAAGCATTAATGCTGTTATCGTCAACAACTTGGAAGGTGTAAGGAAGGTCAGGGCGATCGCTATTCGCGACAAGACGCTGACCAATTTGTTCGACATAACGATTAACCGCTGAGTTGCGGTAAAGTCGAACTTGACTTTTTACCAACTGATCATTCATCTGCTTGCCAAGATCAACTTCCTGACGAGGAGATACATTAGACAACTGAATAACTTGGACTCCCTGAATAATAAAAGGCAACAACCGTTCAGCATCAATAGCCCTTACTGTCAAGGGTGTAACAAAGCATATAACTATAGCAATAATGACAGAAACCAACGGGTAAAACCAAGGTTTTCGAGAACAGCGGGGATTTATAGAAAAGCGTTTCCTATTCATCATAAATCCGATAAATCCGGTTTGAAAAAAGTTTTGGGGAATGTAGAACTAACAGACGGATGCATAGTCTTATAAGTTGCATTCTAAACCCTTTGTTCAAACCAGTCTTGTACCGAGGGTATATCTTCCGGGCGACAGCAACGCCCGATTTCGCAAATTAGACTTACCAAAAAGTCCGTCCAAAATAAGGAAGTTGTGATAAACTGTCGCATGACCGTAACACCCAACGAAATTCACTGCTAACTCCGTAAGTACAAATGCTCTGTCTCTAAGAAACAATACTGTTATAATCAGCAACTTTGCTCTTACTTGGAAAAATTTGTTATGGCTATTTTAGATTCCAAAGGTCGTCTATTCGGTAAACTTAACATTCTCGATTTAGGTGCTGTACTCGTCATTCTGCTTGTGATATTTGGCATCTTTATTTTACCTGGTGGTTCCGGTTCGATTGCCCAAGTTGGTAGTAAAACAGTACCTATCGAAGTAGACTTAATTGTTCGGGGATTAAACGTACTCGATACCAAACAGTTATACACACAAGGATTTGAAAAAGGCGGAAAAACTAAAGTTATTATCCGCAATCAACCTTATGGTCAACTTGATATAAAATCTGTGCAAGAACTACCCAGAAACATTTTAGTTCCTCAACCAGATGGTTCGATTAAAGAATTGCCAGAACCAAACAGAGCAAATAGCTTTAGTAAAGATTTACGTTTAACTGTGACAGGCAAAGCAAAAATCACTGACGAAGGACCAGTTCTCGGTAACAGTAAAGTAAAAATTGGAATGCCAATTGAATTAGATGGCTTCAACTACAACTTTAATGCTACTGTCATTGATGTCAGATTACAAGAAAAATAGGTGACAGCACAATAGAGGCTTCAGTCGCCAGAATATACCCTCGTACTTGAAGTGCGGGGGTTTTTAGTTATTAAATCATAAACTCAGCAAAAGCAAAAATCTTTTGATTGAACTAATAGCTAACCTCCTTTTTGAGAAATTCGTTCATTCCACGGAAATGACAAGAACTTAGAACGGGCTAACCCTCACTCCTTCTCTCCCAGCCTACAGCACGAAGCGCCCCGATAGCATAAGCGTGCCTTAGGCATAGGGGGCGCGCGTATCGGCACTTAAAGAACGCGCTGCAGGAAACACTAACACTCAGACACTCAGACACTCCCTTCTCTCCTTTCTTTCCCTATTTTCCAGTTTCTCAATTTTTTTCATCAGTAGTTTACCTACGCTTACAGATGAGATCCGTACACTGCTCATTCCTAACTTTTTAATAAAGTGCCTGTAAAATCTACATATTTGTTATGAAGATTCGGTAATTTTTTTTCTACATTGAAAATCTTTTTTGCTTTTAAACGTCCCTAAATATATGCTTAATCTACGGTTTTACACTGGTAGCACCTATAACTCAGGGCTGAGACTCCACAATAATTTTTTATGATACTCTATCAGAAACATCACTGATATGAGTAAGCGTCCCGAAAAGTGTAAACACTCATTGAATATATTAAGTAAGCTGGGGTGTGCTTATGCTGCTAACTGATGAACTAGTTTTTGTACTAAGAATTTTATGCAGCTCATCAAAATTAATAAACTTTTATGTAGTGGATCATCTAAGAGTTCTCTAGATAATGACAAAGTGGGGTGTCGTGGTAAAGCAGGCTAGTCTTCAATCGCAGGTACAGTCAACTATTGAAGACCATAAATTTTCTTTAAACAGATTTGATTTTGATTCTCAAAATCAAGATGAGGTTTCAGGTTCGCAAGCTCAAGTGGGAAAAGTCATTGACAGCGGAGTCGTATCAGTACCTACTTGCATCTACTTAACTTTAGAAGATTTAAAATGTTTTGAAGCAGTGGAACGACAGTATGAGCGATGGGGCGTCATTTTTAACAATTGTATAGCAATACAGCCCTCAAACCCAGCATTTCCTGCCCATTCTGGTATGGTCGTGTTAATGGGAGCGCCTAAAAACGGATATTTAGAAGCAACTTTTCTGCATCCTGTTCATTTTGTCAGTGCTTTTGTCACCAGTTCACAGCGGCTTGTACTTTCAGCGTACGCTCGCGATCACCAACTACTGACACAAACGGTACTACCAGGAGCAAACCTTGCCAATTCTGACTCAGTTGTACCTCCCAACACTTTATTATCTGTATCCGCAAACGAAATTCATCGTGTCACTTTTTGCGCTTTTGATGGTCAATTCACCATTGATGACTTTAGTTTTTGCTATTAACAAATCAAGCGTTTTACTCTAGGTTAGGTATTCCAGTGTTTTCAAAATATACATTTGGTAGTGAGCAAGTGTCAAGCAAGTCGCAAATTTCACGATTCAACCTCAGCGGATACTTCGTTTTCTAGATACTGTCTGCGGTCGATTTTATTTAGCTTGTTGAGGAATTTGTCTGTTTGTACACAATTGTTAACTGTGACAGTTGTAAAACCGGAATGCGGAATGTGGGTTTGTGACACGAGAAAAACACGAGAAAAATTATCCGCACACTAAACTTTCTATTTGACTGGCTTGTGTCGGTAATGCCGAAGTTAAAACTTCGCTACCTTCTTGTGTCACTAAAACATCATCCTCAATGCGAATTCCTCGCACATCAGCAAATTGAGATAGACGCTCCCAATTCACAACATTCTGATATTTTGACCGTAGATGGGCATTATTGAGAATCGCTGGAACTTGATAAAATCCTGGTTCAATTGTGACTAACATTCCTGAATGTAAGGGACGATTTAAACGCAGGTAGCCTAAACCAAAACGGTTGCTCCTTGTGCGTTCCTCTTCATAACCTGCCAAATCTCCTAAATCTTCCATATCATGAACATCTAAACCTAACAAATGACCGATTCCGTGGGGGAAAAAGAGCGTATGAGCGTCCATCTCCACTAAATCTTGAGGGTTTCCTTGCAAAATGCCTAAATTGACTAAGCCCTCTGCAATGATACTACAAGCAAGTAAATGCAAATCTTGATATTCAACTCCAGGATATATCTTAGCAATACAAGCATCATGAGCTGCTAAGACAACATCATAAATATCTCTTTGGGTGGATGAAAATTTACCGCTAACACACCAAGTACGAGTGACATCAGCTGCCCAACCCATTTCCGTTTCAGCACCAACATCAGCAAGTAACAAGTCGCCCGGTTGCAATGAGTGGTGATATTGCTCGTTGTGCAGAACTTCTCCGTGAACGGTGACGATACTGTTGTAGGATGTCGTCATGTTATTGGCAATCAGGACTTGTTCCATTGCTGCACGAACTTGTGCTTCGATCTGGGCGTCAATTGTAGCTGCCATGCCAGCTTTGTGTGCCTCTACAGTTACAGCAGCGGCTTTTCGCAATTCGGCTAATGCGCCATCGTCGTGAATCAGGCGTAACGAGATGATTGCTTTAGCTAACTCCAAGTCAATGTCTTGCGGTGGCTTTTGCGGCAAAACCCATCTATTTAAAAGTTGTGACTGTTGTGTCCAAGTGGCGGCATCCTGCACAGCAATCGTTGCTGCCTCTTGTGTCCACAACTCTAATTCTGCCATTGGTTTAGCAGCGTCTGCTCCAATTATCTGAGCAATCTCCTGACGCTGAGGCATTTCTCCATGCCAAAGAGCACTTTCTGGTTGAGGATCATCTATAAACAGTTCTAGCTTACCTGCGGTGAGCCGAATTGCTGCATTAGGCAATGGAAGTCCTGCAAAATAGAGGAAATGACTGTTTGCACGAAACGGAAAGACATTTGCTGGAAAGTTACGCGGACTACAACTTCCTGACCAAAGAATTGCTGGAAAATCAATCAGGCTGGCTAATCGTTGTCGTCTGTTGCGTAGAGTCGAAATCAGAGAGTTAGAGGTTTTTTGCATCATATAATCTGGAAAATAAAAGCAAGTCTCTCGAACTTTTGTGAGTTTGCAGACTCAAAAGAAGATTTTTCAATAGCCAAAATTTTGGCTAAGATTACGATGGAATAAAGATATCAATCAGTGTGTTTAAGTAGAATCTATGTTACTAAATGTAAAAGTACAAAATTCGTTTCGTAGTAGCGCTTAAACGCTACTACGAACTCATCACTATATTTATATAGCGTATTTCTTTTTTGAAGAAATGTCTCTTAAACAGAAAGTAACCGTAAGTAGTATCTCATCCTCTAATTGGTCTATTGAGCAATTACCTGGATTGAGTCAGCAACAGCAAGCCCAACTGCAAAATTGTGGAATTACAACCACAGCAGCACTTATTCAACAAGGAAAAACACCTGCAGATAAACTCGTGCTGGCAAATAAACTACAAATTCATCTTCAGTATGTTAAGAAATGGGTAGCATTAGCTGATCTGGCTCGTATCCCCAGTGTCGGAACACAATATTGCGGATTATTGCTGCATGCGGGTATTGCTTCCGTCGCACACTTAGCAGCTACCCCGATTCACAGATTGCACCAACAACTTCTACGCTTGGTGGTTGCAACAATGCAACGACGTGATTTGTGTCCTTCGATTGAGCAAGTTCAACAGTGGAGTCAAGATGCGAAAAGAGTGCTAAGTGCTGAGTGCTGAGTGATGAATTTAGTCAACAAAACAACAAACTCCTGACTCCTCCTAACTCCTGACTTCTAACTCCTCACTCTTTTACTAAGACTCCATTGAGGAATATATCAGCTAGTCCTTCTGCCATTTCTTGCATTTGTTGGGGAGAGGCGTTGGGTTCCATAAGGGTGTTGTTGGAAAAGCCTGCAATGGCAAACATTCCCAAAAAGACTTTCGCGACTAGTTTGGCATCCATCCGGCGATAGATTCCTTTGTCCATTGCAGTTTGAAAAAATGCCTCGGCAACGTCAGTCATTTTGGTAATGACTTCAGACTGGACGCGATCGCGCAAATCTGGATGAAACTGTGCCTCCATAAAACAAACCCGCATCAAGTCGGCGTTTTTATGCATATTCCACATTCGGCGACGCATAACTTGAGCGACAGCTTTATAAGAGCCCATTTCACTCAATTCTGTGAGTAAATCTGTCAGAATCTCCACCCAGCCTTGAGTCGCAACCTCTATCAAAATCGCCTTTTTATTGGAAAAATGACGAAATAAAGTGCCTTCAGCAACTCCTGCTGCTTGTGCTAAATCACGGGTAGTTGTGGCATCAAATCCTTGAGAGGCAAACAATCGCCTCGCCGCATCTTGAATGCGGCTGCGTGTTTGTGTTTCTGATGATGGAGGAGAATTAAAAATTCGCATAATACTTATAGTGATATATTCGGAACAGGATGTGTAGCATTATTGTCTAACGCTAAATGCAATAATGATGGAAAGCTTAATACAAGATTAATACCTATTGACTCAGTAAATTATTTGATGTTGTCAAGTGAAGTTTACTTTTCTTTTCGCGAATGCGTAAGTCCTATGTAAATAACATTTTATATCAGGATATTTTGAAACAATTTCTGAATATCATAACTATCAGCCGTCTCGCCGCATCTGGAATATGGATGCTCCCTTTGTGTTTGTTGAAAATAGAGGAGAATTAAAAATTCCCAGAATCACAGCTATGATGAGATATCCGGAACAGGATGTGTCGCATTCTTGTCTAAGATTTAATGCAAGAACAACAGAAAGCTTAATACAAGATTAAGAACCTGTTGTTTACTAAATGAATATGTTTAATGTTGTCAAGCAAACTTTACTTTTCTTTTCGTGTATGTATAAGCCCAGCCACTTATATCAGAGGGAACCTAAAAACAAAACAAGTCAACTTATCGTACTTTTTCTTGTCGCAGTCCTTTTTTGGTGGGGCTTGTTAAGCACAGTTGCTTTGGCAAAGACTGAAACTCCACCAACGCCTGCTGAAAATTCGATTCAACCTTATTTGAATCGGGTGATGAAGCAGTTAACAGAATTTCGCCTTGACAATGGGATGAAGTTCATTGTCTTGGAAAGACATCAAGCGCCGATAGTTTCCTTTCTGACTTATGCTGATGTCGGTGGTGTGGATGAGCCAGATGGAAAGACTGGTGTAGCACACTTTCTAGAGCATTTGGCTTTTAAAGGTACGACGCGCATAGGTACATCTAATTATCAAGCAGAAAAACCACTACTTGACCGTTTGGACGAGTTAGCAGAACAAGTTGTAGCAGCAAAAGCGGCTGATAAAAAAAATGAAGTTGCTAAGTTAGAAGCTCAGTTTAAGAAAATAGAAGCAAAAGCCGCTAAACTTACTAAGCAAAATGAATTAGGACGAATTGTTGAACAGGCGGGAGGCGTGGGTTTAAATGCAAATACCTCCACCGAAGCGACTCGTTATTTTTATAGCTTTCCTTCTAATAAGTTAGAACTGTGGATGTCGTTGGAATCAGAAAGATTTCTGGATCCTGTGTTTCGGGAGTTTTACAAAGAGAAAGATGTCATCTTAGAAGAACGACGTTTGCGAGTGGACAACTCTCCCATCGGAATCATGATGGAAAAGTTGATTGATACTGCTTTCAAAGTTCATCCCTACAGGCGTCCGGTGATTGGCTATGACAAAGATATCCGCAATTTAACACGAGAAGATGTACAGAAGTTTTTTGATGCGTATTATGTTCCCAGTAATTTGACAATTGCTGTTGTTGGTGATGTTAACCCCGAACAAGTCAAAAAACTAGCACAAACTTACTTTGGGCGTTATAAAGCAAAAGAAAAAGCAGTTGCTCAAATCTCTGTAGAACCGAAGCAGACACAAATGCAGGAAGTCACTGTTGAACTACGTTCTCAACCCTGGTATCTGGAAGGTTACCATCGTCCAGGAATAACTCATCCAGATGAAGCAGTTTACGAAATGATTGGTAGCTTGCTCAGTAGTGGACGTACGTCGCGATTGTATAAATCTTTGGTAGAACAGCAGCAGTTGGCGCTCACAGCACAAGGTTTCAGCGGATTTCCAGGAGATAAGTATCCAAATTTGATGTT
Organism: Brasilonema sp. UFV-L1; assembly: GCF_012912105.1. Lineage (GTDB taxonomy): Bacteria > Cyanobacteriota > Cyanobacteriia > Cyanobacteriales > Nostocaceae > Brasilonema. The sequence goes on from NZ_QMEA01000047.1 coordinate 79,347, forward strand.
GTTCTATGCTCTCACAGCTCCAGGTCACACGGTTGATGAAGTGGCTGTAGCTCTACGCAAGGAAATTGACTCTTTGAAGACTGAACCAGTTTCTGCAACTGAGTTGGAACGTGTGAAAACCCAAGCTCGAGCGAGTTTGTTACAAATACTCGATTCCAATATGGGGATGGCGCAGCAGTTGTTGGAGTATGAAGTGAAAACTGGCTCTTGGCGGAATTTGTTTAAGCAGTTGGATCAGATTATGGCTGTGACGCCTGCTGATATTCAACGGGTGGCGACGGCAACGTTTACAACGGAAAATCGTACAGTTGGTAAGCTTTTGTCGAAGCAAGGTTGATTAACGGATAAGAGGAATGAACCGCAAAGACGCTAAGAGCACGAAGGAAGAGATATGAAGAAATATAGGGGTAAAAGGAATAAGACAAAGGTGAGACGTCTTTATTTGTTGCTGGTTTGTTTTGTGTTGGTTCCTTTGATGTGTTTTGGAGTACTCAACATATCTTGGGCGGCGACGGCGGCAAAACATTATACTGAGTTGCAGCTTCCACCACTACCTCAGGTGAAGGTACCGAAGTATGAGCGAACTGTGATGAACAATGGCATGGTTGTGTATTTGATGGAAGATCATGAGCTACCATTGGTGAGCGGTTCGGTTATAGTACGTACAGGCGATCGCTTTGAAAGTGCAGATAAAATCGGTTTAGCTCGGTTGACAGGTATAGTGATGCGTTCTGGAGGAACTCAAAAGCATACACCAGATCAACTCAATGAAATGCTGGAGCAACGAGCGGCTTTTGTAGAAACTGGTATTGGTGAAACTGCTGGTAATGCTAGTTTTCAGGCACTTAGTGAAGATTTGGAAATGGTTTTTGGGTTGTTTAGTGAGGTTCTGCGATCGCCAGTCTTCGCCCAGGAAAAGTTGAATTTGGCGAAAACTCAGTTACGCGGTGCTATAGCCCGTCGCAATGACGATCCGGACGATATCGCAAGTCGGGAATTTCAGAAATTAATTTATGGTAAAGAAAGTCCTTATGCCCGCACTGAAGAGTATGCAACGCTGAATAATATTTCCCGTGAGGATTTGGTGAAGTTTAAAGAGCAGTCTTTTTATCCTAATAATATAATTTTGGGAATTGTCGGGGATTTTGACTCTAAGAAAATGCGATCGCTCATAGAAGCTAAACTTGGTGATTGGAAACCAAATCCCAAGTTGGCGAAACCTCAGTTACCCAAAGTGTCGCAAAATAAACGAGGTGGTGTCTTTATTGTCAATCAGCCACAACTGACTCAAAGTAATATCTTGATGGGACATTTGGGAGGACAGTTTAAGAGTCCTGATTATCCAGCGCTGGATGTGTTAAACGGAGTGTTGAATGGCTTTGGTGGACGCTTGTTTAATGAAGTGCGATCGCGCCAAGGTTTAGCTTACTCAGTTTACGGTTCTTGGAGTCCACGTTACGACTACCCTGGAATGTTCATTGCTGGCGGGCAAACACGCTCTGATGCTACAGTACAGTTTGTTAAAGCTCTACAGCAAGAAATCAAACGCATACAAGTTCAAAGCGTCACACCGAAAGAGTTAGCTTTTGCGAAAGAGTCCACTCTCAACTCGTTTGTTTTCAATTTTGAAGATCCTGGGCAAACTTTGTCTCGCCTCATGCGCTACGAATATTATGGCTATCCATCTGATTTTCTATTTCGCTATCAAAAAGCAGTCGCCGCAACAACAGCTGCTGATGTACAACGAGTAGCACGCAAATATCTCAAACCAGAAAGTTTGGTAACTTTGATAGTCGGGAATCAAAATGCTATTAAACCCTCACTAACGCAGTTAGCAACACAAGTCGTACCTATAGATGTGACAATTCCTGGTTCACCAACACAAGCAACGAAAAACTAATCCACAAAAAACGGCTGGTAAGAAGCACCTCAGAGAGTTGGGGGAGATGGGGGGAGTAAAATTAATGTACATTAACTGTTTTTCTTCCCCTACCTCCCC
>NZ_QMEA01000048.1 GCF_012912105.1 Brasilonema sp. UFV-L1
ATGCGGTGCGTTACGCGTTGCTTTAACGCACCCTACAATTTAAGGTTTACTTTATGCAGTCTACTTGACGATTGAGGAGAAAACGATCAGGACTGGTAACGCGATCAAGGGTCATGACAAAATACGTGTCATGTAAGACACATTGTTAAAATTTGAACGCAAACTCTCAAAAATCTTCATATACTGTCGTTTCAATGCCAATTGTAATGTCTCCATCTATGTGTTATTTGTATAAAGTTTAAAACTTATTTTCTCTAGTCTCTAAATGGTTCCCCCCGCCCGACTACAACAATTGCATCTACCTTAAAAGCAAGCGCTTCTTTAAACTTCCCTGAGTGCTAAACTGCGGATAAATCACAACGCCCTGCTGCTGAAGTCTTACAATCAACTGAGTGAGTGTAGATAAGTCAACGGGGCGTTGGCTAAGGAGTAAATTTTCTTACAAATCCTGCGCGGATTGCTATATTATTCTGTGTGCATCTGTGATTCTAAACAAATTATTACAAATATCAATGAAAATTTTAGTCGCAAGCCACACGTATATAGTAGACCTTAACTGTGAGAAATTACGCATTCTATCTCAACTAGAACCGGAAATTGAAGTCACAGTTGTCGTTCCCAAAAAATGGAAACCGGGCGGTGTTCAAAACAAAATTATTGAAACTCAATTTCGTGATCAAGGCAAGTTTCGCATAGTTCCAATTTCTAACTTTAGTCAAAACCATCAAGGACTTCTGACTTTTGGTGCTGATTTGATATCTTTGTTGTGGAAATTTCGTCCCCAAATTATCCAGGTAGAACAAGGTTCCAAGGGATTAGCTTATGCTGAGATGATTACCTTAAATCAACTATTAGGACTCAAGGCAAAAAATATATTTTTTACTTGGTGGAATTTACCATATAACCTGAAATTTCCAGTTTCTTTATTAGAGAAATATAATTTAAGTCACAGCCACGGCATTATTTCAGGTAACCAAGATGGCGCAGAAATTTTACGACAACATGGATACACAGGTTCAATCAAAGTCATGCCTCAACTGGGTGTAAACGAAAGTCTGTTTACTCCGACACCACAGCCAGAATTAGCAACTCAGCTGGGAATTCAACCAAGTGATTTTATTGTGGGATTTGTTGGACGCTTTGTTCAAGAAAAAGGATTACTGACTCTGATAAATTCTTTAGCTAGTTTGAAAGAGAAATCTTGGAAAGTTTTGCTTTTGGGACGTGGTACCTTAAAGTCAGAGTTAATAAACAAAGCAGCAGAATATCAGATTCAAGACAGAATCATCTTGGTAGAAAGTGTTCCTCATGATGAAGTTCCAAAATATATTAATTTAATGAGTACTTTAGTTCTCCCATCAGAAACTAACTATAATCTCAAAAATATCACTTCTGTTGGCTGGAAAGAACAATTTGGTCATGTACTAATAGAAGCAATGGCTTGCAAAGTACCTGTTATTGGTTCTAATTCTGGCGAAATTCCTTATGTGATTGGTAAGACTGGATTAATATTTCCTGAAGGAGATGAGAAAGCACTGGCTGATTGCATACTCCAATTGATGGAAAAACCTGAATTGGCTAAAAATTTAGGTGAAATGGGTTATCAAAAAGCAATGACTCAGTACACGAATCAAGCTTTAGCAAGACAGCAGTTGGATTTTTATAAAGAACTTATAAATAGTGATTAGTGATTGGTCATTAGTAAACAAGAAATAACCCATGAAAAATGAAAAATTATGCAAGTTATACAAATCATCCCCTCAATTTCCCTGATTTATGGTGGCCCTAGTCAAATGGTACTAGGACTCGCTCCTGCATTAGCACGGCAAAAAGTAGAAGTTACAGTTCTCACAACTGACAGTAACGGTGATTTTGGTCAAAAACCTTTGGATGTTCCTTTAAATTATCCCATCGAACAAGATGGTTATAAAATCATTTATTTCCGTTGCGCCCCTTTTCGTCGCTATAAATTTTCTCTTGACTTACTCAGGTGGTTAAATCGTCACGCTCACACATTTAACTTAGCCCATATTCATGCTTTATTTTCCCCTGTTAGTAGTTTTGCTGCAACTGTTTGTCGTCAGCAAAAGCTACCTTACATTTTGCGTCCTTTGGGAACTTTAGACCCAGCTGATTTACGTAAGAAAAAACAACTCAAACAGCTTTATGCTGCAATTTTAGAACGTCCGAATTTAGCTGGTGCAGCTGCACTTCACTTTACTAGCACTCAAGAAGCTAAAGTCTCAGAAAGATTTGGAGTATCGACACGAGATTTGGTAATACCTTTGGGTGTAAACCCAATTAAAGATGCAGGGAAAGAAGATGTACGTAGTCAGTTTGGTATATCAAAGGATATACCTTTGGTGCTGTTTATGTCCCGCATTGACCCAAAAAAAGGGTTAAATCTCCTGCTTCCAGCGTTAGAGGCGCTTTTATCTGAAGGATTCGATTTTCACTTTGTCTTAGCTGGGACTAATCCTCAGGATCCAAGTTATGAAGAAAAAATAAAATTACAAGTACAAGCTTCTGAGTTGCGATCGCACACCACAATCACTGGCTTTGTCACTGGTGAATTAAAATCTGCTCTTCTTCAAGCTGCTGATATCTTTGTCTTGCCATCGTACTACGAAAATTTTGGTATTGCTGTCGCTGAAGCGATGGCAGCAGGAACACCAGTACTGATATCAGATCAAGTGCATATTTGTCAAGAAGTACGTGATAGCGAGTCAGGATGGGTGAGTGCAACAGATGTGTTGGAATTCACTAGCATACTTCGTATCGCTTTACAAAATCCTTCGGAACGTGAAAGGCGGGGACTACGTGCTCAAGAGTATGCCTTGAAAAATTACAGTTGGGATGCGATCGCTCGTCAAACCATTCAGGCGTACAATAATATCTTGTCCCACTCAGATGTAGAATAATAAGTCTGTTTGTGCAAGTTTGCACAACCTAAAATTTTGTTTCATCCTGCTAAAGCCCAATCGGTAAACCGGGGTTTTGTGGCATCATGACAAAATACAATACATATGCCTTTTTGAACTACAGGGAATCTCATATGGCTCTCCATCTAGGCGATACAGTACCAAACTTTACCCAAGCCTCCTCCACCGGAGAAATAGACTTTTATGAATGGGCTGGCGACAGCTGGGTTGTACTTTTCTCTCACCCCGCAGACTACACACCTGTTTGTACAACAGAATTAGGCCAAGTCGCTAAACTGAAGCCAGAATTTGACAAACGCAATGTCAAAGTCATTGCTCTGAGTGTTGATGATGTAGAATCTCACAAAGGATGGATTGGAGATATTGAGGAAACTCAAAACGCCACCCTCAACTATCCAATTTTGGCAGATGGCGATCGCAAAGTCTCTGACCTTTATGACATGATTCACCCGAATGCCAATGCATTGCTGACTGTGCGTACGGTGTTTATCATCGATCCCAACAAGAAACTACGTCTGAGTTTAACTTATCCTCCCAGCACTGGACGTAACTTTGATGAAATTCTGCGGGTGATTGATTCGCTACAGTTGACAGACAACTACAGCGTAGCGACACCAGCAGACTGGAAAGACGGCGATGACTGTGTGATTGTTCCTTCATTGAAAGATCCAGAAGTGCTGAAGGAGAAATTCCCCAAAGGGTATCAGGAAGTGAAGCCTTATCTTCGCTTGACTCCGCAGCCTAACAAGTAAATTTTGTCAAGAATTTAATACACGCTGTAGAGATGGGAAATTTCCCGTCTCTACAACGTTAAAGTAAGGGATAAAAAACCCGGAATAGTCGTCAGAAAATATAAAAATTCAGTGTAAGGTAAGACCTCACAACTCAATGAAATCTAGATAAATCTAGAAATCTTGTTTAAACGTGGCTAACCACGTTCAGGGATAAATCACCTACGGAGGGAAGCCGTAGGTAGAGGGAGGTTTTATATTTATTTTGACCCACTTACTTATTTTTTTTTAGGAAATTGAGAATGATCTTCTTCAGAAGAGTCTGGTTGTAATTGCTGACGTCCGTTACGGATGATTCGCAACATATCCAGAAGATTCTGCTCAATATTTTCTAAGACACTATCAGCGTAGTCATCAGCGCCTTGTTCAACTGCTTCTGCTTCTGCAACTGCTTGACGCCGCATTTCCTCTATTTCTTGCTGACAGGCGCGTCGTTTGCGATCAATTTCTTCAAGGGTGTCTTGCAGCATCCCCTCACATTCTTGTTGAACTTGTCGCCTGAGTTCAGCTGCTTCCCGTTCTGCTTGTCGGATTATGTCGCTTTCATCCAAAATTTGCGATCGCTTGGCTTGTGCTGCGTCAACAATTTGTTGCCCATATTCTTCTGCTTCTAGGAAGATTTCCTCCTTTTGTTGGATGATTGCTGCTGCTTCCTGAAAAACTTCAGGTAAAGAAAGTCGTATTTCATCAAGCTGATCAAGCAGTTTGTCTTCATCCACTATCGTGCGTCGCGTCAGTGGAATGTTAAAACCAGCAAGAATCATCTCCTCCAAGCGATTGAGTTCCTGCTGAATGTCTACACTTGTTGTGCGCGTAGCATCTCCGTTATAGGAGACTTCTTCGGCAAACTCTTGCTGGGGAGGCTTGCTTCCGTTTTGATTTAGTTCGATATTCGATGGTTTTCGGCGTAGCATTGGTAAATATCCAGGGCAACGTGGGGGGGGACAAGATGATCAACAGAGCCACCAAACTTAGCAACCTCTTTCACCACACTACTACTTAAAAAACTATACTCATTTGAGGTTGCGAAGAAAACGGTTTCTATTTCATGAGAAAGAGTTTTATTTGTGTGAGCCATCTGAAGTTCTACTTCAAAGTCAGAAATTGCTCGTAAACCCCGCAATAGGACTTGTGCTCCCCGCACTTGGGCATAGTTTACGGTCAAACCAGCAAAGGCGTCTACCTCCACATTGGTGAGATGTTTCGTACACACACGAATTTGTTCTAGCCGTTTTTGCACTGTAAACAGTGGAGTTTTGTTCGGATTCCGCAAAACCGCGACAATCACTTGGGCAAACAATCGACTGCCGCGTTGGATAATGTCAAGGTGTCCTAAAGTAATAGGATCGAAACTTCCTGGATAAATGGCAATCATGATCACAGATGCCTCAAAGTTGTTTAGGTGATTATATCTAAACCAAAGGTTATTTGTAACAAAATGCAAGTTCTCATTTAAATCATCAAGATGTTAGTCTTTATAAGCTCTGCTGCACCCTACTACTGTGTCAACTTTAGATTGATGAGTGTAGGTAGGACAAAAACACAGGGCAAGACTCGGAGGACAAGGAAGAAATTATTAAAAATTTCCCCCTTAAGTCAATCTTGACGCTCTACTACTTCATTCTTTGGATGTATCGCACCCAATCCAATGCAAACTGCTATAAATACGTCAAATGTACATTAGCTTTTTATAGTTTTTTAGGTACTTTTACATGGCACTGGATATTTCTACCTTGCCCTTGGCATTTCAATTTACTTCTCCAGGACCGATTCTGGTGAAAATAGGACCATTAACTATCCGCTGGTATGGCTTTTTAATTGCTACAGCAGTATTAATTGGCGTTACACTTTCTCAATTCTTGGCAAAGCGCCGTAACGTTAATCCAGAGTTAATCAGCGACTTGTCCATTTGGCTGGTGATTGCAGCAATCCCAGCAGCACGTTTATATTACGTTTTGTTTCAATGGTCAGAATATGTTCAGCACCCAGAACGTATCATTGCTATTTGGCAAGGAGGTATAGCGATTCATGGAGCAATTATCGGTGGTGTGATCGCAGCATTGTTATTTGCCAGAATGAAACAGATTTCTTTTTGGCAATTGGCTGACTTGGTGTCTCCTTCGCTGATTTTAGGTCAAGCTATTGGACGTTGGGGCAACTTCTTCAACTCTGAAGCTTTTGGGCGTCCCACCAATTTACCTTGGAAACTATATATTCCCCCAGAACATCGTCCCCCAGAACTGGCTAATTTTGAGTACTTCCATCCCACTTTTCTCTATGAATCTTTGTGGGATGTTATGGTTTTCGCCTTGCTGATCACTTTATTTTTTAGAGGTTTGTCGGGCAAACTCGCTTTGAAAACAGGTACGCTGTCTCTGGTTTATTTAGCAGCTTACAGCTTAGGACGCCTGTGGATAGAAGGTCTTCGGACAGATAGTTTGATGCTTGGGGTACTAAGGATAGCACAAGTTGTCAGTTTACTGGGAATAGGCTTCGGTTTAGCTGGGTTAGCTTGGCTTTACGTAGCCAAACGTCCTTTACCAGATGTTATTTCCACCCTGCAAGGAGATCAACACAGGAGGTAAGGGGAAATGGGGAAGAAACTCACTCTTCCCCACAAGGACATGATTTCCAATAAGTTGTTGTGGCTTCAACAAGAGCATTGGTTCCAAAGATGTTAGATTTTAAAGTTTTTAAAAACAAAGTCAGCACAACCATCATAAGACACCAATCATCTTATGAAGTTGAACAGACAATCTATACGTAGGATATTGTTTGAGAAGCTTCAAAGCAATCGGAAGAGTCTTTTCACGTTCAGACCATTCTGGCTGAAGAAATACAAGAGATGGTCCATTTAGCAGGCTTTCCTTGTAAAACTCCAATTCTTTACCATCAGCTATAACAATTTTGACTTCGTTGGCTCGCTTCAAAATCTTAGGATGAACTGGATAGCGAGGATTCATATGCTCTTTAGGACTTAAGGTTACCCATGCTGAAGGCGGTATATCTTGCCAAAATGCTCCAGAAGTTTCTATTGAGACTTGACGACCTGTTGAATTAACAGATTTGACTAAATCTGGAAGACTAGCATGGATAAAAGGTTCTCCCCCAGAAATGACTACTCTTGGAGATTTCAGTTCTGAAATTAAATCCTCAAAGGAACGCTCTATCCTGGGCAATCCTTTTCCTCCATCGCCATATCCAGTATCACACCAACTACAACCAATTGGGCATCCTGCTAATCGAATAAAATCTACAGGAGTACCAGACCAATAACCCTCTCCTTGGATTGTTTCTTGAAATGTTTCATGTATGGGAATAGTTTTGATTTTCTGTAATTGCATAGTCAATTTCAACCAAGACTTAAATTTCCAACCGAAGGGAGCATCCCAATTTATGTAATACCAAGTTGCGTTCTAATGTGTCATTCTGACCGGAGGGAAGAATCTCGCGAGATACTTCGCTTCACTACGTTACGCACCCTGCGGGAAGCCCTTCGGATTCGCAGTCGCCTCTGTCGGGAAACCCTCCTGCAGCGCTGTCTCACCGCAAAGCGTCTACAGTATGACAAGTTGGCTGTTTGACTGCAACTTGGTATAAAAACATAGAATTTACACATTTTGGATCCTCTCCAACCAAATATAAACTTTGATGCAGAAACTCTGCTTTATGCAGAAACTCTGCTTTTTAAATCCACATATCCACCCTTTGATAAGCCTTCGCTTAAGAAAAGAATATCTGCTCCAGAAGAATTAAGCTCATCTCTCCATTTCTGACAAACGTAATTTGCCAGAAATTCTACAGTTGTTTCCGTTTCTAAAAAAGCTAATTTGTTCTTTTGTGTGTGATACTCTGCGCAAAACAAACCCCTCTCTTTAGTTGTATACTCGATTCTAATCCAGTCGCTCTTTTGTTGAACTAAAGTATCTTTCCAAATAAAAATAGTTCTATCTAGCTCTTTTGCAATTTCTTGTTCAAGTTTGAAAATCTCTGAATTTCCTACATGCTGTTTATCAACTTGATGACTAAGTAAAGAAATAAACGATAAGTGACCATGCGAGTTGTTTTGACATCCCCAAGATGTTGAATTTCTTAAACCATGACAATATGTAAAATACGATACTTTTTTTTGAGTCGGTACTAATTGCTGAAAGTTAATCGTATTAAAACATTTGATACTGACACTAGGATAAAGTTCAGTAATTTTTTGATTTAAGTATTGCTCAAATGCAAATTCAACTTCTTTAAGAGAGTATTCTTTAGCATTAAATACTTTGACAGCATTTGATGGTATATCTAACCGCAAACTAACAGATTGAATATTAACTCGATCTTCTTTAAATTCCTTTTTGCATTTTGAATATCCTTCTAGAATCCATAACTTATGGTCAAATCCAGTTAATTTGTCATCTATGAGGGATTTAATAGTTTTTTTAATTGTAGAAAAATCCACAATAACTTTTTCTATAGGATCTATTTTCCCTGTCACTACAAAACCAGGATTAAATGACCCTCCCACTATATTACCCTGATTGTCAATGAATGCATGATCAACAACCGTTACATTACTTAAAAAAATCGAAACTCCGTTTAGCATTTTCATCTTCTCAAGCTTTTCAATTAAAATTTTTATTTTGATGATTGTGAAAACTTTTTATTCTAAAATTTGCGAGGCATACAAAATCAGTAAAAATAAAAATTCGTCGGGATAGCTAGGAATTTATATTAAACTTTTTTAGAAACACTAAGATCATACTGCTTTTAACTAATAGCTGACTTGTCTCAAACTCCGGTGTCAAACAAGTAAAAATTGACTTCTTTTGAAAACGTCTAAGATTAAGATATTTCACTTTAGTAACTAGTCTCGTTGGAACTTTTGTCCATGAAGCTAAGACTACTGTGGAAAGTATATCAACAGCATAGTAATATTTGCTGTTTTTTTTACTTTTTTATATATAGAATATACAAAAATACTTAATACAGAATTTGAAATTTTTGTGACTTTTTATTAAACAATGTTAGAAAATCTATAAAATGTTATGATATGTTGTGATTCTAGTAAAGAAAAAACATAACTCTTAAGTAAGATGCTAATTGTTATTGAAAAGATAATTGCTCACAGCAAAAAGCGGGACTTGTTGAGAATAGGTATTGAACGACAATTAATTTAACCGAGTCGTGACAATTATGTCGTCCTGGGAAAACCAAAACTCAAAATTCGCACTTGTGCAATCACACTATTAGCACCAAAAGCTGATGAGACAAGTTCAGCTTTACCGAAAAGCTTTGAAAGTTGACGAAAGAATAAGCGTTTGAGCCAAGTCCTGAATTTCACGATCATGATCAAAAGCGATCTGCAAAGCAGCGCAGCAGCGAGGCGATCAGAATCTCAGTTCATCCGGAACAGAGGGACTCGAAAGCCACCTGACAAGCTGATTTTAGGTGATGGCATTTCCCAATTCAAATTAATTGCGTACCTCATTTATGGTGGGCTGCTGTACTAAGAACTAATGACTAAAAATAAAAAATGCCCTAGAGGGTTCTCCAGGGCTTAACCAGGGTGCATCTACCAATACACTCTTCTAGAAGCAGAGGTTCTATCCGGAAAGATACTGAATAGAATGCCAAAAAATTTTTTTGAGAAGTTGCTGTGTGTTCCTGTATGCATGAATCTACGAGCCGATTGAATAATAAAAAGAACTATGAATCTTTAGACTCTGCGGTGTACATAGTAGGCGCAGGTCCCGGAGACCCAGATTTATTAACCGTTAAGGCGCAGAAACTATTACAGTCTGCCGATGTGATTTTATTTGCTGATTCTTTAGTACCCCAACAGATTTTAGAGCTTTGCCGCGAGGATGCAGAAATTATTCCCTCTGCCAACAAGACTTTGGAAGATATTTTACCGCTGATGATAGAACGAGTGCGATCGCACAAATCTGTCGTTCGCCTCCATTCTGGTGACCCCAGTCTTTACAGTGCTATTCATGAGCAAATGTATCTTTTGGCAGAAGCGGAAATTCCTTTTGAAGTGGTGCCAGGTATTAGCGCTTTTCAAGCTGCAGCTGCAAAACTCAAAGTTGAACTGACTGTTCCCGGTTTAGTCCAAACAATCATACTAACGCGCATCAGCGGACGCACAGAAGTTCCTGAAACAGAAGAATTAACAACCCTAGCAGCCCATCAGGCTAGTCTATGTTTATATCTGAGTGTACGTCACGTTGAAGCAGCCCAAGCCAAACTGCTGCAACACTACTGTGCTGAAACACCAGTAGCGATTTGCTATCGCTTAGGCTGGTGTGATGAAAAAATCAGAGTTGTTCCCCTCAATCAAATGGCAGATTGTACTCACCAAGAAAAGCTGATTCGCACTACACTTTACGTAGTTAGTCCTGCACTTTCGCAAGCATCAGCACGCTCTCGTTTATATCATCCCGAACACAATCATCTGTTTCGCCCGTCTCACAGTTGAACAAAACACGGGGACAAATCAATTCAAAATTCAACGGAGAGGGTGGGATTCGAACCCACGGATGCTTTCACATCACTCGATTTCAAGTCGAGCGCATTCGACCACTCTGCCACCTCTCCAGTAAAGCGTCAGCTAAAACAATGCCGACCGAATATGCATTATATCTCATCTTCTACGCAGTTTGCACAACTGGAGTGGGTTTTTGATAAAGAATTTCTTCACAGATCATGGTGAAATCTTTGCCAATCCAGACGAGAGAGACTTGGGAGACGATACCACTTTCAAGTAGAACAATCGAGAAGTTACGCTGCTTATGGCTACCATGTTCTACAATCCTGGGTACGCTTGCGGCATTCAAATAAACTATCCCCTCTGGACTTCTAAAGATGCGCTTTCGCGGTTCTTTCTTTGTGTGTCGCAGGGTGTGGTGCATATGACCGAATGTTACGAGGGGAATAGTTTTACCAGCGGTGATGGTTCCAGATATCGCTTCTGCTAAATCTGGATCGCCAAAATCCCCACCTATAGGATGCCAATCTTTTCCACAGGGGTCTTCTGGGCGATCGCCTAACCCAGTTGGACCATTATGACCGATAAAAATGACCGTCTGGTAAGCTGCATTTTTAGCTGCTGACACAATACGGGCTGTGGACTCTTCAAAATTGGTGACTCCATACCATTTTTGGTAGAAATCAGTATATTTCCATTCTGGTCCACCCCAGCTAAAGGGACGACCTCCAACAACCGTTAAATTCAGAACTGGAAAATCTAGCTTACCATAACCGACTTGGGTTTCACCCAATAAATCGAGTTGCTGCTGTACCCAGTCTTCCTTTGTGCGGTCGTAGGGGCACTTCTTACGTCCCCATTCTGTGGCAGTGTACCAGGCATCATGGTTTCCCATCACTGCTGCTTTGGGAATATCCAGGGATGCGATCGCTCTGACCACTTCCACCGACTCATTGCCAAAATCCCCAACAAACAGCACTAAGTCAACACCCAAATGCTTCAGAGCAATGCCATCGTCTTCTTCCCATTGGTCGTGAATATCTCCGACTACAGCAATTTTCAACGTTTTTGAGTTTGTTTTCTGACTGGTCATGCCATTTTCCTTGCCATCTGTTTCCAGCATAGGAAAATTACAAGGTTTTGACACAATCGAGGCGAGGAGTATGACCCATCAAACATTTTTGGTAAAAACTACTATAATTGAATCCACGAGACAAAAACTTGTAACATTCAGTAACGAAAACTAGTGTTTACGACTGCACTTGCTTTAAACGAGAAAACCGAACAGGGTGATCTACCACTAGATTTATTTGCAGCTATTGAGAATCTTAAAAAAGAACTCAATGCGGTTATCCTGGCACATTACTATCAAGAACCAGACATTCAAGATATTGCAGATTTTATAGGAGATTCGCTACAGCTTGCCAAAGCAGCAGCTCATACAAATGCGGATGTCATTGTTTTTGCTGGTGTTCATTTCATGGCAGAAACAGCAAAGATTCTCAATCCTGACAAGATGGTTCTTTTACCAGATTTGAATGCTGGTTGTTCTTTAGCCGACAGTTGTCCAAAAGAGGCGTTTGCAGCTTTTAAAGCGGCGCACCCAAACCATTTGGTCGTTTCTTACATCAACTGCTCTGCCGAGATTAAGGCAATGAGCGATATTATCTGTACCAGTTCTAACGCTGTCAAAATTGTCCAGCAAATTCCCAAAGACCAGCCAATTATTTTTGCCCCAGACCGAAATTTAGGAAGATATGTGATGGAAAAAACTGGGCGAGATTTAGTGCTGTGGGAAGGAAGCTGTGTTGTCCATGAAACCTTTTCTGAAAAGAAAATTGTGCAGTTAAAAATCGCACACCCAGAAGCAGAGGCGATCGCTCATCCAGAATGTGAAACGAGTGTCTTGCGCCATGCAAGTTTTATCGGCTCTACAGCAGCTTTACTTAAGTATTGTCAACAAAGTTCATCTCAAGAATTTATTGTTGCTACAGAACCTGGAATCATTCACCAAATGCAAAAACAAGCGCCCGACAAGCGCTTTATACCCGCACCGCCATTGAATAACTGTGCGTGTAACGAGTGTCCTTTTATGCGCTTAAATACTCTGGAAAAACTTTACTATGTGATGAAAAATCGCTCTCCTGAAATCATATTGCCAGAGAATATTCGTAGAGCAGCATTGCGACCAATTCAACGAATGCTAGAAATGAGTCTATAAACGCAAGAATTTTCAATTTCAACCAATAACACTAGTCCTCTTGAGAGGACGCGTGACTCAACCGCCTGCTATTTAAATAGCAGGCGGACAAATAGTATCAGCCTCAACCGCTACAATAAAGATTTGGAGCATTGTGTATCCGGTTATGAGTCTTCCTATAGTTGCTATTATTGGTCGCCCGAATGTGGGCAAATCCACCTTGGTGAATCGTCTTGCCGAGGAACAATCTGCTATTGTTCATGATCAACCAGGGGTGACACGCGATCGCACTTATAAACCAGCATACTGGTGCGATCGCGAGTTTACAGTTGTTGATACTGGTGGTTTGGTGTTTAATGATGATACAGAATTTTTACCATTGATTCGCCAACAGGCAATGACAGCGCTCGCAGAAGCAAGTGCGGCTATATTTGTGGTAGATGGTCGTACAGGACCAATACCCGCTGATCAAGAAATTGCCGAGTGGTTGCGCCAACAAAAGGTTCCTGTTTTGCTAGCTGTTAATAAATGTGAATCCCCAGAACAAGGTTTGATTCAAGCTGCTGAATTTTGGGAATTGGGCTTAGGTGAACCTTTCCCCATTTCTGCTATTCATGGAAGCGGTACAGGAGACTTACTAGATGTCCTGATTTCACACCTTCCACCAACTCAAGAAATCCCAGAAACGAATGAAATAAAAGTGGCAATTGTAGGACGCCCAAATGTAGGAAAATCCAGTTTATTGAATGCTTTTGTAGGAGAAACAAGGGCAATTGTCAGCCCAATTTCTGGTACAACCCGCGATGCAATTGATACTGTGGTGGAACGAAACGGGCAAATTTATCGTTTAATTGATACGGCAGGAATTCGCAAAAAGAAGAACGTAGAATATGGTCCAGAATTCTTTAGTATCAACCGTGCCTTTAAAGCGATTCGTCGCGCCGATGTGGTTTTATTAGTAATAGATGCCCTAGATGGTGTCACCGAGCAAGACCAAAAATTAGCTGGGCGGATTATTGAAGAAGGTCGAGCTTGTGTTTTAGTGGTTAATAAATGGGATGCTGTCGAAAAGGACTCTCATACGATTTACGATTACGAAAAACATTTGCAAGAACGACTGCATTTTACTGAATGGGCCCAAACTATTTTTGTCAGCGCTTTGACTGGACAACGGGTAGAAAAGATTTTGGAGTTGGTTGATAAAGCAGCCGAATCACACAAACGTCGTGTGAGTACAGCAGTTATTAACGAAGTCTTAGAAGAAGCAGTTGGCTGGCACTCGCCAACAGTGTCTCGCGCTGGACGTCAAGGCAAAATTTACTATGGTACGCAAGTCAGTAGTCAACCACCTACAATAGCATTGTTTGTGAACGATTCCAAACGCTTTAATGACAACTACCGCCGCTATATTGAGCGACAATTTCGGCAGCATTTGGGCTTTCAAGGAACTCCTATCCGTATATTATGGCGGAGTAAAAAAGCCCGCGATGCCGAGAGTACTAATGTCAATCGAGCCACCCGCGTGTCATAGTGGTCACAAGTCATCAGTCATGAGTTTTTAGCAATTGACTAATGACTCATGACTAATAACTAATGACTAGAAAATGGATTTACTGCGATCGCTCCCAATTGGACTTTACTTAGAACAACCTCAAACTTGGTTACACAAACTCGATCCGCGAGTCAAGTTAATTTGGTTGATGAGCTTTCTGACAACTTACATTCTTGCTAACAACGTATGGCGCGTGGTGTTGGTGGTAGTACTGATTATCACTACCTTAATAGCACGTATTCCTCGAAGAGTTTGGCAGCAACAAATGGGCTGGCTGGTAACATTGTGCTTTCTTGTTTTAGTCATTTTAGCTATCAGTCCTGATGGACTTGGTATTAAGTATCAACCACGCCTGCCAATCGAGCAACAAGTCTTAACAGAAAAATCCGCTTCGACTCCTTCAACTCCACCACCTTTGTCAGCAAATAAGCAGCAACGTTATAAATACGTGCTATTTGACAAAAGTCCAGTCAAAGTGACTCGCCGTTCATTGGATTTGGCAATCAGTGTGAGTACAATGGTGTTTACCCTGATTTACAGTTCCAATTTATATCTGCTGACAACAGCACCAGAAGAAATCACCGCTGCTATAGAAAGCTTAATGCAACCCTTGCGACGGTTGAAGGTGCCTGTAACTGAGATAACTTTAACTTTAACTTTATCGTTACGGTTTATTCCCCTGGTTTTGGAAGAAATCCAGAATTTAATTCGTTCTGTGATGACAAGGGCGATTAATTGGAAAAAGTTAGGATTGAAAGGAGCTGTCAAAGTTTGGATGTTAGTAGCACAACGGCTTTTGGAAAATTTACTACTCCGGGCAGAGCAAATGGCTAGCGCAATGACAGTACGCGGTTTTACGACTCCTAGTACACATCGAGTGCAATGGCACGACTTACGATTGAGAAGAGGTGATTGGCTGGCGATCGCCATGTTAATTTTATTCTGGGGAGTGCGGCTAGCAATTGGTACTGAAGTTTAAATTGTTAAATATACACCGATTGTCAAAATACATCAAAATTGCTTTTTGAGGATTCTGGATTCGTCCAAAAAGTATCCATAGCTTGAAGCTGCTAACAACAATTGACATTTATTGTTAGTATCTGACATACTATAAGAAGTGCTTATAGTATGTTCGAAAGGTATCCTATGAACGTACATCTAGGAGAAACATTTGATAAGTTTGTCGAAGAAATGCTTGCAAGTGGTGAGTATCAGTCACAAAGTGAGGTGATTCGTGCAGGGCTGCGGCTACTCAAAGAGAAAGAGGACTTGCGTAAGCTAAGACTTCAAGAACTACGTCGGGAAATTCAACGTGGTTTAGACAGCGGTACCTCAGAACCTCTCAATATTGAGGAAATCATTCAAGAGGCGAAAAAAGAGCGAGAAGGAAACTTACCGCATGAGCCGAGTTATCAGAACACCTGAAGCGAAAAACGATCTTAAGGAACTCTGGAATTACATTGCAGATTTCAGCGAGGAACGTGCTGACTCCTACCTGAGAATGTTAGATGAAAAAATGCAGACACTGGCACAATTTCCATTAATGGGAAAAGAATGTGCTGAACTTCTTGAGGGACTGCGGAGTTTTCCTGTAAATAATTACGTTATATTCTACCGTCCTATAGATAACGGGATCGAAGTCATTCGAGTCCTCCACGGTGCAAGAGATATTGAAAGTCTTTTTGAGTTATGATTTGATTCTTCCGAAGTACTAATTTTGTATTCCATGTTGTTTTATCGCTTCAAGATAAACTTCTCTAAACTTTTGAGCCACTTTACTCCAAGTGTATCTTGATAAAACTTTTTGACGACCAACTTCACCCAAAGTTTTTGCCCAAGAAGAATTTTTTAAAAACTCTATAATTGCTTCTGCTAACATTTGTTGATTTTTATAATCTACCAAAAGTCCATCTTTTCCTTCATCTATAACCCAAGGTATTGCTCCAGCACGACAACCAATAACAGGTTTACTTGCAGCCCAAGCTTCTAGAAATGCAATTCCAAAAGACTCAAAACCAGAAGGATAAGCAAACACATCTACAGCAGAAAATAAGAGAGGTTTTTCCTCATTAGAAAAGTTATAATAAAGCTTGATTTGCTTTTTGTAGACTTCTGGTAATTGATGGATAATATTTTCTACTTTCTGGGCAAACATTGTCTTTGCTCCAGCTAGTAAAAGTTGCACATCAGGGAAAATTTCCCAGACAAGCGTCATTGCTTGTAAAAGTGTATCTACTCCTTTATGTCCGCCAAATTGTCCAATAAAACCTACGACTGGTTGCTCTTCAAAACCAAAATGTTTTTTGGCTTGAGTTGAGGAAGTTTGTTCAAAGGGTTCTGGATCAACTCCAACTCCGACGACAACAACACGTTCAGGTGAAACTCCTTGTTGAATAACGTAATCTGCTTCGTATTTTGTATTAGATAAATAATAGGTCGATTGAGCAATCGCACGATAGATTCTAGAACGTTGAAATGCCCAATCATCGTCAGGATGTATCCCTCCATGAAGGACACACGGTTTTCTAGAGTTTCTTGCACCGTTCAGCGCCGCATACATATGTAGTAAGGGAAAAGATGAAGCAGCAATAATATCAGCCGGAAATTCTTGGATAGCTTTTTTCAACCCAGGAATAATTGGTCCTCCAGATATTGTTCTTAAATATTCGTTGAATGGTAAGTTTAGACGATAAGCGACTTTCTGGGGAAATCGAACCATTTGGCTGATTCGGCTATTGACTGGAAACCGCCGCACTTTGACACCATTTATTTCTTCGTTACCTGGTTGCAAGCGGGGTAGTTTTGGATTGAAAAAACCTTCTCCATTGAAGCAATTTGTGGTGAAGACTGTGACATCATCGCCAAATTGCTGAACGAGTTCTTCAGAAACGCGTTGAATAAGTAATTCTGTACCCCCAATTGCTGGGGTATAACCTTGAGTAACGTGCAGAATTTTCATCAATAACACCTGCTACCAAACCGAAATCATCGATATTTTTCACTTCGGTGCATTCACCATTAGTAGAGTTCAGCTAGAGTTAGCTGACTTGTACTAAAACATATTCTGCACTATTATGGAACAATGATAGCCAAAGTTTTGTACTCACAATGGTCAACAAATATACATTTAAGGACGATTGGTTTAGCAGAAGTACATTTCTATTTGAGAAGTATTTATCGGCATATGTAGGTCAACCGTGTCACTTTCTTGAAATAGGAACGCATGAGGGAAGAGCAACAACTTGGCTTTTAGACAATATTCTCACTCACACACACGCCCAGATCGATTGTATTGACGTATGCATCCTAGATGTTCTTTCCGATAATTTGGACAAAACGGGGGTCCGTAATAAAGTGACCTTGCATCAAGGTAGTTCAACGAAAGTGTTAAGAACTTTTCAGTTTGAAGAATTTGATTTCATTTATATAGATGGTAGTCACAGTGCAGTAGATGTACTAGAGGACGCTGTTTTGTCGTTTCGATTACTCAAAAATAATGGAATTATAGCCTTTGATGACTATCCATGGAACGACGCTCGATACAGCGACGGAACATTTCCAAAACCAGCTATTGATGCGTTTCTTTCAATCTACGATCACAAAATTAAATTGTTGCACAAAGAATATCAAGTATGGATTCAAAAAGTTTCAAATTAGTCGAGTCAGGAAAGATAAAACAGCAATAATATCTGCCGGAAATTCTTGAATAGCTTTTTTCAAGCCAGTCATTCACAGGAAAAGGCCACGAACCTTACCATGAAAAAGATTTTTCCCTTGTGAGTTGGTGAGTTCTATTGTCAAGCTAGTTACCTCGCTAGTCCTCGCCGAAACTTTTGCCTTATACGTTTAACAAGTTCGCGACTTCCCTCAGTACGCCAAATTTCAATGACTCGCGCCAGTTTACCTCGTTTTACCACAGTCGGTGTGACTAGTTTACGTGTTTGTCGGTCAGGTGCATACTCTGCTTGTAAGCAGTAGCGCCTCAGAGGTTCGACGACTTGGAACCAACTTAAGGAGTCGCGTAAGGGTTCAAATGCTGAAGCCCAAGATGATTTCGGACGTTCTAATATTTGTGCGATCGCCACTCGCACTGCTTCTACATCCAAAGGTGGGACAGCTTTACCAACACCATACTGTTTTACCCACTCACTCGTGACGTCTCCCTCACTCACAAGTACTGGTAAACGCGCCCAAAGATAATCTAGTACTCGTGTGCGAATGGAATAACGGGTTTCTATGTGTGGGGGATGAAGAGTGACACCGATATCAGCTTCACATAACAGCGCTTCTCGTTGTTCGTAGGGTATCCACTCGTAAAAGAAAATGGTACGGTCTTTTTCGCCAATTTCAGCAGCAAGCACTTGAACTTGTTCTGCCATTTTATGTGGAAGAACTTGAGGATTAGGATGACGTGTTCCTAAAAAGACGAGTCGTGCTTGTGGGTATTGAGTGATGACACCAGTCCAAGCTTTTACTAAAGTTAACGGGTCGAGCCAGTCCCAAATGCCCCCACCCCATAGTACAATACGAGCATCTTCGCCAAATTCAGGATGTATACCGCGTAATGTAGGGTTTGGACGAGGTTCTCGGTTAGGAAAACCAATTCCAACAACATCAATCAAAGAGCGTAAGCTAGTATCTTTGGCAAAGTTGCGGGGGTTGATGCGTCCATTGGAAGCAAGTAAACCAATCCAGAAATCTCGCTGGCGATCGCTTCCACAAATGAAAAAATCACCCAAACGAGCTAAGTTATTGGTTACGTCTACGGCGCGGTTGTTCAAACTTTCTTGTGCGGCGAGTGGCTTGTTGAGATGATAATGTAAATTCTCTAAAATAAACGGATCATAAAGGTCAACGACAATGCGTTTTTGTGTCTTTTGTAAAAAGGGGAATTTTTCTACCATGTAACCAGACACCAAAGCGATATCACTGTTTTCTACCAAGACTTGTAAACTCTTCGGACGTTCATCCCAGTAACGCACTAATTTTATATTGGGGACTTCGAGACTTGTTTGTGACGGAATCGCGAGGGTAACATCTAAATCCTGACTCAAGACACGCGCTAATTCTAGGTAACGCATCCCTGGACCTGCCATTTTAGTATCTACCACATCATGACTGACAATCAGTAAGTGTGGACGAGGTTTAATGTTTTCAATTTCAGACATCAATTGAATTTTGATTGCAATGTTTCTTTTAGCTTAAACCACTGATTTCTCAGTTGCCAAAATTTACTTCTTTCCATATAATTGACTAAAGCTTTTAATCGTTCAATTTCTGCGTCTTTGTGTTTTAACTCTGTATGGAATTGAGGATTTTCTTTCGATTTTTGACTGCTCTGTCTTATATATTCCAACCTATTTTTCATCTTTTGACCAATCACTTCTGGGCTTAACCAAGACTTAATGTCTTCAGATGCTTTTGTACCTATCTGCTTAGCTTCTTCCTTATTTTTAAAAACCTCTTGCATTAAAGATGCAGCATGGTCAACATCTGGTTCTGCCCATGTATTTCCCTTTTTGTAATGTGCGTAATCTTCTGTTAAGGTAGTTAAAGAATACTTGAGCGGAAAACTGTTAGTGATATTCATGAAGTCTGTATTTCCTGAGTAGTCAGTGGCTATGACTGGCTTTCCATAGAACATAGCCTCAGCAATAGTTAAACCAAACCCTTCAGAACGATGTAGAGAGACATAGCAATCACAATTGTAAATGAGTGCGTTAATCTCATCTTTCAGTAAAAAGTTATCAATTAATTTAATGTTCTGAAAGTTTTTCACGAAATCTTTTAGCTGCTTAGATTTTTCCGGAAAGTGTTTAGCATTAGAAAACTTAAGCACGAGTAAGACATCATCATTTTTACCAAAAGCTTGCTGAAAAGCTTTAATAACTGCTATGGGATTTTTGCGTTCAAAGACGCTGTAAAAATCAAAGATAAACAGAAAAATAAACTTATTATCTGGGAGTCCCAGTTCTTGTTTGCTGACTTGAGGTTGTGGTAGCGAAAGACTGTGCATGAATTTGATGACTGGTACAGGTGATACTGGTGCAATCGCCTCTACACTATAATTGCTGGGAGTCCAAATTTCATCAAAAAGATTGAATGCAGATAGCCATTCTTTAGGAAAATCAGGAAGTTCCCATGCCCAAAATCCTATGTTATATTTATTTTTGAAATACTCAATGCCTACAGAGGAGACAAAAAAGTTTATCATGTCTCCATTGATATGAATAAGATTGATTGGATAGGGATTTTCGTCTGAAAAATTTGTATAAGTAGAATCTAATTTTCGGTGATTCGTATTAAAAGTACAGTTATTAATCACGAAAGGAATATTAACTGATTCTAGTGATCGAAGAGTTGATCTGACACCTTCACCCAGTCCAAATTCGCTGTTAACGTAACCGGAGATATTGACACCAAAAGCAATACTCGTGTTGACAGATGAAATTTCAGCTTCTGAATGCATATTTTTTCTTGTGATTTCATTTACTTTTGCCAAATCACCAATATCACTCCACTGACAATGAAGCTTAAGCCTACCAAACGCGTCATAGGAATAGGTTCTCTAAATATGAAATAACCCATTAAAACAGAGAAAACATAAACCAGAGACACAGATGGACCTGCAATGCTCAGATTGACTCTAGTTAAAAGTAGAATATAAGCAAGAGCTCCTAAACCATAGCAGCTTAATCCAGCTAGTAGTTCAGGCGTTGTAGCAATGCTAAGAATTTGGCTAACAGTGTTTCCTGGATTTAAGCTTCCTAATTTCAGCGCACCAAGCTTTAAAAAAAATTGCCCTGCTACACTAGCGATGACAGACATCAGCAGTAAAAAAAATTCTTGTAGACTCATAAAGTTTCCTCACAACCATTGACTTTTGTTTTTAGCCAGACTTTTATCCTTGATTAAGAATTTGAAGTCACAGACACTTCAAATTTAGGAGACTGTGCTTGTTTGTTATGAAACCAAGCAACGTGTTCTTGAACCATTGTTAAAATCAAGCTATATTGTCCTGGTTTTACAGGAGTTTTAATAACTGCGTTTATTGCTGCTGACTCTGTGGGAGATAAATCAAAAGGAAGAGGTGTGCGATCGCCATCGCCATCGAAAACTGCTAACTTTCCTTCAGAGTCTAGCCAACGATAACTGAAGCTTGTATGATACTTACCTTTAGTAGACCATAAGAAGTTGCTGATATTTTTAACGATAACTGGGACTGTAATCGCTGAATCTATTTTTACAGTTTTAGGAATTTCATAAAATTTGATTTCTTGTGAGAAGATTTTATTAATCGGCAGTTGTATTTGAGAAGAAGTCCAATTACCTGAAGTCTTTGAATTTTGTTTCACCGAGTACATAGAGACTAACTTCTGATCGTTTTTCACAGACTTGTCAGATATGATGCAAAGTTGTCCTCTTTTGTCTTCTCCTAGCCAATTGATGAGTTGAGGTGTACTCATAGAGTCTTCCATAGTACCATAGTTAGGTGGTACATTACCTGAATAACCATTGACAACAGGTACATTAGCTTTAATACCAGCCCACATAGCCGAGAGTTGTGATGACCAAGGTGGTTCTTCAGGTTTTAGAATGACATATGCAACATCGCAATCCTTTTCCATTAGTTCCTGAATTTGTGCAACGTCTTTTGTTATAGGTGCAAGTGCAAAATTATATGAGTTAGTGACAATTTGTTCTAAGACACACCCAATACAAAGTAGACTGACTACTATCATACGCAACCGCTGATTAAGAATAGTCAGCAGCACAGAGTCTAGACAAAGCATCACCGCAATCAGGATGTAGAAATAAAATACTGTCCATATACGACTGACTGCTCTAATCACCGAAGCGCCAGGTACAATTGCATAGACTATTCTCCAAATCGACCAAGTATTTGACACATGCAGAGTCATAATAAAAATAGTCAAAGCTACAAGTAAGCAAATTTTTACGAGTAGAGTTCTTTCATCATTCAATATATTTTTGCGATACAGTAGGGTATGTATAGACAGAGCAATCAGCAATAAAGTCAAAAATCCGAGAAAGATGTGGTGTTCATGAGACATTGGTAAGTTCTTGGAATTCCCTGATAACAAAGACCACCAAAAACTATCAGGTGCTGGTAAAAACCATGAGGAAAACCTTGGTAGCATAGAGTCTGCTTGTCCGTAGGAGGGAGAACCAAGTATTCCCTTAGCCTTTATGTAAGGTCCTAGTAACCCAAGCATGAGTAACAGCCAGACACCAGTTATCAAAATAGCTGCTTTATAATTCTGCTTAAAATAGACAATGAAACGCTGCCAAATACTTTTATCTAATAGACAAGCTATTGCAGTAAAAATAGCTAAAGAGAACATTAAAAACCAACCCAAGTAAATGCCTGCAAGCACTTGAAAATAGATAAACAGTAGTGAATATGCGAGTGGTTTATTCCTTGGGTATCTCAGGAAATTCCAGACAAACAAAAAAGCGAGTGGTGTGAAAAACTGAGGAAGCAGCTGTTGATGACCTATTTGAACAATTCTTGGCATTCCAAATGCAAAAAGGAAAGCACCAATTACCGCGCTTATATGACCGACTTTGTAATATCGCATCAATACAGCAAAGCTAACAAAGCATAGCACACAAACGACAATCATCCACAACTGATATGACAATTCTGGTGAAAAAAATGCCCTCAGTATAAAGTAGATAGGAGCTGAACCAAACAAGTTATCTGAAAAAGTCAGAACATTTTTATATGGATAAAAAAACGCTGGTGAAAATAATTCACCAACGTAGTTCCTATTAAAAATGACCTGAAAAAAATGTTCTAAAAAGTAATGATTTAAGCGTGTATCACCTGGATCTGTTTGCATATGTGCAAATCCAGACATGATTGTAGGACGAAATGCGTTAAACACACCCACAATACAAAAGATGACATACACCAGAAATTGAGGTCTGAACAAAAACTTCATATTATAGATGTTAATGATTATTTTTCAGTTTACCTCATAGAAGCTAATTTTTTAACTTGTCAACAAATTGTATTTTAAAATACACCATATAGCTCGAAATCCATCTTTCCAACCTATCTTTTTACCTTCCTTATAAGTGCGACCATAATATGATATACCCACCTCATAAATGCGACATTCCATTTTTGCAACTTTGGCAGTTATTTCCGGTTCAAATCCAAATCGATTCTCTTGTATCTTGATAGCTTGAATGACTTCCCGTCGAAATGCCTTATAACATGTTTCCATGTCTGTAAGGTTGATATTAGTGAACATATTAGACAACATTGTTAAAAATCCATTGCCGACTCTGTGCCAATAATAGACAACTCTATGAGGTCTACCACTTTGAAAACGAGAGCCGAAAACGACATCCGCTTTGTTATCAATAATCGGCTGAATGATGAGAGGATACTCTTGTGGATCATACTCTAAATCAGCATCTTGAACAATGACAATATCTCCTGTTGCAGCAGCAAAGCCAGTACGCAAAGCTGCGCCTTTACCTTGATTTTTCCTGTGATAAATAACTTGATCGACTTGTGACTCTATCTTAGATTTGAGTAGTTGACGCGTTCCGTCTGTTGAGCAGTCATCAACTATAATAATTTCGCACCCTTTTACAGGAGATGCTTTAACGGCTGCAACAACTTGACCGATGGTTCCTAGTTCGTTATAACAGGGTATTATGACAGATAGATGCATTTAAAAATCTCCTCTTGACCACACACACCTAGATTTCAAGTTCTTTATCTAAAATTGACCCCAAAATAGATAGGTTATTTGCCTATTTTAGATAATTTTAAATAAACTCTTTGTTCCCCGAAAAGTTCTAAATAAAAATTATCAATCTCTACACCATACTTTCTTGCTCCTCTCAGAAAGTTTTCTCGAAAACCCGGAGTTTTCGTATAATGAGATTCCCTTAAGAAGAGTTCTCGATAACGTTCAGGATGCTTTTTCATTAACAGTGCATCTTTTTCAAAAAAACGATTTCTTTCTTCACAACTTTCACGAATCTCAGTCCGAAGATGAGGGGGATGAAAGACACACACATCATGTGCAAATGGAATTTTTCCATAATGACAAATTCGCCAACCCAAATCAGTGTCTTCACGAAAGTGAGGATTCTCAAAACATTCATCAAACCCGTCAACTGCTAGAAACGCTTCCCGTCTGAGGAATAAATTGGCAGTCATAAAACCAATTCCTTCAAATCCAAGATTCGTCACAGGACGGTAATTACTGTCTTCGAGTTTATCTGAAACAATCAACCCTTCTACACCAACGACATATTTATTTTCAAAATATTTTCTGCTATTCTTGAGCCAATCAACCTGTGGTAAACAATCATCGTCAGTAAAAGCTAAGACTTCTCCTCTAGCATAAAAGGCGGCTGTGTTTCGCGCTGTAACAGCTCCTCGAATGTTAGTGTGGATATAAAGAATATCTAGCTGAGAATATTCTTGAACTGGATTCCATGAAGTCTGACTTTGGTCAACGATAATAACTTCAAAATTTTTAAAAACCTGATTTTGTAAACAGTCAAGTAACTCCTTTAACTTGCTGTGTCTTTCATATGTCGGAATAATCACACTAAAAAATGGGCGCTGTTTATCCAGCTTCACTCTATTTCTGTACAACAGAAGCCCTAAGTTTTTGGAAATTAATTGCCAAGAATACTTTCTTTCTACGACATCTCTAGCTGCAGCGCCATAAGCTTCAGCAGACTTTTGATCCTTAAGCAAAGACTCAATGCTGTTGACGAACTTTTCTTCAGTACAAATCAGAAATGATGGTTCTGAACCTTGAAATATACCTCGTACTCCGATAGGTGTTGAAATAACAGGTAGACTAGCCGCCATGTAATCAAACATTTTGATATTCGTACCTGATCCAGAGAACATTGGATTCAGAGCAAGATCAGCTGCTGCTAGATAAGTCAGTTTTTCTTCTTCTTGTAAAAAACCTGTGATAATGACGTTATTAATATTTCTCTCAATAATTTCTCTTTGGTTGAAGTTACCACCTACGCCTCCACAGATAGCGAATTTGACATGAGGCAAAGCAGGAGCTAACTTTTCAATAATAAAACTTGCTGCTTCAATATTTGGTGGATAGGAACTACCAAGAAAAATAGCGAGTGGACTGTTTCCTAAACCTAATTTTTTTCTGGCTGCTTGTTTGAGACTGGCACTCTTATGAATTTTATCAGTAAACACGCCATTAGGGACAACAGCTATTTTGCTAAAAGGAAGATTATACAGTCTATGAAATAATTCTCTGTCTTCATGCGAACAGGCAAGAATTAAATCTGAATTTTGACAAAGTTCATACTCTATACTGACGACGTTTTTAGCAATTTCAGTGCCATAAGCACCATCATCTAATAAACTAGTTCTCAAAAAGCCTTCTACATTATGTGAATCATAAACCACAAGCTGTGGACGTACTCTTAACTTCTCTTTAACCAGAGGATATACCCAAGGATGAGAAAAGATGACAATATCTGATTCAGCGACTTTATCAAGAGCTGTTTCCACAAATTCAGGTGAATGGTAAGCTAGTAAATTAAAGCAAGAATCGATAATAGTCTTACCACCTACCCGTGCTTGCCATTCGCCACAAACAGAAAAGTGTTTTTCACTCAGAGGAATATCTATTTCTTCTAAAGTACTGCTCAAACGGTGCTTTCGATACTTTTCACCTTCCCAATCATAGGTTCCTATGTAGGTTGTTGGAAGGTTATCACCCATCCCATGATACAAACCCAGTAGCCTCAGTCTTCCCCCACCAACAGGCGGATCAATAGGCTGCATATCTAAGACAGTAACTTGGAATGATGAATGCTGAGTCACGTGACCTCCATTTACCTTCGTAAAAAATTCAAAAGCGTTTGAGATACATTAGACCAGGTAATATAACTTGTATCAAGCTTGCCTCTGTTACCCATGATTTTTGCTTGTTCTGGATTTTCAAACAAGTAGTTTATGGCTTTCGCAATTTCTTCTGCTTGAGGTGGAACAACAAAACCGTTTATACTGTTTTTCACAAATTGCAAGGGTTCACCAGAATCTTCACAGGTAATCACTGGTTTTGCATGAGCAAAAGCTTCTAAAGTCACATAGCCATAATCTTCTTGAATTGGTACAAACGGTACGACTAAAGCATTTGCATACAAATTAATGAGTTCTGAGTCGTCAACTCGCCCTAAAAATTCTATACGTTCTTCAGTACCAGCAAGACTGCGTAATTGTTGTTCGTCTTCACCCATACCTGAAATTTTCAGATGAACGGGATGTTTCACATGGCGCATCGCTTCAATGACTAAATCTACCCGTTTCCAACGATGTAGTCTTCCTGGCATAAATATATAGTCATAATTTCTTGGTTGAGTACAATTCAAAACTATGCCAGGATACAAAACTTCACTGTCTATACCATTCCATTTGAGAAGTCTATTTCGGATTTCGTGTCCTTGGGAAAAAACTTTTCGAGTTCTTGGAGTTCTTAAGGATCCTGTATCTAATTTATGTATCAGTTCTCTCTGTTTTTTTAAAGTTTCATCGGCATAGGGAAATTCTCTGTCGAACATGTCATAGAAAACTCTAATAGTATGCTGTAGATAGCATACATGATTAGGGTGACGCACAAGATAGGTAGGCGCTTTTGTTGAAATGACTGCATCATATGCAGACACATCTAAGTCATAACAACGGAGGTAGGATTCCTCTATTGTTTCAAAGTTTGATTCATCAATGACAACTTTTACAAGATCTGCATGAGTATCCAAACAGTTCAATGAGTTTGCCAATCCTTCGTGAAAGCGTTCAGCCCCACCGATTTCACCACTTGCCATTTTTGGCACTACGACTGCAATTCTGTAGCTACCCATGTTTGTATCCAATCAGAGAATAATCTTGAGGTCCATAAAAATATTGATTAAAACGTTCAGCGAGAAGAGAACCATCTACAGCTAATTTTTGATTCTCTAAAGGATGAAGGTTCATGATTTTGACTTTGCATAAACCAAAAGATTCAGCAATAAATTTGATTGTGGGGCTTGGTAAAGGATTGCGATGAGTTGGGTCTGTATAAAAGGCATTACTGCCAACTAATATATTATCTGGATTTGGGGTTTCAAAAATGACTAATCCTTCAGGTTTAAGAACTCTAACTGTTTCAGTAAATAACTTCATCAACGTCTCAAATGGCAAATGCTCGATAATATGAAAACCAGTAACTGCACCGAGACTTGCATCCGGTAAAGACTGCAAATATTCAATAACATCTGATTCAATCACATCTAGTCCAATAGCGCGACACTGCTGTAACATGACTCTGTTTATATCTATACCTTTTGCTGTGTAGCCAGACTCCCGCAGTAGTTCCAACCATTCGCCACGTCCACAACCCACATCCAGAATTAGAGAATCGGGTGTACCAACCTTAGCTTCCTCAAGTAAAGGTAGATAAACTTTTAATCTGTTATGAATATCTTCACGGGTACCTCGAAATTGGTTTTCAAAAGCGACGTAGAAGGCGTCTAACAAATGTTGTTCTTCTTTGACAAAAGTTTCTAGATGTTCTTTACTCAGAGGTTCTTTTAATCGTCGCTGCGCTTCTTCCAAAAACATGGTTATCAAGCGCTTTTGCTGCACTAAGTCGTTTTTAAGGAAACTGTCGTTTCTCAGATGTTGCTCGTGCAAGTTTTGTACGTGACTATTGACAGTACCTAAATGTTCATTCAATCCTTGAATACGAGCATCAACAGTACCTAAATGTTCATTTAATCCTTGAATATGAGAATCAACAGTACTTAAATGTTCATTTAATCCTTGAATATGAGAATCAACAGTACTTAAATGTTCATTGATGAGATGGTCTTGGTTATTAACAGCATCCAAGCGCTTTTGTATACCACCAATCCAACTGTTGAAATTATTCAAGTCCTCATTTATCCCTGGAACACGATTCGATACAACGCCTAAACCCTCTTCCATGACTTGCAAACAAGTATCCACTGTACTGAAGCGTTCTTCTATTCCTTCCAGGCGAGCATCTACAGCATTCAAGTATTCTATTTGTGTTTTTAAATCTTTGATTTGTTCTATGAGTTGTCGATTAAGAGCGACAGATTCTTTTAAAGCACGAATGACATTAAAGTTGACTTCTCGTTGGTCTTTGAAAATAAAATTTAGTATTTTGAAAGCTATGACTTGTATAGGTTTAATGAAATTATAAGGAAACTTACTAAGATGATCTGGCCATTTCGTACGGGCGATCGCTCTAGATTCCGCATTTCTTAGCAAAGTTTCTAAGTGGATGAAATTATAATTAAATGTTGGTGCTATATAAGGTAATTCTTTGTATGTTGTCTTCGTTTCTGATTGTGTCGTTTCTACTGACTGAGATTGACTGTGACGCTTAGCCACCTCAGCCCGTATTTTTTCCATTAATTCGTCAATATTGATTTCAGGATTGTTAGCATTAATCATTTTTATAATTTTCCTACAAAACTTTTATTTACTGGTTATTAGTTCCGCTTCTAGACTAAAGTGATGGAAACATCTTTCATCAACTGAGTTGGTACATTATCAAACCAGCGTATATTTTCTTGCACCAGTGTGACTCTCAAAACATAATCACCTTTTTCAGGAAGTGCTTTCACTTTGGCAGTATATAATATTTCTTTCGCTTTTTGACCTCCCAGGAAAGATTGCAAAACAGTCTTTTCAGCTCTTTGTAACGGCGGAAATAAACCTGTTCTCTCTCCATCAAACACAAGACACTCGCTCGCTTGAGCATTCATCCAGTGATAGGCGATATGAACAGGATAAGAACCAAAGCTATTCAGGATAAAATCACTATTGTTTTCTATTGCTATTTGAATTTCAAACTCACTACTCACATTTGCTTTGGTTGGATAATCCATGACTATTATCTTGATTTGTCCACTAGGAATAGCTGGTAACTGAGACATTTGTAAAGTATTTTTTAGCTGTTCCTGATTTATCTGTTTATGTGAGGCGATCGCAAATAGACTAGGAGCAGCAGACATTTCTCTGATTGAGAATCTTCTGATGAGACTTCCGCCTGAATTTTCTGGAGTACCAAACCATAACAAGACATTCTTAAAATCTTTACTTAACTGCTTTTTCAAAATCCGTGGAGATTGTTCATTAATATGCATCAGCAGTTCGTATCTTGAACGTGGTTCTGTTGGTAAATAAGCTCCCACAGAAGCAGCTATTTTCCTTTTGCGTTGATAATCGTATTTGTAATACCAAAGATTCGGAAACGTATGCACAACAAATAATCCATCTGGTTGAAGATGTCGTGCTATTTTCTGATAAAGCGTATCCACTTCCTCAAAGGATAAGTGTTCAATCACATCAGACGCAAAGACTAAATCATACTTACCAGACAAAGGCACATGACAAACATCATGACAAATGAACTCTACCTTTTCCTTGAGTTGGTCTTCACCATCAAAACACTTCTTTGCCAACTCAATAGCATTGAGTGAATAGTCAATAGCTGTGACTGAAAAACCTCGATGCGCAAAATAGA
The DNA here is from genome assembly GCF_012912105.1 of Brasilonema sp. UFV-L1. Taxonomy (GTDB): domain Bacteria; phylum Cyanobacteriota; class Cyanobacteriia; order Cyanobacteriales; family Nostocaceae; genus Brasilonema. The sequence continues at coordinate 29,548 of NZ_QMEA01000048.1, forward strand.
AACTCAGTTCACCACGACCACATCCAAGGTCGAGTACGCGTCCTGATTGTTTTAAACTAGCTATAGTCGCAACAGCTTTTAGTCTTGGATCTTCTAACTTTTTCCCTTGATTTTTTTTGTAAGCATCATAACCACCACAGTCTTGGGTATAATACTCAGATGTGTAAGTTTCACGAATCTCTAAACTGGAATTAACGTTAGATTGCTCTTCTTGAGCAACTTGCCTTAAATAATCCTCAGAAACTTTTATCAGAAGTTGTTCTGAATATCCTGGTATTACTCCATACCAATCTAAAATATTTGCATAACGAAATAGAAAACAGCCAATAGCCATAAAATTTTGCTGTGTACCCAAGAAACCATCGAGTAGTACATAGCGTCCCTGGTGAATAGCAAGCTTTAAATCATGAAAAGAAGCATCTTCATTTTGTTGTCTCTTAACATGAATGAGATCGTAAATATCACCGGGCAAGCGTTTCATTGCTTGTGTATCAGTAATCATAAATTCAGTCGTAAATTGAGTCGTAATTTTTTTTGCCCAATCAACGACTCCATTTAAACTCTTATGAGAATCCATATCTAAAAGACCAACATAGCTAGCAGCAGGGTGTCCATGTAGAAACGCTGCAGCGCAATAACCAAACCCAACTCCTATTTCTAAAATTGAAGAAGGTTTCAAGACATGAGCAACTGACCACTTTAACTTGTAGTCATCAATCCGATGATTGAAACTAAATTCAAGTTGTTCGTTTGGATATACATTTTTTTTAAAATCATATTCTGTTTCTTTTGCTTTTTGAATTATCAAGTCAAACATGATTGCTTGTAAAAAGAGATATAGTAGGAGAAAGATTGACAATGCCTGACCAAAGTATTGCTTCTTGATTTCTTAGTACTTTTAAAACCGCAAAATTATGAGCATAAAGTAATGTTTGTCTAAATAAACCTTCTCCAAGGTAACCGTCAGCTACACCTACTGTAATTGTATATTCGCCTGGTCTGATAGGTATTTGAAATTGAAAACGAATTTCCAATAAAGTGTCACAATTCACTCTACCTACTTTTTCTCCCATACAGGCTGTGTTTGTTTCAAAAACAACTTCTCCAGTTCGCTCCCTAATTTTGAAGCCAATATGTGGATCATCAAAAGACTTTAAGAACAGCAATCCTATAGATAGCTGCATACTCTGGTCACTGATAACAGATTCAATTTCTTTGTCTTTTTCATCTAAAAATTTAATAAACTTTATACTAACTTCTGGTAAATTAATAACGACCTCTTCAGATTTCTCTGAACTAGCTACATCACTTGTGTTTTCCTGTAATTTGTTTCCATTCGCATGAGATGACATTTGAATTTCAACTTTCTCAGGTGCTGCGTCATTCTTTTTCAGAAGTCTAGCTTCATACAAATCAATAACTTGTCTTGGTTTAGCATCCAAAATTAATTGCCCTGATTCCAGCAAAATTGCTCGGTCACAAAGTTTATATACAGCAACCGGATCATGGGAAACAAATAAAAGTGTTGTTCCTGAATCTCGAAGTTGTCTGATTTTTTGAAAACATTTCTGCTGAAAGTAAATATCACCAACTGCTAAAGCTTCATCTATAATAAGAATGTCCGGATTAACACTCACGGCAACTGCAAAAGCTAAGCGCACAAACATACCACTTGAGTATGTTTTTACAGGCTGATCAATAAAATCTCCAATGTCTGCAAACTTAGCAATGCTATCAAACTTCTGTTCTATTTCCTCTTTGCTTAATCCCAACAATCTACCGTTAAAAAAGACATTTTGCCTTCCAGTAAATTCGTAATTAAACCCGCTACCAAGTTCTAATAGTGCTGAAACACGGCCACGCACGTGTAATTCTCCTGTGGTTGGTATCAGGGTTTTAGCAATAATTTGCAGCATTGTGCTTTTACCTGAACCATTTTGACCAATAATTCCTAAAGTTTCCCTTTCGGAAATCTCTAGGTTAATATCTCGCAAAGCCCAAAACTCTTGTGCATGGTTCTTACCAGGTAGCAAAATTTCCTTGAGTCTATCTACCGGACGAGCATAGCGCTTATAGCACTTTGATACATTTTTAAGTGAAATTACAATCTCATCACTCATAACACCACATATACAGGAAGCAAAGTACACAATTCACAACAATCTTTCTTTTTCAACAAGAGATTATTAAGCTATCCGAACTGTGTCGAATGGTAGCTCTACTGATGCTAGGACATAAGTTTAATTTTAAAGCTATAACACATCAGCAAAAGCAGGTCGTAACCGTTGATACATCCAAAAACCACAACTAAAGACAACCACACAAATGACAGAAGCAACTCCCCACTCTGCCCAATGCTTCATCTCTCCCACTAAAACCAAATCACGATAAACTTCCACAAAAGCCGTCATCGGATTTAACCAAAAAACCCAATTCCGCCATTCTTTTGGTATTGCCGTTGCTGGATAAAAAATTGGTGTTAAATACAACCAAATGTTTAAAATAACTCCCAAAGTTTGCGGAATATCTCGCAAAAACACACTCAGCCCTGCGACTATGTAACCCAATCCTGCTGTCAGTAATAATTGTGGTATCCAAATCAGCGGTAATAGCGCCAAAGTTACATGTATAGTATGAGTTGTGACCGCTACAAAAAAAATCAATGCCATTAAACCAAAAGAACTCTCAATGAACATTGAGAAAATCGGCACTAGCGGCAACAAAGATAAGGGAAATACGACCTTTTTGACTAAGTTTGTCTGTGTGATCACAGAATAAGCCGCCTGCATCAAACCACTACTGAAAGCAATCCACGGCACTAAGCCAGAAAATAACCACAAACCAAAGGTAAAGTTGTTTTCTGGTAAACCTTTAAGGCTCAGCTTTACCTTTAGTACAATCCAGAATACATAAGTATAAATCAGCAACTGCGATAGCTGATTCAACAAAGGCCATAAGTTTCCTAAGATTGAACCCTTGTAGCGTGCTTCTAAATCTCGTCGTACCAGAGTTCTCAGTAAATCGAACTTTGCCAACCACTGTTCATTAATTGGCAAGATGCGCTTTAACTTCCCCGCCTTTCGGACAACTCCTCGCATTGTTCGCAACAATTCTAGCTTCCTCGCTCACAACCTACACACCAAATTTCTCTCAATGAAGCCCAAGAGCTATGAAAGTTCCCGTTGTACTTCTATTGGAAGAATAAGTTTTTTTAAAAGTGTACTAAAATTACCTCGTAAATTATACGATTAATTGAATATTTTGCAGCAGATTTTATCTTTGGTTTTAGCTATGGAGAACTAAACGAAACTCTGTAGCTCACTCACTTCTTAACAATCGGAACTGTTGTGCTAACTGTTGCTAAACAAATAGCTGCTTGTGCTGACTCAATGCTGAATATTAAGTCAGTCATTTTTTCACATTTGAGGCAAATTATCCGGATCAATTCCCTGAGTACGCAAAAACTCTGCTAGTCTATCGGCTCGTTGGCGTTCTTGTTCAGCCCGTTGGCGTTCTCGTTCAACTTGTTGTGTAGATGTTAGTATCCATTGATTATTCGCATCGTACCAACGCAGCCATAAACCTGTTATATTCTCGTAGGAACCTTGCCAAACTCCCAAACCTAGTCGTATCTCTTCTAGCCACAAACGTTGGTTAGATAAAGATAATTCTTGGTAATGAGTTCCCTCTAATCGAAAACCTCGCAGTCGATTGCTGTATCGGTCAAACACAACATAGTAAGGAATACGTAAAATTTGCTCATAAACCTGCCACTTGGTTGGAGGTTTGTTGACTTCTCGCAGAGTTTGTCCCAAATCTTCCTGTTCTGTACCAGGAGAAAGTAACTCAACGACTAAAAACGGATCAACTCCCTCTTGCCAAATCACATAACTCAAGCGCAAGTCTTGTTGTTGTTGAGCACGAGAAATACCTAAAACTATATACCAATCAGGTCGCTTGTACCACAATGGATGACGAGGATCGTAGTAGAGATTTAAGTCAGTAGCAATTAAAATTTCCTCGCTAGGATAGTTAGAAGGTTGGCAGGTTTCGCTGAGTAGTCTTGGTTGAAAAATATGAAATTCATCTGGCAATCCGGATTCTCCCACTAATTCACTAGGCAAATCATACATCGTTGGTAAGACTTCCTGTGGTGGACGGGGTGGATCAGTCTGATACATAAGGTGCTACCTCTGACTTCAAATTTATAACGGTTAAGTTAAACTTTCTGGATCAATACCCAATTTTCGCAACTGCTGTGCCAACAATTGCGATCGCTCGCGTTCTTGTTCCAAAAGCAATTCTGCCTCAGAAGCCCGCTGCTGTGCCTGGGAAGCCTGCTGCTGTGCAATGATCGCCGTTTGTTGTGCTACTCTTGCTGCCTCTTCTGGTGTCGGTACTAAATCCCCTTCTGGTGTAAAGTACCGCAGTTTATCTGCCTCTACACCCAAATATAGACCTAGCACTTGACTCCAGCGCCATTCCTGTGCATCTGGTATAATTTCTTGGTATTCATTCCCTACTAACTCAAAACCAACAAATTCCAAATTTTCCGGTGAAAACCAAAAATACTCTGGAGTGCGAAATCGATTTTGATATAGATTCTTCTTCAGATCTCGGTCAACTTGGGCTGTGCTTTGAGAAAGTAACTCAATAATCAAGTCTGGATAACGCCCATCTTCCTCCCAAACAACCCAGGAATTACGAGGTCTTTTTTCCGTGTTCTTCACCAAAAAAAAGTCTGGTCCTCTAAAATCCCGATTCCGCAATTGCTGGCGACTAAAATATATAGTTAGGTTCGCACCGATAAAGAAATCATTTTGATCGCGCCACAACCACTCCAAGCAACTCACCAAGAGCAGTAGCTGCATATAGTGCAAAGAACTTTCCATTTCTGGCTCATCACTTAACAACCCACTTGCATCGGGCATCTGTTGTTCTAGCTGCTGCGCTGTGACATACATCTGCTTACACCTGCTGACTTATTGATTTCATTCTAGTCAGTACTCATGAGTTATTAGTCTGGCCTACTCCCTCTGAGTCACAGATTCAGCTACACTGAGTCTTGGTTTGTTGTATTTTAAGTTGGCATGGAAATCGGACAAAAAGTTAAAGTCGTTCGTTTGCGCGATCGCTTATCTGCTAATGTGATCAAAAAGATAAAGGAAAATCCAGTCGGCACCATCAAAGGCTACAAAATGACCGATAGTAGCGGTGTCGGCGTAGTGGTCGAGTTTGAAGATAATTTTGCCACTTGGTTTTTTGAAGATGAACTCAAAATCATCCAGTAGCAGAAAAGTCAACCCCCCTAAGGATGAAATTCAAAATTCCAAAAATTTTGAATTTTGAATTTGAACTGCGTCTGGCAATCAGAACTTGGGTATGAAGCTGCTAAAAGAAGCTGAGTGCTAAGTTGGAATTGAAAAACCAGCGGTAAAAATAGGAATCAAGGTAATGGCCCTGATACTGACATTTTTGGGCAAAGGCGGTAGCGATCGCACAAAAATTGCGATCGCCGCAGCCAAATTATTGGCAAATCAAGGAAAGCGTGTTCTTCTAGCTGGACAGGCAGAACCAGCAATGTCAATCCTCTTGGGAGCAACTGTTGGTTGTGATCCTCAAGAAATTGCTCCAAGATTGCAAGTCGTACAGTTCCAAACAGCAGTACTGCTAGAACGCAGCTGGGAGGAAGTCAAAAAACTGGAGGCACAATACCTCCGTACACCCATCCTAAAAGATATCTACGGTCAAGAACTAGCAGTCTTACCAGGAATGGACAGCGCCCTCGCCCTAAATGCCATCCGCGAGTATGACGAAAGCGGCAAATATGACGTGATAGTCTATGATGGCTCAGGCGACTCTTCCACCTTACGGATGTTGGGAATGCCAGAGTCTCTGAGTTGGTATGTGCGACGGTTTCGCCAATTATTTGTTAATTCCGACTTAGGAAAAACAATTTCCGAATCACCCTTGATTCAACCGCTCATTAGCACCTTTTTCAATGTCAACTGGACATCAGATAACTTCTCCCTACCCACCAACCAAGTCAATAATTTCTTAGACAAAGGAAAAGCTGCCCTTGCCGATCCCAAACGTATTGCTGCTTTCCTTGTGACAACCAATGATCCTATAGAAGTCGCAACAACCCGTTATCTTTGGGGTAGTGCCCAACAAGTTGGTCTCACTATTGGCGGCGTTATCCTAGTGTCTTCTGACATAAGTGTAAACCTTACAGAGGAATTTACTCCCCTACCTATCAGTGTTGTTCCAGACGTCAAAGGGGGTGAGTGGCAACCGCTGCTCGATGCCCTACCTAATTTTACAGCGCAAGCACTACAGGCTCCTAAGCCTATAGAAATAGACGTAAACACGCGTCAGGTACGCTTATTTTTGCCTGGTTTTGACAAAAAGCAGGTTAAACTAACTCAGTATGGTCCAGAAGTCACCATAGAAGCAGGAGACCAACGACGTAATATCTTCCTACCTCCTGCTCTCAGTGGCAAACCAGTGATTGGAGCAAAGTTTCAAAACCAATATTTGATCATCTCTTTCTAAGCAAGCTAGGAGTTAAAACAGGACACAGTTATCAATCAACACCCAACAGTGATAACTGATAACTGTTCATTGATAACTGATAACTGGAAGTACGCTTTATGTCTGAATCAACTCCCATGACTCCAGATCCAAATTCACCAGACGTCCTCAACTCGGTAACACCAACAGAGGAAGTTAAAGCCAGTGTTGATCGTAGTGCCAAAACTAGGCAACTGCTGGGTATGAAAGGTGCAGCGTCTGGGGAAACATCTATTTGGAAAATCCGCCTGCAACTCATGAAGCCCATCACTTGGATTCCCCTGATATGGGGCGTCGTTTGCGGTGCCGCTTCTTCCGGCGATTACACATGGACTCTGGAAAATGTCCTCAAATCAGCAACGTGTATGTTGCTAGCAGGACCTTGTTTGACGGGTTACACACAAACCCTTAATGAATATTATGATCGCGAAATTGACGCGATTAACGAACCATATCGCCCAATCCCCTCCGGAGCAATTCCTTTACCCCAGGTTATTACGCAGATTCTAGTATTACTTATTGCAGGTATTGGTTTAGCTTTTGTTTTGGATGTTTGGGCAGGTCATGACTTCCCCACAATTACAGTGACTGCCATATTGGGTTCTTTTATAGCATACATCTATTCCGCACCACCTTTGAAGCTCAAGCAGAACGGTTGGTTAGGAACTTATGCCCTTGGTGCAAGCTACATCGCTTTGCCTTGGTGTACAGGTCATGCTTTATTTGGTACACTCAATTGGAAAATTGTCGTTCTCACCGTGGTTTATAGTTTGGCAGGGTTGGGTATCGCCATTGTCAATGACTTCAAGAGTATAGAAGGCGATCGCAAGTTCGGATTAAAATCACTTCCTGTGATGTTTGGTGTGACAACTGCTGCGTGGATTTGCGTAGTCATGATTGATGTCTTTCAAGTGGCGATCGCTGCTTATCTAGTTTACATCCATGAGAACTTGTATGCAGCAATTCTCGCACTACTCATCATTCCGCAAATCACCTTCCAGGATATGTACTTCCTACGTGATCCTCTAGGAAATGATGTCAAATATCAAGCAAGTGCTCAACCATTTCTCGTTTTAGGTATGCTCGTTGCTGGGTTAGCAATTGGTCATGCTGGTATTTAACTGACAGCGCTGATTCTTATGATTAAACCACAAATCATCGGGTAGGCATTGCCACCAAAAGCTTATGTAATAATACATTTAAGATATTGGCGAGCAATGCCCACTTTAGCTGAAAACCGCTGTCAAACATCACAAAGTGAGAAGTTAGGAGTCAGGAGTCAGGAGTCAGGAGTCAGGAGTCAGGAGTCGCAATTCTTTATTTATTTCTTGGTGAATACTGAATTCAGAATTGCTGAATTCTTCTTCAAACTGATAACTGGTAACTGATAATTGATAATTGATAAGGTCAAAATGAAAAACTCCTAACTCAAAAATCAAAACTCGTAACTTTTGTTAGGACTTGTCGTGTTGCAACTACTGTCTTACCTCATTCATTTTATTCAGCCATTGATCATCCCGATTTGCTTTCTCAGTGCTTGGGCGTTAATTCTTCTTGTTGCTTGGAGTCTTTGGACAGCAACGCGAGACACTGTTAGTAGAGCGCAGGAAATGCATCAAATTCCTTGTACAGGCTGCCAGTATTTTACCAATGATTACCACCTGAAATGCACTGTTCGTCCCTCTGTTGCTAACACAGAAGAAGCAATAAATTGTCTGGATTATCAACCAAAAACGAATCCAATGCTTTATTAGGAATTATGAGTTGTGAGTTTTGAAAAAGAACGACTCATAACTCATTGATTTCAATACCATTTCCTTATGATAGCTTGCGTGGCGTAAGCTTAAGATGCGCTGCCTTAGCCTGCGGAGCAACTACTTTGTTTGTGTCCCCTCAGACTTCCAACCTGCAAAGCTTTGAAAACATACTTGTAAGCACAGCCTTCTGAATTTTCTTTGGCTTCCTTGAGAAGAATGCAACTCTGTTGCTGCTGAGTGCAACACCCAACATGCCAACTACCAGGATTCCCAAAACAGTTGTCGGTTCAGGAACCGCAGATGCTTTAACTCGATTCGTACTCGAATCGAGTAATTGACTATTGTCTGGTGTAACATTTTGGTAAAGATAATAGGTCTGTCCTGGAGAGATGAAGATACGACCGGGAGCCTCAACATTGCTGATAAAAAAATCACCTATGCTTGTACCAGTGCCTACATCAAAAGCGCCAAAGAAATTGCCTGTAGTCGTGTCAAAGTTAAACTCGAAAAACTGATTGCTTGATATACCATTAACAACCTCCTTTCCACTTCCAATCAATTGCTGTGATGGATTGAAAAAAGAAACTGATAGTGACTCCAAAGCTTTTGTAGATCCTGCACCTCTTTCGGAAATTATGGCTCTTGTAGTGGTTTCATCGTAGCTGAATGAGCCAGAAACCGAATAACCGGCTTCACCCTTCCAGTTAAATGTTAAATCAGCAGCTTGAGCCAGATTAGTAGAAGCAATGATGGAAGTCGCACAGAGTGTTAAACTAGTCGCTACCTGCGCTGCGGCTAGAGCCAAAAAGCTTTTCATTGATTAAATAGCCTCCAATTGACTAATTACCGCAAGTGAGCGCACTTGCGTGACACGACACTAAAAGCCAAATTTCTGATTAAAGAAATCAAAAACTGCCAAAATTGTAGATTTCATCAAAATTGCAGCAGTTAAAGAACATAATCCCTGCTTAGCTAAGTAATTTTCTAATTTTCTGGTATCAACTATCTTTAACGAGCGCATCGCTGGGCTATTTTTCGTGTCATAGTCTAAACTCCAATTTCTAATAACACCTTTAAAACCCCCTTTGTCTGAGCACGTTCAAAAGCAGCCAGTCCATCAGCTAGAGGATAACGAGCATGAATCAGAGATTTGACGTCAACTTTTCCTTGTGCTAAAAGTTCTAGTGCAGGTAGAAAAGGACCACACCGGGAACCAATGAGAGTAATTTCATCCACAACTAAAGATGAAGCATCAAGACTCAGTTTACCAGCATAAGTACTCTTAAGTACCAAAATACCGCGTGGACGCAAGGCACGGCGAGCAAGCGCAAAACCTTCTGAGTTACCAGTACATTCCACAGAAATATCAAAAGCTCTATCAGACACTGTATCAGCAAAACCAGTTTTTATGCCCCGTGCTTCTAAATGAGCAAGCTTGTCTCGATGACGCCCTACTACCAAGAGATCGCAGCCTGTTAAAGCTATTGTTTGTGCCACCAGTATCCCCAGCTTACCATCACCAACAACAAGCACCCGGTTATCTGGACTTAACTGTACCTGCTGCTGAATTTCCAAGGCTGCTGCTAAAGGTTCGGTAAAAGTTGCGACTTCTGTAGGAATATTTTCAGGTACAGGATGCAAGTTCTGTGTTGGCAAACAGAGGTATTGAGCAAAGGCACCGTTACGGTTGACAATACCAAGGACAGTACGATTTTCGCAATGAGTAGGTTGTCCACTACGACAGAACCGACATTTTCCGCAAACAGCATTGATTTCTCCGACAACTCGCTGATTGATTAAATGTTCTGGTCCTTGTTCAACAATACCAACAAACTCATGACCTGGAATACCAGTGTACGGATAATAACCCCTCTTCAGTTCTAAGTCAGTGTTACAGATACCAGCACACAGAACACGGACCAAAGTTTCCCCTGGTGCAGGTTCGGGAATGGGGATGTCGGTTCGTAGTTGTAGTTGATTCTCTTCGAGCCAAAGTCCTTGCATTTTACCTCTTCTTGAAGGGCAAAAGTCTAATCTTTTACAATAGTGTCAGATTTCTACGCCTTCTTCTGGTGCCGTACTGAAATCACCGTATGTACATTACCACGGGGTGTGAAATCTGCTTTCACGGTAACATCTATTGGGTCACAGGCAGCAACAAAATCATCTAAAATTTGATTGGCAGCTTCTTCGTGGGAAATATAGCGATCGCGATAGCTATTAATATAAAGTTTGAGCGCCTTCAATTCCACGACTCGTTCATCAGGAATGTAGCTGATGTGAATCGTGGCAAAGTCAGGATAGCCTGAAAACGGGCATTTACACGTAAATTCTGGCAGAGTAATATTAATGTCATATTGTCTTCCAACACGCGGATTGGGAAATGTTATCAGTTGCCCTTCCGCAATGTTGCGTTCTCCATATTTGATTTCCATAATTATTCGTTTTTTAGTTATGACTCTTGACTGATTAAACATAATTTATATATTAGTAGTTAGTAGTTAGTTTTTAAACACTCTCACTAACAACTAACGACTAACATCAAACTTATAACTCTTCCTGTTCCCAGTCTGGACAATTTTCATCTTCCCAACCGTAGGGATGCATACCACAAACTAATAAATTTCCACTATACACTTGACCGTGGTAATGACGACAACCAATACAAGCGGGATTTTTTTCTTGACAGGGTTCAACAGGATAAGGAAAACCCAAATCAACGTCATCTATAACAGTGTCTTCTAATTCCCAGTAAACTTCCAAAAGTGGATCAGTCAATTCCTGCAAATACTGCTCTAACTCAGTGGCAACGGTATTTTGTACTTGCTCGGTAATTTCTTCTGTCATCTCAAAAAAGGTGTCTACTATCTCCGTCATTCCCACGAAGAAGCGTTCTACTTCATCTGCCACTGTTTCCATCATGTCCCAAAACTCTTTTTGCCACTTTTCCATAAACTTGACGTCCTTGATAAATTGTTTACTGGACGCTTAATGCTACATGGCTTGAAGCACTTTTGTATACCATAACGAGCGCATTTGAACAAAAATTTTACATGAGTTGAGAAATGTTTCGGTACTGAGTTCAAGCACTTCTATCAGCACTCCAACTACTTATCGCGTTGCAACCTACGCAGTTCTTCTTGCATTTGTCTGACTTGATCGCGTAGTTTATCAACATTCTCAGTAGATGAAGTCACTTTCACAGTCGTTGACTCCTCATCTTCCTCTACAATCTCGATGCGGCGCGGTTCAGAAGGAGGTGTTTTATTTGGTGCTGTGTCAGATGTGGGTGCATTTTGAGCTTGCTTCATCATATCTTCCACAAAGCGCCGGGCTTCATCTGTTGTCATTTCACCCCGCGCAACCATTTCATCTGCCAGCTTTTGGACTTGCGATCGCAGTTCAGTTATTGTCCCACCTGCTTTCTCTCCCGCGTAAGAAGCTAACCCAACACCAAGGTAAAAAGCTTTTTTTACAATATCTCCAAAACCAGGCATTGTTGCTTTTGCGCTCCTAAAATGGGGCGACCCGGAGACTACGCCTGCTACAAGCATCCCGTATTGCTGCTACCTTCCGGTCCTGACAAAGTTTGGGCGTTGAAGCCGCGTAGATCCGAGTCTATACAACAGCATAGCATTAAATTTTCTCTTGCGTGTGTCATTCGACAACAATTTTCCACTCGTAAAGCTTATAGTGAACACAGTCGTTTTGCACCAAGGGATCAAGAGCTACAATCGCTTGGTGCTTCGTCGATTGAGAATGCCTCAGCATCATGCCACCGTCTTTTTGTGCCCAGTAGCCAGTTTTTGCTTTGTGTCCTTTGGCAATCAAATCGTGTACGCATACGCCTGATGAGCGCTTACAGCTATTGGGGAGTAGGGGAAGATGGGGAGG
>NZ_QMEA01000049.1 GCF_012912105.1 Brasilonema sp. UFV-L1
AGATGGGGAAGATGGGGGAGATGGGGGAGAAAAACAGTTAATGTACATTAATTTTACTCCCCCGACTCCCCCGACTCCCCTGACTCCTGACTCCTGACTAATTATTTCCAATCATCCCAATTTTGGTTAAAAATCGAGGTGTCGGGGAAGGCTGTAGGATTGCCATTTTTCTCCAATAGCTGCTTGAGGAGTTGTAATCGGGGTTCGTTTAAAGGCAATTTTTCCACGAGTTGGTAAGGTGCAACACTATTTTTCAAAGCAAAAGCTGCTGTTGTTCCCGCTGCTGCACCTGCAGACCATTCAAAAGAATGAACCCTGTATGCTGCTGCAGCAATATGACTGGTTCCGATGCTTTTTCCACCTACGAGTAAGTTGTTGATTTTTTGGGGAATCATTGCTCTGAGTGCAATTTGGAAAGGATAAGCTTGTCCAGCACCGCGCCTTTCGCCTGCACGTTCTGTATTACCAGGCGCTTCTGGAGGGCTTTTGGTCATGCAAGGATGGAAGTCTATGGCGTAGTGACCGATACCTACAGCATCGGGGAAGATTGTGGAACGAGTCCGCCGCGCTACTTTGTCTGGACTTATCTGACCTGAAAGAACTGATGCTGCTTCTAAACCTCCTAATGCAGCTTTTAGGCGACGATACATATCTTGCGGTAATGTCTTTCGATAATACTCGTCATCGTAGTTACGACGAGAGATATCGATTTCCCAAATAGAAAAGCCTTCGGGTTGTCCCCAACTTGGGCGTCCAATGATGCGTCGTCCTTCTCGCATATAGGGGTGTTTTGACAAGCCATGCGCTGTTCCCATCGGTGAATCTAGCCCTGATAAAAAGCGGTGATTCGGTTCTGGCTGCTTGACACCATCTCCTAATTGAGAATCTGTATTCCCAGCAGTCAACCAGTAATAGTATCCCAGAGAGATTTCCTCTGCTTTGCGTAAGGCTTCTGTTCGCAGTCCGCCCATCCAGCCTCCTGATTTCAATTGCCCAGAGGCTTGTAATTGTTGACGAGTGTAAATCAGGTTATCGGCGGAGGTTCCTGGACGGTAATCATTGCCCCAAGTCCAGTTTTGCATTGAGATGTCTCCTGGTGTGGGAGCGCTAAATTTTATATTGCTAAATTCCATTGGTTGTCCTTTCGTAGGACTCCAAATACGACGGTAAGTAAAAACTAAGGGAAAGCTTGCCAGCCGCTTTAATTCATAGCTATAATAAGGGGAGTACTGTGGATAAGATGGGGGCATTTTTTGAGTTTGCGGATCTTTCGTAGCCTCCATTGCGAATGTGTAAGTAAAACCTTGAGTGCAAAAAGGATCGTTTTGAGCACTGGAAGAAGAAGGCTCCAAGTAAGAGCGAGCATCAATACCCAGGCGGTAGGGAACATCTGCCAGACCAATGATTTCCCCAGTTTCTGAAGTATCTACAACATACCAATTCGGAGCATTAGTACCAGCTTTACTTTTGGTTTGCTTGGGGACGAGGCGAACAATATTTTTGGTAAAGCGGGATGAGTTTTGGTAGGTATAAGCGTCTTCGATAGTTTGGGATAAGGGAAAAGTGTTGAGAGGTGGTGCGCCTTGGGCTGGTTGATGTTGGATGGCGATCGCACTACTAATGAGCGAACCGTCGCTACTATATTCGAGTTCCTTAATAACGGTGTTTGGGAACCATTGCAACTTTCCTTTGCCTTTTTTTTCAGCATCTTTGAGCATCGAAGTCAAAACTTCATGACCATCGCGGGGAAGGAAGCAAGAGTCACTGACCCAGCAGTCACCAGGGTTAATATTACCACGGTATGTGCTCTGAATGCGCTTTCGTAATTCTAAGTAACCACGAGAGTAGAAGAGTTTGCGACGTTGGGTTGGGCGTTCATCAAGTGCGGAAGTTCCTTGTGAAGAGATTTGTCCTCCCAGCCAATCAGTGATTTCGGTCAGACAGACTGTTTGTCCTGCTAGTATTGCTTCATAAGCTGTGGCTACACCAGATAATCCTCCACCGACAACTAGAATGTCACAATTAACTGTTTTGTCAGGTGTTCTAGGTGGTGCTGCGGTAACAGCGTATGGTGCGAGAAAAGAGAAAAAAGTCAGTATAGATAGCGATCGCTTCATTCTTAACAAGATCCGTTCAACTCCTACATTAGCTTTGAGAACATTTGAGAAAATGCTCTGGCGACTTTCTTTAGGCGACAAGACAAATAATAAAACCTGCTTTAGCAGGTTTTCATACGTTTCATACCCGTACCCTAGGGACGCATACGGACGTCTCATTTGACAAGTCGCGTATCGCTTTTGCCAGTTACTATAGCAGCAATTCAAGACGCTACTATATGTAAAAATGTTCTTTACTGAAGTTCTTTAAACGATAGTCGAGCGATTGGTGCTTTTGGATCTTGACTCGCAAAAGCGCAATATGCTTTTGGATTCACTGTTCCATAGTTTTTGAGGAAATTCAAACAACTGGAGTGATCGCCAAAGGTAGCTACGTAAACGACAAATAAATTCTTGTCAACCAGATTTGGATAATCTGGTATCCAAAACACACCTGTTTGAGAATAACCTGTCGCCTGCAAAGTTTTCGTTTGCTTGACAGCATTTTGTAAATTAGGGAAGGTAGAGTCGGCGACGAAATGAAATGAACTCGGCAAAGCAGTGCTGTCTATATTTGTTTGTTTCTTGGTTTGCTCTATTTGAGAATTAGTCGTTATAGAATTTGTCATTAACCCAGATGAAACTTTGTGACTATACGCAGTTTGGTGCCGAAAGTTCGTTAATAAAAGACCAATAATTATAGATGTACCGATTAATGTACCTGTCATGAAAAGACTGCCAATAAATACACCGTTTTGTTTTGTATTTTGAACAGCATATTTGAGACTTTTAGGAATAGTTTGGGAGGTTGATGTCGTTGATTTTGCCATTTTTGAGCGAAGAGAATTTGCAACTCTTTGTAGAGCGTATGCCATTGCTCTTGCACTTGAATAGCGTTCTTTGATATTATTCCGAATTGCTTTATCCAGCACTGCTACTAAACTCGGACTGACTGCATCCCGCTGCCAAATACTTTCACCAGTGTAGGGATCTGTTGTCATATGTTGCGGTAATTGTCCTGTCAGTAAATAAATAGCTGTTAATCCTAAACTATATATATC
Source organism: Brasilonema sp. UFV-L1 (assembly GCF_012912105.1). Lineage (GTDB taxonomy): Bacteria > Cyanobacteriota > Cyanobacteriia > Cyanobacteriales > Nostocaceae > Brasilonema. The sequence continues at coordinate 3,158 of NZ_QMEA01000049.1, forward strand.
ACTGGCAAAAACTGGACGCCCAGCCGCTTGTTCATTAGGCATAAACCCTGGTGTACCAACAATAATTGAACTGCTAACAGTTCCTTGCACATTCATTACTGTCGCCATTGTTTCTCGCACTGCACCAAAATCAATTAACACTGGTTTTCCATCTGATGAGCGCAGAATAATATTATCTGGTTTAATATCGCGGTGGATGATACCTTTATCATGGATATCTTCCAAGATATCTAACAAACTGAGCAGAATAGAAACAACTTCATTCTCGCTGAAAGTTCCACTTGTTTGAACTTTCTGAAAGAGGGTTTGTCCGTCAATCCATTCTTGTACTAAGTAGAATTGTTCAAACTTTTGAAAGTAAGCGTACAGAGTGGGAATTTGATGACTAGTTCCTCCCAATTCTTCTAAAATGATTGCTTCCCGTTGAAATCGTTTTTGTATCAGTTCATAAACTAGAAGATTATCCTCGTTCACTGGTTTAAGTTGTTTAATCACACAACGGCGTCTCGAAGGCATTTGAGTATCTTCTGCTAAGAATGTGTCACAAAAACCGCCAGAACTCAGTACGCTGAGAATGTGATAACGCTCGCTTAATAATGCTGGTATTGTTGTTTTTTCTTGACTCATATTCGTCTATATGCGCTCTGTTTTGATTAAAAAAATAAGTATGGTAATTGTCACAAAAAAAACTGAGCCACAATGAACTTGTTTTCTCTTCAACTCAAGGTCGTCAAGCGCCCTATGCTCTTGACATGCCAAGAGAATAGGGCGCAAAACGTATAGTAGCTCGGTTTTCTGTCTGTGTGCGTACAATCGCAATTTCTACAAATCCAGTGATTTTTAAAGTATTAATCGTTACTTACATTTTTTTAATGTTTGAGTTGAAGATAATTTGATTTTCATTGAAAGTTACCTATAACAATTCTATTTTATGTCTGAAAATGAAAAGACTAAAATTCTCGACTTCGTCAAAGTTGTCAGGAATCTTGTTTTTACAGATGATTTAGGACTGCTGTATAGCAGAATATCACAATCAGTTGGCCTGTTCGATAAGCTGTGAAAGTTCATGTCAAACCAAGTGTTTAAATTGATAATAGATGTTTGTAAAATCCTTTTCTAACAAAAAAAGTAAGATAAGTAAGAAAGGTAAGAAAGGTAGGAAAAATCATAAAAAGTTCTATATCTTCCTGTCAAAATTATTTTAGTGTAGAGTAATGAAAGTGAATTGTCATGGCTTTCGGTGAGGTCACTAAAAATGATCTCATACCATGTTGGATTTTAGATTTTAGATTGTGAAAGAGTTACTGGTAATCGCTTCTAGCGCTCCATCTGTCGCAATCATTTTTCACGCTTGGTATCAATTCTAAATTCTTCTGCAAAAATTTAGTGGTCTGAAATTTAATACATAGTAAACAAAGCACCAAAAAGTAACATTTTATGAATCATCTTGCTTGAGGTTAACCTAATGCTTCAGGAAGATTTTGTTATCAGTAGCAGCTACGACTCGCGCCTTGTCGGGCTTTCGATTGTGATTTCCGTCTTAGCTTCATACACAGCTCTTGATTTGGCTGGGCGAGTCACAGCAGCGAAAGCACCAGCGAGATTTGCTTGGTTGATTGGCGGCGGAATCGTCATGGGAATTGGTATTTGGTCGATGCACTTTGTTGCTATGCTTGCCTTCAGTTTGCCTATGCCGATGTCCTATGATATGTGGACTGTGCTAGTGTCAATGCTGCCTGCGATGATTGCCTCTGTTGGAGCACTTTTTCTCGCCAGTCGCCGAGTGTTGAGTCTCCAGCAATTGCTTATTGGCGGTACTCTCATGGGTATTGGCATTGCGTCTATGCATTATATTGGAATGTACGCAATGTTGATAGATGCAACGATTGAGTATAATTATGTACTAGTAATCATTTCTGTGGCGATCGCCATCGGTGCGTCAATCGTCGCACTATGGATTGCATTCCAGCTACGGACACAGACTAGCACAATCATCGGCTGGACAAAGATTGGCAGTGCATTCGTCATGGGAGGAGCAATTGCTGGAATGCACTACACAGGGATAGCGGCGGCTCATTTTAAGGCGGTTCACTCACGAGCAATAATGACTCCCCAGGCGATGACAAATTCACTAACGTGGCTTGCTGTTTGTATCGGTATTGCTACTGTTGTCATCTTGAGTTTTGCGTTGCTGACTTCATTTGTTGATCAGCGTTTGACAGCCTCTGCGAAGCTTTTGGAACAGCAAGAAGTCGAAGTCATGCTTTCAGTGCTGTTTACAGAAATTACCTTACGGATTCGGCGATCGCTTAAATTAGAAGATGTTCTCAACACAACTGTCAAAGAAGTTCGTCAAGCATTAACAGCAGATCGTGTTGTGATCTATCGCTTCAATTCTGATTGGAGTGGGACTATCATCGCTGAGTCAGTAGCAGAGAGTTTAGTCAAAAGTTTAGGACAAACAGTTAATCACCCTTTTCCAGAAGATTACATTGAAATGTATAAAAATGGTAGAGTCCGAGCAACTAGCAATATTTACAAAGCGGGCTTTGCAGATTGTCATAGGAAGATTCTAGAAGATTTTCAAATCAAGGCAAATTTAGTTGCACCGATTTTAAAGAATCATCAGCTGACGGGGTTATTATGTGCTCATCAATGCTTTGAACCTCGAAAATGGCAAAAGTCTGAAATTGATTTATTTAGACAATTAGCGATTCAAGTTGGGATAGCTTTAGAGCAAGCGAATCTTTTAGACGAACTTCAACAAGCGCAAAAAGTTCTGCGGCTTCGTGATCGGGCGATCGCAGCAGTGAGTAATGCCATTTTTATAAGCGATCCACATCAACCAGATAATCCGATCATCTTTTGCAATCCGGCTTTTGAAACAATCACAGGTTATTCACAAGAAGATGTGCTTGGGTGTAACTACCGCTTTTTACTCGGAACCGACACAAACCAAACAACTGTTGAACAAGTAAACAACGGTATGCGTGATTCAGGTGATGAATCTCAGGTGATCGTCAAAAGCTACCGCAAAGATGGTACTCTATTTTGGTGTGAATTAACAGTTTCTCCAGTGCGAGACGCATTTGGACGAGTCACAAACTTTATTGGCGTGTTATCTGACATTACTTTACGCAAGCAGGCTGAAGAACAAGTCAAACGTAGTAAAGAAGTTCTCCAAAGGCAACTTCTGGAACTGATTGATGATATCAAAGACGCAAATCATGCTGATTTAACGGTTCGAGCTAAAATTTCAGCCGGTGAAATTGGTATCCTGGCTGATTTTTTAAATACCATTATTGACAGCCTTCAACGAATTGTGACTCAAGTCAAAACAGTTGCGAACCAAGTGAATGTTTCTATCAAGGAAAACTCCAGTGCTATTGAACAAGTCGCAGATGAAGTGCTCACACAAGTTGATGAGATCACTCACATCCTTGAGAATATAGATAATATGACTCTCTCAATCCAAACGGTGACAGAGAATGCTCGCCAAGCTGCAGGAGCGGTTCATATCACTTGTGACGCAGCACAAGCAGCAGATACAGCAATGGATTTTACGATCAATACTATAGAGAGTTTACAACAAATCGTTGCCGAAACGGCTAACACAGTGAAGTCTGTGGGCGAAACTTCTCAAAAAATTTCCTCCCTTGCATCCTTGATGAAGCAAATCGATAGACAAGCCAACTTGTTAGTCATCAATGCTGGTGTTGAGGCTGCGTGGATGGGTGATGCAAGTCGAGCTTTTATCTTAGTCGCAGAAGAAATTGCTCAATTGGTTGCGAAGTCTGCTGAAGTGACTAAAGAGATTGAACAAATTTTCGACAACATCCAATCACAAACAACTGAAGTCATCAAAGCGATTGAACAAGGAACAATTAAGATGGTAAATGGAGCAAATGTTGTTGAAGATGCCAAGCTTTACCTCAGGCAAATTCTAGAGATGTCTCGTCAGATTGATGACTTAGTGCAGTTAATTTTTACAGCAACAATTTCTGAGACACAAACATCTCAAATAGTTGTCTCGTCGATGAAAGAGATTGCTCAAGCTTTTGAACAAACTGCTGATTCGTCTCGTATGGTGTCTCATTCTCTACAAGAAACACGAGAAGTCGCGCTGCAATTGCAAGATTCTGTCGGTGTCTTCAAAACAGAAGTGAGCGCTTGACGCTCTTAACTAAGACGTTTGACAGGACGGTGTTTTTTCCACATCCGGTTAAAAGTCAGATCTTAGTTCGCCGACTTGTACTAGGGACTTCTTAATCCAATCTGCCAAGCGAATTGAAAGTGCAACAATTGTCAGGGTAGGGTTAGCATATCCTCCTGTAGGGAAAACGGAGCTACCTGCTATGAATAAGTTAGAGATGCCATGAACTTGGCAATTCTCATCAACAACTCCCTGTTTGGGGTCAATATGCATTCGGGTTGTTCCCATATGATGGGCAGTACCCGCAGGTGTAACAAGTTTAGGAAGACCTTCTTTCTGTTCTATTCTAAATTCACCTAACCCAGAACAAGCAAGTTCTTGAGCGATGATTTCTTGAGAACGTCGAATTTTGAGGGCATTGTCAGTATCCCACCGCCAGTGAAGTTCTAGCTTTTGACAGCCGAGTGCGTCTCGTTCTTTGCTCAACACAACTCGATTGGCAGGATTGGGCACTTGCTCCACTTGATGAACAACCTCGAAGACTTTAAACCTTTGTTGGTTATTTGGCAATTCTGACCATCCGCCTCTGTGGAATCCATGCAGCAAGGACTGATTTTTAGTAGCAGCCAGGTAACTGGCAAGCATCACGTAATCAATACCACCGATGATATTGACAAACTCTTTGCCAGAAAGCTGTGGGAGTTTGCCATGAATAAGGGGTTCAGCCACAGCTTTGAATGACTCAATTGCCTTGAGTTGTCGCTGACTAGGACGTGGAAACAGAACAGCGCTCATATTGACTAACTGCTCACGCTGCATAACCTCTTTCGAGAGCTTGAGATAGCCTAACACTGGAACATCGTTCACACGACGTAGATCGTACAGAGCCATTTTGTTAAATAAGTCGGGATCAGCAGGGATAAAATCGCCACCATTGACTAAGGGATGATCCATAAAAAATCTGCCGACAAGATCATGTTCGTTACCCAAGCCAGCCGTTTGCTGACGATTGGACATCAACAACAGACGCGGATTTTCTAGCCCACCCTGGGCTAGTATAAACACCTTGGCAGCTATCCAAAACTGCTTTCCCTGTAAAGAAGCAACCCGCAGACGAGTTGCCGTTTTAACAGACTCATTGGTTTCAATCTCAACTGCGTTGAGGTTGAGGTAAACAGTGATATTATCAGCTAACTCAAGCTCTTGCCGATACTCCTGGTTGAATATATCACCAGGCCCAAACTGGAACATTGCACTCAGCAGTTGGTTTTCATTCAGGGGAAACCGCTTCGCCTGTTTGTCCTCCCATGTATCAGGATCATAAGCAAATGAACCTGCTTGACAAACTGATTGAGCACGTTTGTAGAACGGCTCCAAGTGCGATCGCCCAAAAGGCCAACCACTGTAGGGTACCTCTGCTCGCTTCTCAAAATCAATTTCGTCTAAAGGGACATACCGCACACCCTTGCGCCCTTTGCCAATCTTAATTGACCAAAGGTTTGAATTGCCGCCAAACCTTCGACACCGGATATCTGTAAGTGACAAAAACGGATCTCCAACGGTTAATCCCTCAGAAAGCGCTTGAGTTTGTGGATCAAACTCAAGTCCGCCACTCTCCACAAGGCAAACTTTTGTTTTATGTCCAATAAATTCACGGGCTAGGGTGATTCCAGCCGCGCCTGAACCAACAATACAAACTTCAGTTTCAATAACTAGGTCTTTTGAGATTAAACGAGCGTCTTTGAGCATATCAGTGAAAATTTTAGCTAGGGTGATTTTACCTTATAATAATTTTGTCAATGCGTAACTCCTAGTTGATTCCCTCAACTAAGAATTCCACGGCTTCAAGTCGTGGCAGTGTCAACACAAAACTTTATGAAAGCACTCAAGGCACTGACTACGACATTAATTAGTATTGGAGCTATGCTGGTTAGTTTACCAGCTAAGGCAGAATTGCCACCCCAAACAGTGATTAATGGAGTCTATGCTGGAATTCAACACATTCATGGCTACCAAGCGACACCACGATTAGTTTGGGGAGTTGCTCGTGGTTACCGCAGTAGTTGCGGACCTATTTATGGTAGCCAATATTGCACACGCAACCACACTGTCTACATCACCAGTACAGATATTAGGATGGCATACCAGCACGGAGATGCTGCCTTAGCTTATATAGTTGGTCATGAATATGCTCATGCGATGCAAACTGTATATGGATTTCAACCTAGTGTCACGCCCATATCAGAACTTCAAGCAGATTGTTTGGCAGGAGTTTATTTGGGTTTGATTCCTAATATCACTTTTGATAAGCGGGATATTTTAGAGATTGCAACCCTCGCTCATCGAATTGGAGATTATGAATGGGGCAATGAGCATCATCATGGCACACCAGAGCAACGTGTTCAAGCTGTTGTTCAAGGTTTACGGGGTGCAGCTAATGGAAGTGGTGTGCGTGCTTGTCGTGTTCGGAGAATGTAGAGGGTAAGCAATTCACGCATTCAAACTTCAAAATTCAATCTGGAACAAAACTAGTGACAGCACACAATCTGACTTTTTGGAAGTTAAGAAGGAGATCATCTTGTTTTTCAGCCAATACGTTCCAGAAATTCTCCTTCGCAGTGGGGAACATTTAGTATTAGTTGCGATCGCAATGGTGATAGCTGTCTCCATTGGCATTCCTTTAGGCATTCTCATCACTCGCCAACCGAAACTCACTCAACCCATTCTCGGTTTAGCTAATGCCATCCAAACTATTCCCAGTTTAGCGATTTTTGGCTTCCTGATTTCTGTCCCATTGCTGGGAGGAATTGGCAAAGTTCCTGCGATTGTTGCTTTGACTCTTTACGCTTTGCTTCCGCTGATTCGCAATACTTATATTGGTATTACCAGCGTTGATCCAGCGATTCGAGAAGCGGGAAGAGGAATGGGGATGACTGATTGGGAATTGCTGTTTCAGGTAGAAATTCCTCTTGCTTTAGGCGTGATTTTGGCAGGAGTCAGGGTTGCAACGGTTATTTCTGTGGGAATTGCTACCATTGCGGCGGCGATTGGCGGCGGAGGTTTGGGGGTGTTTATTTTTCGAGGGATTTCTACGGTTAACAATCAATTGATTCTCTCAGGCGCAATACCTGCGGCTTTCATCGCGTTAGCAGCCGATTTTTTCTTTGGATGGTTAGAAAAACGACTGACTCAGCAAAGAGAAAAAGCGCTAAAAGTTAATCGCACATTTGCCATTGCTTTGAGCATATTAACATTACTCATCGTGGGATTCATTGCCTTTAACTATTGGCAAACACCACCAAAAATTGTGATTGGATCAAAAAATTTCACAGAACAAGTTATTCTCGGAGAATTACTGGCTCAACAAATTGAATCTCATACAAAATTAAGAGTTGATAGACGCTTAAATTTAGGGGGAACTTTTATCTGTCATGAAGCTGTCAAAGCAGGGCAAATTGCTGGTTATGTAGAATACACAGGAACGAGTTTGACATCTGTCTTAAAACAGAAACCTATTAGTAACCCTCAAGTTGTCTATGAAAAGGTTAAACAAGACTACAACCAAAAATTTAAATTAGAAGTCATGCAACCTTTGGGATTTAATAACACCTTTGCTATGATTATCCGGGGTGAAGATGCCAAACGGTGGCAAATTAAAACTCTTTCCGAAGCTGCTCAATATACACCTCAAATGCAAGCAGGATTTGGTTATGAATTTCTGGAACGAGAAGATGGTTATCCAGGCTTAGCTAAGACTTATGGCTTAAAATTTACCAAACCTCCCCGACAAATGGAGTTAGGCTTGATGTATCAAGCCTTAAAAGATAAGAAAGTAGATTTGATCGCAGCCAATTCTACAGATGGTTTGATTCCTGTTTTGAATTTAGTCATTTTAGAAGATGACAAGCAATATTTTCCACCTTATGAAGCTGTTCCTGTTTTCAATCAAGCTACACTGAAAAAATATCCAGAGTTACGAGAAGCCATCAGTCAATTGGCTGGTTTAATTTCAACTGAAGAAATGCAAAAAATGAATTATCAAGTGGACAATCAATCTCGTCCTGTTGAACAAGTTGTCCATGAGTTTATCCAATCTAAATCTAAACTATCATTCCAGTCTGAAGGAAAACTATAATTCTCTCTTCATCTGCTCGAATAACCAATTGGAAATAGCGTCTTATCTTGCGTAAACATAATTCCCTATTTTGCTCTTTTTTTTTGCCAATCAATTCTCTTAAAGTCTGCAAACCTCAATACAATTCGACGCCTTTTAATTTTGAATTTTGAATGAGCGAATTTTGAATTGAGATTACCACCCCATTGTTCCTGGACTACCTTTAAATGGACCAACAATATCAGAGGTAATCCATCCGCCGTAGAAATCACCAGGTTGAGGCGTAACTAGCTGATCATTTACATAGCAAGCATCCATTAAACTAGGGTAAAAAGCATAATATTCTTGAATCGACACAAAACCAGGCGTTGGCTCAAAATATCGCCAAGCAGCATGATTGATATACTTATCACCCACAGATACATCATAATATTGACACCTGCCTTTCCATTCACACCAAGTTTTTTTAGGGGTTTCTATTAGATGTTCTAGTTTAATGTCTTCAGAGGGAATATAATAAACAGGAGGATGACTCGTTTCTATGACTCTTTTAGGTTTACTGGTTTGTGCCAAAACAATACCATTACAAATGACCCGAATTGATTTGTTACTATCTTCTAAACGAGCAGGACGAGGATAATCCCAAACTGATTCTTGACCGGGTTGTGGTGGGATAGGATTAGGTCTCATACTCAGTTATCTCCTGATTTAACAATCTTGAGGTGATTTTGCTTTCGCTTAGCGTGGGAAGCGATGGCGATCGCCATCTTTCATGTTTTTTACTTCCATGTTTTTGAAATTACCATATTTTTGATAGTTTGGATCTATGGCAATACGGTTGGTGATAAACACGCTTAACAGAAACCCGGTAACTTCTTCTGCGAAACCGGGTTTCTCTGAGTAACAATTACGTTAACCGAATTGTATTAAGATCTATGAGAAAAGTTATTGAGCTTGGCAAAGAATTAACCCAAACCATTTTTGGGAATCTGTCCAAGTCTTCAAAGGTTTAAGTCCTTGTGCTTCAAGTTGTTTTTGGATGATTGCTAAGTCGAACTTGCGAGAAATTTCGGTGAGAATGCTTTCTCCAGCTTGAAAGGAAACTTTGAAATTGAGGATATCTAAAGATACCCAATGATTTTCTTGGCAATGGAGATACATTTCAATTTGATTCTCAGCTTCATTATAAATTGCTTGATGAGTGAAGAAATTGAGATTGAAATCTCCTTGAAAACGCCAATTTAAATGAGAGAGCATATTCAAATTAAAAGCAGCTGTTACTCCCTGACTGTCATTATAGGCTGCTTCTAAAATTTCTTTGGCTTTTTGCAAATCAATACCGAGTAGAAAGTAATCTCCTGGCTTTAAAGCGTGAGCAATTTGGCTAAAGAAACGGTTTGATTCCTGTAGGGTAAAATTTCCTATAGAACTTCCCAGAAAAAAAATCATTCGCGTTTGGGAAGAGTTCGATTTGAGATGTGCTAAGGCTTGTTCGTAAGTTCCTAGTAATCCCTGAATGGAAAAATCAGGATATTCTTGTTGTAGCTGTAGCACGCTGGTTTTGAGAATTCCGCCACTGATATCAATGGGTATATATCGACTGGAATCTGCAATTTTTTGATAAGTATCCAACAAAATACGAGTCTTGGTGGAACTTCCGCTACCTAATTCTACTAGTTCACAACTGCCTGTGATTTGAGCAATTTCATCAGCGTATTGACTCAAAATCCAGGCTTCTGTTCGTGTTGGATAATATTCGGGTAACTGACAGATTTGTTCAAAGAGTTTAGAGCCATTTTCATCATAAAAATATTTGGGTGGTAAACTTTTTGGGTTTTGGCTTAATCCTTGAATGACATCTTCACCATCATTGTTTAACTCTTGATAGTGAGTATCAAGAATTATCAAAGGTTTGATTAGCATGGTCTAATTTCTTCTATTTTCTGTTTGGTTCTGGAACATCCTGGTGTCGCTGAATGAGATAATAGTTAAGCTTTCAAATCTTGAGCGATTCTAAAACCAGCGTGTTGATAAAAGTAAGGACGAAACCAGTTACGATAGGTTGGTAATGCCATTGAACCATTAGTTGCCCAAGAACCGCCGAGCATCATCTGATGTTTACCATCAAAAAAGGGTGCTGCTTGATCTTCGTAAAGTGGATGAGGTTGAAATCCTGGTAGAGGATTGAAGGTGTCTTTTAGCCATTCCCAGACATTTCCTCTGAGATCATAAAGACCACAACCACTGTTGGCTATTTTAAACATTCCTACTGGACTGGGGGAAATAAATTGTAAGTTGAGATTATAATTAGTTGATAAGCGCTTATCAACAGACGTTAGTAAGGCTTGATTCCATTCGGCTTCACTCATCAAGCGTATTTCTGAGCCTTTGGAGTGACAAAATGCGATCGCCTCGTAGTAGTTGACTTCTACAGGCCAATCTAAGGGTAAGTCTATTTCGTCGAATGTGGCTCGATAGCGATAGCCATCCAATCCGGATATCCAGAATTTGGGATGTTGTACGTTGTAGAGTTGTTTCCATGCCCAAGATTCTGCATTCCAGTAGTCTCGATTGTTATAGCCGTCTTTGTGAACAAACTCTAGAAATTCTCCGTTAGTGATGAGATACTGACTCGCTAAAAACGGTTTCACTTCAACCGTGCGATCGCCATATTCGCTATCCCAACCGTAAGTCAGTGAATCTTTGGGTTTTCCCAGTTTCACCACACCACCTGGAATTAAGCGCATTTCATTGTTAGGAACCTCATTATAACTCGGTGCGTAATTCCACCCTTGAGGACGTTTGAGGCAAGCAACTGGTAATTGACGCAGTAGCACCGAAGAGGTTTCAAAGTGAATGCGACTATGTTCTATTCCCATCAGCAAACCCCATACTGGATGCTGTTGATGAATAGGCAGATCTAAGCTAGTATTTTGGATAACTTTTGTGATGACTTCTCGTGCCTTGTCACGATATTGCCAAACTTTCTCTACATCAGGCCAATTAACCCCTTGCATTGCTGCATCAAGTTCTGTCGGTGTTTCTGGATCAACTCCGATTTCAAATAGAGTTTCGTATTGTGAATGAATCCGCTTTTCTATTAAACCAACGCGAATTAACTTGTTGATGAAAAAAACAGCTGAGTGACCAAGATAAAAAATGAGACAGTTTCTTAAAGGATCAGGGTTAAGATAGAAAGTTTCTTCCCCGACCAAACTTTTCATGAGTATTTCTTCAAGTTCCCAGGAATTTTCAAAGTAGTTGAGCAGGCTTTGTGAACTGCAATCATCAAGTCTGGGGACTTGCTCAGATGTCAGTTTATTGATCATTGGAACTATACCCATGAAATCGAATTCTGTGACTTGTTGAGAAAATTTCTGAAGGTTGGCATTTCATACAAGATTGTATAAGCTTTGCCCTAGTGATTAAAATCCATAGGCTAGCCTTGGCTTATCCATTGCGCCAATTGCCTAACTAGAGTTTGAGGTCAATCACTTCTTTACATCTTGAAAATTGATAATGCAACATTTAAAACCATTGCGATCGCTGCAATCTTGGTATTACAGTCAAGTCTGTTTGCTAGGTGATTTTCCTAATACTCCCACACTTCTAGAGAGTATGCAAGGCTAGCTAAGCCAATTCAGTCAATAATTTGCAATTAATTAGGATAGTTAATTGGTACAGTTAGTGGAATGAAAAGTTCTGCAATGGTGTGGAGTCAAGACTTCTGGCGGTGTATCGCTGCCAATTTTACCGAAGTTTTATTAGCTTTGCTTATAAGTCATGATGGAACTAATATCGTTTCTCTATAAAAATGCACGCTGATTTAACTGCTCTGATGAAAAAACGTAGACGCGCAGCGACTACGTTTTTTCATTATTTTGCGTAAGTCCTGACTTTTGACTTCATGATCAATCAATTATCAGTTATCAGCTATCAATTATCAGTTATTAAGGAAGCGCAGTATCAGTTATCAGTTCAAGAAAGCTGCTTATTTTGATAACTGTTCACTGTTCACTGTTCATTGATTCTTGACGCATTGTTTCCTAGGTAGCCATAAACCAACTTAGAAACTTGACTAATAAAGTCTCTAGCTCTTTTGTCACCAAAAGGTCTTTTCACCAAAATACCTGCTAAATATCGTTTACCTGATGGTAACTCGATGATACCAGCATCCCCCAGGAGAACTCCAAGAGTTCCTGTTTTATGAGCAATCACAGCGCCTTTACCAAGTCCAGCTGGTAACAATCTTTTGTTTTCAACACGACGCATGATTGCCAGAGTTTGAGAGTAGCTTGTACTACTGAGTAATTTCTTGTTTGTAACTAATGCTGATAATCTTACCAGGTCTTTGGGACTGGTTGTATTAGTCCCCTTAAAGTCTCCTAATAGATTACGAATTACAGTGTTTTGCAGCCCCCAACTGCGAAACCGCTGGTTTAACTTAGCCATACCGCCTAAACGGTCAATAATCATATTAGTTGCTGTATTGTCACTGATAGTAATCATTTTTGTGGCAGTTTCTAAAACGCTCAGTTTGGTTCCTACAGGTTTGTATTGCAAGACTCCTGAACCTGCAGCTTCAGCCTTCAAGTCACGCCGTAGTACTAAGGTTTCATTCAGCTTAACTCTACCTGCATCGACTTCCTGAAATAATGCAACCAGAATCGGAAATTTAATAGTACTCGCAGCTGGAAATACCTTCTCTCCATTAAAGTCCAAGTAATTACCTGTATCCAAGTCTAGAAAAAACATTCCTGGTGAGAGAAAACTGTAGCGAGCTATCAATGTTTTCAGTTGAGAACTCAACTCTAACAATTCCTTTCCCAAGGGAACAACTCCAGCAAACTGAGAAATCGCGCCGATTTGGATGGGAATTTGTTCTTCTCCAGCGTTAGTATTTACATTCGTGTTCACAACTACTGCTTGTGAATCACCAAAAGCTGCACGCTCAATTGAGGTGAATTTCACAATCCAATGTGAGGAAGAATCTCCTTGAATCAATAATTTTTCTGGTGAAACTGTGTAACCAGGTGCTAATTCAATCACCAATCTGGTTGTTTGGGAGTCAACTTGTCCAAGCCGAATTTCTCGAACTGCTGAACCAAGACTTTTACGAATTGTATTGTCATCTAAATTTTTTGTTCCTGGTAAATCAATAACAAGTCTTGTCGGGTTATGAATTAAAAAAGCTTTTGGTTGTACTCCAGAATCAGTCGTTATATCTAGTTGATTTTGAACGGGGTCGAAATACCAAGATTGCAAGCGAGCCGCTTTGACTGGAGAAGATAACAGTACAATACTAATGACGCTAGCTAACAGGAAGCTAAATCTCATCCGTGTGATTTTTCTGAGCGATAGTAGAATTGGCATGCACAGTTTTTCCAGATTTTTCTAGTCTGATCCGGAAGAAAACTGTACAAGATTGTAATAATTGCTAATTATTTGCGTCGCCGTAGATGAAGTTAGTTAAGACATTTACTTGTGTATTTTAAATTTACTGCCTTCTCGCTCGAAGAATACCTATTAGACATCTGGTGAAATCTCTCAAAAATTTACCCCAACTGATATCTTGCACCATTCTCAACAACACCCAAAAAACCGGGTTTATAAACGAGAAATTAAGGTTTATACGAGCAGGTATTCTCAAGAAACCCGGTTTTTAACTCAGGTGCAAGATCTGAGCCAAAAGGGTTTACACTTTATCACTCTATCCCCGTGCGGATGCTCAAACTGAACGTTATAATAGGGGATTTGAGATATTTCATGTTGGTAATACCATTTCTTTGTGAGGCTGCGCCAAATTTTATTGACTTCTTCTTTCTTTGTTTCTATGCGCCAAGGGCGCACGCTACGCCCTTTGTGTCCTTATAGCAACAAAAAACCTCGGCAGTTTGAACCGAGGTGATTAGGAGAAGTCCAAATGTCAATGAGTACTGATCCAACGCATCAAAGAGTGAAATTTCCAAATGCATCAATACCTACAGTTTTTGAGGCGATAATACCAATAAGCACGACCAAACCTAACGCTCTACGAAAATAATTAACGCCTTGAAATAATTCCAGCCATGCCCAAGTAAACAAAGAGCCATTTGCCAGTACGTCTAACCCTGTGTTAATTTCGCCTGTTGTAAAAACTAGTTTGAGTAAACTAGCTGTGAACCAGACAATAATTGGTAAATTTGGCATCTGAGCTAAAACAATTTTACCATCGCTATCACGGAAGGTTTTATCAAATAATGTATTTTTCATGACTTGAAATTACAACAAAGACAACAGCTTATTAACTTACAAAAACTACCACTAGCATTAAAACATTCAGGTTTTTCTCTTATCAAGCACCATTATGCTGAGATTAGAGTGGTAAAGTGTATTCGCTCTGATGACTCTTTTGACCAATAAGGGGAGTCATGGGTATGGGGGTGTGAGATGTAGGGGAAATGCACAGTCCTTTCACCCGGAGTGGCAAGAACCATAGGGTAATCTTATTGCGGTTCGGGAGTAGGCACTTATAAGAAAAAAATGCTCACTCTTCAATCCTATCTTCCGCACCGTCAACTGGCACAATTCTAGAACAAAAAATAGATTATCTCTTAAGGATGAATATAGCTTCTCTCAAAGGCAAGATAGATAACGTGAAAAATCACGTTACTATTACGACTAAACAGTTTACCCATACTGTTACCAAAAAAAGGTTAGTGTAGTACGACAGAAATAACTATACAGTTGGAAACAAGTCAAGGATACAGGTTGAAAAAGCATTTCAATCTCCTGTTATTTGCAGGACAGAACATATTCTGATTCTGATTTCTGAATTCTGACTCCTTATACGAATAGTGGTGTTTTGACCTTACAAAACAAAAATTTTGTCACTACATGTTGCAACAGTATGGCATTTAGCAAAGGCAGGGTGAT
This sequence comes from Brasilonema sp. UFV-L1, assembly GCF_012912105.1. Taxonomy (GTDB): domain Bacteria; phylum Cyanobacteriota; class Cyanobacteriia; order Cyanobacteriales; family Nostocaceae; genus Brasilonema. Next base: position 18,340 of record NZ_QMEA01000049.1, read on the forward strand.
GAGGAAACACGATGAACACAATAAAGCCAGAGCGTAAAAGAGCATCGCTTCCGGTGGCGGTGTTTCTTTCAGCATTGCTAACACTACCAGTGCTTAGTAGTTGCGGTGGAGGTTCCCGAACTGCTACGCCACCGCCACCTGTTGACGACACCGTTGGTAGAAGTGTGAATTATCCACAAACACAAAACCCAAATCAACGTCAACAGGCTAAGAGGGGATTGACGACGGGGCAGAAAGTGGCGATAACTTTGGTGGGAGCCGCTGCGCTTTACTACCTCTACAACCAGCGAAAGAATGCTCAAGGAAACGGACCACAGGGTAGGTACTATCTTTCTAAGAACGGACGTGTATACTACCGCGATGCTCAAAACCGCGCTCATTGGGTAACACCTCCATCCGAAGGAATTCAAGTTCCAGAATCAGAAGCACAACAGTACCGGGATTTCAAAGGCTATAACAGACGTACGACAGGTCGCGATTTGACTGACATAGCTCCACAGGAAGCACCGACATATTAATAACGCTATATTATAGCGCTTATTGTTATGATGAGACCACAAATCGTAGGGTCGGTATTCCCCATAAAAGCCTATGTGATAAACATTCGAGATATTGGTGAGCAGATAACCCAAAAGCACAGAAAAAAGCAACGGTGTCATTAATCACGCTAATCAAAAGGAGATAAGTCATGGTAGACGACTTTTTGCGGAAGGCTAAGGATTTTATTGTTGGCTCAAACGAAGATGACCGCGAAGTACGTCCAGCAACAGAAGACCCCTACGGCGACCCTGCTGACCAACAATATTACGGTAACGTCATCCCTGCAAGCCAAGACCCCTACGGCGACCCTGCTAATGATTACGGGCAGTATGGCGATATTCGTCCAGCCACAGAAGACCCCTACGGCGACCCTGCTGACCAACAATATTACGGTAACGTCATCCCTGCAAGCCAAGACCCCTACGGCGACCCTGCTAATGATTACGGGCAGTATGGCGATATTCGTCCAGCCACAGAAGACCCCTACGGCGACCCTGCTGACCAGGATTACCGATAATTAACATGTTGACCTTTTTTGAATTTTCTTTTTTGAATTTTGAATTCAAAAAAGGTCAATCTAAGAACGAAATTTTCTACGACACTCTTAAATTGCACGAGAGAATTTTTTCTCTTGTTTTGTTGTATGCATATCAAAGACGACGGCAATGTTTCGTATGAGCAGTCTGCCAATTTCTGTGACAGTGATGTCATTTTCTGATAGCCTAACCAATCCATCTGACTCTAAACGTTTCAACGTCTCTAATTCCTGAGAGAAATAGTTATTAAAATTGATATGATATTTGTCTTCAATATCTTGCTTATAGAGTTGGAAATGACACATGATGTTCATGATGACATCGCGTCTGAGAATATCATCCCAACTGAGTTTGATACCTTTACTAATAGGTAAGATACCTGTATCAATTGCTTGGTAATAATCCCTTAATTGCTTGTGGTTTTGGGCGTAGGTATCTTCTAGCATACTGATGGATGTCGCACCAAAACCAAACAGTTCTGCAGCAAGTTGAGTTGTATAGCCTTGGAAGTTACGTTTGAGAGTGCGATCGCCTTGAGCAATTGCCAATTCATCATTAGATTTGGCAAAATGATCCATACCAATAAATAAATATTGCTTCTTCGTCAACTCCTCAACTGTCATCTTCAAAATTTCTAACTTTTCCTGCGCTGGTGGTAGTGCTTCTACTGGTATATTTTTTTGCACAGCTTTCAGCCAAGGAACATAAGCAAAGTTAAAAACAGCAATCCTGTCTGGGTTTAATTGAATAGTCTTTCTTATCGTCTCCTGAAATGTCTGGACAGTTTGATAAGGTAGACCATAAATGAGGTCTACATTCACGCTTTCAAACTTCGCCTCTCTAATCGCGTTCATCACGTCAAACAGCATTTCTTCTGGCTGGATGCGATTCACAGCGACTTGAACTTGACGATTAAAATCTTGGATACCAAAACTAATACGGTTAAACCCGATTTCTCTTAAAAAGAAAATGTAGTTTTTATCGATATAGCGGGGATTAATCTCAATAGAGATTTCTGCTGTTTTGCTGAGTGTGAAGTGTTGATTGATATTTTTCCATAAATATTCTACTTGTTCAAGGCTCAAATAATTAGGTGTTCCGCCACCCCAGTGAATTTGAACAACTTTCCTATCTGAAGCAATTAAGCTGGCTGTCTTCTGGATATCTCGAACTAGATACTCTACATATGGTTGAGCAATATTCTTGTTGTTTGAAATGACTACGTTACAACCACAGAAATAACAAGCGCTTTGGCAAAAGGGTATGTGGAAATACAAAGAAAGGGGAGTTTTTCTTTGATTTGATGTGGCGATCGCACTTTGAAAGTCTGTGTGAGTAAATGTTTCCTTTAACTCTGTCGCTGGTGGATAGCTAGTGTATCTGGGTGCGGGAGTATCGTACTTTTTGATAATATCGAAATCAAATTTGACACCAGGAATTTGATAAACCATTGAATTGCTTCCAAAAAAATGAACGTATAGAAGAGCGTCAGAATCTAACAAATCAATCATCTACTATACGCATCAAAAAATCCGTTCTTCATGCACCTTCATGAATGCAGTCACATCTATCTGTGTAGATTTTATTGTTCGCAAAAATCCGATTTTGGGTTATTTATTTTGAATAGCAGATGGACACAGATAATTTATCTGTGTCATCTTTATTAATCTGTGATTTGTTTTCAAAAACTTGACTTTTGCATCACGTCTAATTTCTAAGCTGTACTGAGTTCCGTGTTATCAGTATTATTCGTATTAGTCAGATTATAGAACATGGCTTGACCAATTGCTTGGATGAGGGTTTGTTCTAACTCCTGAACCATTTGCATATTGAGTCCAAATGCATGGTTAGCTTCTGCAACAATCTTGTCAGCGGTTGTATCGTCTATTGATAAAGAATCTAAGACTTGACGATACTTATCCTTAAATGCTTGCTTATCTGGAATTTGCTCAAAATTGTAGAAAGATGTGCCTTCATATCCAGAAAGTTTCAAGACTGACTGAGCAACTTTTTGCAACATTTGACCACCAGACAAGTCACCCATATAACGAGTATAGGCGTGGCCGATTAATAGCGCAGGTTCCTTTGCAGATAGTTGATGAATTCGGGCAATGTAAATCTGAGCAGCTTTTGAAGGTGCGATTTTTCCTCTCCAGTCTTGACCGTAGTAAAATTCTAGGTCTTTTTCCAAGTTAGCTTTGCGATTGAGTTCTCTAAAGTACACAGCACTGATCACAGAATGGTCTTTATGACGCTCTAATGCTGCTTCCAATGCACTGTAGACGTAATACAAGTTACCTAAAAATTTTGCAAAGCAGTTTCTATCGACAACTCCTTTAACAAAACATTTCATAAATCCCACATTTTCAGCCACTGTGTGAGCCTGTTGTGTTCCACAGCGAAGTTTTTGGGCTAGATTGCTACTCATCGTTAAAGTGCTTTTTGTCCAAGTAAAATACGTACCCAAACAAGGGTTTGATTTATTGACTTTTAGGACTTTCGCAGAATTCCGGGTGTTGAACTATCTCCTCACCTTCTACAGTTATCAGTGAACAGTTATCAGTTATCAGTTATCAGTTGTCAAGCAGATTTTTTGTTCTTTGTTTACTGTGTACTGGTCACTGGTCACTGGTCACTGTTCACTATTTTAATAAGCATTTTTTCTTTGGCTTTAGGAACAGTTTACAGTTAACGTCAGAAATAGAGAGAGATAGCAGTCTTGGGTTTAAAGCAAAACCGAGCTATGTCGCTTGAAACCAAGTTGATGGCTACTTCATCTATTAAACTATCAAACAGTTGTGTCACTAGAAAAGGGTTTATATTTATTAAGATTTCCCTCATCAGGCTGCAAGTTGCAATTAAGCGCTATGTCATAAATAGAACTATTATTCGTGAGCAATCGTCTCTTTGTCTGTTGGGTTTGTCGTGGCAAGAAGAATAGCAACTTACCCCAACTTATTGAGCCGATACTAAATTTCGTTCTACACACAGACATGATCGCTCCTCATCATTTTGATGACTGATCCAGAGCGATCGCGCGTGCCTGTCTCAATTCATTCGCTGCTATATAAAACCTAGACAATTCTAGACTTTATTTCCTACTTCATCGGGAGCATGGGAGCGGTTATCCCTCAGTAGACTTTTACGCCAAAGCCCGCCGCGATACGCTCTTGTCTTCAACGCGCTTAACACAAGCGGAGCACTGGCTCAAATTAATTGCTGCATTTAAGTCCCTTTCGACTGAATTTCTTTCCTGTCTAACTCTCTTTTGAACGTTGCTTCTACCAATCTATCAGAGGTCAATGCCTTAGCGACTACTGTCGTGTCTGGAGTTGGCTCAATCTATGCCATTTGGGATGATCACCACCTTGACTTTTCACGGGATGTGGAAGTGCGATTCGTTGGTAGCTGAATTCATAAGCTATCCAAGGTGAAAACCTAGAGTAACCTTGAACTCTTTTATGATAGGGGTGAGTAACAATCGAGAAACAAGTCCCCTTCAGTCGCACTACCAGCATAGATTTGATTTGTAGTCAAGTTGATAGCAATACCCCAAGGTCCCTGATGCTGCCTGCTTCATTTGGTTTCACATACTTAGCCATGCCAATCAGTACAGCTAAGTATGTATTTATTGTCGAGTGTTGTCCGCTGAATTGGTTATTAGAGGTGTTGCGATCGCGGCTTTACTCAGATCGCTTGAGTTTCCACGCAAGAAGAATCTTCAAGATTCAAGAGAAACTCTTTGAAATTGAGGGAGGCATGCACTAATTCAGCAACACTAGATTTTGTTAAGTGTTCAACCGAATTACCCGACTTTCTGCATTACCATCTACAGTCAACCTGTAAATAAAGATTCCAGGTGGTAAAGATTCCCCCGCATCATTTTTACCGTCCCAGACAACTGATTTTTGACCAGCACTGGGATTAATTTCATCAACCAGTTTGCGAACATAAGCACCAAACTGATTCCAAATATGGATTGTGACTTTTTGGGCATTCTCCGGTAACGTGTACTCGATCTTCACTGATTTCTCAAACTGCGCTGGCGCGTTTGTTGTCAGAAATCTTAAAGGTGCAACCCTCTCCAGCAGAGGGGCTGTTACTGGTGCAGCAGAATACTTGTAAACAGTCTTGCCTGAAGCATAACCGACAGTCACGGGATTACCAAAAAATCGGAAGCGATTGATAAATTGTCCGATGTGATTGGCATCTTCCCAGTTTTTGCCTCCGTCGTTTGTTTGGCTGCTGAAACCAGTGGGGGCTTGTGGGAAGTTATAGCCCCATCCACCTACCCAGCCGAGGTTCTCATCTACGAAACCAACCCCTTCAAGATTTACATTCTCTTGAGGATCGTTTATGCGGAGTCTCGTCCAGGTTTTTCCGCCATCTGTTGTCTTGAGAATTGCGCCTTGATTGAAATTTTCCAGAGAGACAAAACCAACTTTTTCATTGAGAAACTGAATTTTCCAACCCCATTCTCCTAACGGAAAAGAGGAACTAATATCGGCGACTCGGTTTACCCAGGTTTTTCCCCCATCTTCTGTATAGAGAACCACTGGAATGACATCATCGCGACTGGGATTAGTAATACTCTTGTCCGCTTTGCCACCGACAACCCAACCACGATCCTCATTAATGAAATAGTTATCAATCAAAATTGTGGCATATTCGCTCATATCCCATGCAGTCCAAGTTGCCCCACCATCGACAGTTTTCATCATGCGAGGAGGAATATCAGCAGGATTATTGGTACCAGAAGCGTAAATAACCGATTTGTTGACCACCGAAAGTCCACAAATTTTGACCGGAGCGTTTTCAGGGAGATTCTCTACAATAGTCCAAGTCTCTCCTCCATCAGTTGTGTGATACAGGCGTTGCTCTTCAGATACTGTTCCAACCCAACCATTTAAGGGGGTCGAGAAACCAACACACCTCAAATAAACTGGTCGCCCGTTAACAATAGGTGTTTGAAATTGCTGCTCCCAAGTATTGCCACCATCGGTAGTTTTGATGATTTGACCATTACTATTAACAGCCCAGCCTACCATCGGATCGATAAACCAAATATCATCAGTTCTTGAACTAGCGATTGGTGCATTTGTAGGAGACCATTGTAGGTTTGAAGAATTTGTCATGACCAATATTTCCTTTTGCTTAGAGATTTGCGATTTGGGATTGTCAAGGAGAAATTCAAAATTCTCTTAAAAAAGAATCATTCGTCAGAATTCAGGAGCGGAGCAAGGAAAGCGCAGCCTCCGGTCAGAATCAATTGGATGGGGATTTAAACCCCAACCAATTGTAGACAACGCCAGATACCTCTGTCGGGAGACACTCATCAAGTACTGGCTCCCGTGTAGACGGTGGGGATGCGCGACCCCATACTCATCCGCCAGTCTAAAGAATACCCAACTGAATTCTGGCGACTGACACCTGAGTTCTTCTGTTAATTACTGAGGAAAATTACTATCTTTCCACTGCTTGAATAGATTAATTCTTGCCTCTGTCCAAGGACCTTCAGGAAGTAAAGGCATAGACTTAGAGGATACAGAGTCTAAAATCGCATCTGCATTATTTTTCACCTCATCATAAACCCCAAGATTGAGGCGAAATGTCGGAATTGATTTCATATGATCTACATCCATCGGTGAGAATAATTGGGAGATGCCATTCGTCCAAGTTTCTCCATTAGGTTCAAGGGAAATAGTATGAGCGATGTTTTTCAGTGTTGCCGATACCTCTGTTAAAGCTTGGCGCAACTGAGGATAGGATTGAGTTCTAGAATCGTTAATCAGCGCGTCACCAGCTTCGCCAATTTCTTGTAGTCTCTCTTGGAAAAAGATCCAAGCACTGCTCATCTGGGGAAGTAATTGAACATCTGCATAGACTTCAAAACTTGGTCCTGCGTTCATACCTGGAAATCCTTCGCCTGCTGGCAAACGAGTGATTGCTTTAGCTAAGGGAGAAACGCCAAAAGGCATGAGGTTAATAAACGCACTCTTGAGAATATACATTTGTTCTTCATTCTCCTCAGTGTGAGCAAAGAAGCGGAGGAGAATTTGCAGCATAACTTCATAAAGAGCAACGAAGATCTCAACTACATCCCGACTCAAGGTATCAGTAATGATGTTGGCACCACGAGTTGTATTATCTTGTTGAAGACTTAACAGTGGATTTTCAATAACAGGACGGGCAGGTTGAAAACTAGGATCGCTCGCCAATTCTGCTAAATACTCTTCGCGAATTTTGGTAAATTTAGCAAAATGACTGTCATCTCTCTGGGTTGGAGAACCTTCGCCCTGTACGATAATTAGATTGATCGCTTTTATTGCTGAATCCAAGTCTGTAACCTGGATCATCTCTCTAAAAATCCCAGTTGCTTGAGCTGAGGGCGGCCCAATAAATAGTTTTTGACCGATAGTTTGAAAGCCTTGGCGGATTAGTCCGTAGAGTTCTCCAATGGTGTTATACTCAAGTTTTCTCGGAACTAATGGTTGTGGTAGTACTGCCAGAAGTCTTAGCAATTCTTCATCTCTGATTCTCTGACAAAACTGAGTCCAATTTCCTTTTTGTTCCTCAGTATCAAAGTTATTTGGCAATTCAAAACAAATATAGCGGTTCAGCGTAGTTTCATTGAAAGGCGCTAGTTTGAATTGAAGTTTTAAAGATGTATAGGTTTTAGCCTGAGGAAAATTTGCACGTCGAAAATATGGTGCTCCTCCTATGGCTGTAAGCAGATTGCTAGCCAGTGCTAGATGCAGCATTTCCTGTACGGCAATACCATTAATTGTTCGCCGCCACCTATTCATCTTATTTAATTGAGCTTGAGAAACTCCTTCATTTGTAGATTCTTTTAAACTAAAGGCAGTAAAAAGATACTGGCAGGCAAGAGAATGTTCCAATTCTGCTGCTTGGGAGAGAAGATAAAGTAAGTCTTCTCTGGTTTTGACTTGATTGTCTATACTCATATGGAGTAATAGTTGAAGAAGGAATGGGTAGTGGGTAATTGTATGTAATCGTATGCAATTAACAATTACCCATTACGAACCAACTATTGAGATCTTTCTTAAACAGATTTAAGATTAGGATGCTAATCCGTAAGACTTGGCTAAATAATCGTTAATGCTTATAAGCATCACGTCGCTCCTTGATAGCGTGTAACACTCGGTTGGTTACATTTCGAGCTGACAGGGTTTGCAGCAACTCATTTTGAACATCAACAGCACCTTGCACATCCCCAAGTTTTAGCAACCAGTCGCTAAAGCGGTCTACATAGTACTTGTAGTCAATATGTCCAAGAGATTTAGCAGCCATTTTTGGCTGACTAGTTAGAGCCGCTGCAAACTCCTGACGTGCTTCCTCAACATTGGGAGAAATCACCTTAATTTTGGGATGATTGGGATCGTCTAAGTCTAAGGTTTTGTATTCTTGTGCCATTGTGCTGGCTAGAGCAACCTCGGCATGGAAAGCAACTGAGCGATCGCTCAATTTTGTTGATACTTCCCTAAGAGTGTCGTTGCCTTTAGTCAGCGCCTTACTCCCATCAAATGTCAGAATACGTCCAACATCTTCAGAGAAAAAGTCCTGCGCTAGAAACTCTTCATCGTAACCCCGTGGCGGCGCAATACGCAACCTCAGCGGGTTGGAAACCAAGTCTTCTTCGGTATCCTCCATGTGTAGGGCTACTTGAATAGTATAGTAACCAGGTTCGGCAATTTCCCAACCACCCTTACCCACAGAAGCAAATAGGGACTCATATGTTGATTCTCCAGGCATCAAAACACGGAGTTGGGTTTTCCAGCAATACTGAGCATAGGGAGAGAATTGACGAGCGGGTTTTCCATCTTTCTTGATAATCACAATCATGTGATCGAGTTCTGACAGGAGTTTGTCACTAATCAGCTTAGGTTGAGATGAAATATTAGTTAGCTTCAACTCCAAGACCACTGGCTCTAGAAACTCGAATAGAGCTTGCTGACGATTAACACGCAATTCCAACTTGATTGACGGTTCACCAGACAGGTTGAGCTGCTCAAAAGCGTGATCGTCAAACCAATTAGCATTTCCTTGCTGCACGAACTGGAAAGGAGCGTGTCGCATAAACAGCAGTTCTTGATCGCTGAACCGAAACTCAAAATCGCTGAAAAATGCCGTTTGATCGCCCGATACGTTGAACGGATAATTCATGAAACTCCGAGCTTCCGGCTCGTTAGTCAAAGGAATCCAAGATGTTCCCCACGACGTTGGATGCTGTTTTTGCCAAGAGTGAGCTAGGTTGAATGCGTGTCCCATTTCATGAACAGCAGTCCAAAAACGCATCCGATTCACCCATGCATCTGGAGCAAGGTCACCTGCTGGTGGCTGCGCAATGAAAGTTTTGTAAAAGAGTGCAGTTCCTTGCCTGTGATTGGGACCAACGTCATCAAACATGATCCCACCCAAGTCTTCCCCCTGTTCATGGATAGATGCAAATAGAACCCACATTGACCATTGAGGTCTATCTACAAATCGTGACCAATGGATTTGCATGGCATCATGCATTTCATTGTCGCTCCATCTTGCTTCTGCTCCTGGCGGTAGTCCGGCGATCGCATTATCTCCCTCTGATTTAGTGACGGCAAAGCCAGTTCGCTGGAACACCGTCTCAATGGAGAGCGTTTCCTGAAACACTGTTCCAGGTCGGTTGGGATGAGCGTAAGTGTCAATTGCAGTTACTGGTGTGATGCCTTCCTCATAGTCGAACTCAAACTCTACCTCGTGAAAGTAAGACGATTTGTACTTATAATTTACAGTCTTATTTAATACGTCTACAACCGAAAAAGTAACTGTAGCACCGCGCTGGTCGGGAAACTGACTACGTTGCACCTCAATATTGACGTTTGTGTAGGGGAAAGAAGCTGTGTCTCCATCCTTGTACCAAATCTCACCAGTCCACGAATTTAAGCTAGTATTGGTGAGATTAGCAATCCAATGGACTCTGGAGGCGATCGAAAAGGAAAACGTACCACTCGCTCTCATAAGTGGATAGCGTCCATCCACATCCAATCGCAACTCTTGGGAAGATGCTGGTTGCGGGATGGGAGTGGGGTTGGGAAGATTTATCTCATTCCTCAACTCATAAAGACCACTCACTAATTCATCCATTTGAATTAACTCCTTTAAATTTCATAAGTATCTAAATCGCTGGTTTGACACATGGAAAACGATCTTGTCATCAGCAGTTATCGAAACCCCCAAATAGGTCGGAGCAGAGATTTCTAGAACAGTAGATTGCGCTAGCTTTTTATTTGGCAGCGTCACCTTCACATTGACCAAGCCTTTTTGAACATTCGTTTCAAAAGAAGCTGCGAGTCCAATTTGAAATCTCGTTTTCACTTGCGATTCATGAAATGCTTCTTCACCATTGACTTGAATGATGACCTCATCATTTAAAAAACCATCTTGCAAAGCAATATGAAGTAAGATCATTAGACTTCTAGCTGGTTAAGGAGGAGTCGCTACCATCCTGAACACTTCTTGAGCGATTTGCTCTCCAGACCGTGCTCTCACGGCAGGCATCCGTAATGGCGCGCTACTGATTTCACGCAACACTTGCAAACGATATTCGCTTGCTGCGATACGCTCTGTGTCAAGCCAGAGGCTTATCGCATTACCGAAGAAAGGCAGAGGGCACAGGGTTGGGCACTCCCCTTGGACAAAAATGGACAACCCTTGTATTTTTGCGGCATGTCTTATGCCTGCGCTTACGCCGCGTAGGCGTGGAGGAGATACGGACACGCACTCGCGTTCGCCCTTACGTACTTCTGCCTTTTCATCGAGCAAACCATTCACAGCATTGTTGTTTGCAGCGTTCATTTAATCTAATACCTTAATTTGTAAAAATGATTAGACTAATAGCTTGTCATTTTTCAAATGTTACTAAATTAGCCGTGTCTACCTCCTAAGTTTTGGAGCGCGAGTTCCGAGCGCAGCGAGCACGTTAATCGTTTGGTCTGGCTCTACATGCCATTTTTGCTGATAAGTTTTTGTTAGTCCCCTGATAAAATCCGGGAAGTATTTTGACACAAAGCAGATAGTTTTCCTGATAAATACGGGAAAATCATGTGGAGTCATGATAAGTATGAAAAAATTCCGGATAAGTTCGGTTTCCTTACATTTCATGGGAGAAAAGGTTGATGGAATCATGAACAAGTATTAAATACTAAGTATTTAAAGTTACTTATTAGATGCGGCTTTCTTACGCAGCAAATAACATCAAAAAAAATTGATATTTGGAAACACTTGCTTTAGTCGTGAATTTAATTTCTAGACAACCAGCTAAACAACCCTCTGGGATCAGCGGCGCAAGAGGAGCATCGCCTTAGAATACCACCTTAGCCGGAGGAGAATTGAAGAAATTGGTGAGGATTTATGGAGCAACCTTTCCAACGCTTTAGGAGAACAGGTGAGAAAGACTAATTTTTGGCAAGCGCTGCAACGGCAATCGGAGAAAAGCACTCTTAGTTATGTGGATTAATGACACTGCACTCAGTGGTTGAACTGACCAGAATACTGGCAATTTTTTCAATTTCTATCCCAGGCGTTGCATAAGTTGATTTGTGCTTACATCTATTAAGAAGATAGCTATGAAGCTCATTTATGCTTAACTTCTGTTGAGGAAATTAAGTAAGGCTTTACGCAGACAATCAAATTTCTGTCTTCATTACAAATTACGAATTATTCGGTCACTTCACCTGTTTTAAGAAACACAAGTTTTATGTATTATCAATCACAATTTACCTGGGAACAAGCATCTGAATTAGTAAATAATTTAATACTTGAAGTAACTCTAAAACACCTGAGCGATGCTGAAGTACAGGTGTTGCGAGGTTCTTGGGAAGGAAAGACTTATCATGCGATCGCCTCTGAATACCACCTTAGCCGTAGGCGAATTGAAGAAATTGGTGAGGATTTATGGAATAAACTTTCAAACGCTTTAGGAGAACAGGTAAGAAAGACTAATTTTCGCCAAGCGCTGCAACGGCAATGGGAAAAAAGCAAAAGACTAATTAGTAGTACGTTTGTCAAACCGTCACCCCCTCAAAAAGAAGCAGCAATTAAAGCTATTGATCTGTATCAAGAGCGCTTCCCCATCGAAACTCTTTGTTACCAATACATATGCCAACCAGGTGCGCTATTAAGAATTAAAGCGCCTTTGCAGATGGGTAAAACAGAGCTGATGTCAAATGTAATGCATCACGCTCAACAACAGGGATACCGAACGGTGGTTTTGAACCTGCGGTATGCGAGCAAAGAAGATTTCAGCAACCTGGATAGATTCTTGCAGTGGTTCATCACTAGCATCGCCCTTGAACTAGAGTTGCTCCAACAAGTAGAGGAATACTGGAACATAAGTCATCACAACAGCAAGATTAAGTGCAGAAAATGTTTTGAAAGATATTTGTTACCAGGAGATCAGCCTCTTGCGATCGCTTTAGATGAGGTGGGGCGACTTTTCCCCTATCAAGAAATTGCCTCTGAGTTTCTGGGTATGCTGCGAACCTGGCATGAAGAAGCGAAAACCAGCGAACTTTGGGCACAACTACGATTGGTGAAGTTACATACTGAAGTTTACACTCACCTGAATCTCAATCAGTCGCCGTTTAATGCGGGGTATGAGATCAAGTTGAAAGATTTCAACCCCCAAGAGGTGCTTTCTTTAGCTTTGAAGTATCGGCTGCAATGGGATAATTCCCAAGTTGAACAACTCATGGCGATGGTAGGAGGGCATCCTTATCTAGTTGTGAAAGCTTTGCAGATGATGGCAGAGCAGGAAATGTCCTTGGAACAACTTCTGCAAACAGCCCCCACTGTATCCAGTATTTATCGTAACTATTTAGAACGACTATGGCAGCAATTACAATTTAACTTCCAATTGAATCAAACCTTTAAAACTATAATATTAGCAGATGCACCGCTAGAATTCAACTCGCAATTAAATTTGGATGAGGCGGTCAAATTATATGATTTGGGACTAGTAGAGTTGCAAAACAATCATGCAATGCCACGCTACGAGTTGTATCGTCAATATTTCCGTAAACGGTTGTCAGCAGGGAGTGGAAACTAACGAGGTGGAGTTGAGAATATTTCTCCCCCCACGTCTTTATCTTCCTTGTCCCCTCATCCTTCCAAAAACCCAATATTCTGTTTGACAGCATGAGTGCAGCGTTCAAATACAGCGATGAATACCAAGTGGGGGGAAGTCTGAGCGAACAAGCTTCCACTTATGTCGTACGACAAGCTGACTTTGAGTTGTACCAAGGATTAAAAGCACTGAAATTCTGCTATGTTCTCAACTCCCGCCAGATGGGCAAGTCCAGTTTGCGGGTGCGAACTATGGTCCGGTTGAAACGAGAAGGTTTCGCAACTGCTGCTATTGAAATGGGGGAGTTATGTGTGGCGGGAGTGACACCAGAGCTATTTTACAACAGCTTCATCAGCCTACTGGTGAGTAAGTTTAATTTAGCGATTGACGATGAACACTGGTGCGATGCCAAAAGTCATATTCTGCCATCTGTGCGTTTGAGTCAGTTTATTGAAGAGGAACTTCTTGAGCGTTTGACTCAGAATATAGTTATCTTTATTGATGAAATCGATAATGTTCTCTCGGTAGATTTTAAAGATGATTTTTTTGGCTTTCTTTGTGGCTGTTACAATAAACGCGCCGACAATCAGAAGTATCACCGCCTGACATTTGCACTGCTAGGGGTTGCAACTCCAAGAGAATTGATTGGCGATACCAGTCGCACCCCGTTTAACATTGAAACTTGTACAGTTGAACTTACAAAATTTCAACTCCATGAAGCTGAACCTTTAGAATCCGGATTAGTTGGAGTTGCGAATAATCCTCAAGCTTTGATGAAAGAAGTGTTACAATGGACGGGAGGGCAACCGTTTCTCACACAATGGCTATGCCAGTTAATTTGTACTACTGGTGAATTCATTGACGCCGGGAGGGAGGCGGAGTCAGTGGCAACAATTGTGCAACAACGCTTGATCAAAAATTGGTTAGCGCAGGACAAGCAACAGCATTTGCAGACGATACGCGATCGCATACTTACAAGTCAGAATTTTGCCTGTCGGCTGCTAGGACTGTATCAGCAATTGCTATCTGGAGAAATTGCTGCTGATGAGAGTCCAGAACAAATACAATTGCAGTTATCGGGCTTGGTCGTCAAGCGACTGCAAAAGTTAAGTATTTATAACGAGATTTACAAGTGTGTTTTTAACTCAACTTGGGTGGAGCAACAGCTCAGAAATTTGCGTCCCTATGCAGAAAAGTTTACTGCTTGGGAAGCTTGTGATCATGACACCTCACATCTGTTACGTGGGCAACAATTGCGAGATGCAAAGGCTTGGGCAGTTGGGAAAAGTTTGAGCGATAAGGATTATCAATTTTTAGCTGCTTGCCAAGAACTGGAAAAGCAACAGACACAAACGGCTTTAAACGAACAAGAAGAAGCCAATCGGATTTTGCAGTTGGCAGCTCAGAAAGCTCAACAGATGATTCGCGTCGGATCTCTAATCCTTAGCATATCTTTGATAGTGGCAGCAATCGCATGGCTTTTGGCAGTTTAAGCCTTGGAGAACTTACATCTTGCACCTGGGACAATACATAATATAATTTATATTACATTTTTTTGACTCCGTTCTCGTCCGCCCAGGACTGGAAGTCCCGCCGCTTATAGGCGAAGTCCATTTTAATGGACTGAAATGGGATAGAGCTTTTGAGTATATTTAAACACTATTTTGTTCTAGAAAGTCCTGATTCCACCAGAAGTTTCTTTGTTCGCCAAAGTCATCAACAGAGTGAAGCTTGTGTTTCTCTGATTCGCTCATGATGGCTTGGCAAATTGATAGTGATAATATTCGTGATTGAACTTGTACTCATCTTAGTATCAGATTGTGCTACAGTCCCAATACGGTTCGGTTAACGTAATTGTCGATCACACAAAGCCGGTTTTTTGAACAATACCTTTGCCAAAATTAGAGGGTTAAGACTAGACAAAAAGCTAAATTCCTTAGACAATAAGGGTTTCAGGGTTTTGAATGGGGCTTGAAAGCCATAGCTGGAAACCCGCATTCTGCGGGCGTTCTAAAAAATTGGCGAAGGTATTGTTGAAGAAACCGGCTTTTTGTCAAGTGTGCTGATCACCAACCGTATTGACTACACTGCCACACCGTTACGCAATCGCAAATCAGTTTTACAAATTATTTTAAATATTTTTACTTTTAATAGATTTCAATAAAAACTTATGCTTATATATTTTTAAAAAGATAAATTGATTGAACGATTCTCATGGCTAAGTCTCTTCAAACCCCGGAGCCAGAGTTGCAAAAGCCTGGTGTGAAAGCACCTGTGCAAGAAACATTGTTAACGCCCAGGTTTTACACCACTAACTTTGACGCTGTCGCGCAGTTGGACATTTCAGCGCATGAAGCGCAGTTGAGAGCGATTGTGGATGAACTGCGGGCTGATTATAACCGCCATCACTTCGTACGTGATTCTGAGTTTGGGCAAAGTTGGGAACAGATTGATGGGGAAACGCGCCGCGCTTTTATTGATTTCTTAGAACGCTCGTGTACTTCAGAGTTTTCTGGGTTTCTTTTGTTCAAAGAGTTATCGCGCAAACTCAAAGAGCGAAATCCTCTTTTAGCAGACGCTTTTAATTTTATGGCGCGGGATGAAGCACGTCATGCTGGGTTTCTGAATAAAGCAATGGGGGATTTTAATCTCTCGCTGGATTTGGGCTATCTCACTAGGAATCGTACCTACACCTTTTTTCCAGCAGAGTGGGTTATCTATACAGTTTACCTCTCTGAGAAAATTGGCTACTGGCGCTACATTATTATGTTCCGTCACCTAGAGAAACATCCAGAGTTGAAATTCTATCCTCTGTTTGGCTATTTCGAGAGTTGGTGTCAGGATGAGAATCGACATGGAGATTTCTTTAAGGCGCTGTTGCGATCGCAACCCCAACTGTGGAACAATTGGAAAGCGCGTTTATGGGTGAGGTTTTTCCTGCTGTCTGTGTTTGCGACTCATACTTTGACTGTGCTGGAGAGGGCGTCATTTTATCGTTCTATTGGCATTAATCCGTACGAGTACAATATCCAAGTCATCGAGAAGACGAATGAAACTGCAGCACGGGCATTTCCTGTGATACTGAATACAGAACACCCAGAATTTTTCCGTCGGCTGGAAGAGTGCTCGGATATTAATCTCAAGCTGACAGAGATTAACGACAGCAATAGTCCAAAGATTGTCAAGTTCTTGCGAAAATTACCCTTGATACTTTCAATCATCGGGCATTTGTTACGGCTTTACTTTATTAAGCCGATTGATGCTGAGGTATCTCGCCAAGCAGTTTGCTGAACTTTCCGGAAACATTTAGATGTACTAGAAGCCTACACTCGTCCTGAGGACTGAGTGTAGATCATTAATTTTGATCGCTGTTTTGTGGTACTATGGCACGGAGTGCCATATTTTGAATTGTTTTGGTCATGGTGTGACTTAGCTACCATTTCCCTGGTTCATGCTATGTTCTACCTCGTTAGAGAGGTGTAGAGGATGAGGAGGTAATAATAAAGCTTCCGATTTTCGTAATTGACCACGAACGATAAGGCGATCGCCCATAACTTCAACCTCTTTCACCTCAACTGGAAGTTTTTTCAATTCTTTTGCAACTTGTTGGTTGAGGCGTTCTTCAGAAAGCCCAAAACGTTGATACATATCAGAGAGGGTTAAGCTGAGATTGCCAAACTTAATGCGGGTTGTCTCATCCAAGCTGACTTGTTGATTGTACACCTTGGGTTTTCCTTCAACCTCTATGTATACGGGGCGATATCTTAAGATGGGCACAGTCGATAGTAACTTGGAAATCGCGACTTGTTCCTCCGATTGCAACTCGTTTAAGGGAATTGTTCTCAAATCTATCACAGCACCTGCGGAGATTTTGCCATCTTGAATTTGAGTTTTTGTCCTAACAACTGCTTGAGCCAGCCGACTTTTATCTGTCGTTTGAGCAATTCCTGAAAGAATAAGCGTATTGACTTCATTTGCATCTAGTTGCACTTCACCTTTCGCATTTCCTTTTTTGAGATGGTCAGAAATTTTACTTAAAACTTCCTGTTGTGATGGTTGAAGAGGGGTTTGATTTTGGTCAGCTTTCGGAGGCGAACTTGTTGTTGTGAATGGATTTGAGTACTCAGCTGGTAGCTGAGTTGCTTGTTGCCAAAAGAAAAAGAAAACAGCACCAGTACCTGCAATGGTACAACATAATACTAATAAAAGTCGCTTGAACATGACCAAATTCCAAGCTGGGATTTTAAGTTTCATATTGTTTTATATACATCTGTTGACAGCTTGAGGTCTAGCTCCAAAAAGATGTCTGTGTCAGAGTAAGAAATATCTAGTAGAAGATTTGAATAGCTTTCGTTACATTCATTTAGCATAGGTTTTTTGTTTCGGCGATTAGTTCAGAATAAAGAGTAGAACAATGTTTTGTGCTTTCTACTTATGCTGCATCGTTTAACAAAACAAGGACTTATTTGCATCACTCAACCAAATCACGCTTGGCTTTGCGGTCAACTTGCACAAGTTTGGGGGAATGAAGACTTTGGTGAATTTGCTCCAAAAAAAGAAGTCTGTTTAGGTGCGGAACTACATGATATTGGTTAGCTTGTTTGGGAACAAGCACCGACGCTGAACCCGCAAACTGGCTATCCTCATAAATTCATGGAACTGTCAACGCAGGAGCATATAAACATTTGGTCTAGTGCTAAACAACTCGCACTTCCTTTGGGTAGATATGTAGCACTTCTTGTCTCACTTCACGGAACAGGTTTATATGAACGATTTACAAGTTGGCAGAACTCAGCAACTTCCTCTCAAATTGTGCAGGATTTTTTAGAGGGTGAGTATGCCTTCCAAGAACAACTGATTGCTTTTCTTAAAAATGATCAATATTATGCACCACACACAAAACCAGAAGTGATTTCGCATAATAGAAAGCTGATAGGGATATGGGATGCACTATCAATTCTCTTATGTCAAGAATTGATTTCGCAAGCAGAAGTTCCTCAGGTACCAACAATTGACGGTGAAACTACTGTCAAACTGACTTTGAAAGAAGTCAAAGATAACCATCATCAAGTCACAGTATTTCCTTGGCCTTTTCAACACACTCAGGTAGAACTTGTTTACGAGGGACGGCTTCTACAGCAAACTTTTGACGATGAGAAAGCGATGCGAGAGGCTTTAATGGGTGATTGTGCGGTGACGCATTGTCCCCGCCAGGAACAGGGCAGGCTTCCAAGCCCCACGATTCATCATGGGGTAGACAGATCAATAAATAAAGCCTGCCCTGTTCCTGGTACGTGTAAGACCCCCGTGACTCTGAGCACGACTTTGCAACCAGAGTAGGAAGCTTTTTATACAGGATTTGCTTGCTTGCTTATCTTGTCGCGACTATGTGGTTGTTGAAGAAACATTGGATCAGGACCAGACGGGATGATACCGCCTGGATTGAGTGGAAACAAATTTCCGTAATAATCTCGCTTAACACTCTCCAAGTCACAGGTGTCAGCGACACCTTTAAGCTGATACAAGTCACGCAGGTAAGGTCCCAGGTTCTGATAATCGTGAATTCTTTTGCGGTTGCACTTAAAAAGTCCGTAGTATACAGTATCAAACCGGAATAATGTTGTGAATAAACGGACATCTGCCAGTGTGACAGTATCCCCACAAAGGTATCGACTGGTATTCAGCGCTGTGTCAATTTCATCAAGAGTGGTGAATAGTTCTTGATAAACTTTGTTATAAGCTTCTTGTGTCTGGGCAAAGCCGCAACGATACACACCGTTATTTACACTGGCGTAAATTTTTTCATTCCACTGGTCAATCTTTTCTTTGAGTTCCTGTGGGTAGAGGTCTAGTGTAGGATTCTTTGCGAACTCGTTGAACTGTGAGTTTAGCATCACAATAATCTCTGCACTTTCGTTGTTAACAATCGTCTTTGTCTGGGAGTCCCATAACACTGGAACTGTAAAGCGTCCACCGTAGCTAGGTTCTGCTAATTCGTACAATTCGGCGAGCAGGCGACAACCTTCATATTCTTGGTTAAACACCCAACCTCCTTCAATTGGAGAAGGTGAGACAATTGTGAGCGAGATTGCTTGTTCTAGTCCTTTGAGCGATCGCACAACAAGAGTACGATGTGCCCACGGACAACCCAGCCCTGCTATCAGATTATAACGCCCTACTGCTGGTTGATACACATTCCCTTGGTCTGTTCCAACAGAGTTTCTAAATTCGCTGCTTGGTCGAATGTACTCACCTGACTTGTTACGGGGAGCTAGTTTCGACATCATCATATGCCAAAGAGTCGTCCAAACAAATTTTCCTAGCTTTATGATGAGCTTTGGAGGAAGTGACTTACCCTTTTTAGTTTTGATTTTTTTGTCTAGTGCTGGTGAATGTGACATGATAACTCAATTAGCTATTCTTCTACTAGCAGTGTAGGTAGAGAGTCTGCTTGATGTTCACAAGTCGGCAATTCATTTTCTGAGGGCTGCAATTTACCTCGAACCACCTCTCCCACTGTAATGGATTGATTCGCTTGGCACCAGCACACTTGAGCTTTGTTTGTTTTTATCTGATTGTACTGCAAGTAATGGTAGCTTTTGTCCCTATCATTCCTTCCTAAAACGATATTATAATGTGAGACTTGCTGATGATTATCCTGTTTCACTAAACTTTGTATATAAAATATTTCATTATAGAGGCTAAAACCTAAGATTGCAGTGATTATCCGGTGATCGTTTAGAAACTTAATATATTGAATTCACACAAAAGTTAGTGAAAAATGTTCGGATGAATCAAAGATTCAGCGAAGATGACTCTTGCGACATTTCTGAATCTCGAAAATCTATAATTTTCAGTAGTGCAATTCGCTATCGTATTCTGTCT
The DNA here is from genome assembly GCF_012912105.1 of Brasilonema sp. UFV-L1. Taxonomy (GTDB): domain Bacteria; phylum Cyanobacteriota; class Cyanobacteriia; order Cyanobacteriales; family Nostocaceae; genus Brasilonema. The sequence goes on from NZ_QMEA01000049.1 coordinate 38,422, forward strand.
GTAGTTACCATGACCACTTCATCCCGTCGCTATCACATCACCACCTTCGGTTGCCAAATGAACAAAGCCGACTCAGAACGTATGGCTGGCATCTTAGAAGACATGGGCTTTGAGTGGTCAGAAGACCCAAATCAAGCTTCTTTGATTCTCTACAATACCTGCACTATACGTGATAATGCTGAGCAAAAAGTCTATTCTTATCTAGGAAGACAAGCAAAGCGCAAGCATGAACAACCAGACCTAACCATCATTGTTTCAGGTTGCGTTGCTCAGCAGGAAGGAGAAGTACTGTTGCGGCGTGTGCCAGAATTAGATTTGGTGATGGGACCTCAACACACTAACCGCCTGAAAGATTTGCTACAACAAGTTTTTGATGGTAACCAAGTTGTCGCCACTGAGCCAGTTCACATTATGGAAGATATCACCAAGCCGCGACGAGATAGTCATGTGAGTGCTTGGGTAAATGTGATTTACGGCTGTAATGAACGCTGCACTTACTGTGTGGTTCCGAATGTACGGGGTGTTGAGCAATCCCGTACACCGCAAGCAATTCGGGCAGAAATTGAAGAAATTGGGCGGCTTGGTTATAAAGAAGTTACCTTACTCGGTCAAAATATTGATGCTTACGGGCGAGATTTACCGGGAGTGACGCCTGAAGGTCGCCATCTCCATACTTTGACTGATTTACTTTACTATATTCATGATGTGTCGGGAATTGAAAGAATTCGGTTTGCAACTTCTCACCCCCGTTATTTCACAGAAAGACTCATCAAAGCTTGCGCGGAATTACCCAAGGTGTGTGAACACTTCCACATTCCCTTCCAATCTGGGGACAACGAAGTCCTAAAACGCATGAGTCGGGGTTACACTCACGAGAAATATCGCCGGATTATTGATACAATTCGACAGTATATGCCAGATGCGTCAATTAGTGCTGATGCGATTGTCGGTTTTCCAGGGGAGACAGAAGAACAGTTTAAAAATACTCTCAAATTGGTAGAAGATATTGGTTTTGACCAGTTGAATACAGCAGCGTATTCTCCACGCCCTGGAACACCAGCAGCGATTTGGGATGAGCAATTGAGTGAAGAAACTAAGAGCGATCGCCTGCAACAGCTCAATCATCTGGTTGGTACTAAAGCAGCCGAGCGATCGCAGCGTTATATGGGACGCGTTGAAGAAGTCCTAGTGGAAGACCAAAACCCCAAAGACAAAACTCAAGTGATGGGACGCACACGCGGAAACCGTCTGACTTTCTTTGCTGGTGATATCAATGAACTCAAAGGCAAGTTGGTTAAAGTCAAAATTACTGAAGTTCGTGCCTTTAGCTTGACAGGTGAAGTGGAAGTGCGCCAAGCGGTGTCAGTGTAAAAGGTAAATTGCTAGAAGAAGCTGCATACCATCTGCTTCTTCTGCGTTGTAGCTAGTAACGCAGGTGAACTGGATGAGCTCTTATGGTAGCCGACTACGCCATTTCTTTGGATCTTGAGAACAGTGGAAAACTGCGTAGACAATAATCGTAGTGTCCGAATGCTCATAAAAAATAACGTAAGGAAAGCGCCGAACTACAGCTCTTCTATAACTTTCGTGAACTACCCGATACATCTGTGGATTTCGCCGGATCAACTGAATACAAGCATCAACACAACGAAGAAACTCTTCACCCAAGCCAAGTTCCTGTTCTTCATACCAGATGTAAGCCCCAGCTACATCTTGTTCTGCCTCTGGCAGAATAATCAGATTTCTAAGCACCATGCTGTTTGCTACGAATTCGCTCCTTAGCGACTTCCCATGAACTACCTGAGTCGGGATTCTGTAAGTACATGGCTTTTCTTTTCGCAAGCTCTTGTTTTTGCCAATCAAGCACAGGAATTTGATCGGACACCAAAGCAATACTGTCCCATAAGTCTTCAACAAGCTGCAATTTTTCCGAGACGGTTAACTCAAAAACCTTTTGGAACTCTGCATTCATACCAACCTCGTTTAGTTAATACCCATTTTGTTCTAAGTCTATCACGGTAACACTGATGCCTCAGAATGGTGCTTTGAGAAGCTTTTGGGATGTTTCAAGGAAAAATAGACTTCTAACTTCTCGCTATTTATATAAACAAAACTCATGAAAATATTAATTTACTTTTGAAATTTGCAATTACAAATATTTACGAAAATTGTAAAGTAATTTTCTCTGTTGAGAATAGCGTCAATAAATGACGACTTGACAAGACTTTTAGTCATTTGTATTATTTTCATAATCTCGGCGGCGTATAACTCAATCAAAAAAACAAGAGAAAAAATATAGAGTAACTTCCCTTAGATGTGTTGCAGTATCTGAGTTTGAAGGTTATGGAGGTATTTCAGATGACGAAGCTGCGAATCGACTTACTCTCTGGTGATCGTTCGGGAGAACATGAAGTTTTTATAAGTTCAGCACGGGCGATCGCTAACTATCCTAATATTTTGTTTTGTCCCTGGTATAATACCTAGCTTTCTAAGCACCATGCTGTCTGCGACGAATTCGCTTCTTAGCGACTTCCTATGAACTACTTGAGCCGGGATTCTGTAAGTAGATGGGTTTTCTGTCCCGCCATTCATCCCACACTGACTTTTTCAAAGTACAGTGTGGGGTTGGGCTTTCCCCAGCCTACGGCTCGCTACGCGCTCCGACAAAAATGGACA
>NZ_QMEA01000004.1 GCF_012912105.1 Brasilonema sp. UFV-L1
TGGTTGGTTCCAACATTGTGGTTATTGTATTGCACCCAACTGAGAACCGCTATAGAACGCGAGTTAATCGACAACCTGCCTACCCCCCGTAAATCATTGTGGGGTTTATGTGCTGATTTGGGACAAGCACCTTCAGAATCTGAAATTGATGCAGCCCGCAGTGAGGAATGGGCTAACTTCCCACGGGAGGACATTTAATGCTGCGTGCTGTCGGTGATACTCACGCAGCAGTCATCTGGTACATTTTTGGTGATGAGACTAAGCCGTCTTAATTGTAAAAAAAAGTAACCAAAATATTATTTTTTCAGGAATGAAACTGCTAAGCACTGAAGTTTCTCAACAAAATGATTTTAGTGTTTAGCGCGATCAGGTCAATCATATGCTTGTCCAAGGAATTATCCTGCGTAATCGCTACGAAATTGCTGCACACCTGGGAGGCGGAGGATTTGCCGACACTTACTTGGCGAGAGACAGAGATTTACCTAACCATCCCTATTGTGTCGTAAAACACCTTAAACCGACAAGCCCCGATCCAGCTGTTTTACCCATTGCCAGACGTTTGTTTGAAACGGAAGCGCAAGTTTTGTATTTATTAGGTCAGCATGATAAAATTCCAAAGCTTTTTGCCCACTTTGAAGAAAATGGAGAATTCTATCTCGTTCAGGAATTTGTTGATGGGTATGATCTAAGCAAAGAGCTCACTCCTGGCAGGCGTTTTAGTGAAAACGAAGTCGTTAACCTGTTGCAAGGAATCTTGGAAGTATTGGTGGTTGTCCATCAACGGAATATCATTCACCGAGATATCAAGCCTCAAAATCTCATCCGCCGCCGAACAGATAGCAAGATTGTGCTCATTGACTTTGGTGCAGTCAAAGAAATTGGAACTTTAGCAATGAACACTCAAGGTGTTGTTAGATCTACCATTGCTATTGGGACTCCTGGCTATATGCCGAATGAACAAGCCAATCGTGATCCTAAATTATGTAGTGATGTATATGCCGCAGGTATGGTTGCTGTCCAAGCGCTGACAGGCTTATTACCTCAACAGTTACTCCAAGATCCTACAACAGGTGAACTCATCTGGAGTCATTATGTACAAGTCAACAAGAAGCTAGAAGAAGTTTTAAACAAAATGGTGCGCTACCACTTTAATCAGCGCTACCAATCAGCATCTGAGGCGTTACAAGCAGTCAATGCTCTACCGCCACAACAACACACTCTACAACCATCTTCACTATCGCATAGAGTTGCTCATGTCATCTCACGAATTCCTCGATCATTTCTATGGGGAGGTTTAATTGGACTGGGCGGACTAGCAATAGGCGTCGTTGCTACTGTTGCTCTACTCAGTCGCCCTCAATCTCCATCTGCGCTACCTGTCACAACTCAACCTCAAACACCAATAACCTCTGCACTACCGACAACATCTTCATCAACAACCCCAACTGTATCGACACAGAATGTTAACTGGGCGAGCAAGCCACAATTCGATGGGGCTTCTGGTTTTTCCGACGGGCTGGCACAGGTAAGAATTGATGGCAAGTGGGGCTATATCGACAAGAATGGCACCGAGGTAATTCGACCGCAATTTGATGAAACTGATGATTTTTCTGAAGGACTAGCGCGAGTGTGGATTGTGGGACAGAACTGGGGCTATATCGACAAGGCTGGAAAGTTTGTCATTCCACAGCAATTTACTAAAGACAATGCTGGGAATTTTTCTGAAGGACTGGCACGGGCATGTTTTGTAGATACTTGTGGCTATATCAATCAGAGAGGGGATTTTGTAATCGAGCGGAAATACGGTGGAGCTCGCGACTTTAAAGAAGGGCTGGCAGTCGTAAAGATTCGTAGCAAATGGGGTTACATCGACAAGAGCGGTAACATTGCTATCCAGCCGCAATTTGATGATGCTGAGAACTTTTCTGAAGGACTGGCAGATATAAAGATTGGTGACAAGTGGGGTTACATCAACAAGAGTGGTGATATAGTCATTAAACCGCAATTTGATGACAATTTTAGATTTTCTGAAGGGCTAGCGGCAGTAAAGACCAATGGCAAGTGGGGCTATATTGACAAGAGCGGCAACATCGTCATCAAGCCGCAATTTGATGACGACTATGGGAACTTTTCCGAAGGACTAGCGGCAGTAAAGATTAATAGCAAGTGGGGTTACATCGACAAGAACGGAAATCTCGTAGTCAAGGCGCAGTTTGATGAGGTTCGTGAATTTTCTGAAGGGCTAGCGGCAGTAAAGACCAATGGCAAGTGGGGCTATATCGACAAGAATGGCAACTTCCTGATTCAATCACAATTTGATGATGCTGGGTTTTTTTCCGAAAGCTTGGCGTGGGTAACTCTTGACGGCAGCACGTTCGGCTATATTCGCAATCCCTTAAAATAGGGTGTGTTATTACTTTGTCCGTAACGCACCGAAATTTCATTTTTCATTTTTCATGGTTCAATTTTCACTACCCGCCTTCTCATCCACAGCGCCAGCACACTCAAAAACACCAACCCAATCACCCCTGCCAAAGGATTATTATTCACTCCCGTCACCCAATCGGGAACTTGACCAGAATATTTCATCAATCCCCCAACATCAACAATATAGTATCCCCAGACTAAACCACCATGTAGACCAATCGGTAAACCTAGGCGTCCCCTAGAACCCCGCTTTGCCCACACTAGTGTTAACCCTAACAACAATAAGCCAAAAAATTGCGGTGAGGTACGAATGACTTCTGGAATTGGTTTAATAAAATGCGCGATCGCAAAAATAATAGCATTTGCCCAAAGTACCACAGGGGGGCTGTAATCTCGCTGCAGTTCATCCAGTATCCACCCCCGGAAAAACAATTCCTCTGCAAACGCCACACCCAAACTAGTAATTAACCCTTCTAAAACGACTCTAAACACAAAAATATTTGGTTTTTGCCACACCAGCCAACCCAGCAATCCTTCCAAGCTAAATAGAATCAGAACAGTAATCAGCCCAATAGCCAAGCCACGCAGCAGTTCTACTCCATTGAGGGGCGTTCTTTCTAAACCATAGTGCCGAAATATTTGTGATTGCTGGTATAAATATTTGCCCCAAAGGGGTAGAAACAGGAAAAATCCAATAGCTAGGGGCACCATTGTTAAGATAGTGACTAAGTTAGAGTCATCTACTAACAAGTAAATAGGTACAGCTATGGGCAACCATATTCCCAACAAACTCAACACAAAACAACCCAGCCTTATCGGGGCAGGGCGTTGGGATAACCGAAAGAGATTTTTTTTCAATTCAAATCGCCTAGCTATTCCTCAGGTTCAATTGTGCTAGTCAAACCATGAGTTTTCAAAGTTTCACAATAGAACTCAGCGTGTTCTTGAGCGCAAGTAATGACTAAGGCAAACCCATTGGTATGTGCTTCCATCATTATACTGACAGCCTGAGGCTGAGTCAGGTTTGGCACTGTGGTTAATAGAACCTGTACCACATACTCCATAGGGTTATAGTCGTCGTTATGGAGCAAAACGCGATACCGAGGCGCTAGCTTGCGAGATGTTGAACTCTTTTGTAAAGTTTCGACAGACACGGCTTTTTGCTCTCGTTTGACTGAAATGACTGCAACAGAACTTTTGTCCAAATATTGCTTAACACTTATTCATTTATTGTATAGCATACTCACACAAATATGGGGAAAGTCAAAATTTTTGCGATTTTGGGTTGAGAACTACATGAGTTTCCCTGTGCCTGAACACGCTATTCCCTTAAAATTGATAAAAATATGGTTGTCGCCTAAGCTGCATGACTATGAAGATGACCCTAGAGTTTCAAACAGGACAAATTGTGTCTTTAGAGCACAGTGACAAGAAACTGTACGCAGAAGTTATTCAAGTCGTCGTTTCTCGTCAGTTGTGTTGGGTACGTCCCCTACTGCTGATCGCCTTCACCCAAGAACCACCGCTTATCATTGATTTACGAGACGCCTCTGACTTGCTTTGGTCTGTCAATTCATTTCAGCCTGCTTTAGACACAGAATTCATGAGTTTTTTGAGTCAGATTTTGGTCAAAGAACCAAAACCCGAACACTCTTTTCATACTAAGCAACAACTCAATCAGTTTCTTCATGAAATTTGGCAAGCACAAAAAGGAAGTTCTGAGTGCTAAGAACTCAGGTGACTATAGTCTTTGCTTTTACAAAAAATCACTGAAATTTCAGGAAAAAGCTATAAAGCCAAACACTTAGAATAAGTAACCTGCACTTGGAATCAATTGAATACGACCAGCATCCATCTCTGTCATTAAGAGCTCTAAAGCTTCATAGTCAACGTCTGAAATGTAACCTGTTTGTGTCAATTCTAAGTTAATTTCATTTTCTATTTCTGGAGTCAACTTTTTAATATCAAGAGCTTTTTCTACCAATCGACGAATAGAATATCCTGTTTTCATACTGATTACACCAATTCATATCGGTAATCATTATCTCTGCTAGAATTTAGTATAAAAAGTGATTTCAAGCTTTCTGTGTCAGCGAGCTCGATCACAATAAAGACAGCGGTACAATTGCCCACAAATTACTGCAACTTGTTCAACTTTCTCTAAAATGTCCCGCTTATCACCTTTTACCCAACTGTTCAACTAGCGAGACATAGCTTTAGACTGATGTTTGTTTTTGTGGGTTTAGTCAAGCCCTGAGATGGTCAAGGAAAAGGGAGTAAGATGTAAAACGAGCGTTGCTCCCGCTTAAGTTTTTCGGTAGCAATCTAACCAAAATTTTATGATAAGAAAAACTTATAATTAACTGGTATACTCAGCTGTTCATCCCCACCCCTACAGCAATTAGAGATGATTATATTTTCCGGAATCTGAAAAAAAAGTATCTAAAAATACAGTTACCTGAGCGTTTGTGACAATCTTTAAACAGTCACTCTACAGCAATAAAGATTTAGCAAAGAGAAGTCAGACGAATGGTCGATGTGAGACGAAAAAGTTTATGTTCAAATACATCTATCTTTAAAGTTCAATAACTTTAATAGGATGTAATGATGCACGCAGTACTAGACTATCCAAAGATAAGTGTTATTAGTCCTCAAAGCTGCCTAAATGCCACAAATGCTTTAGAATTTGAAACAAATTTAACAAAAGCACTAGCACAGGATGGGATTTCTTTCTTACTCGTTGATTTAGAGTCTGTGGAATCATTAGACAGTGCAGGTTTAATGGCACTAGTGTCTACGCTGAAACTAGCTCACAAGCTGCAACGGCGCTTTAGCCTTTGTTCGGTCTCCCCTTGTCTGAAAATTATATTTGAAATGACCCAGCTAGATAGGGTTTTTGAGATATTTGAAGGTAGAGCCGCATTTGAAGCAGCTTGCCTGTCAATGGAAGAAGTGACATTGAACTAATGCCAACAATTGTTCCAAAGAAAAACGAGTGCCTCTGTTGAAACACCATTAAAATGCTAATGTTGGAGGTGAATAGCTGTAATTTTAAGGTAGCTAAAAGATAGCACAGTGGCTGTTGCAGTTGAAAAGTTAATCACATCGGAGATCGTAAAACCAGCTCGTTACTTAGGTAACGAGCTATTAGCGATTCACAAGCCTTGGCATACGGCAGAAATCCGTTGGGTTCTAACATACCCAGAAATTTATGAAGTGGGTGCATCCAATTTAGGACACATTATTCTTTATAATATTCTGAATTCCCAACCGCGCCAGTTATGCGATCGCGCTTACCTACCAGGACCAGACCTCGCAGCAAAACTACGGTCAACAAAAACACCATTGTTTGCCGTAGAATCTAAGCGCTCACTAACAGAATTTGACATTCTGGGGTTTAGCCTGAGTTATGAACTCGGAGCAACCAACATTCTAGAAATGTTGGACTTGGCTGGTATACCCCTGACTTGGCAAGAACGCCTAGAAGTGGAAACCACTAGAGGATCTCTTGAAGCAGAAGAAAAAAATACTTTCTCCTGTGCTTCATCCTCCAGTTACCCGTTGATTTTTGCAGGAGGACAGACGGCGACATCCAATCCTGAACCATACGCTGACTTCTTCGACTTCTTCGCTTTAGGAGATGGCGAAGAACTACTAAGCGAAATTGGCTTAGTCTTGGAAGAAGGTAAAAAAGCACGATTGAGTCGTAAAGAACTTTTGCTGGATTTAGCGCAGATACCAGGCGTCTATGTTCCTCTGTTTTATGACATGGCAGAGGATGGATCGGTTCATCCGAATCACCCAGATGTACCAAAACAAATAGTACGGCGCTTAGCAAGCCCAATGCCAGCGTATTCTATAGGGTTAGTTCCCTATCTACAGCCAGTGCATGACCGCCTGACAATTGAAATCCGGCGCGGTTGTACTCGTGGCTGTCGTTTTTGCCAACCAGGAATGCTGACTCGACCAGCACGGGATGTGGAACCAGAAAAGGTCGTGGAAACGATAGCCTCGGGAATGCGGCAAACAGGTTACAATGAATTCTCTTTATTGTCCTTGAGCTGTTCTGATTATTTATCCCTTCCAGCAGTCGGGATGGAAATCAAAAATCGCCTCAAAGATGAGAATATTTCTCTTGCTTTGCCAAGTCAACGAGTTGACAGATTTGATGAAAATATTGCCAACATTCTGGGTGGTGTGCGGCAAGGGGGACTGACTTTTGCTCCAGAAGCAGGAACTCAAAGAATGCGAGATATTGTTAACAAAGGATTGACGAATGAAGAACTGCTGCGGGGTGTAAAAACAGCTTGGGAACAAGGCTGGGACAAAATTAAGCTTTATTTTATGATTGGCTTACCAGGTGAAACGGATGCTGATGTGTTAGGCATAGCAGAAACGGTAAGTTGGTTACAAAGCGAATGTCGAGCAAAAGGTAGAAGAGCACTCTCATTTAACTTAACAATTTCTAACTTTACTCCTAAGCCTCATACACCTTTTCAGTGGCACTCCGTTTCCACTGCGGAGTTTCAGCGTAAGCAAAATTTACTGCGGCAAGCATTCCGCCGCATCAAGGGCGTGAAGGTGAATTTCACTGATGTCCGGATTTCAGCAATGGAAGATTTTGTCGGACGAGGCGATCGTACTCTCGCCCCAGTGCTGCGACGTGCTTGGGAATTAGGTGCAGGCATGGATGCTTGGTATGATAGTGTTGAAAAAGCATTTTCAGCTTGGGGACAAGCAATTTTAGAAGCTGGTTTAGATTGGAAATACCGCCAAGTGGAAAAGGGCGAGTGGAATGTTATGGAGATAGGGAAATCGAGCAGTGAGGTGATGGACAAACAAACTTCACCCCATGACCTCATTTCAGATTCGCGCCTCGATGCACCACTGCCTTGGGACCACATTCACACTGGTATTGACAAAAAATGGCTCAAAGAAGATTTGCAACGTGCCCTAGAAGCAGCAACTGTACCAGATTGCTCTTTTGATAGTTGTTCTCACTGTGGTGTCTGTAGTGTTGACTTCGGTCATAATATTGTGATCAAGCCGCCTTCTATCCCAGCATTTGCGGGTGAATTTGTCCCTAATACAACCAAAGCACAACGGCTGCGTGTCTGGTTTGGGAAACAAGGGGGGTTAGCTTTAGTTGGGCACCTAGATTTAATGCGCCTATTTGATAGAGCGCTGCGGCGAGCAGGATTGCCAGTTTCTTTTACTGGTGGGTTTCATCCAACCCCTCGCATTTCTATTGCCCATGCCTTACCTTTGGGAAGCACAAGCAGTGGTGAAATTGTCGATTTTGAACTGACACAGTTAGTAGACTTAGAGACTTTTCGCCAAAAATTAGCTGATGCTTTGCCATCGGATCTTCCTATTTATCAGGTGGAACAGCTAGATTTAAAAGCAAATGCTGCTAACCAAGTTCTGGAAGCTGCCGAATATTTGATAACCGTGGCTTGCCTTCGTGAAGCGACACCTGTAGAATGGCACGGCTGGATTGCAGCAATCAAAGCCAAAGATGAGTTTTGCTGGGAACACACAACCAAGTCAGGCAAAACTCAGTTGGTAAATCTGCGCGATCGCTTGTTTGAGTTAGAATTAGTAGAGTTGCCAAAACACCGAGAGCATCAGGAAATGCCCACAGTTATCCTACGATATGTAGGTAGCTGTCGTCATGATGGGGTGCTGTTGCGTCCCGAACAAATCCTGTTTATGCTAGAGCAAATAGCAGACACCGAATTCCATCTGCTACACATTCATCGGAATCGACTGATTCTGGCAGTTTAATTTTCTTGGGGGCAATTTGCTAGTAGTTGCCCTCGTGTAGTACATCTTAGGAATTGATTTTTAACAAGGTTGCGTTAGAATGGGATGAAGAGAAATTTTCTGGCGCTGCATTAAGTGAACTGATTCACCACCCTGTTACTCAGGGCGTAAAAGCAAAGATATTAGAGTGAAACTTCTAGGGTTGTTTTATCCCAGACAAACACCAGGCAGATTAATAACACTCTCTTTAAGCTCGAATCGTGAATCAGCAATCACTAACAACAGGTTCGTCGGCTTCTCTGATTCTATGGTTTTTAAAATTAATTGAATGCCCAACCCACAATTAGGTAGTACCAAGTCACAATGACCGAGTGTAGAGAGAGTGTTGAGTTACAAAGAGTAGTGAGTGCTGAGTGTAAATACCCAGAACTTAAAACTTACAAACTTAGGAACTCTTAACTCTTCAACTCAGGAAGACCACTTGCTACGACGGGGGACTTTGGGTTTTCCAAGGAGCAGCTAGTCGCCAAAGCGCGTGAAAATGCCACTTGCACCGACTGTCGGGCATCACCAGACATCAGTCCCCTCTGTCAAGAAAGCCGTCATTAGCAATGACTCAATTGACAAGTGCGGGGCAGTCGGGATATCGTTTCGGCAGTTCCTCATGGGCAGCTACTGCGCCCAAACGAGGTCTCCAAAGTTGAGTGCAACTGGTGTGGAAACCTCTGATGAGCAACTACTGCCTGACCACGGCACAGTCCTCCCCTATACAGTGGTTTATTAGGGCTCTCTAATGAAAGGGTATTGCATCAAAAATTAACCACAGACGGGTTGACAGCAGATTGCAAATCATTGAAGTACAAAGAGTAAGGTCTAAAAGCCAGACAGAAAGCCTTTTTGACTTCTGACTTCTGACGAGTGACACCTCTACTCTGATGTAATTGCTGAAATAATATGCAACCGTTCTGGATGAATCAGGCGTGTCAACGCAGTAAAGCGCGCAAAGAGCTCCTAGGTTTGAGCAAAGAAGCGCAACTTTTACCAGCAGTGTATAAGCGGGCTTGTCGCGGCGAGAAGTGTAACAAACCGCTAAGTCTATTTGTGCTGCCAGTTTTTGAGGAAAATAATTGAATGCCAAAACAAATTATCATCGCGGAACAGCATCAAATTGCTGCAGTCTTTTCTGAAGATCAAATACAGGAACTTGTTGTAGCCACAGGTCATCACCAAATCGGCGATATTTACTTAGGAGTAGTAGAAAATGTACTACCTGGGATAGATGCGGCTTTTGTGAATATAGGGGATCCAGAACGGAATGGTTTTATTCATGTCACTGACTTAGGACCACTACGACTGAGGCGTACAGCAGCGGCTATTACAGAATTATTAACACCGCAGCAAAAAGTATTAGTACAAGTGATGAAAGAGCCAACAGGTAGTAAAGGACCAAGGCTCACAGGAAATATTACCTTGCCCGGACGCTACGTCGTACTGATGCCATACGGTCGGGGAGTCAATTTATCACGTCGGATTAGAAGTGAAAACGAGCGTAACCGTTTGCGTGCGCTCGCAATTTTAATTAAACCAGCAGGAATGGGTTTGCTAGTTCGTACTGAAGCCGAAGGCAAACCAGAAGAGGCGATTATCGAAGACTTAGAATTGCTACAAAAACAATGGGAAGTGATTCAGCAAGAAGCGCAATCAACACGTCCCCCAGCACTCTTAAATCGGGACGATGATTTTATCCAGCGCGTCTTGCGGGATATGTATGGCGCAGATGTGAACAGAATTGTAGTAGATTCCAGTACTGGTTTGAAGCGAGTGAAACAGTACTTGCAGAACTGGAGTGGCGGACAAACACCACAAGGGGTGTTAATTGATCATCACCGCGATCGCACTCCTATTTTAGAGTACTTCCGGATTAATGCTGCAATTAAAGAAGCCCTCAAACCCAGAGTAGACCTACCTTCTGGAGGTTACATCATTATTGAGCCAACAGAAGCATTAACCGTGATAGATGTCAACTCTGGCTCATTTACGCGATCAGCAACAGCCAGAGAAACTGTTTTATGGACCAATTGTGAAGCCGCCACAGAAATTGCCCGTCAGCTGCGGCTGCGAAATGTTGCAGGAGTGATTGTCGTTGATTTTATTGATATGGAATCGCGGCGTGACCAATTGCATGTTCTAGAACATTTCAACAAATCACTAAAAGCAGATAAAGCTCGTCCCCAAATTGCTCAACTGACTGAGTTAGGTTTAGTAGAACTCACCCGTAAACGTCAAGGTCAAAATATTTATGAATTGTTTGGTAGAGTTTGTTCTACTTGTGGTGGTTTAGGGCACACTGTCCATTTACCAGGAGAAACTGAAAGCCGACCTCTAGCACCAACAGAATTACCAGATCGCTTTGCATCCTCTTTGCCTTATAGAGAACCACGTCTGCCAGTTGCTCGACCGACTGAATCACGAGAAACTTCTGAAGGATATAACGAAACATACGAGAATGACAATAATTTTGCACCTTTAAATTTAGTCAATCATCCTAGTTACCAAGAAATTAGTGATAACAGAAAGCGTCGTACTCGACGTAGTACTCGTATCGAGAGGTTGAATGGCGGGAATGGCAAAGATGAGCCACGGATTGGAGCTAACTCTTTGGCATTTTTGAACGAGCCAGATTTAGATATGGATGACGATTCAGAAATTGGAGTTCCATCATCAGAAGTATCCTTACCTAGTATTAGTAAACCTTCTTGGGGTGAGCGAGCTGAACGTAGCCATAAAGTGACAAAAGTAGAACCAGTCAAGCCAGTGGTAGAACCACCGGAAATTGTGACTGTAGAAATGTCTTCTGAAGAACAGGATGTCTACGCCCAGATGGGAGTTTCTCCGTTGGAAAAGTTGAGTCGGGAAGTCAGAAATCCAAAATCTGTGATTATCAATGTCACTCTGCCTGGGCACAGTCCTGTAACACCGACTGAATCAACCTCAGAAGTTCCTATTTCTGAAAGAGTTAGCAGCGTAATCACAGCCCAGCCAGAAAACGAAGACGTTCCAGAAGCGACATCTTCTGATATGTCGGAGGATTTTGCCGCAATGACAGATGAAAGTGAAGTGAGCAGCAGCGGTAGTGATAAGCGCCGCCGTCGCCGCCGTTCTTCCTCTGTGGAGACAGATACATCTACCACATCTGAAAGTTAACAAACTTATGATAGAAACGGAGCAAACTGTTGCTTCTATTAAGTTATCAGCACCCACAAAAGAAGTGGGATGGTTAGAGTTTTCTTCCATGCACTCTAGCATTCAAGGGCTGATTGCAGGTGTAGATGAAGTGGGACGAGGTGCTTTGTTTGGTCCTGTGGTAGCAGCAGCAGTCATACTACCTGATAGCGCTTTGCCAGAACTCATAGCAGCTGAAATTAAAGATAGTAAAAAGCTATCCAGTTCTCGACGAGTACAGCTAGCCCAACAAATCTGTGGGCTGGCTATAGACTGGAAAATTGGTTTTGCTTCAACAGCCGAAATTGACCAAATGAATATTCTCCAGGCAACAATGCTAGCAATGAAGCGGGCTGTTCTCAAGCTAAAGGTACAGCCTGGTTTGTGTTTAATTGACGGCAATCAATCAGTAAAAGACCTGCCAGTATCACAACAAACAATAGTCAAGGGAGATGAACGCTCTGTTGCTATTGCCTCTGCTAGCATTGTTGCTAAAGTTTGGCGTGATGACCTTATACTTCGCCTTGCCTCAAAGTACTGTATGTATGATTTAGAACATAACAAAGGTTATGGAAGTCAGCGACATCTAATGGCACTGCAACAGTATGGACCTTCACCATTACATCGTACGTCCTTTCGTCCTTGTCAAATGACAGTACTCAGTTCTCCTGAGCGAGTATCTTCATACAAGCAAGACAAAACAAATCATTTTAGGACTTGACAGATGAGCCAATGCACACTTCACTTATGAAAAGTCTGTTGGCACAATCATTGAGTCAAACCAGTTTTCTCAATTTTGAGTTATGAATGACTGATTTAGTGGGGTATACGTTATGTAACGCTGGATAAATTTTTATGATGAATGTAACCACAGATTTACACAGGTAAACATAACTTTCTTTATCAGGACTTACGCAAAACTTACCAGGTTTATAACAAAAATCCTCTGTTTTGCAACCAAATACGAACGAAGAAACTGGTTTAGAAGCAGAGTGCGTAAGTCCTATTTATGAAGAATTCCATGACTTCTTCGTAAATAGTGTATACGTAAGCGCCTAAGCAAAGCTGTAAATCATAAAACCACGAATTTATGAAAGGCTGTCTTCACATCTGGAGAAATCTATGTACATCTGTGGTTAATCACAGCAATGTGTTCAGAACTCTTAAAACCTTCTCATAACTACTCTGGGTTGAAGATGGGTATACTTTTGTCATCAAGCCCTCTTTGTTGGGTTTGCAATATCACCCAACGGCAATAATCTGCTATCAGTTGATGTAGTAATCTTTGCTTAATTGTTAACAGAACGCTTTTGAGCAAACCATTGCCTGTTGCTTCTAATATTGCCTTGGGTGTATAGGAAAATGGTGGTGGTAAGTCTACTAACACTTCTAAATCAGCTCTTCCCTTAAGAAGGGTGCTATTAACCTGCTGTTCAGGCGATAAATACCCTTTTAAATTCAATGAAAAGCGCTGGTTAATATACTCCATACCAAGAATTTCACAACGTACTGAGCGAACCAAAATTGTTCCATTTGATTCAGCCCAAACTCTCATATCTACAGTTGGTTGAATGCTCAGTGACATAAAGTTCAGAGGACGCATTTTCAAGCGAAAAACTTCATCACCAAGCTGTTGAATGCGACTAGGATCAACTAAAGCGTTAACCAAGCGTTGAGGCTGACGCAGGTAGTGTTGAATTGGAATTGGCTGTTGTGGGATAGTAATTTCAACTGATTGAGAGGCACTAAAGCGGGTAGGCATGAGCGTATAAAATACTTATTAAGTAATTGTAATCTTTTCTAAAGAAATTGTGTTTTTAGTGAGCAAACGTAATTTATGAGTGTGGAAAGAATTTTATGATGTCTGATGACAAGCGTTCCCCCTGACGACTCCGGAATTCTGGTCAAAAAACTCAATACAAATTGAACTGTCCACACAAAACTAAACTTCATGACTTTATCAATTGCACATTTAGGACCTCCTGGTACTTACACAGAACAAGCAGCTCTTCTTTATCTCAACTGGCTGACGAAAAGTACGGGAGTTGAGGGTATATTATGCCCTTATCCCAGCAATGCTCAGACACTACGAGCTGTCGCTCAAAAAGAAGCACAAGTGGCTGTTGTACCAGTGGAAAATTCTATTGAAGGCAGTGTGACCATGACACTGGATACGTTATGGCAACTAGATAGTTTGCAAGTTCAATTGGCTTTGGTTATGCCGATTTCTCATACATTAATTTCCTGTGCTCAAAGCTTGGAAAATATCAAAACAGTTTTTTCTCACCCACAAGGCTTAGCACAATGTCAAGTCTGGTTAGAGAGGTTTCTCCCAAATGTACAACTGATTCCAACAAATTCTACGACTGAAGCACTCCTGCAATTGGAGCAAGACTTAACTGCTGCAGCTATCTCATCCCAACGAGCTGCACAATTGTACAACCTACCCATAATAGCTAGCGGGATTAACGACTATCCCGAAAACTCGACTCGCTTTTGGGTAGTCAGTCAAGGTCATTTGCCAGTCTCTCATCCCAGTACTTTAGAATCTACTCGTTATACATCTATTGCTTTTAGCGTTCCTGCTAACATACCAGGAGCGTTAGCAAAACCTCTACAGGTATTGGCTCGTCTAGGTATTAATCTTAGTAAAATTGAGTCTCGCCCAACAAAGCGTTCTCTGGGAGAATACTTATTTTTCATAGATATGGAAGCAGATGCATCCGAACCACAAATGCAATCTGCTTTAGCAGAAATATCTCCTTGTACAGAGATTTTAAAAATTCTTGGCAGTTACAGTGTTTTTCCAATCAGCGTTTTTCAGTCATCAATCCAAAATTTCTAGTCACAAGTCCATAAACCAGAGTTTTTTTGACTCTTGAAAGCAACTCACGGGCGGCGATCGCTCTTGGAGTAAGAAACGCCAATATGCGTGTTCGCCATCCGTAATCAATGAAACACTTTCGTCCCTAACTCAAGTGTCTTTTTTGACCAAACAATTGCACTCAACGGGTACTTGGTAAGTTCCCGTCGGTACTCTTTTGCCAGAACCCTACGCTTAGGGTACATCTAAGCCGCAAGCATTGTTCCTTCGTTTATGGGAAACAAGACTGTTGACTCACAACTTCTGATTAAAGGTGTCCTTGAGAACGGTACGAGCTGCTAAGTGGTTACGAGTAGAAGTCAGAATTTCTGCTTCCCGTTCTAGACGAGCAGCAGTATCCTGCATTTCTAGCAATGTTTGCTGCTCTGTAGCGACACCGTAGAGGTTACTCGCTACCCAGTAAGATAGCTCTATTGGTAAATCTGGCAAATCTTCTGGCAATTCGATACTTTGCTCGGTTAGCTTAGCTGACAGACGCACAACATCTCTGAGCAATTGTTCTACTTCAGTAGCCAAAGGTTGCAAATTTTTGGTTGGAGGGTTGTCTTCAATCCACTCAACTAAACCAACTCGATACGGCTTTTCACGGATATACTTTAAAAGGCGAAATCTTTGTTGACCCAATGTCAGCATCTTCATTCGGTCATCTGGTAGTCTCTGATAATGAACAATTTCTGCACAGCAGCCAACGTTAGCAATTGTGCCTTTGCTCGGATCTATCATCAAAACCCCGAACCTGCGATCGCTCTCTAAAATCGTGTTCATCATGATTCGGTAGCGAAGCTCAAAAATGTGCAGGGGTAAAGGTCTTGTTGGAAACAGAACTACTTCTGGTAACGGGAACAGAGGTAGTTCGCAAACTGCAATTTTAGAAGAGGATGTCATTGTTACCTTGGTATAATTTTAATCTTAAAAAGCTCTTATTATCTGCTTTTTCCCGCACTTTATTCTACATTCTATCATCTTGACTTCAATGCTAAGGCACTTACAAGTCATAAAATGTCCAACTATCGGAGTTCTTTGAGAATCAGCGAACTGCTCAAGACACGTTGGTTTTACCAAGATATGTATGAAACACCTGGGCATTTTATTTTTTGGATCTCCCTAATAAAAAGCCTTGAAGAAATATATTTCTTCAAGGCTTTGTTTTAATTTACACAAAATATTTTCGTCAGCTGTTGGTGAGCTAGAACGACTAACAAATAACGAATTACAGCTTAACTTCTATATCCACACCGGATGGTAAATCCAGTTTCATCAAGGCATCAATAGTTTTAGAGGAAGGTTGGTAGATGTCGATAATCCGACGATGAGTACGGGTTTCAAAATGTTCCCGTGAATCTTTATCTACGTGAGGCGATCGCAAAACACAGTAGATTCGACGTTTTGTGGGTAAAGGAATCGGTCCTATGGCTGTTGCATTGGTGCGGTTTGCTGTGTCTACAATCTTCTCGCAAGACGTATCCAGCAAGCGGCGGTCAAAAGCCTGTAAACGAATTCTAATCTTTTGCTGCTGTAGAGTTGCCATCTTAAATTTTCCAGGTTCTGATGAAACGTTGTAATTTAGGCATTAGGGACTAGAGACGAGCGACTGGGAAACAAGTTTTCCGATGCCCATTCGCTAGTCTCCAATCACTGCGCGTTAGGCGTTTTTGGACGCGAAAAGAGCAGAGTGGACATTATACCATCTCTGCTCCTTTTTTAGCTAAGGTGCAAAGGTACTACTTAAGAATTTTAGAAACGACACCAGCACCGATTGTACGACCACCTTCACGAATTGCAAAGCGCATTCCTTGCTCAATCGCGATTGGGTTGATGAGTTCCACAGTCACCTTAATACGGTCACCAGGCATCACCATTTCAGCAGCACTGCCATCGTCAGCTGTGAAAGCTTTGATTGTGCCGGTCACGTCGGTTGTCCGCACATAGAACTGAGGACGATAGCCAGCGAAAAATGGAGTCTTGCGACCGCCTTCTTTTTCTGTTAAGACGTATACTTCACCTTCAAATTGTGTATGCGGGGTGATTGAACCAGGCTTAGCAATAACCATGCCCCGTTCTATATCAGCTTTTTGTATACCGCGCAGCAGTATTCCGGCGTTATCACCAGCCATACCTTCTTCAAGACTCTTCTTGAACATCTCGATACCGGTTACGGTGGTGCTACGAGTATTTCTAATGCCTACTAACTCTACGTTATCGCCGATTTTGACTTTACCCCGCTCAATACGTCCGGTAGCTACGGTACCACGACCTGTGATGGAGAATACGTCTTCCACTGCCATCAAGAAGGGTTTATCTACATCGCGTTCTGGTGTGGGGATATAAGCATCTACAGCATCCATCAGTTCGTAGATTTTATCTACCCACTCATCTTCACCCCGTTGTGTCTTGGGATTAGCAGTCATTTTTTCCAGCGCCTGTAGACCAGAGCCTTTGATAATTGGAATGTCATCTCCAGGAAAATCGTAGTCAGATAGCAATTCTCGAAGTTCCAATTCTACCAGTTCCAACAGTTCTGGATCATCCATTAAGTCTTCTTTGTTCAAGAAGATCACAAGACTCGGAACACCGACCTGTTTTGCTAGCAGGATGTGTTCACGGGTTTGGGGCATAGGACCGTCGGTAGCAGCAACCACGAGGATCGCTCCATCCATCTGAGCCGCACCTGTGATCATGTTTTTCACATAGTCAGCGTGTCCGGGGCAGTCCACGTGAGCATAGTGTCGATTTTCGGTTTCATACTCAACGTGAGCGGTATTGATGGTAATACCCCGTGCCTTTTCTTCTGGTGCGTTATCGATCTGATCGTAGCCTTTAGCCACAGCTTGACCCATAGCTGCCAAGGTCATGGTGATGGCTGCTGTTAACGTGGTTTTACCGTGGTCAACGTGTCCAATAGTACCAATGTTAACGTGGGGTTTATTCCGTTCAAACTTTGCGCGTGCCATGAATGCTAATTTCCTTTACTAACTAAGCGTTCCCTTTGCTTTTAGCTATGATTGCCTCAGCCACGTTGCGAGGTACTTCTTCATAGTTGCTAAACTCCATTGAGAAGATGCCCCGACCTTGGGTTTTCGACCGGATATCAGTGGCGTAGCCAAACATTTCTGCTAGTGGAACTTTCGCAGTGACTTTGGCAAGACCCTGCTCAGAACCCATTCCCTCAATTTGCCCACGACGGGAATTGAGGTCGCCCATCACATCCCCAAGGAAGTTTTCGGGAACTTCTACCTCAACTTTCATCATAGGCTCTAACAGGACGGGTGCAGCTTTCATCACTGCTTCCTTCATCGCCATTGAGCCAGCGATTTTGAAAGCCATTTCTGAAGAGTCTACATCGTGGTATGACCCATCAACCAGCGTTGCTTTGACATCAATCAGCGGATATCCAGCTAAAACGCCTGATTCACAGCTTTCTTTCATTCCTTGTTCTGCTGGTCCGATGTACTCTTTAGGTACGACACCACCAACAATTTTAGAGACGAATTCAAAGCCGGTTCCCGCCTGTCCTGGCTCCAAGTCAATCACAACGTGACCGTACTGACCTTTACCTCCGCTTTGACGGATGAATTTACCTTCAACTCTGGTAACGGGCTTGCGAATGGTTTCACGGTAAGCAACCTGTGGCGCACCGACGTTTGCTTCCACTTTGAATTCGCGTAGCATCCTGTCTACCAGAATTTCCAGGTGTAGCTCTCCCATCCCTGCAATCACTGTTTGATTGGTTTCCGGATCGACATTGACGCGGAAGGTGGGGTCTTCTTCCGAGAGAGATTGCAGAGCCTTGGACAATTTATCCATGTCATTCTTAGTTTTGGGTTCAACCGCCACTGAGATGACAGGCTCAGGAATGAACAGGGATTCCAGAATGACTGGTGCGCCTTCGTCAGAAAGTGTGTCACCTGTCAAGGTGTCTTTCAATCCCAACGCGGCTCCTAAATCGCCTGCTCGCATTTCATCTACGTCAATCCGTTCATCTGCTTTCAAAATCACCAAACGAGAAATCCGTTCTTTCTTGTTTTTAGTGGCGTTGAAAACATAACTGCCCTTTTTCAGAACACCAGAATAGACGCGAACGAAGGTCAGGCGACCATAAGGGTCAGCCATAATCTTAAAAGCAAGAGCCGACAGAGGTTCGTTGTCGTCGGCGCGGCGCTCAACAGTTTCACCATTTGGCAGTGTACCTTGAATTGGTGGTACATCGATTGGTGCTGGCAGGTAATCTACAACCGCATCCAATAACAGTTGTACACCTTTGTTTTTGAATGCTGAGCCACAAAGCATTGGTACGATGGTACCTGTAACTGTGCCTTTACGCAAAGCGGTACGGATTTCGTCTTCGCTCAGCTCCTCGCCCTCGAAGTACTTGTTCATCAGGTCATCATCAGTTTCCGCCACTGCTTCAATCAGTTTGGAGCGGAATTCTTCAACCTGAGCCGCCATATCTTCGGGGACATCTGTTTCCTTGATATCAGTTCCCTGATCGTTGTTGTAGATGTATGCACGCATCCGCACCAGGTCAACAATACCTTGGAACTCGCTTTCACTGCCAATAGGCAACTGAATGGGAATAGCATTTGTCCGCAGGCGATCGCGCACTTGCTCGTAAACCTTGTAGAAGTTCGCGCCAGTGCGATCCATTTTATTGACAAAAACGATGCGAGGCACTTTATAGCGATCTGCCTGACGCCATACAGTTTCTGTTTGCGGCTGCACGCCACCTACAGAACATAAAACTGTAATCACACCATCCAGTACCCGCATGGAACGTTCCACTTCAATTGTGAAGTCCACGTGTCCTGGAGTATCAATAATGTTAATTTGATGATTTTTCCAACTGGTACTAATAGCAGCAGCGGTGATGGTAATTCCTCGCTCCCTCTCTTGTTCCATCCAGTCAGTTACAGCGGTTCCTTCATGAACCTCACCAATCTTATGAATTATCCCAGAGTAAAATAATATTCTCTCTGTTGTCGTTGTTTTGCCCGCATCTATATGCGCCGCAATACCTATATTGCGTACTCTCTCTAGCGGGTTTGTACGTGCCACAGCTGCCTCCTATAGTTTTCGCCTCATGATATCTTGTATATTACACTTTGTTAAGATATTATACTCTTACGGAAAACCGTCTTTTCCTAAGTAAATATACATTACATTGCGCTACAGTCACGATGATAAGCCTTGCCAAGACGCGCTATGGCGCGTCTTTATATTAGTAGCGATAGTGAGCAAAGGCTTTGTTTGCTTCTGCCATCCGGTGTGTTTCTTCACGTTTGCGAATTGCGTTTCCGCTTTCGTTGGCAGCATCCATTAATTCATTTGCCAGTTTACTTGCCATTGTGCGACCTGGACGTTGTC
This sequence comes from Brasilonema sp. UFV-L1, assembly GCF_012912105.1. Lineage (GTDB taxonomy): Bacteria > Cyanobacteriota > Cyanobacteriia > Cyanobacteriales > Nostocaceae > Brasilonema. The sequence continues at coordinate 19,661 of NZ_QMEA01000004.1, forward strand.
TGGAAAACTGTACTAACCAACGCAGTGCTAAGGTTGTACCTCGTTCAGAACGCACTTCCATTGGAACTTGATATGTTGCTCCACCAACACGACGAGCTTTGACTTCTACCAAAGGCGTCGCGTTACGTACAGCTCTTTCAAAGGTTTCCAACGGATCACTACCAGTTCGTTCCTCAATTGTTTTCATCGCATCATAAACAATGCGTGCGGCTAGAGATTTTTTGCCATGATGCATGATCCGCCTAGTAATCATGCTGATGAGGCGACTGTTGTATACAGAGTCCGGTGGAACCGGACGCTTTTGAATAACACCACGACGAGACATACTTAAACCTTTAGTTCTAAATCGCTAATGAGACTATATGCTATTGAACACCAACATTTGTGAGCTGCAAATGCCGCAGTCCAATTTTCTGAGGCTGTTTCACTGCAACTGCAGTGACACCGACTTACAAAAATCGTTGCTCTCAGGGAGGAAGCGACAAAATTATCTACTGTGATTGACTCTACTAATTCAACTTCCTTGACATCTTTCCTCACCTGAGGTGACAGTTGTCGCCGAAGATTTCATTGAGGCTTCCAAGAGTTGCTTCCCGGAAATTCCTGCTTCATTCCCTTTTAACTAGACAAGGAAAACTAGGTTTTCACTCGTCCCCGCTAGATCGAGTCAGCAGGCATGTTCATGTAACATCTACCAAGTACCTCTAGGCAGATGGTACGAAGTCGCGCGTACTTTTAGCTTTACATCGGCAGATACAGTTCATAGTCTTGTGAGACTCTCTGTACCAGTTTCACGCCTCGTTTGCCAGACCGACCGATGGGTGTTACCAAAAAAATCTTATCGTGCTTTTATCTCGACTCTAAGCCAAGTTTTGCGCAAACACAAACTCATCTTTAAGAACAAAGCTTCCCGCTTAAGGAACTCATCTAACTTAAATTTGTGTCAAAAAGGTTTTTTGTTATGAGTCATAAAGTGCTGGGTAGACATAGTGCTTCTTTTAATCAGCCACACCAACTCCTGAGTCTATGCTTACAGCACGCTACGCGTACTTTGTCAGCGCCTGACCGAGTAGAAACGGCTACGGTGAAGGAGAAGCCGCTCTACGGAAGGCACTTGCACAGAAATGGTTGCCCAATTTGGGCAAAGTGTCCGTTGGCGTCTAGAGCACTCATAACTCATAACTATTCTATTTTTTAGGACGCTTGGTTCCATATTTGGAACGACCTTGCTTGCGGTCTTTGACTCCGGCTGTATCTAAAGTCCCACGGATGATGTGGTATCTCACGCCTGGTAAGTCCTTAACGCGACCGCCGCGAATCATTACAACAGAGTGTTCTTGCAAGTTATGACCAATTCCTGGAATGTAAGCTGTGACTTCAAATCCAGAGGTTAATCTGACCCTTGCGACTTTACGTAGAGCTGAATTTGGCTTTTTCGGTGTTGTCGTGTATACTCTTGTACAAACACCCCGACGTTGAGGGCATTGCTTAAGAGCTGGGGACTTGGTTTTCTGACGCGCTTTTTCGCGTTCGTTACGTATGAGCTGCTGTATGGTTGGCATGAGTTACAGCGCGAGAAGCTGCCTTTAGTCTAAGTTTTTACAAATCCTAATTATATCTTTTTTTATGCTTTTGTGTCAAACTTGTTTGGGCATGAGTTCAGAAGTTGTAGAAAAAGAGTTACCACATCCACAAGTTGCATTTGCGATGGGGTTGTAGAAGCGAAAGCCACCGCCCATTAAATCCTCTGAATAGTCTAGGGTCAAATTATTGACGTATTTTAAGCTTTCGGCATCTATAGTTATTTGAATACCATAACACTCAAAAACACGTTCGTTCTTTTGGAACGGGTGTAAATCATCATCGCCGTCTGAGCTACTCCTAGAGGACGCATCATCCATTTGGGGTGGGAGTTCTACATCATTAACGTGCTCCGCTCGATCAAAAGACATATCGTAATACCACCCAGAGCAACCTCCAGGTTTAACAGCCAAACGAAACAAGACATTTTGCTGTTGCTTTGACTTTAAGCGCCTGATTTCATTAGCGGCAGATTGACTTAATTGAATCATAGAAGTCGCAAAGCAATTTCAAAACCTATCAATGGTGTTGTCACTGAAACTTGTACATGAGCTAAGAAATTTATAAAAAACTCGGCTTCTTGAAGAAACCGAGTTTTTCAAAAATAGCATATTTTGCCTTACTTTTGCTTCCTGCTTATTTCACAAAAGAGCTGCATAGTTGTTGATATTCAAGGTGTGGACAACTATCCTATTCCTATGTAATGGGGGTATCATTGATTTTTATCTTCAACGCGGGCGTAGTCGTCCTGAAAACGGATAATATCATCTTCTCCTAAATATTCCCCATTTTGAACTTCAATTAACACCAAAGGAATAACGCCAGGATTTTCTAATCGGTGAGCTGTACACTGAGGTACATAGGTTGACTGATTATTGCTGAGGAAAATCTCTTGTTCACCGCATACAACCTTTGCTGTACCACAGACGACAATCCAATGTTCGCTGCGGTGGTGATGCATTTGCAGGCTGAGGCGGTGTCCAGGCTTAACTTCAATGCGCTTAATTTTGTATCCACGCCCTTCTTCTAAAACAGTAAATGAACCCCAAGGACGAAGTTCAGTTGCAGCCACACCTCTTGGGGTGACAGCGGGCGGAAGGGGCAATGTGTTGGGCAATGTGTTAGTAGTTTGTATTGCTTCTTGAAATTGAGCCATATTTACCTCGTGTTATGACACAACAGACCATCAGTACTCTTAAATCATTGAAAAGCTAAGGCGTGACTTTGCGACGGTGGAGATGAGCAATCCACGCCACCTCTGCCAAAGATAACAAACTCAGTTCGCACAGTGTGATCAATAATCCCTGAAACAACTGTGTCTACACCAAGTCTTCATTAAGTCACATAGCAACTTATTCTCAGCTTTAAAGTTAAGGCTCTAGATTTCAAAACTGGACTTTACATGAAAGTTAAAGATGTGCTGAAAAAGTTTTTTGGTTTGACGAATCTTCGCTTGACAAATACAAGTTAAATTGCTCAAGTGCTCCACTAGCATGAGACTGGCTTGGATTTTGCGGATACATTTCATCTCGCCCAGAGCAAGAATTCTAGGCAATTCCACACGCTTAATCATAAATTTGCGAATCGTTATTACTGCCATTTTGAGTAGATGTCAAACTTTTTTAATAAATAATAAAGATTAACAGTATTGGCTGGAATTAAAGTGGTTTTGCGACGACTGAAGGCGATAAGCCAGAGGCTTGACGCAAAGCTTATCGCAAGTGATGGAAAGATAAGCAGCACTGGTAAAAGCCTGAAGTACAAGTACTTACCAGGTGTGATACTGACAAAATTGACTCTTAAGTTTTAAACAAATGACTAACAGACGACAATTCTTAAAAAAAATAGCAGCAGCAGTTTCTAGTTTATCTTTAGCTAGTTGTGGCTGGAGACTCGGTAATGTGCGAGCTTCTGTGACGAAAGGTCATAGTGACCAACTTTTCATTTATACTTGGGAGCAATATACAGATAAAGAATTATTCAAAACTTTTAATGCGCAAACAGGAATCAAGCTACTGGCAGATGTGTTTGACTCTAATGAAACTATGTTAAGTAAGCTGCAAGCTGGGGGTGGAGGCGCTTATAGTGTCATTTACCCAAGCGACTACATGGTGCGGAAAATGGTGAACTTGGGGTTATTAACAGAATTAAAGCATGAACTCCTAAGTGGTTTAGATAATTTATTTACCCAGTTTCAAAATCCTACTTACGATCCCAACAACCGCCATAGTTTACCTTTTAATTGGGGAACAACAGGTTTTCTTTATAATTCCGAAAAGCTCAAAAATCCACCAGAAGATTGGGACTATCTTTGGCAAAATCAAGAACAACTGTCAAAACGGATGACGTTGATGAATGATGTTCGAGAAGTCATGGGTGCAGCGTTGCGGATGCTAGGTTACTCTTACAACTCAAAAGACGAAAACGAAATCAAACAAGCATATGAAAAGTTGAAGATTCTAAAACCGTCACTTGCAGCCTTTACAACAGATGCTTGGCGCAATCAAATTTTGGCAGGAGATTTACTCTTAGCAATGTGTTACTCCTCAGATGCTGTGAAAATCTCTCAAGAGAACCCTAAATTAAAATATGTGATTCCTAAAAGTGGTTCCTCATTATGGACAGATACTATAGTTATTCCTAAAACAGCCCCAAATATTGAGGGGGCTTATGCTTGGATTAATTTGATGCTACAACCAGAAGTTGCAGCCGAAACGACTCAACGCCTGAGTCTTTCTACACCCAACCGCGCTGGATTTGAGCAATTACCAAAAAAAGTGCAGAATAATTTCAGCTTGTTTCCTCCAGAGTCAATTTTAAGAATGTGTGAACGGATTGCTCCTTTAGGGCAAATTGAAGAAATTTATGAACGTTACTGGACACAATTAACAAGTGGTTAGAATGGTGAAGCTGTCATCCAAAATCTAAGAGCTAGCATTTTCTTGTTTGTGAACGCCGTTCTTATCTCGTTTCAGACTTTCTTCTAGGGCTTGAATTTGTTCTCTACGCGCTTCCAATTCTAATGAACGACGTGCTAAGTCTTGGTTTTGCAATGTTAAGTTTTGTCGCCACTGTTCTGCTCGTTCAGCTTCCTGTCGCAAGAATTCTGGAGTAATACCAGTGGTCAAATAAGCTTTTACCAAATTTAGTACCCAATTTGTGGCATCTTCTAATCTTTCTATATCGCCTGTCGGTGAAAGCTCCACCAAAAGGAGTAAGTTTTCAGTGAAAGGTTTGCCTTTTCCTAAAAGAATGAAAGCTTCTTCTGGAATGAGCGTCCACATAGTTTCAGTTTCTTCACGTGCTAATAATCGCAACTGGAACTGATTTAAAAATTCGTTCTTATGGACTTGAGCTAGATATAGCATAGAAGTTCTAATGTATGTTGAAATACATTTAATCGATAAAGATAACGTGAATTTTTTAGTAGCTAGTCGTTAGTAGTTAACAGTATTTTTACAAAACTAACTACTAACAACCAACAACTAAATCATCCCTCAAAACTATGCTAGCCTACGTAGGCGATCGCGCAAAATTTCTGCTTGTTTTTCCGCCTCTGCTAAAGAATTCCTAGCTCCTTCTACCACGTCTGGTCGTGCTTGTTCCACAAAATTAGCATTATTTAACCTATGACTCAAAGCTTGAATTTCCCCTTCTATCTTCTTCAGGCGTTTTTCTATTTTGGCTTGCAGCACCTTGATATCAACAACACCAGCAAGGGGAAGTAGCACTTGCACAGTACCAACAACATCAGCAAACGTTTCTTTATTTTGCTCACCAGCAAAGACTAAATTCTCAACCTTTGCCAAATCTTTAATATAAGACTGTCCAGCAGTGAGAATTTGTCGTTCATTCTCGTTTTCAGTTTGCAAATTCACCGTCACTTTTATTGCTGGTTTCACATCCGCTTCTGCGCGCAAATTGCGGATTGTGCGAATTATACCAATCAGCAGTTCAAACTGTTCCTCCAAAGTGGGGTCAATTAAGTTTGTCTCAACCTCAGGGTAAGATTGTAAAGATAAACTTTGCTTAGAATCCTCGCCTTGTTGCGTGAGAGTTTGCCAAATCTCCTCAGTAATATGAGGCATGAAAGGATGAAGTAATTTCAAAATCCCTTCCAGCACATACGCGAGAGTTTGTTGTGCAGTGCGACGAGACGAAGATTCAGAATCTTTTTGCAGACGAGATTTAACAAGTTCAATATACCAATCGCAGAAGTCGCCCCAAAAAAAGTCATAGAGTCTCTTTGCTGCTTCCCCTAATCCATAGTTATCGAAATCATTATTGATTTGTTTAACAACTTGGTGGTAGCGAGAGAGAATCCAGCGATCGCTTAATTCACTCGCGATTGGTTTACCCAATTGTTGCGGCGTTTCCCCATCCAAATTCATCATCACAAACCGCGCCGCATTCCACAACTTGTTAGCAAAATTGCGGGATGCTTCCACCGATGACGACTCATCCGTCTTACGATTGTAATCCATGCGGATATCTTGACCTGCGCCAGCGACTTCCTTAATCAGGGTATAGCGCAGTGCATCAGTACCGTATTTGTCAATAAGTAGCAGTGGATCAACCCCATTACCAGCCGACTTTGACATCTTTTTATTATTTTCATCCAAGATTAAACCGTGGATGTAAACTGATTTAAACGGCATTTGCCCTGTAAAATGCCCGCCCATCATCGTCATTCTGGCAACCCAGAAAAAGATGATGTCAAAACCTGTCACAAGAGTACTGGTAGGATAATAAGTAGCCAAATCTGGGGTATTATCCGGCCAGCCCAAAGTAGAGAAAGGCCAAAGCCCAGAAGAAAACCAGGTATCCAACACATCTGGGTCTTGTTCTATCTTGACATTCTCCCCAAACTGTGCTGCTAACTTCTCCTGTGCTTCTGCTTCTGACTTCGCCACGACAAACGGCGTATTGTCAGTAATTTCTCCGCCTGTTTCACTTACCGCATACCAAGCAGGGATTTGGTGTCCCCACCATAGTTGACGAGAGATACACCAATCTTTCAGCTTCACCAGCCAGTCACGATACACCTTTGTCCAGCGTTGCGGGACAAACTGCGGAGAATTTTTCTGGTCGAGAAATTCTAGCGCATTATCTGCCAATGGACGAATTTTGAGAAACCACTGAGTCGAGAGAAGAGGTTCAATAGGAACTTTACCACGTTCACTGTAAGGAACCGTATGCTTATAATTCTCCACCTTCACCAAAAACCCGTCAGCTTCCAAACGAGAAACCACATTTTTTCTGGCAACAAAACGGTCTTGTCCTTGGAATGAACCAGCATTTTCATTCAGAGTGCCGTCCTTATTCATAATATTGATAAACGGCAGATTGTGACGCTTGCCCATTTCAAAGTCATTGAGGTCATGTGCTGGAGTCACCTTCACGCAACCCGTGCCAAAAGTGGGGTCAACCAACTCATCAGCAATAATTGGAATCTCCCGATTCATAATTGGCAAAGTCAACGTCTTGCCAATAAGATGCTTGTAACGCTCATCATTAGGATTGACCGCCACCGCAGTGTCACCCAGCATTGTTTCCGGTCGAGTTGTCGCCACCTCCACATAACCAGACTTATCCGTGAGAGGATAGCGGAAATGCCAAAGATTACCATCGACCTCCTTCGAGTCCACCTCCAAATCGGAGACAGCTGATTGTGACTCTGGACACCAATTTACCAGATACTGACCACGATAAATCAGCTTTTCTTCAAAAAAGCGGACAAAAGCTTCCATAACAGCTTTGGATAAGCCCTCATCCAAGGTAAACCGTTCCCGCGTCCAGTCTACCGAGACACCCAAGCGCCGCAATTGACCAACAATCGTTCCCTCAGATTTTGCCTTCCATTCCCAAGCGCGTTCCAGAAATTTCTCGCGTCCCAAATCGTAGCGAGTTTTCCCCTCTGCTTTGAGTTGCTTTTCCAGAATTGTTTGCACAGCAATGCTGGCGTGATCAGTTCCGGGGAGATAAAGGGCGTTAAATCCCTTCATCCGGTGATAGCGCACAAGGGTATCAATCAGCGAATTGTCAAAGGCGTGTCCCATGTGCAGGCTGCCAGTAACGTTGGGTGGCGGGATAACGATACAGTAAGATTCGCCACCTTTATTGGGATCAGCTTTATAAACTTGGTTTTCTTCCCAAAATTTTTGCCACTTGGCTTCTGTGGAGAAGGGTTCGTAAAGACTGGGGAGGTTAATGTTTGATGCGGTCATGCAGGGAAAAGGATACTGTGGAAGGACTTTTATAAATTTTGCCACAGGGTTAAGGAGTGTTTTATGGAAACGAACCGCCAAGACGCCAAGAACGCCAAGAAAAGAGAGCCAAGTGAGGAAGTGGATAGATTAGCGTATGCTGTGATTGGGGCGGCGATTGAGGTGCATCGGTTGTTGGGACCAGGATTTTTAGAGTCGGTTTATCACCAGGCTTTAGAGGTGGAATTTCGGATGCGTGGGATACCTTATATGTCTCAGCATCCAGTAAGTGTAAATTATAAAGGGCATTCCGTCGGTGAAGGTAAATTAGATTTTCTGGTTGATGATGTCTTGATTGTTGAATTGAAAGCTGTTGAGAACCTAGCCCCCATCCACGAATCCCAAGTAATCTCTTATTTGAAAATGACCAATCATTCCCTTGGTATTCTAATCAACTTCAACGTCCCTGTTCTCAAACAAGGTATCAAACGCATTATCCTCTCTTCTTAATCTTCTCTTGGCGTTCTTGGCGTCTTGGCGGTTCGTTAATTCAGTCAATGAAAAATCCAACAATGTCCCGTTCCCCTTGGACTTTCATCCCTACCCTATACTTTACCTCTGGCGTACCTTACGTCATCATCAACACAGTTTCTGTTATTTTCTACAAAAAACTCGGAATAGGTAATACTCAAATTGCTTTATGGACGAGTTTTCTTTATCTTCCTTGGGTCATCAAAATGTTCTGGGGACCTGTCGTTGATACTTACTCAACCAAAAGAACATGGATTCTTGCCAGCCAATTCGCGATGTTCTCTTGTTTGGGTTTGCTAGCTTTTTCTTTACAGTTTCCAAATTTCTTTTTTATCTCTTTTGCAGCTTTGACCATAGGAGCATTTATTTCTGCAACTTATGATATTGCGACTGATGGTTTCTATCTATTAACTCTAAATCCAGCACAACAAGCATTTTTTTCTGGTATTCGTTCACTTTTTTATCGATTTGCCGTTATCTTCGGTTCAGGATTTTTAGTTTTTTTAGCTGGTCAGCTTGAATTCTCCCTCAAAAATATTCCTTTAAGTTGGACTGTTGCTCTCAGTTTTTCAGCTTTAGTTTTAGCAATCCTGTTTATTTTCCACTATCTTATTTTACCTTACCCTGAGTTCAATTCTCAACACCAATCCCAAACAGTAAGAAACAGGATACCTTTTGGGAATATCATCGGTTCATATTTTAGACAGGAGAAAATTGGAGCAATCCTAGCATTTATCTTGCTCTACAGATTTGGTGAGGCAATGCTTGTTAAAATCGCCTCGTTATTTTTATTAGACAAACCAGAAGCAGGAGGTTTGGGATTATCAACATTAGAACTTGGTTTAGTCTACGGAACTTTTGGGGTCATTTCTCTAAGCTTAGGAGGAATTCTAGGAGGATTGGTCATTTCTAAATATGGATTAAAGAAGTGTCTTTTGCCTATGGCTTTAGCATTAAACTTGCCTGATATTTTTTACGTTTACATGGCTTATGCTAAACCATCACTTACATTAGTCTATCCCTTGGTTTCTTTGGAGCAACTTGGTTATGGTTTTGGCTTTACGGCTTTGAGCGTTTATCTTATGTATATTGCCAAAGGTCAATACAAAACTTCTCATTTTGCCATATCTACAGGCATTATGGCATTAGGCATGATGTTGCCTGGACTCATTAGCGGCTATATTCAGGAAAAAGTTGGATATCCATTATTCTTTATCTTAGTTTGTTTACTCACAATTCCTGGTATGATAACTCTATGTTTTATTCCTATAGAGGAAGAGAATAATCACTCAACAAGCTAAGCTAGATATTGCTCTTTTAGATAAGTATAGATGGCTGATAAAATAGAAAATTATCTGCGTTGCTCTGCGGTGGAAAATTAAAAATTATATGAGCTATGTTCTAGGAATTGATGGCGGCGGAAGCAAGACAGTTTGTATTTTAATGGATGATACAACTAAAGTACTAGGTCGTGGTGAAGCAGGAGCATCTAATTATCAAACTATCGGTACACAAGCAACAGTACAGTCAATTCAATCTGCAATTCATACTGCTGTAGTTGAAGCAGAAAAATTGACGAATATCAAGATTGAAGCCATTTGCATTGGGCTAGCAGGTGTAGGTCGTCCCAAAGATATTGAAGTCGTAAAAGGTATAGTACAAGAATTACAAAATAGCAGCTTGCTTCCGATAACTTGGGAATTACCTGCATCTAATATCATCATTTGTCATGATGCTTTAATTGCTTTAGTAGGGGGAGTTGGTTATCCTGTAGGAATTGTGGTAGCAGCAGGTACTGGTTCTATAGTTTTTGGGCGAAATCATAATGGACAGACAAAACGAGTTGGCGGTTGGGGCTATCTTTTAGGAGATGAAGGTAGCGCTTATCAAATTGCTGTTGCTGGTATGCAAGCAGCATTAAAAGCTTATGATGGACGAGAGATATCAACAAGTCTTGTTGAAGCGTTCAAACAGTATCTCGAACTTGCGACTATAGAAGATTTAATAGAAGTTATCTATCGACGAGGATGGGGTGTTAAAGAGATAGCTGCTTTGGCACCTATTGTTGATAACGTAGCAGCTTGCGGAGATGAAGTCGCTCAGCAAATTATCGATGATGCTGCCAAAGAGTTAACCAAAGCTACTGCTACAGTTATTGATGCAATTTTTAGTCATAATGCACGTTTTGAAGTCGTCACCACTGGAAGTGTGTGGCAAAGAAAATCGAGAATTCGTGATCAATTCACTGCATCTGTTCTCACTATCTTTCCTTCAGCAACAGTGATTTTTCCTCGATATGAACCTGCTTATGGTGCTGCATTGTTGGCGTTGCAAAGGTTAGCAGATAAAGAGATTTAAATTCTTTCTTTTGCCTTTTTATTTTTAACTTTTGACGTTCTTTGAAGTGACGGTGATTCCAGTCCAACTGCGCTATTTCACTTTTGACTCTGGACCCCGCGCTGTGGTAAAAATATACCAATACCGTTATGAACGCGAGCAGCTGTATTCGGGGAACGGTCAAGAAGTTGTCCTCCTAAGTAAAGACTGGTAGAACTACCACCATCCAAATTAAGAGCGTCTACACAACCTAAAAGCTGCATGAGTTGAGCATGTTCTGCTAAAGTAGGTCCTGCACCGCCAGCACGATTGTGTACAGCCGCAATAATCAGATTTCCTGTTGTTGTTGTACAAATACCACTACGAATAGCTTTTTGGGCAATAAAGGCGTTGCTAAATTTTTCGCTCTTTGCATCAAGCACTATTTGACGATTTTGCAATAACAGTGGCCCTGCTCCTACAATGTAGGGGTAACGGCTAAAAATATCAGGAGCCACAGAACTAGTAATTTTCATAGAAGAACCAACGGGTAACACAGCAGCATTGCTCACAACGTTACCTCGTAATGTTAGTAAATAGCCATCTTGTGGTATGGAAATGGCTATTTCACCAGCTTTACCTCCTGTTAGCTGATTGATAACTTGGTTTTTCTGCACAACGAGAATGATTTCATTGTCAGTTAGGGGAGTGTAGTTTGCTCCCCATACTCTGGTGTAACGAGCAATACCGCTCTGAACGTAACCACTATTGAGAGTCAAAATCGGCAATTGTAAATTGTTGTTGCCTGTTAGAATTTCTAACCAGTTGAGACGATTAATGTAAAATTGCCCAGAATCGTTCCAGGCGATCGCCCCTCGGTTAAGAATCGGACTTGATAACCATACACCATCCCGACGAATCGCACCCAAAGGTAATTGATTATTCCGGTTAAAATAACCACCGTTAATTGCTGCAACTGCTGAGTATTGTTGTGCAGTTTGAATTAAAGGAGCTGTACCTACTAAGCTGTTAGTCATGATCGAGATCGGTTTGACTTTTACCCCTGAGGTACGAGGATTAATTTCTAACCACACTATCGGAAAGCGTTCTTTACCTAAGTTGACAAACCGCTGTCGCCAGTTCAATCCTGATACCCATGTTATATTTCTTTCCACCATTGCATCTGGTCGAATTTCAATGATCAAACGATTGGGATTAGCGACAGTGGTGATCCGAGGAGCTAAATCAGAAGGAATATTTAGACGTATTATTGTTTTGTTGTTTACTACCTCCACCTGCTGTATGAGTGATGAGGATGACGAGGATGAGGAGGATAGGGGAGTATAGCGTTGTACCAATACTGGATTGGCTATTCCATCAAGGCTAATTATCCACTCTCTATTGGGTGGCGAGGAAGAAGGTGAGGACGATGAAAGAAGTTGTGTAGGGGAATTTCCCTCAACTTCTTGAAGTTGAGGTTTCTTGACTAATAGCCCTTGTGTCAGTTGCCAAGGAGTTGGATGATCCAAATCTACAATAACGCGATCGCCCTTCTTTGCCCAGCCAATCGAAGATTGGCTCCCTGAACTTTGTTCACGGGAAGTACGAAGTGCTTCGGGCATAGAGTCGGCGAAGCCATCGCCCACAGGTTGCTTATCCTGAGATATATTTGTGACTTTTGCGCTTGGTGTCGTAATGACTAAAGTGTTATTGGTAACTTGTGTCTGCCATTTGGCTGCTTTTGCAAAATTCGTAATATCTAGATATCGATGTCCTGTTGTCAGTAAACTTGTTAAAATAAATGGTTTAGTCTGAGGTGAAAACCATTGTGTTGGCTGTCTGTCTGGATTGCTGCTATCTAAGAAATCTACCCCGAAAAATTGTCTAACTGCTCCGTCGCTAAGATGAATACTCATCGAGCCTGTTTTTCCACGTTGCTGTAACCAAGCTCCAGATAAAATGCGACCATTGAGAGAAATTTGGTTACCATAAGAAATTACCCCTGGTAAAACAGGAGGTGGAGGTAATGGTTGCTCAAGAGGACTTACAGAGGAAGCAGCCCCCTGTTGAGGTTCCTTTTTTTGAGCCAACCGTTGTTGGGAAACGAAGAAACCAGGAGAAGTCTCTATGTTCCCATGTTTGTGTGTTCCTGTATCTTTACCAAGCGCATCGTCTGTTTGTCCCTGTGTCCCGTTGTTAGTTTCTAATAAGTACTGCGCTTTTGCATTCACACAGGTAGCTGTTAAATACAGTAGTGTCACCAATACTTGTAACACGAAAATCATGACATGCCTGCCATTGCTTTTATTCACAATAGCGCTCTTGTCTTGTTGGCATAAAGTTGGTATTTTTTCCATAAATTAGCAATTTACTCGCTCAAAGCAATTCCTGAAAGCACTGAATAACTCATCCAAGATGTCACTTTTGAGTATAAATAAAAATTTGTATACTCAAACTTCGTTGTCTACACTTACTTTTCATAGAAAAGCTAAGTACACCAGTTGTCAAAATCAAGAAATACTGACATGAGTTTTGCTGCTTAACGGGATGTGATATTGTATATATGGGCTTTTTATCTCTTGAAAACAATCAAACAAATTTCTTTCAGTACAACTATTCATCAGGACGAGCGCTAAGTGACATGAGTGCTCTTATATATCTGACAACAGCTTTAGTTGTCAAAATAAAAGTTATGGAATTTTCCATCCTCCCTCAGAATTGCTATGCAAGTCATGCTACCAGCAACACAATAAACAACAACCAGTCAACAAACTTTAGAAAACTTAAGTGTATATGGAATAGGAATTGTCAAATGATCTGATAGTGTAATACGCTAATTTTGTTACCAAATCGTGATAATTGTAAATTTAAAAGTAGTGAAGACATATGTTTGAGTTTTTTTCAGGTAAGCCATACAAGGCAAGACCTGGAAATCAGCCCTCGTCGAGAATCTGAGAATTTGAGGAATCGAATTTTATAGACAAAAAACTGCTGGGGCAAAAGTCGTCTCCTTAATTGAGCAGAAACACAAAAATAACGAGAAGATTTTAACACGGGGACAGCGAAATAGAACCCGCAGTTAAAATTTTTTTTCCCTAATTTTCAAGTGATTCTGTATTTGTTCATATCTCTTCATTTCTGATTTAGCAAAATTTCTTAACAAGAAGTTGTAAAAATTGTAACCAAGAACTCAGGGGTGGTCTATGAATCAAAAACGAATGAATCAGGGACAGAAAATGACATCGTTAAATGCTTCCTCAAGGTGTAATTATCAAGGACAAAGATGGCTTGTAGAGGAACGAGATGCCTGTGGTGTGGGTTTTATTGCCCATCGCCAAAACTATGATAATCATGAAATAATAGAAAAAGCTTTGGCTGCTTTGACTTGCTTGGAACACCGAGGCGGTTGTAGTGCAGATCAAGACTCTGGTGACGGCGCAGGAATATTGACCGCCATACCTTGGGCGTTATTCCAACAAGATTTTACAGCACGTGGAATACAACTTCCCTCCACACAAAAGACTGCTGTGGGGATGATATTTTTACCCCAACAGCCACAAGCAGCACAAGAAGCACGTGCAGTGGTCTCGCAAGTCGCGGAGTCGGAAAACTTTACTGTACTGGGCTGGCGAGTTGTACCAGTGCAATCAACATTTCTAGGGGTACAAGCAAGAGAAAATCAACCTCAAATTGAACAAATCTTTTTAGCTTCTCTAGATAAAAGCGGCGATGAACTAGAACGTCAACTGTACATCACCCGCCGCCGAATTGGTCAAGCGATTCGCAATACAATCGACTGCAATTGGTCAGAAGACTTTTATATTTGCTCCCTATCTAGCCGCACAATTGTCTATAAAGGCATGGTGCGTTCGGCTGTCTTGGGAGACTTCTATGACGATTTAAAAAATCCAGCTTACACAAGCGCTTTTGCAGTCTATCACCGCCGCTTTAGTACCAATACCATGCCCAAATGGCCCCTCGCTCAACCTATGCGGCTTTTGGGACATAACGGAGAAATCAATACTTTACTAGGTAATATCAACTGGATGATGGCACGAGAAGCCAGTTTGTATCATCCAGTGTGGGGCGTTCGCATCAACGAACTCAAGCCATTTGTCTACATTGACAACAGCGACTCAGCTACTTTAGATAACGTGTTCGAGTTGCTGGTGCGTTCTGAACGTAGCCCATTGGAAGCCTTGATGATTATGGTTCCAGAGGCTTATCAGAATCAGCCGGAGTTGCGTAATTACCCAGAGATAGTTGATTTCTATGAATACTACAGTGGTCTTCAAGAAGCATGGGATGGACCAGCATTGTTGGTGTTTAGTGATGGGCGCAAAGTTGGTGCAACACTAGACCGTAATGGCTTAAGACCAGCTCGTTACTGTATTACCAAGGATGACTATATAGTCGTGGCTTCTGAAGCAGGAGTCGTGAATATAGATGAAGCTAATATCCTCGAAAAAGGTAGACTTGGTCCTGGGCAAATGATTGCTGTGGATTTAGAAACTCAAGAGGTGCTGAAGAATTGGGAGATTAAGCAGCGCATTGCCCGAAGTAAACCATACGGTGAATGGGTGCGCCAGTACCGCCAAGAACTCAAAACATTATTGAGTGAATCGTCAGCAGTTAATGGTCATGGTGTCAATGGGAACGGACATTCCACAACTCACAAAATTGAAAGACAAGGCTTGCTGCAACACCAAGTCGCCTTCGGTTACACCACAGAAGATGTGGAAATGGTGATTCAACCAATGGCGATGGAAGGTAAAGAGCCAACTTTCTGCATGGGGGACGATATTCCCTTAGCAGTATTGTCTGAAAAATCTCACCTGCTTTATGACTATTTCAAACAGCGTTTTGCTCAAGTGACGAACCCAGCGATTGATCCCTTGAGAGAAAGCTTGGTTATGTCTTTGAAGGTAGAACTGGGTGAACGCGGTAACTTACTCCAACCACAGCCAGAATATGCGCGCAGAATCAAGCTGGATTCACCAGTGTTGAATGAGACAGAATTGGAGGCTATTAAGTTATCGGGATTTGCAACAGCAGAATTATCCACCCTATTTGAAATTGCCACACGTCCAGAAGGATTAAAAGCAGCAGTTCAATCTTTGCAAGTACAAGCTGCTGAATCAGTACGCGCGGGAGCTAAAATACTCATCCTTAGTGACAGGATAAGTAATGGGATTGATACTGAATACACCTATATTCCCCCTCTACTTGCAGTGGGAGCAGTACACCATCACCTAATCCGCGAAGGACTGCGGATGAAAACATCCCTCGTTGTTGAGACAGCGCAGTGCTGGAGTACACATCACTTTGCCTGTCTAATAGGCTACGGTGCAGCTGCTGTTTGCCCGTATATGGCTTTGGAGACTGTGCGGGATTGGTGGTTTGACCCGAAAACCCAACAGTTCATGGAACGGGGTAAAATCACAGTCATCAGTTTGGAGCAGGCGATCGCCAACTATCGCAAAGCAGTAGAAAGTGGTTTGCTCAAGATTCTCTCGAAAATGGGGATTTCCTTGCTCTCTAGCTATCAAGCCGCACAAATCTTTGAAGCAATTGGGATTGGACAGGATTTATTAGAGTTGGGATTCTATGGAACAACTTCCCGCATTGGTGGCTTGAGTATTAGCGAACTCGCTCAAGAAGTGCTGGCTTTCCACAGCAAAGCTTTCCCAGAATTAACGACTAAGAAGCTAGAAAATCTAGGGTTTGTCAATTACCGTCCTAACGGCGAGTACCACATGAACAGCCCAGAACTGGCGAAAGCGTTGCACAAAGCCGTTGATGGAAAGAAATACGATCACTACGAAGTTTATAAGAAGTATCTCGCAAATAGACCGCTGACAGCGTTGCGTGACTTGCTGGATTTCCAAGGCGATCGCTCACCCATTTCCATAGAAGAAGTCGAGTCTGTCAGTGAGATTGTCAAGCGCTTCTGTACTGGTGGGATGTCATTGGGAGCATTGTCAAGAGAAGCTCATGAAACTTTGGCGATCGCCATGAATCGTCTTGGTGGTAAATCCAACTCTGGAGAAGGTGGCGAAGATCCCGTACGTTACAAAGTCCTCGATGACGTCAACGAGTCTGGTCATTCGCAAACCCTACCACACTTAAAAGGATTGCGCAATGGCGACACCGCTAGCAGTGCAATTAAACAAGTCGCGTCAGGACGCTTTGGTGTGACACCAGAGTACCTGATGAGCGCCAAACAAATTGAAATCAAAATCGCTCAAGGTGCAAAACCAGGAGAAGGTGGACAGCTCCCAGGACCAAAAGTCAGCCCCTACATTGCGATGTTGCGGCGCTCTAAGCCTGGAGTGACACTGATTTCACCACCGCCGCACCACGACATCTATTCGATCGAAGACTTGGCTCAGCTCATTTTCGACCTGCATCAAATTAACCCAAAAGCTCAAGTATCGGTGAAGTTGGTCGCAGAAATTGGTATTGGTACCATCGCTGCTGGTGTGGCGAAAGCAAACGCTGATATCATTCAAATTTCTGGTCACGATGGTGGTACGGGAGCCTCACCACTCAGTTCTATTAAACACGCCGGCTCTCCGTGGGAACTCGGTTTAACTGAAGTGCATCGTGTGTTATTGGAAAATAGCTTGCGTGACAGGGTGATTTTACGCGTAGATGGTGGCTTCAAGAGTGGCTGGGACGTGCTGATGGGCGCATTGATGGGCGCAGAAGAATTTGGTTTTGGTTCGATCGCCATGATTGCTGAAGGTTGTATCATGGCGCGAATTTGCCACACTAATAACTGTCCCGTGGGAGTCGCTTCTCAGAAAGAAGAACTGCGCAAGCGGTTTACCGGAATACCAGAACACGTTGTCAACTTCTTCTACTTTATTGCGGAAGAAGTTCGTAGCCTCTTAGCAAGACTTGGCTATCGTTCTTTATCAGAAGTGACTGGACGTGCTGACTTGTTGAAAGTTCGAGAAGACGTACATATAAATAAGACAGCTGCGCTGAATCTAGATTGCTTGCTTGGGCTACCAGATACAAGAGAAAATCGCAGTTGGTTAGTGCATGAGCAAGTCCACAGCAACGGCGTGGTTTTGGATGACCAATTACTGGCTGACTCAGAGATTCAAGCTGCTATCCGTAACCAATCTTTTGTCACCAAAACAGTTACAGTAGTAAATACCGACAGAACTATTGGCACACGGTTAGCAGGGTTCATTGCTTCCCAGTATGGCGACAATGGCTTTGAGGGACAAATTCACCTAAACTTCAAAGGGAGTGTTGGGCAAAGTTTTGGTGCTTTCAATCTTCCCGGTATGATTCTTACTTTGGAAGGGGAAGCAAACGACTACGTTGGTAAGGGAATGAACGGTGGTGAAATCATCATCAAACCCCCAGCAAATGCGAGTTATGACCCTGCACAAAACGTGATTATTGGCAATACTTGCCTTTACGGTGCGACTGGAGGTGTTTTGTTTGCTCAAGGTTTAGCCGGAGAACGTTTTGCTGTACGCAATTCCAAGGGAACAGCAGTCATTGAGGGGGCAGGAGATCACTGCTGTGAGTACATGACTGGTGGCGTGATTGTTGTTCTGGGAAAAGTGGGACGCAATGTTGCAGCTGGGATGACAGGCGGATTAGCCTACTTCTTAGATGAAGATGGTTTGTTCCCTGAGTTAGTCAACCGGGAAATTGTGAAACTCCAGCGGATTATGACTCCTGCTGGTGAAAAGCAACTGCAAGATTTAATTAAAGCTCATGTTGAACGTACAGATTCACAAAAGGCGAGGATAATATTAGAGAATTGGCAAGAGTTCTTGCCTAAGTTCTGGCAATTAGTTCCGCCTTCTGAAGCGGATAGTTCACAAGCTAATCCCCAAGTCGTGGAAGAAAAACAGCTCAGCTCAGTTTAGTTTGAAATTTTATAGTACTCTTGTACTATAAAATCTGGGAAACTTGGTAGGTGGTAAATAGAACCACCTACCTTGAGCATGTTATCCCATGTCATTGTTGATTTAAAGGCTTTTTTGTGTAGTCGAAGTCGTTCGCTTTTGTAGTTTTCCCGAAAGATCAATCCTCGAACCGAACACGAGTGGATAAAGGAAGTCATGTTTGTATTCAAGATACAAGCCGCTGAATAAAGCACAACTTTATATAGAATTGGTATGACTTGGTTCTTGTTACTTATTAGTAATAACTAAGAATTATTTTCTATTACTCTTTCGTGCTGCGGCCAACTGTAGTTCTTGGTTCTCTATTTCAAATAGTTCTGGTATAGTAACAAAACGATAACCTTGTTTCCTAAAATTGCTAATAATTTGCGGTAAAGCTTGTACAGTTCTAGAGCGATTTCCACCGCCGTCATGCATTAATACAATTCCACCTGGTTTGGAATCCCTCATGACGTTTTTAATTAATCTTGGTACAGCCGGACGACTATAGTCTACAGAGTCAGCAGACCACATAATTACAGAATAGCTTCTGTTTTTAGCATAACTAACCAAACCATTATGCATCATTCCACCAGGTGGTCTAAATAAAGTGGTTTTTGCACCTGTCAGTTCATAAATTAAGTCTGTTGTGCTGTCAATTTCAAATGCCGCTGCCTGTGGGTTAAAATAGTGATACCAATGATGCCAAGTATGATTGCCAATCACGTGACCTTCTGCTACAATTCGTTTCCCTAGCTCCGGATAAGTCTTCAGCATCCGTCCAACAACGAAGAATGTAGCCTTTATATTATTTTTTTTCAGGATATCCAACACCTCTGCAGTAGATCCAGCCCAAGGACCATCATCAAAAGTAAGTGCAATAACTTTTTCTCCTTTCGTCAGTTTTGCACTCTGGATAACAGCACCTTGAAAACGCGATGGTATATTGTAGGAGAATCCCTTTGTTTGTGCTTCTTGCTGCCAACTTGTCAGCATCGCCGCCTTTAATTTTTCCATGCGCTGTTGAGTTCCTACTTTGGCTGCACCATCCTTCGTGTTTGTCGCTTGTTTTGTCTGAGCTTCCGAAGTACTTGGATTTACAGGCATAACCAAGCCAATGCTTAAACTAGCGCAAAAGCCAACGAGGGCAATCAGTATTCCATGTGACCAAACATACGATTTATTGGTTTTATTGGTTTCCACGTCAAAGCTCCTTGGGGTGGAATTATGATTTATGTGTATAACAGCGTGCTCTCGCACATTTTCTCTATATACTTAGATACTTAAGCGGTTTCTGGTAATCTTAAAAAATTTAAATACAGATTAGCAGAAATATAAGAATTAAGCTGATAAATAAAACAGGTTTAGAGGAAACCAAGACGATTTAGCTTTAAACTAACATATCCACTAATAGTTAGAAGTTATGAGAAACCTTTGTCATAAATTATATTTTGCATTGTTTCTGTTTAAGTATGAGTCACAGAAATCACACTGTGTATTTTTCTGCTAAATATTCTACTGCTAAAAGTTATCTAAGACAGAAAAAAAGTTAAATTTTTAACTGATTGTCTGTAATCATTAGCCAGATAAAATGTTGTGGACATAGTGGACGCTCATAAACCAAATAAAGTTTCTCATGATCAAAGGTATCTTTTTCCCGGAACGCAGAATGTATTGAGAATTATACTTCTCTCAGTACATTTTGACTAAGAAATTGTATGTAATATTTTTGAAATACTAATGTTTCAATTAAGAAATTCATAAGTTTTTCCTAATTTTATTTAGTGACTTTAGTAAGCTAAAACACATATTCGTTGCACAATCACTTATGAAAGTCGTTGACGGCTGACAGTCAACAGTCAACAGTACACGCTCTCCACGATGGAATATACAACTTTTTAGTGAAACAGCTTTGTGAATCTACAACCACAAATTTCCTAGGATTCTTACTTCATTCTTATTCAAGTTTCATGTTTCTGTTTTCAGTAAAAGTACGGAAAATATAAGAGATTACTATGAACGAAAGTCTTTGTAATGATGAAAGAATGTGGTAAGAATTCAGGAGTCAGAATTCAGGAGCGGAGCAAGGAAAGCTCCGCCTCCGGTCAGAAGATTTAAAGAATCAAAAAAACATTTGAGAAATTAATTTACCAAATATACTGGATTCCTAGTATATTCTGACTTCTGACTCCTGGGTGCTGAATTCTTACAGAATGTGCATTGATTAATGCATATAATTTAGTGGAAACTATGTGATAACATACACTAATAAATACTTTGTTTCTTAAAAAGAATATTTTGATAGGATAATTAAGAGTTAACCTTTAATCATCCCTACTTTCGTAGATGAAATACTACTGCGAAAAACTCCTTTCACAAACAAATACACACCGTCTTGTTGGTAGCGCAGTTGAAATAACTGAGTCTTTTTAAGATTATTTACTAAGTTGGCAGCAAACTCTTGATCACTTTGCCAGCCAGGATGACTTAAATTCAACAGTATATAGTCAAACTTTGCCAAATTAGCAGGTGGTAACTTGGCGCTTGTCAACTCGACAACTGGTCTATGTGTGATGTGTGGGGCAATCTCAGCAGTTGTCAAAACAGGTCCTTTTGTTTGGACTAGGGCAACTGCCTGTCGTGTTGCTTGCCAAGTGTCCAGTGAATCTGAGTAGATAGACCAGAAGTATCCGTATTTGGCTAAAGCAATAAATGCCACCAAAGACCACAATATTATATTTCGTTTATTGCGTAACCATCCCTGACCTGTAGCAAGGGTAGAAATAATGCTTAATACAAGAAATGGTACTGCTGGTAGAGAATACTGATGGATCAAATCTTTTTGGAGTGGGTAATCGGCAAGAAGATTCATCAGCAAAGTAGGAAAAGCACCAATCAAAGGCAGCATTCCTTGCAGTGAAAGTCCCCAAATCACAGGCGCTAGTAACAGCAGCAAATATCCTAGGTTAGTGAGTGAAAAAACTTGTCCCAACACAAGTCCTGGGTTGAGGAGTAAATTTTTAGCAATCTCTGGAAACGAGTTTCCCAAATAAGCATATCGAGAAATATGGCGTTCCACTGACGCCGCTTGAGTACCAAAAAAGGGGATGACAATTTTAGTTGCTATGACAAACCAGATGATACCGCTTGCGAGAGCGATCGCACCACATCGTCGTTTCTTTTCAAACACCAGTAGCCAGACTCCCAGTGCTATGACTGTTAGAGATAATACAGCTTTACATCCTAGCACCAGGAAGATACATAAACAAAACCACCCAATGCGTTCCAATCTAGCTGCTAAAACAGCTCCTAACAACGCTGGCACAGCAATCACTTCTGGGTGGAAATCAAAAAGATTAATATTGAATACCAGCGGATATAGCAAATACACTGAGGCGATCGCCATAGCTTGTCCAGTCGTAAGACCAGCATGACGCGCTAGATGCCATATAGGTAAAGCAGCTAATGCCAAAGCGCCTGCTTGGATTGCAAACAACCAGTAAACGCTGGGGTATATTTTATAAAATAAGGCTAAAACATAAAAAATCCAAGCGGCATGGTCACCAAGAATGTGGAAACCAATGAGAGAAGAAATCGGTGACTGTCCTTGACTAATTAAGTAAATTGCTTGGTCAAAAATGCCTAAATCAAAAGCAGTTGACTGAAACAACTCATGTCTTAAACTGCTGCACCCAAATAAAATCAGCGCACTCACGCCAATCATCCAAAACACAGGATTAGGCGAAATCAGTTTTTTGTTCATCCCCATTTGTTCATCTCCTTGTCCCCTTGTCCCCACTCGCTGACGCTCAAATTCAAAATTCTAATTTTGAACTTTGAATTTTGAATTTTGAATTATTTATTCCCCTCGTCCCCATCTACCCTACCCAAAGTTCTTGAGCAAATCGAACAGCAAAGCTTGCCAGTAAGATAGTAAAAAATAACAGCGTTAGGTAACCCCAACGAGGATAGCGAGACAATAGCACACCAAGAGCAACACTTGGAGACACAATACCGTACACCAGACGACTTAAAGAGATAGTGCTTCCAGATGCTAGCAACAAACCTACACCGCAGAAGCCATAGATAACAGTGACGGGAGTCAATTGAGCGCGTAATTGCCATAATAAGTAGGCACTGCCAAAAACAGCAACTGTGTTAATCAACGGATCGCCTGCTAGTATCCACGCAAGAAAGACCAAAGCAGCAAAGCCATAGTCCACTTTCTGTGAACCTAATTGTTTACGGAAGTACCATAAACAAGAACCAATGCCAAGAATCATCGTAAACAATAAGGGATGCAGGGGGTCTTTAATCCCGCCATGCTTCCAATTCAATGTCCCGACTGTCACTTGCATCAGCATTTTCCACCAATCCAGCCAATCAAACCCTAGCGAGGATCGCCATCCCCGCTGTGCATGAAGAAATCCCAAAGGGTCGCCAAATTGAATCGCACAGTAGATGCTGAAAAGAAGTAGTCCAGCCGCAGTGGCAAAAGACGCAAGGTAAGCAATAGGGGGTCTGCGTTGTTTCCAAGCTGCTAAGACAAACGCTGGGATCAATGCCATCCCTGTCGGACGTGTTGCTGTAGCCATTGCACCCCAAAAGGCAGTCCAGCCATACTGCTGTTTATCAAAAGCTCGCAAAGCTGCTGTACTCAATAATAGATATAGCCCTTCAGTGTAAATCACTCCTGCAAATAGTGATAATGGACACCAAGCAACTATTGCAGTTGCCCACCGCGCCGCACTTTCACCAGCTTGTCCCTTAACCCAAAAGTATAAAAAGTAAAGTGCTGCAAAAAAAGCTAGATTATTGACTAGCGTCCCTGCTATTTCAAACGGCAAGCCCAAGTTCATCAAAACTCGGATAATTAAGGGAAACAGGGGAAAGAAGGCAAGGTTGTGTCCCTTACCATCATTCACAAATTCATATCCGGAAGTGACAATTGCACGGTAATGTCCGCTGTCCCATGCATGAAACACTCCCCAACCAAAAGTGGTGGGAGTGCTTCCGGGTGGTACTGGTAGCAATGGCGCAATCAACAACATTGCAATCCAGATGAGGAGTCGGCTAGTAAGCCACATGGCTGCTGGAAACAAGAAGGTTTTAGTCCATAAAGCTTTGCTCAAAAATGTCTGACCTTTTATCATAAGTTTGAGTGTTTACATGCGGGGTAGGGTGTAGGAATCTTTTTTTGAATTTCTCCGGATTGCGAATGCGTGAATTATCAAAGTCCTACACCAAATAAAATGTTTTTTAGGTTACCCCACCCAAAGTTCTTGGGCAAATTTAAGAGACAGTCTGACAAGTAAGATAGCAAACAAAACCAAACTTAAGTATCCTTGACGAGGATGGCGAGACAGAAAGACACCATAAGCCACACTCAATGATACAAGACCGTAAGCTAAACGACCCAAGGATATCGTGCCTCCAGAAGCAAGCAGCAAACTTATGCCACACAAACCATAGATAACAGTGACTGGGGTCAATTGAGTGCGTAAATGCCACAACATATAAAGACCACCCAAGACCATAACTGCATTCAGTAAGTTATAGATAAACCAATCGTCTCCTAGTATCAAAACAAGCAATAGTAAACCATAAAAACCGTAGATAACAAGAGAATTAAGGTTCTTACGGAAGCGCCACAGACAAAAACCATAGCTGACAACAATCCCAAAACACAGAATATGAAAGTAGTATTTTGTACCAATTTTTTCCCAATGAGATGTGCCGACAGTAATTTGCAATAGCATATCCAACCAACCCTGTCCATCAAATCCCAACGAGGGTCGCCATCCGCGTTGTGCATGGATAAATGCAAAGGGATTGCCAAATTGAATTGTACAGTAGAGGCTAAATAGAAGCACTCCAATTGCAGTGGCGCAGCCAGCAACGTAAGCCATTAAGGGTCTACGCTGTCTCCATGCGGCTAACAAAAATGCTGGTATGAGGGCTAATCCTGTGGGACGTGTTGCCGTTGCCATTGCACCCCAAAGGATAGTCCAGTGGTATTGCTTTTGATCAAAAGCTCGCAAAGCTGCAGTACTCAACAGTAAGTATAGCCCCTCAGTATAAATGACTGTGCCAAACATAGACAACGGACACCAAGCCACCACAGCAGTTGCCCAACGCGCCTCCTTTGTGCCGCAATGTTCCTGTATCCAAAAGTAGACACAATAAAGCGCTGCAAAAAATGCCAAATTGTTTATGAGCGTACCTGCTACTTCAAATGACAAACCAAGGCGCATGAAAACCCAAATAGTCAGAGGAAATAGAGGAAAAAATGCAAGATTATGTTGTTTCCCATC
Source organism: Brasilonema sp. UFV-L1 (assembly GCF_012912105.1). Taxonomy (GTDB): domain Bacteria; phylum Cyanobacteriota; class Cyanobacteriia; order Cyanobacteriales; family Nostocaceae; genus Brasilonema. The sequence continues at coordinate 44,525 of NZ_QMEA01000004.1, forward strand.
ATCGGTAAATTCATAACCAGATGTTGCTATCGAATGGTAGTGTACACTATCCCATGCATGAAACACTCCCCAACCAAATTGAGGGGCACTCCCTTGTGGTGGTGCTGGCAGATGTGGAACAACTATCAACATAGCCGCCCAAATAAATAATCTGCTGGCAAGCCAGATTACCGTAGGAAAAAGAAAATCATTTTTCCATAAAACTTTTTTGATAAATATTTGAGTTTGAGCCATAAGCTTGAGTGTTATTCAAACTCCTCTATGAATCCACATACCTATGGCTGTCATTTGGTTATTTTTTAGTAAAATTGCGCACATCCCACTCCTCCACCAAAATGAGTAACTAGATAAAAATAACCATAGCTGAAAACTTTGTCAGCTATTTACTATCAGTAGTTAGAATTTAGCTAATATCAATACTATTCTAAGCAGTTATATTTAACTACATAGTGTATATAAACACATTTTTAACTCCTGAAAATTAACTTGCAAAGAAGTGTAGAGACACAAGGTATTCTTTTTGTACAGATATTATATAGTCCTCACAGTTAGGTAATGAACAAATGTTTGCTAGAAACCATACTTCCCACCTCTTCCCTAAGCAAAGTCAAAAATGCCAAAGACACAAAGGGATGATGGTTTGTGTTTATTTCTTTCATACCTTATTTGAAAATGCTGTAGGAGAGATCAATTCAAAAATTCACCTACACCCCTACTACTCTGTTAACTTTGAATTGACAAGTTTAGGTAGCACAAGGCAAGACTTGGTAGACATTCTTAAAAATTTCCTCCTCAAGTGAACCTTGATACTCTAAGCTGTCGCGCTTATGATTATGCATCTTTATAACCTGGATTTAGGCAAAAAAACTCGGTTAAGAGCAAAAATCGTCTGTTTCGCTACCAAAGACGAATGAAGAAACCGGGTTTCTCGCAGATGGTGCGTAAGCCCTATTAAGTTTGAAGAAAAACGTCAAACCCTCCCTCTCTCACTCCCGCACTCCTTCACTTCCCACTTATAGGCATAAGCGCTCACTACACTCTATCCCCCTTTGCATATCTTTATTTTTGGAAATAATCGCTCAATTCCTTTGCTCATCTTCTAATTTCCTCATCTATCAATTTCCCTATCAGCCTAAATCAGTAAATTGGATGCCAAGACGCTTACTTGTGTATCCCAAGCAATTTATATTAATGTTGTCTGTCAATTCTTAAACAATTGTGAAAGCAATCACTCTTCTTGGTTCCACTGGTTCTATTGGTACTCAGACTTTAGACATTGTTGCTCACAACCCTAATCAATTTCGGATTGTGGGTTTAGCCGCCAGAAACAATGTAGAATTATTGGCTTCTCAGATTCGGCAGTTTCGACCAAGTATAGTAGCTATCTGCTCAGAAGAAAAGTTGCCAGCACTCAAAGAAGCAATCAACGACTTTGCTCCCCAGCCGATTATACTGGCTGGTGAGGCTGGAGTTATTGAAGTTGCCCGCTACGCAGATGCCGACACTGTTGTTACAGGTATCGTTGGTTGTGCTGGGTTGCTACCTACTATCGCAGCCATTGAAGCTGGTAAAGATATCGCCTTAGCAAACAAGGAAACCTTAATTGCTGGAGGTCCCGTAGTTTTACCTCTCATTAAAAAACATGGTGTAAAATTATTGCCAGCGGATTCAGAACATTCTGCTATATTTCAATGTCTACAAGGTATTCCAGATGGAGGTTTGCGACGAATTTTATTAACTGCATCTGGTGGTGCTTTCCGTGATTGGACAGTAGAAAAGTTAGCACAAGTCACAGTTGCTGATGCTATTAAACATCCCAACTGGTCAATGGGGCGTAAAATTACTGTTGATTCTGCGACTTTAATGAATAAAGGTCTGGAGGTGATTGAGGCTCACTTCCTTTTTGGGTTGGATTACGAGAATATTGAGATTGTTATTCATCCTCAAAGTATTATTCACTCCCTGATTGAACTACAAGACACCTCTGTTCTTGCTCAACTTGGTTGGCCTGATATGCGCTTACCTTTACTTTATGCTTTGTCTTGGCCTGATCGTATCTACACCAACTGGGAACGGCTAGATTTAGTAAAAGTTGGCAGTTTAACCTTCCGTGAACCAGATCATCAGAAGTATCCTTGCATGAAATTAGCTTATGCAGCAGGGAAAGCTGGTGGTTCCATGCCAGCTGTATTAAATGCAGCTAATGAGCAAGCTGTGGCTTTGTTTTTAGAAGAAAAAATTCAGTTTTTAGATATCCCTCGGTGTATCGAATGGGTGTGCTCACGCCACCAGAGCGATAATCATCCAAATCCTTCTTTAGATGACATTTTAGCAGCAGATAAATGGGCAAGGCAGGAAGTTTTAAAAGCAACTGAAACCTTGGAAAATCATTCGCGTATAATATCTTTGCGATAAAAAACGACTAACAACGTTAGATTTTCATTGTCTCTCCGTTCAGCGTTCAGCAGTAAGCTGAACGCTAAATTATTTTTATTCGTCATTTTTACCTTATACTAATGTATAAGAATATGAGTATATAGTTCTGTTATTTCTTATTAATTGCGTAATTTAGTCCTTTATTTATCACTCATGACAAGTAGCCGTCATGACGAATTCGTCACCAGAACAAATGAACAAATCATTATCCTTTTTTCTTTCCTTTTGCTCTGGAACCCTTTGCCCAGGAGGCTTTTTCAAGCTACGTGGAGAGAATTCAACGTCAAATGCAAACCAATGAAACCCTGTAAGACAAAGGTTTTTCCTTTTGTCTTCTATTTACAGAGAAAAAAGAATAAGTCATTTTTGATTGCATAAGTTTTTTCTATAGACTTTATCAAAGTCTTATACAAAAAATTAAGAATCAAAACTTAATATCTTTTTTAAAGAAGGTTTTGCGGCATACTAATTTTTCAGATTTTTTAGTGTATAGTAATCGCAGAACAACTACGGGAAAAAGCTCCAGTCAACTCAACATTCTCAGCGAAACATTGCTGAGCGATGAGGAGGTTTTGTCTGTAGAGGTTCCACGTCAGTTGCTACTTTACAGGTAGTGACTGGGGTTGCCGAGAACTGAATTTAAGGTTTTCACATCTGTACTCTTTGAACAGTAAGTTGCTCTTATAGTGCAGACTATGGTTGTGGAGTTCCACTTGAGAACGCCACTTGCAACAACGGGGAAGACCCCATCCGGGTATGCGCTCCTTTGCATATCTGGAAGGCAAAAGTTGTGCGTTTTCTGTGGATTAATGCGTCCGTTTCATCGCTCGTACTGAAAAACTGCGGTGCCCTTCGGGAACGCGGGTCGCCTCTGTCGGGAAACCAACGCCAGATACCTACGGAGGGAGACCCTCCTGCAGTACTGGCTCCTCCTGCAGCGCTGGACTCACCTCATTACAAGTTAACGGGTAAGAAGTCCACAAACAGGCGCGGAAAAATCGCACAAATGTTAACTGGTATACAAAAATCACAATCTTTCATAGGGCGATTTTTCCGGAGGCACCGCAGTTTTTCTAGGTTTTTACCCAACCCCGCAAGGACGCAGTGGCTGCCCTATCAAGAGCGCTGAACTCACTCAGGGTGCAGTGGCTTCTCAATGCTCACCACGACTCAATTTCAACAAGAGAGACTTTATGTCTGTCATGGTTACACTCATAAAATTTTCTCTCTTCTAATACCTTCATTGGTAAGACTCTGTTTGAAAAAGGTGTATCTATGTTTGCTACCCTCATTGTGTCTTGGATTGTTTATACACTATTAGTAAAAGTCGTGAAAACGACGGTGAAAACTGCGTTTATTAGTGCTACTACTATTGTTTTATTGCATGCTGGTCTTGGGGTTAGCCCTCAAGATATTTGGCATCAAATAATACAGTTAATTCAAGCCTTCTCTCAAGTCATTAGAGTGAGGTAATATCGCTTTGGATGTTAATCGTCATTAGTCATTTGTTGAGTACAGAAGACAAAAGACTAATGACAAAAAACAATCCTCACTAATTAATTTTACGTGTGCCGAATTACTTATTTGTTGACGCTGAAAGCCTTATCAAAGCATCCATAACAGTCGTAGGCAACTGACGCATAATCTTACCTCTATCTTTGTCTACTGCTACTAAAGTAACCTGGGCAGTGACATATAGTTCTTGCCTATCTAGTGATTCAATTGTATAATCCCAGTTAATACGGACACCACTCACTTCAGCCATGCGCGTTCTTACAATCGCTCCCATACCCAATTGAAGCTGACGATGATAGCGTATTGAGAGTTCTACAACTGGTAAATCACAGCCCAAAGCCACTAAATCAGCATATTCGATACCGATAGCTCGCAAGCATGCTACCCGCGCTTCTTCCAACCAAGCTATGTAGGAACCATGCCAAACGAAACCTGCATAGTCTGTATGATGTGGGTTGACTCTGATGGGATATTCAAACCAATTTTCTAAAGAATTACTTGCTGGAGTGTCAATTGCAGTGGTTGATGGAAGTTGTGGTTGTTGTGATTTTTCCTCTGACATATGAAAGTTTTTTAAAGCAAAAGATAGACTTTCCAAATCTGGAATAGCATAAAGTTAGACGTCTTGTGCAATTTATTCATCTAGTCAGTAGGTGGGCACGAATAAACATAACTATGTTGGCGCAAACCTCCGCAGGAATTACGCTGTAATGCGTGTACTTTGCGCTTACGCGGCGTTCGTTGCCTGGCTTCGGCTGACCTTCCTGTAGCAGGTTGTTGTCATCATCGCCCACAGCACTGTCCTCCCCAACGCACAACCTCACCAAGGGCACGCTGACTCACATGCTACGTCCAGACACACCACCAAATCTCACCGAAAATCCTGAACAGCAATCGTATTGCCTATTATTGCCCATTATTGGGCATCATTTATTTTGATTGGAAATGGTTTGTAATTCTTTTAGCTAGCTCGCTCATTTACGTTTATGCGTTGCTGCCGATTGTTAAGATGCCTACCAAAAATGTCGATGAATATTCAACAACTATTGTAACTAATGACGCGCTGATACCACAGTGGTCATGGTAGCAATGTCAATAAGCTTTGAAATAACGTATTAAAGTTATGAGTTACGAGTTATTAGCTAATGTTACGATTTTTTAACTGTTAACTTTATAACTCTGAACTCTTAACTTTTTACTGTCTAACACCGCTTAGCCAAAATTTTGTTACTTACACAGCTTGGTACGGGATGCTTGACTATATTGGCAAGTTCCTGTAACTGGTTCACTGCCTCTGCACCCTCTAATTTCATTAATTCACGATCATCGCGCATCTCTGTCCAAGTGATCCCGTAATCAGAGACTAAAAAGCGAATGAGATGGTTTTCTCCCAGGCTAACCATAAACGAAGCACTATTCATCTGGTCACCGCAGGTGTAGCATGACGCAGGATACCCACGCCTCTCTAGAACAATTGCTAATGCTTGCAAGTTCATCACTAAGTCCTGGACGAATTGCCGATGTTGTTGTGCTAGTCTCAAAAACATTTTTCCCTCCAAACACCACAGTTATTTGGTCTGTTTTATATTTTCTTTAGATTCTTCCACCAACTGGTATTGTAAACTATCCATTACAATTCACAGATACATATATATTTATGAATTAGCTACCTAGCTTAGGGTAGTCGATATAGATATTCAGTGTCGTATCAAAGTATTCAGTTTGTAGACCCGAAATATCGAACAGAATAACTAAACTTTGTCTTATCTTTACAAAATCAGTCGAAGTAGATGGTACATTTAAACAATCCGCTATAAGGCTAACTCATATTTAGCACAAGTCAACTCTAAAAAATACCGATTTTGCATTTTTTCTCAGTGACTTTCTGAATATAGTTGCTACTTTTTCCTTCTACAAGGCAGCTGTATGTCTTTTCGGATTGTTTAAAGACGCAGTTATCAAAATCAAGTATGTCACAGTGATTAAGTCACAGTGATTAAGCAATGTAAAAATCTTAAGCTATCTATACCAACTTCTCCACCAGAGTATGGCGAAACTGGTAGATGATCATGGTTGTTTAAGGTTCTCGCTTGAAATAATTCACTTGTGACAGTGCGAAATCCTGAAGATTTTTACTCAGTAGTTAAGACTCAGCAATCAGCGCTACCGTTAGGAGTTAACACTCTTGGTATAGGAGTCACAGCGTTACCGAGGACACTGCCAAAATGAGGCAGTGCAGGACTGTTATCTGTGGAGACGCACAAGTCCGGTGTTGTTCACAAAATAGCGTCTGGTGGAGGAGATAGAAAGTGACATCAAGCGACTGCCAACCTTGACGGTAGCTGTCTGTAAGAGAAAATCTCCTTATCCACAATCCCAAGTGTAAAGCCCAAATCGTTTGACTTAAGACTGACAATAACTGAACTGAAGATAATTATGTTGCCATTTCGGCAAGTATTTTTATCGCCCTGAGTCCTTACGGACACACTGGTTTGTACCTCTTGCGGGGTGCTTTGTGTTTACAGATCAGGCACAAGGAGTTCATTAAATAGTAAATAAATCAACAAATAAAAATCAGTACAGCTAGGAAAACCTAGCTGTTGTGGTCAAACTATTATCCAAGCTTGGGTTTAGACGACTTGCCACCAACCGAAAGCTGGACCGATGAAACGAACTATAACCCAAGCGGCGACTAAACCGCCAATACCAATCCAAGTCATCCGATTTGACCATTTGACGAATTTTTCTGCTTGGGTTTTGGAGATAGGAACCCACGGCAAGATTCTAGTTGTATCTTGACCGTATTTTTCTCCCAATGTAGCTTTACGACGCTTTGCTTCGCCCATAATGTAAAAATAAATCCCTGCTAAGGCTGATAATAACGCTTGCTTGAAGCAATTGCTCAAAAAGACTCAAGAATTTTAAACTTAATTGTCATCTGTTCTTTGTCTAAAGTGCTTGACAAATGACAAAAACTGTAGATAAGTCAAGTTTATTTAACGCGCCAAATTTTGGCAGTCTGATCTCCACTTCCACTGGCAAAGCTTTGCCCATCAAAATTAAAGACAACAGAGTTAACAACACCGGAATGCCCAAGAAACGTGCGAATGATTTTTCCTGTATGCCAATTCCAAAGCTTGATTGTTTTATCCTCACTCCCACTGACAAGGATTTTCCCATCACGGCTAAAGGCAATAGAGTTTACCAAATTCGCGTGTCCTTCAAGAGTTTGAATAAGTTTTCCTGTACCTGCATCCCATAGCTTGATTGTTTTGTCATTACTACCAGTAGCCAAAGTTTGCCCATCTAGACTAAAAGCAACTGTTCTGACTGAATCTTTATGCCCAGAGAGAGTACGCAGAAGTTGTCCAGTCTTTGGATTCCATAACTTAATTGTCTTATCTTTGCTAACGCTAGCGATTGTCTGACCATTAGGGCTAATGGCAACTGCAAACACTCCCTCAGAATGACCTTTAAGGGTATGAAGGACTTTGCTCGTTTGCACATTCCATACCTTGACTGTATTGTCCCAACTACTGCTAATAAGCATTTGCCCATCAGGACTGAAGACTACAAATCTAACATTTTTGGGATGTTCTTCTAGAGAACGAATCAGTTTCCCAGTTTGCAAATCCCACAGCTTAATAGTGGCGTCTTTGCCACTACTGGCAAGCATCTGTCCATTAGGACTAAAAGTTACTGATAAAACACCTTTTGTATGCCCAGAAAGCGTACGAATCAGTTCTCCAGTCTTGAAATTCCAGAGTTTAATGGTTTTGTCTTCGCTAGCACTTGCAAGCTTTTGTCCGTCAGGACTTATAGCAACAGACCAAATTCCGTTTGTATGACTTGTGAAGGTTTGTGGAATTTGAACATTTTCCCAATTTGCTCTTGCTTCAATCTGAGAATTTGTCTGCCATTGATGAACTCCATAAGCAGCACCACAAAGTGCTAGTACAATCGCAATACCAGTTCCAAGAAATTTTCTAGAATTTTTGCTAACAAAATGCCTATTGTCTGTCGTTTGATCTTTCATTGCAACCCTCCATGCTGAACTACTGCCATATCTTGATAGTCTTGTCACGGCTACCACTGATTAAGGTGTGTCCCCAAGAACTTGTTGCGACAGACAAAACCCAATCAGAATGTCCAGAAATAGTTTGCCGTACTTCTCCTGTTTGGAAATTCCAAACCTTGATAGTTTTATCAATACTGGCACTCATAAGGCTTTTGCCATCAAAGCTGAAGCTTACACCAACGACGCGATCGCTATGTCCTTTGAGTGTACGAATTAACTCTCCAGTGTGCATATTCCAAATCTTGATAGTTTGATCCCAACTACCACTAGCAAGGCTGTTCCCATCTGGACTAATGGCTACAGATCTGACTGCATTCGTATGTCCCTCAATCGTACGGAGTAACTTTCCAGTTTGTACATCCCATACTTTGATAGTTTTATCTTGACTACCACTGATGAGGGTAAAACCATCTGAACTCAGAGCAACGGAGTAAACAGAAGCAGAATGTTCTTTGAGAGTACGAACTAACTCTCCTGTGTATGCATTCCAAACTTTTATGGTATTATCTTGAGAACCACTTACGAGAATTTGACCATCACGACTGAGGGCTACAGACCAAACTGGCAGAGAATGACCTTTGAGTGTGTGACGTAGTTCCCCAGTTCGAGATTGCCAAATTTTGATAGTATCGTCTCCACTACCACTGACTAGCGTTTGTCCATCCGAACTAAGACTTACCGTTCTCACGTTATCAGAATGTGCTTTTATAGTGCGACTCAGTTGTCCGGTGTTTGGATGCCAAATTTTGATAGTCTTGTCTTCACTACCACTGACAAGCGTTAGCCCATCACCACTCAGCGCAACTGACCAAACAGAGTCAGTATGTCCAGAAAGAGTTCTCACAAGAGTGAGTTCCTTTTCCTTTATATCTGGCTTTGTATCATGCTTTGGAAAGTAGTAAAATACTGCTGCGATCGCAAGTGCAATTCCTCCACAAATTGACAGCCAACTGACAAGCTGACGACGCTTGATTGGGTTATAGTTGACAGCTGTTGAAGTTTCACTAGATAAGTGAGTGTTTGCAGTTTTTGAAGCTGGCTCTTCAGAGGATGGTTCTGGTAAATCAATTGCAGTATGACTGGTGCTTTGGGAGACAGAGTTGGAAGTTGGTGCTGATGCGGAAAATACTGTCGTTTTTGGAGTAGAGGTTGACACAGGTACACTAACAGTAGTTGGTACTGTACTTGTATCGATATTTTCCAAATCGGACAGAACAGACGCTGCGGTCTGATAACGTTGGCGGAAGTCGGAATTAGTCATTTTGTCAAGTATCGCTGCCAACTCAAGACTCACCGAACAGCGACTCTGCCAACTTTGGATTCCTGCATACGGACTGAGGGGATCAATCAGAGATCGGATTTCTTGAGCAGATAACCCACTCAGTGCTTGTATGCCTATGACTCCCACCGCATAAATATCACTATTGAGTTGAGGATAGCCATTGAATTGTTCAATGGGCATGTAAGCTGGTGTACCAACTGCCAGCGTTAAATTCAGTTGACCTTGGGAATTGAGCGTACGGATTTGTTTTACTGCTCCAAAGTCAATTAAAACTAATTTGTTATCTGTCTGTCGTCTGATGATATTGGATGGCTTAATATCGCGGTGAATCACACCCTGACTGTGTACATAGACCAAAATCTCTAAAATCTCTGTCAGTAGACAGATGACTTGATTTGAGTTCCATGATTGTCCTGGCACCAGTTCATGACTGAGAGTGTGTCCTGGGATATACTCTTGAACTAAATAAAATTCTTTTTGTTCTTCAAAATAAGCTAAGAATTGGGGAATTTGGTGATGTAAACCGAGTTTTTCTAAAGTTTCCGCTTCATTTTTAAACCATGTGTGAATTTTGGGCATTAATTGCGGACTTTGATTGGTAGGTCGCAATTGCTTAACAACACACAAAGGATGACCTGGACGATGGGTGTCAGCAGCAAGATATGTTTGTCCAAAACCTCCGCTGGCTAGGACTTGAGTAATTTGGTAGCGCCCACCTAGAAGTTGACTGTTCATAGCAGCACTCACGGGTTAAGCAATTTCAAATACGGGCTGAATTCCCCATTCAAAAGAGTCAAGCTTGTTACTGTATGGCAATTTTCAATTGAAAGTAATCCCTTTGTGGAGGGACAAGATTTTGCCCCTTTATGCTTGGGTGTATTTAACGCAAATGAAAACAGCTATCAGTCCTAGCTAGTGTATGCATACATAGCTACAAAATTAGGTTGGGCTATTTCGGATTCAGCGCGTTCTATAATTTTAGAGTTTAACAGTAAAGACGACTTACACTGAATCTTCTTCACTGTCAGAAGAAAACAGATTGGGGTCGAGGTAGTTGATACGTGCCAGGGGACTGAGGGCAGCCAAAATTTGAGCACCATAGCTACGGATAATCACACGACTATCTAGTAAAGCAACGATGCCTTTATTGTCGCGTAATGGGGCGATCGCCCGTTGCAATTCATTCATCGCAATTGGCAACAAGTACAAACGAAACCAGTCTTGATGCAAGCGTTTGTGGTGTGCCACTCGACCTGCAACTAAGGGATTTTCTAGAGATGGCAAGGGTAAAGTCGCGATCACCAGAAGCTGAGGAGCTGGCAAAACCTTTTGATGCTCACGCCAAAATTCCCAACCACTGACCAAAATACCATTTTCATCCAAACAAGTTTTTTCCACCTGTACCCGTGAACCAAACTCAGAGGCAAGAATTGTCCCCACTTGTGATTTGAGAGGTACATCTCCCACAAGCACAACTGTCAACCCTGATGCTGTAGCGCTTAAGCAGACTAGGGTTAGAACTTTATGAAGAAACGCTGCTTGAAATTCTGGTGTGTTGGGTAGGGGTAACTGGTAGGGTATGTACAATTGAATCGCTTCTGTTTGGTTATCAGAGGAAAACTTGAGGCAAGTTAACTCGTCTTCCAACCCCAAACGCTGGCGGAATAAGGGAGCTTCAGTTTCCGGTTCTAAAGCACTGCCAATGAATACCACAGGCTGACGCTGCCAAATAGGGGATAGTATTTTTCCTAATTCAATGGGGACACAATGCAAAGAAAATAAACCATGACGACGAGTAATAGTCGCCCAGAGTAGGGATGAGAAAGATGAGGAAGATAAAGAAGGGAAATTTTCGTTTCTATGTTGAAATTGCTGAGCGAATTGTTTCCAGGCATCGGGCAGGCTAGATATATCTAAAGCTGAATACAGATGACTCAAAATTTCTTCTTCTGCTTGAGAAATCAGATAACATTCGTAGGGATTTGCAGGGTGCTTGAATAGTTCGTGTGTGAGTTGCGCCCGTGCAGAGCGAATAACTTCAGCTTGGGTTGGCTGGGCAAGCATGAGTTGCTCCCAGTCATTTGTTTCTAAATTCACTGTGAGTTCAGAACGTACCCAATCTTCCAAATCATCCACTCCATCAATAATTGTGGGGATACCATTCGGAAAATTCTCACAAGAACTCAGCTGTGCTTTTAACCAAGCTGCGGGGGAGATTAAGAACAGTCCTTGAAATTCATGACCAACCGGCCAAGCGTCACCTGTTCTGATTGGTTTATTAACTTGCAACCATTGTTGTAGGCGGGGTATTTCTACTTTAATCAGCCGTTGCTGTATTGCTGGGGGGGCAACAATAATCACAGGACCATGCCACATCAATGCCGATGCTACAAAGCTGGTGCGATACCGTCCTTGATAACCGCAAGCTGCCCCGACTTGAATCAGGGCGCTACGTCCTAGGCGCAAGGCACGAGCCACCAACCGTGCCATTGTCAAATGATGTGGCCACGAAGGGAAACCCGCCTGCGATCGCAGGAAGTTATGTAGTGACAAATGAACTTCTGCTTCAATCACACGCTTTTAATTCCATACAAAGTGATGTTCTACTTACTTTTATCCCTATTACTATTATGTTGTCAGTTTTAGGAGTGAGTTGTTATGTATTAGTTGTTGGTTGTGATATTAACTACTAATGACTAACTCCTAATTTGTACACGATGGATGGAAAGAAAGCTACCATTCAAAGAGGAGCAAAAAGCTTGTGCTGTAAGCTTTTTGATCGCTCCTTTGTGGCACGAAGTGCCATACTTGGAATTTTGACTTCCGCAAAGTGGTACTAATATCCAAATATCCATCAATTATGCCAACTTACACAGGAATCTCCAGCGAAGCCTTCAGACATCCTCTAGATCGCCAAGCTGAACAAGCTTTACGCAATTTACCAGGATTTGATTTTATCGCGCGTAAATTTGTGGAATTTTTCGTAGAACGCCCCCAATTAGTCTATTTAATGGGCAACACCATCCAAGTTGGGCCACGCCAATATTCCAGTATTTACCAGATGTTTCGGGAATGTGTGCGGGATTTGGATATTTACCCAGAACCTGCACTATTTGTTGAACAAAATCCCCTAGCAAACAGCTATGCGCTGGGGCAAGACCATCCTTATATAGTCATAAATACAGGGATATTGGACTTGCTAAGCGAAGCCGAAATCAGGGCAGTGCTAGCTCATGAGCTGGGGCACATTAAATGTGGTCATACTATTCTAATTCAAATGGCGATGTGGGCGATGAGTGCTGCTTCTGCCATTGGGGAGTTGACTTTGGGTATAGGTAATTTTGTCACTCAAGGTTTAATTTACGCCTTTTATGAATGGCGGCGTAAAGCCGAGTTATCCGCAGATCGTGCTGCATTGTTAGTGATGGATGACTTGAACTCTGTCATGACTTCTATGATGAAAGTCTCTGGAGGTAGTATCAATTATGCTAACGAATGTAGTTTACAAGAGTTTATCCGTCAGTCAGAAGACTACCAAGCACTTGATGCAGATGGACTGAATCAAATATACAAATTCTTGATTTACAACGGTGCTCGTGGTACGATGCTCAGCCATCCTTTCGCTGTAGAACGTATACACTACTTGCGTCAGTGGGCAGAATCAGAAGAATATCAGCAAATTAAGCGCGGAAATTATCAACGAGCAACAGCTGCAGGTGCAGTGAATGTAGAAGCACAGACTGCTCAAAATGAAGAAGTTGAAGCTTTGCGCCAACAACTTGAAGAATTACAAAGGGAAATTGATCGTATTAAAAAGTCTGAGTAGAGGTGTATTAGCTTTTCATACCATTTCTTTAAGAAGATGCGTTTAGCCTGCCTCTGCAGGCTTTCTTTGTGTAGCTCTTGGTAGTACGTTGTTAAGAGTTGTTGCGTGCTCCGATCTCTGCCTTGCCACTCTACCGCTCATCCCCAGAAAGCTAGAGATCCCCAGACACATCAGCCTCCCAACGCTGCGAACTGCCCTCTAGCCTTGCAGGTTGAGAGTGATAAAGTGCAGCCTCATATAAAATTAGTTTGATAAAAATTCTCAGAAAGTCTTCTTGTAGATGCAAGAGAACGCAGCAAGCTGCGCTCTAGGGTGACAAGTGGTGTATCAAGGAAAACAACAAATCAATAGCGATCTTTTGACAGAGTAGAGGCAGTTGCTGAATTGTTATCCATATTGTTTATGACTATAAGTAGCCGTCATGAACTGCTTACAATGAAATCATTGTCTTTTAGCAAAGCACAAATTAATGAAAAATGATTAAAAATAGGACGAATAAGAAGCCTGTTAAATAATAATAAATAATATTTATTCATCAATAAATAAAGTCGTTTGATTTAGTTTGAAATTTTCCTCTTGTGTAAAAAAGACGATACAATCAAATTAAAAAAAATATATAAATTTTTCGTAAATCGCTTGTAAAAATAGCTTCAAGATCATTTGCATTCTAGTAAAACTATAGCATTTACAATAAAAAGAAACTATACATTTACAGTGAAATATGAATCTAAAACTAAGTAATTATTGTTATAATATAGACAAGTTTTGTATGAATTTGATAGGTAAAGACAATGGTTGTTTCTGACTTAGAATTTTGTCAGTTAATAAAACTCGAAAGCAATATCATTACAGGAGGTGCATCGACTAGTGCTAGTACTCAAACGTACTCCTCTCAAGGATTTGGTTATGCACAGGGTGACGCTATTGCCTATGGAGATACTACTTTTTCTTCTGCCGATACTAACACCAATGTTGTGAATACTTCTACTTACTATTCTACCGTTTCCTTGGCAAATGCAAATGCTGTTGCTTGGGACAGTAATGGCAGTTCTAGGTCTTCAAGTACTAGTCATTCATACTTTTATGGTGGTGTGTAACCAATTCACAACACACACCAAGTTGATTTTACTCTGACCTAGTTTGAATCAGTGGTTCAGGTCTGTTCTAAGAAGTGTATCGTTGCACAGATACTAGTTTGAAAAATATTTGCTGTACATAGTTCCCCCTTGCTTTCTAGTGAGGGCAAGGGGCTTATGCTATATAGTAGTAAGCTTTTGAGCAAAGCTGACTAACATAAATAGATAACATACTGTTTAACAGTCTTAAATATGACTTGAGTGCAGACTGAAATTAACAGTATTTATATCAAAGTTATTGTAGAAAGATGACAGTAACTGACATGAAAATTAGAAACAATCTTCTTACAAAGCCTCAGTATAATTTTAGGAAGCACTGACCACTGAGGGTGACTTGGAACTCATAGTGAAACTCAAACAAATCACCATTGCTAAAAATAATGTAGCGAATATTTTGCCAATGCAGAAGCTGTTTTTATAACTGTTCCACCGCAAGCAACCAAATCATCTTTAAGCTTAGCCTTGGGTAAAGGTAAAAAAGACTTAGATCTACTAGCATAAAGTGAAGCTTCAGTTATCAGTTACTTTGATATAGACTTTTTTCTTTTGAGTTTATTGCTGATTTAAGATTAGTAACATTAATAGATAGTTCTATGATAGAAAAAGCAAGAGCAGCTGGAGATATATTTTTTGCATGAATTGACCTGACTAATTTCTTTCGTCCAATATAACTGCTTTGTTGTACTGGCTAATAATGAATAGTAAGTAAATGTGAATAAATCTCGTGTTTGCTGATTTTGTCTCTATGGTTAGTAGAATGAAGTGTATTTTAAGAAGTCAGCAGAACTTCAGCAATTGCTTGGGAAATGGGTAAACCAGGACAGCACTCTAGCCAGAAAAATTCTCCAACTGGGTTAACCTCTAGGAATACATGCCGCCCATCCGGCGTCAAAATGATGTCAATTGCTCCATAGTTTAAGCCGAAGTATGACATCAGTTGCAAAAGTTTCTTCTCCACGTCTTCTGGCAAGTTATAAAACTCCCAGGCGTTGAGTAAAGCAAGCCCTTGTCGTCGCCAGTCGTATTGAGCTTTCTGATTGCGTTGGGAGTTAACTGCTGCGGTGAACACACGCTGTCCTACAATTGTTGTGCGCAACTCTAGCGTCTTTGACAGTTTCTCCTGAAACGTCATTGGGCACAAACGCAGTCCTTCAAGATTTTCTAAATCTTCGTCTTTGACTAGATTGGTGAAAACAACTTGTTCCTGCCCTTTATCGTCATAGATAGCGAAAGAAGAAAGCATTTTCACAATCATTCCCTGTTCGCACTCCTGAGCAAATTGCTTCACTGCTTCTGGATTGTTTGTTGTTAAGGTGCGCGGGGTGTCTAAACCAAGTTCCTGTGCGACTTGCAGCTGTAGTTGCTTGTTTTCAGCCAGACGGATATTTGGCAGAGGATCCAGGTGAAATCCCTTTATACTGGTAATCATGCCTTGAATAGTGACGCGAGATTCCTGGATAGAGGCTTGTCTAAGTTGTGAGTCCATGACTCTAGGAATTCTTGAGCCAATGGCAATCCGTCGATACCAAACTGCAGATATCTCACTCAAATCAAGTTTTTGCTTATCAACTGTAAGAATGTTCTGTTTACATCCTTTGCTGTAATAAATATCTAGCTGAACTTCTGTCGGAAATTGGTCTGTGTTAAAACGAAATGCTTTTCTTCCTTGAGCTTGGATTGCGTTTATTACTAGAGGAATGCTCTCGTTATCTTGACTATGAGTAATGATTAAAACAGTCATCTAGTCATTGTCAGTAGAAAATCAATGGCAAAACTGTACTGAACCTCTTGCATAAATGTTTTTTGTCTCACGCAAAGCATGCCTTTTCGCGAAGCGTAGACACCCGGAGGGCGGCGTAACCGTTGAGTAGGGATGCAAAGAAGAGCACCCAAAAAATAAATGAGTGCAAAAAGTCTACTCTACAGTAACAGAGTAATCGTCATCACTGTTTGATGGGTAGTTTTGCGTGACAGTGTATTCATCATTGTCTGATGGATACTTTTTAGTGGCTATTTGACTAAAGCCATCTTCTTCATCTGATGGATACTTCAATGTATAAGCTATATTATCTGGGCTTTCATTATCTGAGGGATAAGCCAAGGTTGTTGCGTATCCAATACCCCCCTTAACTTCTTGCATTTCTTCTTCAGTCAAGTCCTCACAGAATTGTCCTTCTAAGTAGCGGGCGAAGAAAGGAACTACGTTTGCATTTAAAGCAGGCTTATTATTATCAGACATATTATATTAGTGCTCTCCCTTTTTAAGTAGATTCAGTAGATCACAAACTTTCACAAACTCAATGAAAAATCAGGGTTTCAGCTTAGATGAACAAAAAGCCAAACAGCATTTGTTAAGAGCGATTGCAAGACAGCAACAGACGCAATCATGCGTATCGCCTTCAGGGTAGTTAGCGGTATTGGCGCTCAATGCTGATTAAGGAATACTTTCTTGAAGTCCCGGTGTTTTACTGAAACCCTCAAACGGAAGGACTTCTAAAAAACTTTGTGATCTACTGAGACTGCAACTTAAGATAAAACGACAGAATTCACACCTATCGTTGTCTATTCAAGAAACACCAAAAAACCATTAAGTAGAAGCTTGACAGAACAGCTTAATAGTTTTTTCTTAAAGGCTAGTTAAATCAGATAGAGGCTGCTATTGAAAAAGCTGAAGAATACTTGGAGTTACCAAAACTACCTTGTTCTGTACCAGATACAACCATCCCAGTGTTGGTTCTCTTTAAAACTAAAGTTCCAACACTACCAGTTTCTTCATCAGAGTAGTAGCTTGTCTCATCGCTTTCAGTCACAGACTCTACTTCTTGCGTCAAACCATTTTTGTAAGTAGGACTTAACAAGCTTAATAGATAGGAATATCTTGAGAGGGACAATCCACCTTGTACTTGCCTATTACAAGGAAGATCTGTTTCAAAATAACTGAGATCAGAAATCTTGAATGCGCTCATAAAAAACCCCTTCAGATCAAAATATCGCTGAAAACCTTTTAAAGGTAAAACTTTTTAGAGGTTTTCAGCGATATAAACAACATTACCTCTCAATCGGTCAGTTGATTAACTTCCGCCTAAGACACATATGTATGAGAGGAAGAACTAAAGGTGGCATAATAGCCACCGTCTAAATCACAAGCTAAATCAGAAGTTGATCTTAGTTGCTTTGAGAAATTGATGTCGCGTTAGATTGAGAAGAGTATGGAGTGGTATAGGTGTAGCTCAAACCTTCAGAAGAAGAATCATTACCATATGCGTAAGCATCTGCTTCAGCAAAGGCAGAGTTGCCATATACATAAGAAACTGTATTAAATTTCTCATTGGTATTGACATACTTGTTGAAATACAGGTTTTCACTAGCATAGCGGTTAGTGATACCACCAACGATAGCAGCGCCTTCAACAACTTCCAATTGATTCAAATCTGAGATAATCATGGGGTTCATCCTGGGAATTAATTGTACTTTAGTTTTGGGAATTTTTTTGTAAGCTTTTTGTTTTCGCTTACATTTCTAATATACAAGATTAAATTTAAAAATCAATAGTTTTTTGCGGGTTTTTCGATAATTATTTTTTATGTTTTTTCGGAGTACAGATTATTTAATATAAATTCTATTTATCATGTTTTTCTCAAGTAATTAATCATGAAAAAATAGTCAACAGAAAATCATTTACATTGACTTTGATATTTTTTTTATGAAAACTTATTTAAGTAAGTGTATTTGCCATAAACACCTCATTTTATTGATGTCAAATATTTTTTTATAAAACAGATAACTTAATCAACATAAAAAAATCTTGCTGCTTGTCTTGAAAAAAGCAGTATCTGTTGTGTGGTAAGATAGAAGCCTTTATCTTCATTTTTTATCTCAGGAAGATCAGCGGCTATTAAAAATCAGAATGTTTTTTTGTCAAGAAAAACATGAAACTTGTTTATGCAGTTTTTTCAGATGCTTGAAAACTAGTATCTGAATGAAAATGAGTAGTTATTTCCATTGCCTCAATTTGTTGCTTTAACCAAATAGAAAACAATTCTTGTTGGATATTTGCTCGCAATTGCTCATCCAATATAGGTTGAATAATTTCTTCTACCCAAATGAAATAAACTCCTTTGGAAGTCGTAATTGGCTTGAGAATCTCTGGTGGATTAGCGGCAAAGACTGCAGCAGCAATCTCCGGTCGAAAATCTGTGCGACGTCGGACTCCTTGATATCCTACAGCACGTCGAAGTTCAGGAATTTGAATATACTCACGAGCAATTTCTTGGAAAGTTATTTCACCTTCTTGCAGCGAATAAAACAGTTCCAAAGCTAAGTCTCTGTCATTCAAGATGACTTCATAGGTGACAGCGGCAAAGTAATTGAGTTGATGTTCATAAAAAAACTGCTCAACTTTATCCGCAAAGAGATGATGAGCTAATTTATTGGCAAGTATATTGTTATGGATTAATGCTTTAAAGTCATCTAGAGAGAGATGATTTTTTGTGAGCCATTCCCATGTGTCTTGAGCTTTGACAAGTTTCTTCGCAAACCGTAGCCTATCTCCTTCTTGTTGAAGTTCTTCTTCTGAGACTTGAATGCCTGCTTGTTGGGCAGCCTCAGTCATAATTTTGTGAGTCGCTATAGTTTCTACAACACTACGCATTTGACAAGAAAGCTTAATACTGCGAATGATGTCTTCGCAAGAAATGGTCAAAGGTGTTGACATAACACGATTCTCCTAGGAATTTTGGATTTGAGATTTTTGATTGAGAACAAATAAAGTTTTGACTCTTGATTTTTGAGTCTTAACTTTTGACTAAACATCTAAACCGCCTTTGTGCAATTTCTTAAATGGATCTAGGATGAAGTCGATAACACGCCGCTGGCGGATAATGACCTCAGCAGTTGCAGTCTGTCCAGGCGTGAGTTGAATATGTTTGTCACCATTCTGGATATACTGCTTATCCAAAGCGATTTCTAACTCAAAGTTTTCTACATTACCTTGAGGTGTTTGGTTCACTTTGGAGTCTGGGGAAATCCAAGTCACTTTCCCTGACACGATGCCATACTCTTGGAAAGGATAGGCATCAAACTTGAGTTTGACAGGCATACCCACTTTTAAGAAACCACTGTGCTCGTTAGGCATTTGAGCTTTGAGGATGAGGCTGGCTTGTTTGGGTGCAATTTGAGCAACCCTTTGACTGGCTTGTAGTACGGCTCCTGGTTTGGTAACAGGAAACTCAAAAATGACACCATCAATAGGCGATCGCACGATTCGTTGCTGTAGCTGAATCTTGAAAGATGTGATTTGACTTATAGTTTGGGCAGTTTCCGATTGCACTGAGTTGATTTGTGTTTGCACTTCTTTGAGTTGTTCTTCTGTTTTGAGTTGTGCCAGTTGACCTGTATGAATTAAGCTTTGATAATTGCGTTCTTCTTCTTTCAAGCGAAGTTCAGCTTGTTGAATCTCAGACTGAGCTTGCTGAAGAGTCTTCTCATAACTGCTTTGTTGTTGTTTGACGCTAGACTCAGCTTGAGCCATATCAGAACGAGCTTGCACAAGGCGTTCGTAGTTTTCTTTGGCTAACTGTTCCACCTCCAGGAAACGATCTTGTGACATGACACCCTCTTCATAGGCTTTTTGATAGCGTGGAACTTTTTCCTGAGCAGCTTGGAAACGAACTTCTGCTAACTGATACGCTGCTTTGTTAGAGTCTAGAGCTTGCTGCTTCTGGTTGACTTCAGCCAGTTTTTCTTGTTTCTGTAAACTATAAACAGCTTTAAGAGTATTAAAGCTCTGTCGCGCCTGCTCTACTTGAGATTGTTTTGCTAATAGTTGAGCTTGATTTTGTTGTTGTTGAGTACGCAAAGAAAGCGCCACTTGATTTTTGAGTAGTTCTAAGTTTTGCTGCCGATTCTGTAGTCCGTCTAGCTTTGTCTGAGCTTGCTTGAGTTCAGTTTTTAAGACATCTGAGTCTAATTCCAACAGAACTTGACCTTTTCTGACAGTTTCGCCTTCTTTGACTTTCACAACAGTGACACTACCATCCACTGGACTATCCAATTTTTGGGTTGCACCTTTAGGTTCAATACGTCCTCTGGCGCTTCCTGTCTCATCAACTTTGAAGAGCATCGTCCAAGGTAACACAGTCGCTGCAAAGCCTACAAGCAAGTACAGTAAAGAGCGCGTCCAAACTTTAGGTAAAGCATCTAACAGTTCTTCGGTTCCGAAAAACCAATCTTGCCCCTCATTTGTTGCTTCTGTCTGATGAATTGAGTCAGAAGATTCTGCGAGTTGTTGTGAATCTTGTGAAGAACGGTAGTTTTTATGCTCATCCGGCTCCGATTTTGCAAGTGCGGATGACGGATGACGAGATGTATTTGGCATAGTTTTCAAAGGAAGTGAGCAAAGATAACCCAACCAGAGAACCCAACGGCACAGAGAGCTAGTTGCCGGGTGTGGTCGCTCCCAGACTACAGCACAGCTTCACTGTTAACTGATAACTGTGAAAGCTCAACCTGCATGAGCAAGTTGTTGCTGATTGAGGTAATAGTAATGTCCTTTTTTGGTGATTAATTCGTCGTGTGTTCCACTTTCCACCAAGACACCTCGATCTAAAACGAGAATTAAATCAGCGTTTCGCACTGTGGAAAGGCGATGGGCAATAATTAGACTCGTGCGTCCTTTGAGAATAGTTTTTAGGTTGTCCTGAATAATTCGTTCAGATTCTGCATCCAGGTTACTGGTAGCTTCATCAAAAATTAAGAATCGGGGATTACCCAACAATGCACGGGCAATAGCTAAGCGTTGGCGTTGTCCACCAGAAAGCATCCCACCGCCTTCACCGATTTGGGTTTCATAACCTAATGGCAGCTGCTGAATAAATTCATCTGCCCCAGCCAAGCGTGCTGCTTCGATAATCTCTTCTAAAGAGGTTTCTGGATGAGCAATGCTGATGTTTTCTCGAATCGTACCACCAAACAAAAAGGTGTTTTGGTCTACCACACCTATTTGTTGTCGTACCGACTTCAGAGATATACTGCTGAGATCGTGACTATCAATTAAGACCTTGCCTTCGGTTGGAGGATATAAACCCAAAATTAATTTTGACAACGTTGTTTTTCCAGAACCACTGCGTCCCACCACTGCGACTGTTTGTTCTGGCTGGATTTCAAAACTGAGATTTTGCAGAACGTTGATGTCGCTTTCTGAGTGATAGCGGAATGTCACATTATCAAAGCATATGTGACCACGTATACGACGCAAAGGCTTGCGGGGTTTATGTTGCAAATCTTCTTCTGGTTCTGCTTCTAGGACATCGTTAATGCGTTCAACAGAAATGATGATTTCTTGGAATTGATTCCACACTACCGAGAGTCGCTTGAAAGGGGCGATCGCTCTACCCATCAACATATTGAAGGCAATCAACTGTCCGATGGTGAGTTGGTTTTGAATGACTAACCATGCTCCATACCACAGCAATCCCGTATTCATTACGGTATCGATAACAGCACTAGTAATTTGCAAATTGTTGCCAATCACTTGTGCTTTAAAAGACTTTTTAATCAAGTTATTGAGCAGTTCTTCCCAATGCCAGCGCACTGTCTGCTCAATAGCCATTGAGCGGACAGAACGAATGCCTGTGAGGGATTGAATCAGATAGCTATTTTGTTCTGCTCCAGCATTGAAAATCTCTCTCGACATCCGGCGTAAGATATTTGTGGAAGCCACCGTCAGGATAAAAAATGGTGGTACAATCATCAGCGCCATTAATGCCAGACTCCAGTTGTACCAGAACATCAATCCCACATAAATAAACACTGTCAGCAAATCAAGAATGATTGACAGCGTTTCACCTGTCAGGAAGCGCTGGATTTTCTCGTTTTCTTGGATACGAGAAACAATGTCTCCGACATAGCGAGACTCGAAGAACGATAAAGGTAAGCGGAAGGTATGTTTAATGAAACCCACCAGCAGTGCAACGCTGACACGATTAGCGGTATGAGCCAAAAGATATTGGCGCACGCCATTAACCGCGATGCTGAATAAGCCAAAAATGACCAACCCTGCACCGACGGCGTGTAATGTAGAGACGCTACCCTGCACAATCACACGGTCTAACAACAGCTGGGTAAATATTGGCGTCACCAGCCCAAAGACCTGAATCACCAGCGAAGCACAAAAGATTTCCAGCAAAACCCGTGAGTGGGGTTTGAGTAACTCATAAAACTTCCAAAAGCTTGAGCTCTCTTCCTGGGCTTCTTTCAGTAGGACTGTGGGTTGTAGTAATAAGGCGTATCCAGTCCAATTTTCTTTGAATTCGGCGGGAGTGAGGACGCGTTGACCAATGGCGGGATCGCCTACAATGACTTGTTTTTTGTTTATTTCATAGACAACAATGTAGTGTTTGCCTTCCCAATGAGCAATTGCTGGCAGGGATTGTTCCGCGAGTTTGTCGAAGCTGGCTTTTACAGGTCGAGTTACAAAGCCAACACTTTCTGCCGCTGCGGCTAAGGCGCTGAGTGATGCACCAGAGCGGTTGACGTTAGTTAACTCCCGTAGCCGATTTATACTTAGGTGCTTGCCCCAATAGCGTCCAATCATCACAAGACAAGCAGCTCCACAGTCTGAGGAACTTTGTTGTGCATAAAATGGATAGCTTTTGGTGAGGCGTCCCCAAACTTGCCCTAGTTTAACTTTGGGAGTTGGAAAGTAAGCGCGTAATTTCTTTTGCTGGTGTTTTGACGCCGACTCGCGTTGGGGAAAGGGGATGACGTTTCCAGCAGGAGGAGCGATTCGTTCTGGTTTTGATTTGCTTGGACGTGGCTTTGGGTTTTCAATGACGGGTGGGCGTTGTTCGGGTTCAACGAACTCTGCCAATTGCTGCCAGTGTTGCAAAGCTGTTTGCCAATGCAAATCTCGAAGAATGTAAACAACGCTTTGCTGGGAAGCCTGCCAACTTCCATGATGTGAGTGTGCAACAATTTTCCCTGGTGTCAGACTTTCCCCATCTGTATGTTGCAGTTGTCCTTTGTGCAGGAACCACAACTTAGTATCTTTGGGTGGCGATATTTTCTCGTTGCTGTCTAGAGTATGCCGTTCAAATAGCGATAAGGCTTTTAGAATCTCTGGTACGTCTGATGGTTGGCACTCTATTTGCGAGCGATGCCTCCATTGCAATACTAAGTTCCACAGTTGAGCACGTTGCAATAGGCGTGAGCCAATACTGGGATATTTCTCTATCAATGCTTGCAGTATCTGTTGTTTGAGATAGCAAAGCTTGAGGTTGGTTGAAGCTTTGGCGATATATGGCACAAAGTCTTGTTCTGGAAACAAGCTGGCTTCTCCAAACAACGAGCCTGTACCGTAAGTCGTGATTAAGTTCTCCGCGCTATCCAACAGTCTGACTTTGCCACGAACAACGAGATATATTCCCGAAAGACTGTCTGTTGTTTGCCAAAACTGCTTTGTGGGGGCTGGTTCTACGATTTCTACCTGTGCTACGTACTCTGCCAGTTCCTGTGGTGAAACAGTTTGGTCAAAAACCACAGCAAGTTGTTGACACAGCTGCTGTTGTGAAAACTCTGATGGCATTAACTTTCCTCCAGCACAAGAATTAGTTTTTGGTCTGAACTAGATGAGTGGACCGTAAACTACACTCCCGTCGGATGACTAATTGCTTAGAGAAATGTCTGCATCTGTCAAAAGTATTATTCAAGCTTGCTAGAGCTTGCCCTTGGGTTACTAGGTATAGCATAATATTACTAGTTGCCGTCATAGAGGTAGAGTGGATGAATAAGTCTACTACAGCTGTTGCAAGTCTTGCGTCAAACGACAGACAGCTGCATGTTTAATTAGCCCTGGGAAGCTAATTAATCATGTACATGACGTGTAAGTGACCTTGGAAGTTGTCTCCCTATTGTTATGGGGTTTAGGGAGACTCTTTCTGGGTTAATGGACACTTTGGCTGATCTATCTTCTCTGACGAGAAGCCGCTAGGCGTCTACAGGTTTTATGGGATTAACCTGAATCGATCAGATAGCCAAGAGTTGCAGACACATCAAAAAATTAAAAAAGTTTTTATTTTTTCTTCAAATAAAAATTTTTCAAAGATTTGTTGACTAAAAAAGATTAGTGGAAACACGTGCTTAATTTTATGAGTAAACGGCAGTAAACATCCCTGAGTAAAAACACTTAAAAGCATGGCTGTTGAATCCTTTACGAACAACAGTATGTTGTTAACTTTACCTTGAGCAGTATACAACTATTTACTTTGCCACTAGCTCCAAAGAGTCTTTTTAAGTCTGCTGCAATAAAACCACTGTATCTCGAACCATATTAAGACTTGACGAAGACTTTAAGAAGAACTAGTGAAGTTATGGCAGTGCCAAGTTGTGAACTCTATGAAATTTTACCGAACTCTGTTTCAAGGAACTTCCAGCTAACAATAACTTTAAAAGATAGTTAACCTTGGTTTAAAAACAGTTTTAATACAGCTTGACAGTTGGATAACTAGAACCTAGTCAGCAAAGTTGATATTGCAGTTCACACTGACTGGCTAGCTTACTGCTAGTTTTCTGAAAATCAAGAGTATGAGTTGTCATACGCCTGAAGTTGCACAAAAACAACTTCCATCACTAAGGTAGCACACTCCTTTACATTGAAGTCCTAAGTCTTTAGATAGTAAATTTACATAGGTCTTGTCAAGAGTTTTTTATAAAAAATTCTTTTTTTATTTGTTCTTTTTAAAAACTTTATATTTGATTTATCAATTTATTAAATTAAGCTTTGTATCAAAAGTTTGATTTATGTAAATGTGTTAAGTTTTCTGTGATTTATTAATGATCTTAAATCATCACGAAATATGTATAAAGTAGTTAATGTTACAAAAACACTGATAATCAATCAAAATAGAAAAACTTGTCACAGTTAAAACTCCATAAAAATATAAATTTATCTTATGTAACTATCTAAAGTATGAATCTGTTTTCAAACTTTAGAAGTATTGACAAAATAAATACTTAAAAAAAGTCATATACTAATTAGATTGGATACATGATTGACCTAAAATTATTGTCAAATTTATCAACACTGATGTTGAGAGGTCTTTTTTTAGCTGTCTTTCCGCAGAAGCCCCACACTGTACTTGTACTCAAGTCAGTGCTGGGATGAACTATCGTCCTTTTCATTGAGAGGACCTACTAACAATGTGGGAGACTCTGGTGAGTCAAACTCTCATAAAATTTGAAAACAAAAACTGGAAGCTCAATCATTGTTTAAGCTTCCAGTAAGTTCTGCATAAATTGCAAGTCAACTTGCGTTTCGGACAGTCCTATTTTGGGAGGAATAGGATGACAATAATTTAAGAGAGAAGCGAAAAGGCTACAAATGTTACCAGCCAAGATAACAGCTTAGTGTTGCTTTTTCTTTTTCCAAATAGAAAGCTGTGTTAGTGTTGCTACAGTCCACCATAGATTAAGTAACAACCATAGATATTTGGATTGGACAAAAGACCACTCCAATTTTTCTTTGCTTAGACTTTTTAGGAAAAAGAACCACCATAAGCAACTTTAAAACTGTTGGTCTACGTGTAAGAGCTATCAATTCTACGAGGTACTGACGACTTCAGCAATAGATTTGACATAATATTACACTTAAGAATAATTATTTATGTATAACCATTTCTTAATCTCCTTGAGAACTAGCTTTAAGCATCAATCAATTTTTTGATGTTATTTATAATTTATACAAAGTAGATTGTATAAAAATGCCAAAATGGCATTTTTAAAATAAAAAGTTTTAATACAGCGCATTGCAAGTCATTGAGGTACAGCACTCTTGTCTAAAAGCCAGACAGAAAACCGTTTTTACTTCTGAATTCTGCTGTCATTATCAGTCAGTTGTCAATCAAAAAACCGCCATGCTGTAGAGATAAAATCAGCATGGCAGATACTAAGCCACTCAATGAAGTGTCTTTGCGAATCTATGAACTCCAGAAAAGTTACCAGAAGTTTTGTAATTGAATTCACAGAATTTTAGGGAAAAATATTGATTTGTTCTGGAGTTATTTCAGGATTGGTGGATTCATATTCGTGAACTTGTGTCGTTAACCACTGATCTAAATTTCCACTACGGGTTTCTCTTTTTTTCTTACCAACGACCTCAAGATAAGCTAAGTCTTTAATCTTACTGAGGCAGTTTGCTGGTGTCATCTGTCTTTCAGACTTTTTGTCGGGGGATATATTAGCAATTTTGATATTTTCGCTTTGCTGTTGATTTGACCTGCTGACATGAGAATTTTCTTTGAGCAATCGGTTGTAGGTGCGATACGGAATATAATGTAGAGGATTGTAGCCTGCAAAACGCAGCATGAGAACACAAGCCCAGGAATATTTACCAGCAAGAATCGCCTCGACGACTTGGTCAAATTGTTCTGGAGGAAGTTTTTTATCTAAGTTGTGACTAATAGACATATTTTGGTTCATGATCTTCATGTTGTGGTGGAAGTGAATGAGGTGTCAGTTTTTGGTTTTTTGTAGCTCAACTGCTTTTAAGCATTCTGACTGGAGTCAAATACAGCAACCTTGGTGTCCGCCCCGAGGACGGACACTACCTCAAAGAGCTGCTATTGGATATAACTAGTTGATAAAGGTTGCTACATTTCATTTTGTCCTGATCTCTAAGCTAGGTTTGTTCTCTTCTGCTTTAAGCCGCGCACGAGTTTGAGCAAGCATTCGAGTCCTAGCCATGAAATGTTTGATGTTGTTGAAGTGGATTTGATCGTCTACTAAATCTTGCTTTTGCACTTCAACTTTCGGAACTAAGAGTTCTGTGTCTAATTCTGCAACCACTTGACCTGTTTTGAACTCTTGAGCTTGTTTGAGAGCAGTATTAACGACTTCACTCAAACCTTGTAGCTGAATTTTCTGAGGCTCATCTGGTGCTATAAACTTTGCTCGAACATGGTTGACTTGTTCAATCTTTCCTGTCCACGTCCAAACAACAACAGCTGTAAAAAAAGTCATGCTCCTCAATGTGACTAGATGAGCAATGGTTGAAGGTAGTTGCTCAAGCAAAGCTTGTAAGGATATCGACCAATCGCCCGTATCTTTGTTTGTTATCTGAGGTTTTGTAACTGTATCAGTGTGTGTATTTGTAGCTGCTTCTGGTAAAGCTTCTTTGCTTGAAGTGACATGATTTTTGTAGATGAATGCTGTTTGAGAAACCAAATCACAGTCGGGATATAAATTATGAAAATTCATCCCAGTATTCTCTGTTTGGTTTAAGGTTTTGACTGCATTTGACCTGATGATGCTGTTCATGAGCTGTCCTGATGATCTCAAACCTGACTTTCTATTCAAGTCTTTTTGCTGCTAAGCCGGATGATGTTATGTCCTTATGAAATTCAGCAGCTAGTTTGTAAAAAAAAGCAATTTATACAGACGCACACTACACAACAGAGGGTTATGAAAGTTCCAAATGTTTTTAAAAACCACTCAGTTGCTGGGTGACTGATCGACTGTAACTTTTGCTTAGGATTGGCAGAGAATTGAATTCACTTTCTCTATGTTATATGTCTGACATGAAAAAGTCTCCTCTTGACTTTCAGTAGATGCAATTTTATCTTTTTCAAATTTCATTCTCTCCTAATTTAACTATTTATCTCTGTTACATGGCTATTCTAATTTTATACTCAAAAATTAGGAGTCATTAAGTAAAATCGCATACTTTTTAGGGTTGAAGAGAAAAAATGACCATTCCTAATAGTTAATAACAATATTCGTATTTATACTATTTTTTTGAGTAAATGTCATCTCCTAAATGAGAATTTATTAAGATTTTGACTAATGATGTTTTTATGTTTACTCAAGTATTATTCTGTTTACGTTTTGTCCCTTAATTTATGAAAATGTAGGGGGTAAGACCCCTCATTTTACGTGATTTTAAGGCTTTTGAGTTCCCAAGAGTTAGTTACTTTTTCAGTGTAACTAAATGTTCTCACCTTCTAAAAATATATCAGCAAAAGTAGCATTTAGACAATATTTACCAAAATTGAATCGTGAGCATAATTTTTACTGTTTCCGGAAAATGTCTAGTTTCCATTATGTTCAGTTGATATCCAAGTCAAGTCAGACTTTGATTTTAATAGGTGAGTGGAAATTCATAATGAATCTGTTATAGATTTCGCACAACTCTAATTTCTTTCATACTTACTTTTCATTTTGAAAGACACTTGTATGGTATAATTTTTAAGAATTTATCAGTAGCATGTCTTGGTGACAACAAAATCTCTGTTGAAAGTTACTAACAAAGAAAAAGTATTATATTGCAACTGTGTATCTTTCTTGAATTTTAAAAACATAAAAAACTTGTACAAGGTGTTCCTCAGTAGATTGAAAAAATACTTGCATTTCTTTGAAAATTTCACTGACACAGCTCAGTCGTTTTTCAAAACCGAGTAGGATATAGGACAATACGCTAACTGTTAGGACAATACGCTAACTGTATTGGGTTAGGAAGAAAAAAAGAAGATCGGTAATCTTTTAAGAAACACAGGGGTGTAGGGAAAAAAGGTGTTTCTTTGATTCGTAGCGGATAGCTACAGCCGCCAATCGGACGCTGACTGGAATGCACTTTTCTCAACAAGACCTAAAAAACTGGGTTTATGAACGGAATATTAAGGTTTTGAAATGTCATCATTCTCAAGAAACCTGGTTTTTGGTCCTGGTGCAAGATATCACTCATCTTAAGATCATCGAAGGGAGTAACAAAGCGATAAATTCTTCAAATATGTTCTAAACCCAAAGCTAATGGTAATGGCACGGCTGCAGGAGGTACACTCCCGCTACGGGTGAGTCTTAGAGGGCTGCGCATATCCTTATGACTAGTAAGTCCTGCTGCGGAGGCTTGCGCCAATGCGTAGCGTCTGTGGGCGGGTTTCCTACCGTAGGGAACTGACGAAAAACTGAGGATGCACAGAAATACGGCGTCATTATTTAAATCCCCGCGCATTTATTTATGGGGATGTATTTCTCGCTGCAGAATTCTGACAACTGATACCAAGCGTGAAAAATGATTAAGACATGAACCACTAAAAGCGATGATCTGTAACTCTTTGACAATCACGCGCTTGTACGGAACTGTGAAAGAGTGCTTTCTTTGCACTGGATCCAAAATCTAAAATCTAAAATGGTATGAGTTGTTCTTCAAAGAATTTTGAATTGAAATAAACTCATTAGCTGAAAACTTATCAGTAGTAAACATGACTCTACATTACTAGTTGTCTATGTATTTAAAGTGACTAGTATTGAGATTTTTCAACAGCAACTCCTCATCCTGATTTGTTAAACTTCAGCGTGAATCGATATATTTCAAGGTCAGTCCTAAATAATACTTCTGAAGTTAGTAGCTTAAGTCCGGAAAAGAGATGAAAAAATATTCTGTGACAGATAAAAACGAGTTGAATTGTTAGGTATAAAATCTTAATTTTGTATAGGAAATAGGGAGTCGAAAAAATCCCTAACCTGTCATTTATGACTAACTCATGAGCAAATAAATTGCCCAAATAGCCATAGCCCGGAGATAAGTACTAGCGCGGAAAGTCCCCACAGCAGTAATGGCTTCAGGTGTGCGGAATTGTAGCCCATTGTCATAAATTTGCTGCACCACAGCGTGTGCAATCCTAAAAGCCTCGTCCTTCATTCCCATTTGCACAAGAATTGCCGCCAACCCGAAATTTATTCCTGTCCAAATCTCCAACGGATGAGTTGCATTGGGATTTTCAGGAAAACCATCAGGGCGAACACCGTTAGCAGCACCAAAGTTGCCATGATGAAACTTGAGAAAGCAAGCATCGTACACAGTTTTTAAAGCAGAGAAGGCGCACTCAACAGGTACAATATCTGGCAACCCCAAAAGACGAGCATAGAATTGCCCACATAATTGATCTGCCATGACGACATCAGATCCACTCTCACTATCGAGTCGATAGTATTGCCCATTCCAGAGTTTTTCTTGGTAAATGGGGCGAGACTGTGCAAGCCAAGTTTCGTAGATAGACTTTTGTTGGACTAATTCTTCTGTGTTCTCAGAGTTTGTGCGGTTTAAGAGAATATCACAAATGGCGATCGCCGCCTCTATTGCTGCTAACCACAACCCACCACAATAGGCGCTGACTCCTATTAAACGCCAGTCATCAAAAGTTTGGTCTGGTGCGCCAGAATTTTCTGGAATCCCATCTCCATCTTTGTCAAACTTCTTGAGGTAGTCTAGAGTTTGCACAATCGCATTCCAACAATCTGTCAGAAATTCCACATCCTCAGCACCTGTTAGCAGAAAGTCTCGGTATACTTGCAACACAAAATCACAGCCTAAATCTTTCCAAAGGTTGCAATCTTGGTAACTTGTATAATTTGTTTTCTCCCAGACGTGTTCATTTGGCGCACCTAAGTCGTGAGGAGTTGCACCATATGCTTTACGGACTGCAATTGGACTTTCCACACTCATAGTATAGTAGTAGCCAATAACACGACGAGTCTCATCACAACTAGGTATTGCGCGTGCAAAAGCACGAATCACCGCTTTCTCCAGTTCTGGAAACAGCATCAACAGGGCAAAAGAACCGTAAAGCCGCACGTCCAAACTTTCATACCAGCGGTAATCTAAGCACTCCAACACAGCAAACTGACCAACAGGATCACTCTTTGTTGCTGCACTCCAGAGAGTTCCACCACTCGTGAGGTCGTAAAGCTCATTAAATAGAGCCATTTTAAACCAGTCTGGCAAGTCCTGACGGTCGAGAATTGGCTGTTGCCAAGATTGAATCTGTTGTTGCCAGTTTTGGTATTCTCTTAGGGCAGTGGATGCGATCGCCCAAGCATTCTGACCGCAGTGCCCAAAAAAGTCAGTATATCTGCGATCATATGTAACCCCGGCTGCAAATTCTGTGATTGGGAAATCCCACGCCAGCGCAAAGGGAATTTCGAGATTTTCGCCTGGTTGGAGAGTAAAACGTAGTGCAAGTGCGATCGCCAGTTGTTCATTTTGAACTGCTGGCGTATCGTCAACAGAATTAGGTAACGATCCATCTTGGGCAAAGCTTTGCCAGACATCCTCACCCGTGCCTATGGGATTCCAGCGGCTATGGTAAAACACTTCCACTTTAGGGTGTTTCCGCGTAGCAATACACCACTGTCCCTCTCCTTCTTGGACTGGTTCACTCACACCAATTTGATTCAACTCCCAGCCGATATATTCGGAATTTTCAACCAGTTGATTGAAATTATCTAGACTTTCGCCTAAACGTGGTTGATACTCATAAACTGGGCTTCCATCATCCCGCACCCTAACCTCAGGAGATTTCAAAGCATTAGTAAACCAGCCCACCATATTTTGCCAGGTAAGCATGATACTGAGAGTGATAGGTGCATGAGTCGGGTTGTGTGTAGTCCAGACAAACATTGCGACTGGGTAGCTTGTTTGTTGATAATTTCCCGCCCAAATCGGAGAGAATTGTTCGCAGGTTAACTCGGCTTGAAACACACCTTGATAAGCAAACCAGCTGCGAGGGTACAAAGCGTGATATGTTCCCGTTTGGGATGAGAAAGCTATTTCTCCCCTTGCTTCCTCATCTCCTCCTACTCTCCTACTCGCCGGATACCATTCCCATGTTTTGAGGCTTCCATCTTCAGGAGGTTGAGTACACAAAGCGTATGCTTGCGAGGATGCGCCGAAAGATTCAAATACACTGAATTGACAGGCGGGAATATTTTTGAAGACATGTTCACCGCCGTCAATGTGCCACAAATTAAAATCTCCTCGCGAGGAACGACCAATGCAACCTGCACCAAAGCCGCCCAAAGGCATACCGTGCCAAGGACCATCATCAATATTACTGGCGTAGCGGACTGTGTAAGGTTTGTCCCAGCCTAAACCGATGGGACGACTCCAAGTGCAAGAGGGAATAATCACGGAAGATGGTAATTTCATCATCGTTTGATTATACAACGTTGTGTGTATTCGTTCCTACATCCGTAAGTGATGCTCAAATCTCTGAGTTAATCTTGCTCTACGTCAACAATCACTCGTAAATCAGCTTCTGGCATCAGCCGCTGTAGAACTGTAAGATGACCATCAGCATCACTGCGGCTACGGAATCGATGAATCACAGTTCGCTCTTTTGGTGAAAACCATTGGACAACAGCCCAGGGAGCAAGTGCTGTACGGTATGTTTTAGTTTGTCGCTTCAACAAGAAAACCTCCTATGACATCCATCGATTGATGTCTGCTTCTTTTGTAATGTGTAGATACTGTCGTTGTAACCAGCAGATGCTCATTCCTAAACACAAGCCTAATCTCTGCACTTAGTGGTAACAAAACGCAAGAAAAAGGCTTCCCTTTACTCATGCAATTCATACTTGCGCGAACAAAGCGATTCGCATAGAAATTTCAGGAAAAAGTTAAGGAAAAAGCAAATATTTATGCAAGGCGCGAGTTGATAGCGCTTGCCTGATAATTATCTTCTCACTCACACAAAGAAGTGTTAATAATTTTGTTTTTAAACACTACAGTGTGAACATTTTCATGCTAATATATGCGTCAACAGGCTGAGCATAACCAACTTTGAAAACTTCAGGCAAAAAACACCAATCTAACTGATAAAAAGTTGCTCAATTGGTTGAATGTAAGTTTTCTTATAATTAGCAGTTGGCAACCGGGAAAAAAGCCTGGAATTTGATAACGCAACTATGCTAGCTCGTGAGCTAGGAGTTTTCTTTAAAACTCTTACTAGAGCTTTTCAAGCTTATGTGAATGGCATTCCCGACGAGTCACAATCAAGATGGTTCCTCGCCTTCAGCCTATCTACCTGCATCAAACAAAAGGGAATCCAATACCAACCAGAAAATGAATTCATAGCTGGTGAAAAAATATAGATTTTTTAGCCACTTGCAAATACAAACGCTCCAATGAACTATCTAAATAGATTCTAGACCTAGATCGCTTGTATAAGAAAGAGGGGTTTGAGCCCACATTTTCTGCAAAAACTCTGGAACGCTTGCTAAAGTCCCTAAATAATCTATCAACAGGGCGGAAATTGCCGCAAAATTTTGTTTCATGCTTTGCCAACCAGAGAATATGATTCCCGGTTGTTGGAGTCGCAAATCATTTGAGATAAAAATTTGCTTGTTTATAGGTTGAGGGAATGATGTTTGCAAGTTGCGAGAAAAAGGAATGTCCTTCATTGCAAAACCGCAATCCCACACAGATACTTTTTTGGTGAAATA
Source organism: Brasilonema sp. UFV-L1 (assembly GCF_012912105.1). Lineage (GTDB taxonomy): Bacteria > Cyanobacteriota > Cyanobacteriia > Cyanobacteriales > Nostocaceae > Brasilonema. The sequence goes on from NZ_QMEA01000004.1 coordinate 78,070, forward strand.
TTGATTAGCTGATGTCAACATTTCTTGGTAGAATCTACCGCTACCGCGTTCATCACTCATGTTCACATGATGCTCCCCGATGATCTGAATTCTCTTGTTCACATTTACATCCCTAAAAAAGAAGAACAGGAAAAAAGAAAGTCAATTCAAAATGTAACATCGTTACTAGTTAAATTCCGATAGGTGAAGTTGACCAAAGAAATCCCCAGGTGATAAGCCTGGGGAGGATGCAAACCATGAAAGCATAACATTTAGTACTGATTTCGAATCGTACAGTACTAGATCCGTCATTAACCGAAAAGAGGAGTTTTTGCTTTGTGAGGTGTGCTTTTTGGTGCAATAACCTATTAACAGCTACAATACTCCTCACAAAATCAAAGTAGTTGCCAAAATGCCAAATGAGGACAGAAAAAGGCAAGAGGACACATTTTTAAAAATGTGGGTAATGACCCCTCTACCCGATACCTCTACACTCAGTTAAACTAAATGTGCAATGGTCTTATTTCAAATCTAATAAGCCATTTTCTTTTAATTTAGGATTGAAGCGAATTTCTGTTTGTAAACCACGTAATTCTAAAACTGCTATGATTTCACCCTCGACTCGCCGTGCCACATTTTTAATGATTTTAGTTTGCATTATTTCATCATTTGTAGGATTGTTATAATTAGCCTGTTCTTCAGGCGTCATAACTGCTTTGACATCTATCGGCTGCGTCCATTTATCTTTATTATCTGCATTTCCAGCAGGAACACTACCATTTTCAACAATCCAATTCTGCTCAATATTTTCTAAAATTGTCCGGTTAGGACGTTCAATTGTTTGAGCTTTTACCCAATAACAATTTTGTGGTTGACGTACTAAGTGCTGTTTTAAACTGAGATAAACATCACGAGAATAGCCCACAAACTGTAACACTTTTTCTTGGTCAAAAATTGCGTATACTCCAATTTTTCCCTGCAATTGTTCAGGAAATTGACCGTGATCGTCAATATATGGAATGTACTCTAGATTGGCTAAAGGAATAATATCCGTTTCTGATGTCATAGATGAAGTTCAAAAATGAGTTTTGATAATTTTCCGCTTCATGCAAACCGGAAATGGTTATTAGTTAGTATACAGATAAACAATAAATGAACACAGACATTTCATCTGTGTTCATCTGTGATTCCAAATATCTTTTGTTCTTTAAACTGAGCGCAAGCTCATGACCTTGTGAATGATTACGCTTTACAACACTTGCAAAAGTTGCCTAATCTTGGGACTTTGGTGTTGCTTGAATTCTAGCGGGAAATTTAAATCAATAACAAGCTTGTTCTCTGTCTCTTCTTTGACCGCAGAAATTTCAGCAACCAACTTACTCGGTGAGGGATTCCCCTCGTCTCGACTCAAGAGCAAACCAACAAGTGGTTTCACATTTCGCATCTGGTGCAAGTCCTCTTGTCCAAGCAGCCTGTTACTGGATTTAGCTTTTTTGCTCCGCATTTCCAATCGTAAACCTGTTACCCCCAGTTCCGTAGCAATTCCAGGGAAGAAATGACCATCCCAGTAAAGTTCACCAACAGCGCTCACCTGTTTACGCACCTGGCTACGAGGAGTTGGTTTAATATCGCGTAAGGAGCGATTCAGACTAGTCGCAAGAAACCCAAGGGAAGCCGCTGGTTGGTCTATAACCTCCCGCTTCTGCGAATACCATTCTCGCACATCAGAGTACAAAATCAGGATTAAATTATCCATTTGGGCGCGGTTAGGTTTGACATAATCAATTGCCAAAAATACCTTAGAATCACTTATGGGAGAAATTCGCACAACCCTTGCTGTTAAGGAGACGCGAGTCGTAGAATCTCCCATAATTTCAACATCAACTTCATCCGATAAATTCGGCCAAGATTCTAAAGCAATCAACGCTCCAGTTTCTGAGATATTAACTGTTTCGCCCCTAAATGTTTGGTTATTAGCAGACACAAGGACACGAAGGCGTCGCTGCAAACGGTGAGAAGAACGGACTTGCGGCTGTTCAAAGCCAACCACTAATGCTGCTATGAGCAAAATCAAATTAAAACCTGACCACAAGGTGTTCACCAAGACTGCTTGCCAATCCTCTGGACGAAGCAGCAACCAGTAGGGAACCGCAAATAAGGAAGCAACAATAAGCGTTGTTACCACTATTAGACCACGCATTGACTGCCAGTCAAAAGTACGTCTGGTAACATTCACGCCTTTATCAGTGACGTTAAACGAACCAAGTTTGGGGTTAATCAGCGCCAACATCGTCACCCACCCCGCTTGGAAAGCCATAACAAATTCAAAAACTTCGTTCCAAAAAGAAAAACGGACACTTTTGTAAATAATATGGTTAGTGAATAAGGCCAGAAGAATGTGTGGTACAGCATATGCCAGAGTTTCCAAACCTAGACCTCGGATGGGATTGACACCAAACAATAAAAACAAGGTTGGAACAATTGCATACACCAGTCGGGGATATCCATACAAGAAGTGCGAAGTCGCACTAAAATAACAAATGCGTTGAGGAATCTTTAGTTTCAGCCAGGGATTAAACAGGGGGTTTTCCAATCGGAGAATCTGCGCCATACCCCTTGCCCAGCGCACTTGTTGACCAACATAGGAAGAGAACGTATCTGGCGCTAAGCCAGCGATCATGATTTTGTCATAGTAGACAGACTTGTAACCACGAGAATGCAACCGTAGTGCTGTGTGACAATCCTCTGTTACAGTTTCAACCGCAATTCCCCCAACTTCCAAGGCATGAGACTTACGAATGATCGCTGCTGAACCACAGAAAAAGCAAGCATTCCAAAAATCATTACCTTTTTGCAGCACCTTATAAAAAAGTTCATTCCCCACCGGAATTTTACCGCGAGTCAGCAAATTACGCTCGAAGGGGTCAGGATTATAGAACCAGTGAGGGGTTTGGACAAACGACACCTTTGGATCATAGAAAAAACCTACAGTGTGCATTAGAAATTGACGCGATGGGATATGGTCGCAGTCTAAAATCAAAACTAAATCACCCTCAGTTCTTTGAAAGGCGTTGTTGATATTACCCGCCTTTGCGTGCTTGTTGTTGTCCCGCGTCATGTGGATACAACCAATTTCTTCGCACATTTGCCGGATCTGTTCTCGCCTAGCCCGGAATGTTTCTCGACGAGGATCGTCTTCCTTGTACCTTTCTGGACGACCATCATCTAAGACATAAACCGTTTTTTTACCAGGAGCATAATCACAAGCCATTGAGGCTAACACTGTCTTGCGAACAATTTCAACATCTTCGTTGAAGGTGGGAATGTAAATATCAACATTGAACCACTCTTCTTGAGGAATGTTGGAAAGATCAACCGGCTGACGCTCTTTAATTTTTAAGGTCTGAAAATAAGCCAGTGTCAAGGTGAGAATAGCATACAGCTCTGCTGCGTACAGCACTACACAAAGAATGCTATTGAGCCAGCCATCAAAGTTCAGAGTGTAGCTTGTGCGGTAATACAAATAACGTAGTGTTGTTACCATACTCAGCCACGCCATGAACAAGTGATAATACTGGCTAATTTCAGGAGAAGACTCTCGCTCCTCGGCGTGCATAATCCATTGACCAAGTATCACTAGAAACAAGCCAATGACCGCCTGCTGCCAGATTCGTACCGGGGCAATCATGAGTGGAATTGACAGAAACAGAAGCAGCAAGACAAGCCACTTAAACTGTTTCATACCTAATTTTTCTAAAGTACGGTCAAAAAATCGAGGTGTGAGATCAACGAGCCATTTAGTTAAGTTGAAAGGCCCTCTTGGAGGCGAACTTGATGAAGAAGACATTTTTCGATTTTGGGGTATAAATTTTCAAATTGGGACTTGAAGCGCAGATCAACGGGTAAAACTGTCTGTGCTACCTACGTGTATCTGCGCAGAAAATAAAGTTACAATTAATTCCTGTCAATACTAGCAAGGCGCTTTAGATACAACTGGACAATTCCATAAAGTATGAGCGACAGACCTATAATACCAACAGGTAGTAGGAGCCAATTTTCTTGTAGCAAGCGCGATATTTTACTCAAAAAGTTAGTATTTTCCACACGAGCTTTTGAGGGAGCACTACGGAAAAACTCTAGTTGATAGTCGCTGGCATCGTAGGGAGATGGATTGCTCTTATCGCTACCAACAAGCACTGTGTCCTGTTTTAATTGGAAGAACAACGGGTCTTGCTTGACCACTTGCCGAACTCGCTCTAAACCAGTTTCTGTCTGAGATGTTAAAGCTAGAATGACTCGCTCATTGCTCCAAGGAGAGATAATTTGCTTAATCAAGCCTTGTGAATCCCGTGGAGTTTGAATTGTGCCTTGAGCTGATACGCGGGAGAATGCTTGACTCAAATTAAAGCCAGTGGACTTAAAGACTTCCGGAAAAGGAAACTTATCCCGTGTACCAATTCCGACAAGATGGTAACCCTTGCGAACTGAGTCAGGAATTGATTCTGGCGTATAAACCGGAAATTTGATGGCTTCTGCTTGACTCAACCGCCCTAGGCGTTCACTCAAGGCGAGCAAGGTGAGTATATCTGTATTAGATGGGTTTTGTGGCAAGACGATCGCCATTTTAGAGAGATCTTGAGGTGCAGCAAACGGAAAACCAAATTGCAACAACTTTAAATCTGGAAGTTGTACAGAAGGTTCCCGTTTTAAATCGAAGTTTGTTTCAGCATGAAGTGTACCTACTAATTGTTGATCTGCGGCACTCAGACATTTTTGTTTGTCAAACGGTTCTTTGGGATTCATCCGAAAGAACACTTGGAGTTTAGACTCAGAGTTCAACAAACTTGCTGGTAAATCCACTTTCAAAGTTTGGCGGGTTTCTCCAGAATCTGCAGTTAGACGTGTCCCCCCAATGTATCTACCGTCGAGTAACACATCAATCGCAGAAGTTCTCGGGTTCATTTGTGGACCATAGCTGTAAACCAAGTTCATGGTACTGCCACGCAAAAATCTGTCATCTGGTAAAGTGCGGAAATTAATTTCTACTGGCGGTGCTTCTGAACCACGTACAGTCACATCACTAAATGGTTCACCATTGATTGGAGTTCTAATATCGCTGAGTCTAAAATTATTGTCTTCAGGAATATAGCGAGGCCATTGTCGAGGTTCTGGCGGTGCCACATCTTTGACTTGATTGACAAAAATGACTGGACCTGTTCCCATTTTTCGCAAGTCTGGCTGCACCAAAAACTGTACTGCCTTTGCGACACCCCTTGGTCCATTACCAGTTGCAATTAAGACAGGTGTACCACCTTTTTCTTTAGTTCTCGTTGCAATCAATACCCCTGTATCTTCTGAGACGGGTCTTTTATTGATATCGAGAATTTCAGTACCACTAATAGAAAGAGGTAATTTCAAAGAGGTTAAAGCTGGCTGTTCGCTGGGAGTTCCAATAATCACCAACCGCTGTTCAGGTTTGACATTCTTAATATTAGAGACCAAGCTTGTCTGTATTGGGCGAAAATCTGCAAATCTACCAAATGCTGCTTGCAAACGAGCTGTTGTTGTCAACCAATTTTGACTCAGCTGATTTGGTTGCACGTAAACAATATTGTTCGTTTCTAAGCCAAGCTGATCAAAGAAAGGATAAGGATAGCGGCTAAAGTTGAGGGGAATTGGTTGCCGTTGGAAACCGAATATTAATTTAGAATCTGGCAGAATCTCCGTCCATAAATTGGGATCATGCGGATCAGTACATTGTTGTGAGGTATTTTGCTGAGCAACAAACTTAATTTCGTTGTAGTCTTGAAGCAACCTAGGGTTAATATTTATCCGTACTTCACTGATTTGGGACTGCTTGCTTTTGAGCGGTACGCTACCGACAGCAGTATCGTTGATCAGGACCGTCAGGTTAGAACGATTAGCATACAGTGATGGTGAGTGCTGAAACCGAATTAAAGCTTGAAGCTTTTCAACTTTCCAACCACGAGGACGGTTAAAGCCAAGACGACCTTCTCCATTAAGTCCTCGTAAGCGCATCCGATTACCGACAATTGGACTGCGGCTAAAGTCTAGGGTGTACGGTATCAGATTCTTCGGCTCATCAGCCTCGGATTCTGTCTCTTCGCTTTCGTCTTCGCTGTTAGCGTTGCGTCTAATTGCTTGAGCTAACAAGAGAGTTTGCTGTTGTCCAGAATACTTTGGTTGCTGAGAAATTTCACGGTATTGTTGTGAATTTTCGTGTGGCAAATCGTCTTCTTGATTACGAGCTTGAGCGCTTTGTAATGAGTTCGGAACCAGTAACAAGCAGAAAGTAAAAATAATTGCTTTTGTACTGACTTTAGAAAGATGAAACAACGGCTTCATATGACGGTGTGATGACTAGATATAGTGGGAAAAGTTTTGGCCTTTGGTTGTAATTTGTGTGAGTTTTTTTAGCGATATATACAAATTGGAATTTTGTTATTTATATAACTCAAAACTGAGCACAATGATTGATTATTTTTTGAATAATCAATCAAAATCTTTGGCTACTTCGCTTTCAAGAGTTGCTGGGGAATGACAGAAGGAGACAACAGACCTAACCAAGCCAAATTCTGTGTATAATAAGCAGACTTATCATCCCAAACTCCTTGTTTGTATTGAAGTAAAATTTTTTTCTCAAGTAACTCCTTTGCTAGTCGTGGTTCTACTACTTCCCAAGCGGCGTAAAGCATAGCGTATTGTGCTGTTGATTCATAATCGACTAATCCTTTGCCTTGTAAGTCGATGCGTGCTGGTAAACGGGATCGCTCGCGCCACTGCTGTTGCAGATATCTACTGTTTGTTTGGAGATAGCGTCGGGCTTGTGGTGAATTAAACCACGCCGCATCCAGCGACAAGCGCCACCAAATTCGATAAGCATCAAAACCATACACAGTCTGAAGTTGGCTTGTCTGTGGCAAGGGTTGATATTTTCCTGTTTTGGTATCTTGAGCAATCCAATCGCTTGGTAACCCGACAGCAGAAACTGGCGCAGATTTTTCTAAGACTTCATAACTTGTATTGACTAAACTCAACCAATCATGTTGTGGATCAACTTGAGCAAATAGCCGAAAAGCATAGGGAGCCAAGTAAGAAGGATTGAGGTAAATGGTAGAAGCATTGGGAACAAATGCCCCCGTGGGACCAGGTAGCAAATAGAGCTTACCTTCGTGTCCTACCATAGTGGAAAGATTCCACAAATCTTGCAGTTTCGCTTTTGCCAAATTTAGATATTCAGGACGATTCCAACGCCTTGAGGCCAGAATCAAGGCAGTAATCGCATCAATATCGCTATCACTGGCAAAGTTATTATCGATAGTACCCCAGTTCCCATCTGCATTTCGTCCCCATTTCCATGCCCACAAGTTGTCTGTCCGTTTGCCATCCACTTGTCGTTGGAGGTTGTTTTCTCCCCAGTTCAAAGTTAGAGCAAAAGTTGCAGGATCATTGATTAGAACTGCTCGCAGCATCGCATATGCTTGACCTTCACTGGTAGAGCGATCGCCTGCTTCATAATCGATCACTCTACCATCACCCTGAATAAATCTCTTCCGGTATATTTCCCAGCTTTGAGCCAGTAACTCTCGGTTCCGAATACTTTTAGGTAAATTCGCGATGGTTGTTGAGTTACTTTCGCTACTCTTTAAAGGCATTGCTGTTGTTACCGGATTCCTGCCATCCGATACTTTTGTCTTTATTATTGAGTATCCTAAATGACAGGAATTGAGAACGACCATACTAACAATAACTGCTAATTTCACTAGATGCCGCATGCTTAAAAGAGGACAAAGACGGACAAAAAGGAGGTTTGGAGGTGGGGAGGTGGGAAGGTGGGGAGGTGGGGAAAGTCATTTTTCTCACCTCATCGTCCAATCACACCAGCTCATCCTCTTCATTTTCCTCTGCGCTCATAGTTCTCCCAAGAGGGCTGAAAGCCACGTCTTAGCAAGAAATCTTCTTGTATTTGCTGCCTCTGACGGGACACTTCAGCATCGCTTGTGCCTTGGGATATTTGTTCTAGTTCGAGTTGCTCAAGCTGTGCCAGCGCTGATAGAGGCTGATCAGTAATAGCACTTAAGCCAGCAAGGGCGCGACGTGCATCTTTATCTTGTGGTTTCTGTGCTACAACTTGAGAGTAAATTTGCTGTGCAGAATCAAAACGCCGCTGTTCAAAACGAATTCCCCCTAAAGCGGCAAGAGCATCTATATTATCTGGTTGCTGTGCCAAGATATTTTCATAAGCCTTGCCAGCCATATTCAAATCACCAATTGCTCGCGCCAAATCTCCCTGTAACTGATATGTGTTCGCGTCTTTAGGGAGGCGAGCAATTAACTGTTTGACTCGTGCTTGTGCTTCAGTAGGATTACGTTTTGCTATGACTTGTACGAGACGCAGTTGCACTGGTAAATAGCTTGGGTCAACTTGAACTAAATAATTATACAGAGGTTCACGCTGTGGTTGAGCTGGCAATGTTCCAACTAAACTAAAAAGTTCTGGAGGTGCATTCGTCGCAGGTTGTGTGGCTAACCAATTATTGAGAACTGCTTGCGCTTCTTGCTCAGAAATCTTCTTGGCTTGATAGGCGATACTGGTTCGTCCTAACTGAGTTGTCAAATTTTGCGGTTGACGGATGATCAATTGATCATAAATTGCCAAAGCTTCATCAAACCGTCTTTGTTGTATTCGCACACCTGCTAGTCCACGTAAAGCACCATCTATAATGTCATCACCTCCTGACTTAGCTGCTAAGACAGCTTGGAAACGTTGAGCGCTGGCTTCTAAGTTGCCCTCTCGTCGCTCAATTTCTGCTGCTAGCAACTGAGGTGCGAGACTTTTGGCTCCTTCAGGTGTTGCTGTGTAAGCTGCCAAAGCTTGTCTTGCTCCATTTGTATCATTCAGTTGTAGAGCAATCTGAGCTATCCGAAAATTTAAAAATGGTACGTTCACCCTTGGTAAAAGACTTTGATAGAGAGGCAGAAATTCTGGATCAGGAGCATCAACGTCTGATATTGCAAGAGCTATCTGTTGCAATTGCCCTGCATCTGAGGGTAAAGGGTCAATTGCAGCGACCAAACGCCTTTTGAAGTCACTTTTGGTAAGTTGTCCCAATTCATTTTCTAGGACTAACTGCCGCACTACCAAACTTTTATCATTCGGGAACTGTGGAGCCACTTGACGATAAAGTTGTAATGCTGCTTGCTCTTGTTGAGGTAAGCCAGTGAAGACATCAGCGGCTTCTCGCAACAAAGTGGGCGAGGGATTGGGAGAGTTGGCGATCGCCTGACGATAGAGAGTCGCCACTTGTTGTGCTATGTCAGGGTTATTGCTTGATGAGCGAATCTCATTCAAGGAACGTGCTAGAGGTAAAATCGCCTCTGGTCTGTTTTGTATAGGCTCCAATACTGCAAAAGCTTGCGCTGACTGTTGATTGGCAACATACGCCTTAGCAAGTTCAGCACGTGTCTCAATGGCTAGTTTGTCGAGACTCTTGGAACCTTGTAACTGTCCTTCCAAAATTTGTACTGCTGCTTTTGGATTACCTGTTTCTCGCAAGCTACTCGCGTAGGCGACTGCAGCAAATCCAGTGATCGGCTTACCACTGACTCGATAGCGGTTGAACAGTTCTAAAGCTTTTTGGTAATTGCGGCTATAACTGTAAGCTTGAGCTGCTCCAAGGATAGTTTCTGATGTGGGATTGTTTTCCAAGATTATTTCATAGTCTTGGACCGACTCGCTCACCCTTCCTTGGTAGGTGTACAATAAAGCCCGGTAAGAACGGGCTTGTACGTCGTTGGGATTAAGTTTTAACAAAGTGTTGAGAGCTTCAATCCCCCGTACTTGCCACTCTGGGCGATAAGTGCCCATGATCCCAACAATTTTGAGCGCACCTTGGTTGTTGGGATCTTGCGCTAGCACTTGTTGATAAGCATTCCAAGCTTCGTTAATACGTCCAGCGCGGTTATAAGAAATTGCTAACCCAACTTTGGCTTGTAGAGACTGCGGATTTTGCTTTAATGCTTGTTCAAAGGCTTTGATAGCATCATTAACCCATCCTTTTTTGAGGAGATTGTAACCGCGTTGCGTCGCTGACGAAGACTTTTGTGCTTGGACAGGAGCAATGTTATTCAACGACGGGATATTGACTATATAAGTCAAAACAAAAAACAAAGCAGTCACCAAAACAAGATCAGAAAAACTTTTCGTTGTCATCTGTTGAACACTCGGTGCCTGTGTTAAGCAGAGATTGGTATTGTATTTATGTTTTTGACTCATTGAGATCTTCTCCCTCTTGGAGTCACATCAAAATCTGTCAGCACTCTCACACCGAGCACTGTTTCCTCAAAACTATCTCGTCCTTGAACCGTAAAACCTAACCGGAGATTAGGAAGGAATTTAAAATCGTAAAAAAGTTCTAACACGTCTGGGTTATCTCCACGACGCAAGCTTTCGTTTGTTAAACCACGTCCGTAAGCTAAACCCAAGCGGTCATCTGGGGTAAACAAATCCAAAAAGCTGAGTCCTAATGAGTAGGTATCTGCCCCTTTGCCTAAATCGCGGTTTTCGTAGCGCCCATAACGTCCAAAAATACCTAATTTCAAGTTGGGAACAAAAACTTCAGCATTCAGACCGTATGCTTCTTCGCGATCATCTTTTTGGGGTCCAAAGATTGTGCCTTCTGTATTCCTAGCAATCCCAAAGCTTTCAGGGAAACTATCACGAATACCAGCATCGCGATCGCTCGCATAAGTTCCACGAATAATCGCATTTCCGTAACGTACAGCGACTTCTCCGGCAAATCCGTCCAAAGTGAAGTCACTTATTTTATTGGACGACGAAAAAACTGCTGCTTTCGCTTCAATATTATCAGTCACACTCCAGTTCACAAGTAACCCAGCGCGAGAAGCTATTCCCGTTGCTGACAACGCCGGATTTGTCTGGAAAACCGAATTAAAAAATTGACTTGCGCCATCTTTGGCAAAGCTGTTCCGGTCAAAATAAGATGTCAAATCTATTTGACCCAAGACAAAACGGAGATTAGGTACTCCTCCTATAGAAGTTGCCAGAAAAAGTTCGTTGATGTTCAAACCCTCTCCACGAGAGTCAACAAGAATGTTGTCTCCACTCACAAAATCTAAAGTTGCTCCAAACAACAGTTGCGGGCTGACTGGATAAACTCCTGCAACTCGTGCCCGTGCAGCAGCATCATCTCCTTGAGTGATGTAAACTCCTTGAATCTGTAAAGAAGGTTCTTGCAAAGCACTGCTTCTAATAATCGGGCGACTTCTATCCACTGGTTGTGGAGTATTTAATGCTGCTGCTGACAATGACGGTGTTGAATCCGTGGGAATTGCGGGAGTTGCGGGAGCTTGGATTTGTGCAGTTGGTATTCCTTGGGGAACTGCTACCGACGAAACAGCTTGACAATTCAGGAGTTGGTTAGAACTTGAAGTGGAAGTTCCAAAGGCTGATGGAGATGTGACAACTTGGCAATTCAGGAGTTGATTGAAGGTTTGCGCAGGAGTGTTTGGAACTGATGACACCGTTGTCGTTTGGCAGTTTAAGACTTGATTAAAGGTTGGTGCTGCGGTACCTGAACCTGGTGACGACGATACAACTTGGCAGTTGAAAGACTGGTTAGAAGTTTGTGTTGCAGGAGCACTTGAAACTGATGATTCCGGTATTGATTGAGCATTGAGAAGTTGATTTGTTGCTCCCACACCATTCGTGTTATAAACCTGTGACTGTATTTCTGTTTGAGAGTTGATGGGTGGATTGAATGTTGGTGTAGGAGTTCCTGGAAGTGGTGGTAAAGGAGCTTGTTGTATTTGAGATTGAGAATTGAGAAGTTGGTTAAAAGTCGGTGTTGATGGTGCTGTAAACTCTTGCGTTGTTGTACTACCAAAAGTTCCTGGAAGTGGAGCGGTTTGAATACTCGGTTGTCCTAGACTTGTCGCTCCAGAAAATTGACGAATTTGTTCCTGGGCATTTTGTGCCATCACATTCGGACGAGGTGAAACCGATTTCGCTGGTGCTTTTGGAACTTTTCCAGGTGTTTTCTCTTGGAGAAAACCTCTTTCCAACTGTTTTATGTCATCTGCTGGTGTTTCCTGTCTACTTTGGAACGAAGGTTTTCCTCCAACTGCGACTGCTACGCCAGTGACTTCTCCTGAACTCAGGGGTGGTGGAGGGACTGTTTGGGACCTCGGTTTTTGTCGTTTGCTGGGCGCAGGTGACTTGGGGACTTGTAGTAATTCCCCTAACTGGGCATTGCTCGAGTGTTGAACATGTGGATTTTTTTGAGCCAAACATGCATTATTCACTGCCATGATCCAAAAAATGGAGATTGAGGCAGTCTTAAGCAGAAGTAAAGCTCGTTTCCACTGTTTTGACAGAGTAAATTTATAACAATCCAATACTGTGAGCTCCATTAGTCTAGCTGATAAACAACTAAAATTTTGTGTTAGTGAGATGTCGCCACTTTATCAAAAACTGTGGGTATTTTAACGAAAATCTGCAAATTTTTTGATTGTTAATTTGCTTGGTCAAAAAGTGGTGAAACTTTTTCTTGTTTTGGTCTAAGTTTTCAAAAATAAGTGAGAATATAACCTATGTTGTTTTTCGTTGGTATAAATACCTGATTTTCTATGTTAAATCCAATTTTCAATCAAATTTGCCGAATTTTTTTCAGTTTATCGGCTAAAACCACCCTCACAGGTCTTTCTTTACTCCTCCTAACACTCAGTTCTGGCTGTAATCAAAAAGCACAAGAAAAAGTGCAACTAGAAATCACAAGCGTAGAACCCGCAGGGGGTAATGGCTTATACAACGTCTCAGGCAGTACAAATTTACCTGATTCGAGCCTAATTGCAGTCGCAGCAGTGCGTTACTTAATCCCTATAGGAAGACAGCAAGCAGGAGTTTTAAACGATGAAGCAAACAATAATCGCTCAATTCTCGCTCGCCAAATTGTTGAAGTTAAGCAGGGACAATGGCAGGCAAACCTTAATCTTTGGCAAGTAGCACCCGATGGTCGTTTTCAGGAAGCTTGGCAAGCGTATCAAAAACAGATGAAACTGCGTCCAGATAGCAACGTCACATTTCTTGCGACCTTTGAGCGTGGTGAGCAGTTAAGGAAATCAAACTTGCAGCTTGAAGGTAAACAGCTTCGCTTTACCAACGAAGGTGAACTTTATCTACAAGCAAATCAAACTTCACCGATATCTTTACCTGTGGGAAAAACAACACCTCCTCGTGAAAAACCACAAGAATTGAATTACATCTTGGGAAAGCCGTCTGTGATCCAGATCAAAACACCAGCTTTAAGTTCAAACACTTCGTTTTTGCGTTCAGCTAAATTCAGACAAACTAATGCACCCCTAAAACCTTCTGAATTTTTACGCTAATCAAAGATATTCGGACAAATCAATACACCCTTAAGACCTTATTAATCTTCCACGCTGAAAAAGAGCGCCTGACTTTCTCAATAACTTGACTTCATAAGTGTTTGGAGAGTCATGAGTATATCCTAAGTCTATCTGGCGCTTTTTTTTCAGCAATTATTTTTGGCTGTATAAGTAAGACCACTTTCTTTTAGATGTGTTTTTTATCGCTTTTTGCAATTTTGTAAATCTGTTTACTAATTTCGCATGAAAGTGATGACTTAAGTCAAGTACTTTGTGTGTACCACCAATGAAATACAAAGAGAAATCATTAAATTTTTGGTAAATTAGAAAACTTCCTTTGACATTAAATCTTTAGCTCACGAAAATACGTACTGAGTATAAAATTATTCACACCAAGACTGTCATTCATAACCTAAACTTTGATTTTCCTAAATGACAAGAAATAATTTTACAAACCCTACTCAAACAAATGACAACTTAAACAAAGATCCTAATTTTAAATAAAAAATAAAAATTGCTTTACAAAAACTACTGACCATTCATAACAACAAACTTCAAAAGCAAAAGAAAGCTTTTTCCTTTGAAGTGTCTTACAGTCTTTAATCACTCTAGTCAGAGTAAAAATAAAATCTTTATCGTCGCTTCGCTCCGTCAAGTGTAGGGTGTAGGGTGTCTCTATTCGCCTATACCCCGTTCAGCGTTCGGAGCAACCGGGTTTAAAACCCCACCGTCTTTTACGGTGTCCACAATTGGTTGGGGTTTGAATACCAATACATTTGATCCCTACACCCTGTTCAATTCGTGAAATTTTTCGCGCTTCACCCTAACATTTGCAACAATGATGCTATATTAGTAAGTCTAGTAGTGTGTTTATGTATTAATAGTCTTTTTTGGAACTGACTGTGGCGAATACAAAGTCTGCTCTCAAGCGCGCCGAAATCGCAGAACGTAACCGACTGCGTAACAAATCTTATAAATCGGCAGTGAAGACCCTGATGAAAAAATACTTCGCTGCGGTAGAAGTATATGCGGCGAGTCAAAGCCCGGAATCTAAGCAAGAAGTGCTTGCTCGGATGTCGGAGGCTTACAGCAAAATCGACAGAGCCGTTAAAAGGGGTGTACTTCATCCTAACAATGGAGCAAGGAAAAAGTCAAAATTGGCTCAAAGGCTCAAAGCACGTACACAACCAGCAGCAACTGCACAATAGTCGATAGTCTTTAGTCTTTGGAGCCTCCTTGTGGACTAAGGACTAAAGACAAAAGACATAAGGATAAGGAATGCAGCTCTTTGACACTCACGTTCACGTTAACTTTGACGTTTTCCACTCAGATATAGAGGCAGTGCGATCGCGCTGGCAACAAGCAGGCGTCGTACATCTAGTACACTCGTGTGTAGAACCATCTGAGTTTAAGAGCATTCAAGCTCTGGCTCACCGTTTTCCCGAAATCAGCTTTGCTGTGGGGTTGCATCCTTTGGATGCAGCCAAATGGCATGCACAAACAGCAGATGAAATCGTTTATTTAGCTGGTTGTGACTCTAAAGTCGTAGCGATCGGGGAAACGGGGCTGGATTTTTACAAAGCAGAGAACGACGAGCAACAGCGCCAAGTCTTTGAGAGACAGCTTCTGATCGCCACTGAACTCAACAAACCCGTGATTATCCACTGTCGTGATGCAGCACGAGAAGTCAGAGAAATCCTGGAAAAATGGAAAAACCTCAAAGGAGAAAGTGTGCGGGGTGTCATGCACTGTTGGAGTGGAAGCCCAGAAGAAACACAATGGTTTGTAGATTTGGACTTCTACATCAGTTTTAGCGGAACAGTGACATTTAAAAACGCGAAACAAATTCAAGAATCAGCCGCGATGGTGAGGAGCGATCGCTTGTTAATAGAAACAGATTGTCCTTTTTTATCACCAGTCCCAAAACGAGGCGAACGGCGTAACGAGCCTGCATACGTTTTCTACGTAGCCGAACAAGTAGCCAGATTACGGGGAGAAACGGTTGATGCGATCGCAACTCTCACCACCCGAAATGCCTGTGAATTGTTTGGCATAACAATATAGAACATCTCCCCTAGTGCACAAACTCATCAAATAAAAAACTCAAACTCTAGGAGGACTAAAATATGGTAATATTATTCCCTGCAAAACAGACTTGCATAAGCCATAATGGTTAAAGAAGCAACTATTGAATTTGACACTTGAGTAAAGCTAGCAAATTAACCATCCTCGTATCTCTACAACCGGATGTTATTGTTTCATGACAACTCCAATTTTGTTGTCATGTCATCTAGACCTATTCTCTAAGCAGTAGTTTCATATTTTCCTTATAGAGAATTGTTAAACAAATTACCTTGTGAGCACCACCCACCAAAACCAGCCATCCATAAACAGAGCCGGCTCAGGGGATTATTCTCTCCTGAGCATAAGGATATTATTTCCAGAGTATAAACTCTCTCATTGAACGAGAGATAGTTCTGTACAAACCAAAACAGTTTGAAATTGCATAGGTGTAACGCGCTTTTTGAGGGAAAGTGAGGAAAACAAAACAAACAAACAAAAAGTTATACCATTTTATTTCGGTAAAGAAGTCAATAGCTGGTAGAAATTGGCAGCATTTCGTTCCACAATGGGTAATTACCCCCTTGTCAAAATCCATCTTTCCAGCTTTAATTGCTCCGTTTGCCCACACCCGTTCGTGAGTAGGCGGTGTAAAGAGAAGTTCCCACACACCATGAAGTAAAACTTAGGTTGACAAAGGTAGAGGCATGACAAACGAAACAATGATGGAACCCGCCTTTTTGTTGCCCGACTTGATAGAAATCCAACGTTCCAGCTTTCGTTGGTTTCTAGAAGAAGGACTGATAGAAGAACTGAACTCCTTTAGTCCGATCACAGATTACACAGGTAAACTAGAGCTGCACTTTTTGGGTCAAAATTACAGGCTCAAAGAGCCAAAGTACTGTGTAGACGAAGCAAAACGGCGGGATAGTACCTACGCGGTACAAATGTATGTCCCCACTCGTTTGATTAATAAAGAAACGGGAGAAATTAAAGAACAAGAAGTTTTTATTGGGGATCTGCCTCTGATGACTGACCGAGGCACGTTTATTATTAACGGTGCCGAGCGAGTGATTGTCAACCAGATTGTGCGATCACCAGGAGTGTACTACAAATCAGAAATTGACAAAAACGGGCGGCGTACCTATTCAGCGAGCTTAATTCCTAACCGAGGAGCTTGGCTGAAATTTGAAACAGACCGTAACGACTTGGTTTGGGTGCGTATTGACAAAACCCGCAAACTGTCAGCACAAGTCCTGCTAAAGGCTCTTGGGTTATCAGACAACGAAATCTTTGACGCTTTACGCCACCCAGAATACTTTCAAAAAACCATTGAAAAAGAAGGGCAATTTTCCGAAGAAGAAGCCCTGATGGAGTTGTATCGTAAACTCCGTCCTGGTGAACCGCCCACAGTGTTAGGAGGACAACAACTTCTCGACTCGCGCTTCTTCGACCCCAAACGCTACGATCTTGGTCGTGTTGGGCGTTATAAGCTCAACAAAAAACTGCGCTTGCAAGTGCCAGAAACAATGCGCGTCCTGACTCCTCAAGACATTTTGGCAGCAGTAGATTACCTGATAAACCTTGAGTTTGATATTGGTAACACGGATGACATCGACCATTTAGGCAACCGCCGAGTCAGAAGCGTAGGGGAATTGCTGCAAAACCAAGTACGAGTCGGTTTAAACCGCTTAGAACGTATTATTCGGGAAAGAATGACCGTATCTGATGCGGAAGTGCTGACCCCTGCTTCGTTGGTAAACCCCAAGCCCTTGGTCGCAGCTATCAAAGAATTCTTTGGGTCTAGCCAATTGTCTCAGTTTATGGATCAGACAAATCCTCTGGCAGAACTGACCCACAAACGCCGTTTATCAGCACTAGGTCCAGGAGGTCTAACCCGTGAACGTGCAGGTTTTGCAGTACGGGATATTCACCCATCTCACTACGGACGCATTTGCCCCGTGGAAACTCCAGAAGGTCCCAACGCGGGTTTGATTGGTTCTTTGGCAACTCATGCTCGTGTCAATCTGTACGGCTTCTTGGAAACCCCCTACCGACCAGTCGAAAACGGACGCGTGCGGTTTGACTTAGCACCCGTGTACATGACCGCAGATGAAGAAGATGATCTACGGGTTGCTGCTGGCGACTTGCCCGTTGATGAAAATAGTGACATCATCGGGCCGCAAGTGACAGTACGTTATCGTCAGGAATTCTCGACAACCACGCCAGAGCAAGTGGACTATGTGGCAGTTTCACCTGTACAAATTGTATCTGTTGCTACTAGCATGATTCCATTTTTGGAACATGATGACGCGAACCGCGCCCTGATGGGATCGAACATGCAACGGCAAGCAGTCCCCTTATTGAAACCAGAGCGTCCTTTGGTAGGAACAGGTTTAGAAGCTCAAGCAGCAAGAGACTCAGGTATGGTGGTTGTATCGCGTACCGACGGAGATGTGACATACGTAGATGCAACAGAAATTCGTGTGCGTCCACGGACACTTCCCTCAGCAGACGGAAACAAATCCAATCCGGCAGAAATTAGATACCCCATTTCTAAGTACCATCGCTCCAACCAAGATACCTGTCTCAACCAAAAACCTTTGGTGTACATGAATGAGCGTGTAGTCGCTGGTCAAGTGCTGGCGGATGGTTCTTCCACCGAAGGAGGCGAACTCGCACTGGGGCAAAATATCGTCGTCGCCTACATGCCTTGGGAAGGGTACAACTACGAAGACGCAATTTTGATTTCGGAACGGCTGGTACAGGATGATATTTACACCTCAATTCACATTGAAAAATATGAAATTGAGGCAAGACAAACAAAGCTGGGACCAGAAGAAATTACCAGAGAAATTCCCAACGTAGGGGAAGACGCCTTACGCCAGTTGGATGAACAAGGAATTATTCGCATTGGGGCGTGGGTAGAATCTGGGGACATCCTCGTCGGAAAAGTGACACCGAAAGGTGAATCTGACCAACCACCAGAAGAAAAGCTCTTACGGGCAATCTTTGGTGAAAAAGCACGGGATGTCAGAGACAACTCCCTGCGAGTGCCTAACGGTGAAAAAGGACGCGTCGTCGATGTGCGCTTGTTTACCCGTGAACAAGGTGATGAACTCCCACCAGGGGCAAACATGGTCGTCCGAGTCTATGTAGCGCAGAAGCGTAAAATCCAAGTTGGCGACAAAATGGCAGGACGTCACGGTAACAAAGGCATTATTTCCAAAATATTGCCATTAGAAGATATGCCGTACTTGCCAGATGGCTCACCAGTAGACATTGTTCTCAATCCTTTGGGCGTACCCAGCCGGATGAACGTTGGACAAGTGTTTGAGTGTTTATTGGGTTGGGCTGGTCATAACCTAGGAGTGCGGTTCAAACTGACTCCCTTTGACGAAATGTATGGCGAAGAGTCATCCCGCAGCATTGTGCATGGCAAATTGCAAGAAGCACGAGATGAAACAGGTAGAAACTGGGTCTTTAACCCAGATGATCCTGGAAAAATCATGGTGTACGACGGTCGCACCGGAGAACCCTTTGACCGAGCAGTCACCGTCGGTGTGGCGTATATGCTGAAACTGGTTCACCTGGTTGACGACAAGATCCACGCCCGTTCCACAGGTCCATACTCGCTAGTCACGCAACAGCCCTTGGGTGGTAAAGCACAACAAGGTGGTCAGCGGTTCGGTGAAATGGAAGTGTGGGCGTTGGAAGCCTTTGGTGCAGCTTACACCTTGCAGGAATTACTCACCGTCAAATCAGACGATATGCAAGGACGCAATGAAGCCCTCAATGCGATCGTCAAAGGCAAAGCAATCCCTCGACCTGGAACACCAGAATCCTTTAAAGTGTTAATGCGAGAACTGCAATCGCTAGGCTTAGATATTGCCGTGCATAAAGTAGAGACGCAGACAGACGGTAGTTCTTTGGATGTCGAAGTCGATTTGATGGTAGACCAAGGAAATCGCCGTACTCCCCCACGTCCAACTTATGAATCCTTGTCACGCGAGTCAATGGAAGACGAGGAATAAACAAAACAGTACACAGTTATCAGTTATTTAGTACACAACTAATAGCTGGTAACTGATAACTCACTACTGACAACCGAATACTCACACTAAACTCACGGGGTTGATAACCCGTGTTCCAACAGAAGTCATAACTTACTAAACAGTTTAGACAAAGATGAGAGCAGCCCAGAATAATCAGTTTGACTACGTTAAAATCGGCTTGGCATCACCAGAACGTATTCGGATCTGGGGTGAGAGAACTTTACCAAATGGTCAGGTTGTTGGTGAAGTTACAAAGCCAGAAACTATAAATTACCGTACTTTAAAACCGGAGATGGATGGCTTGTTCTGCGAGCGCATCTTTGGTCCGGCTAAAGATTGGGAATGCCATTGTGGTAAGTATAAGAGAGTTCGTCACAGAGGAATTGTGTGTGAGCGCTGTGGCGTAGAAGTGACTGAATCACGAGTGCGCCGCCATCGCATGGGTTACATTAAACTCGCCGCACCTGTCGCTCACGTTTGGTACCTCAAAGGCATTCCCAGCTATATCTCCATCCTGCTAGATATGCCCTTACGGGATGTGGAGCAAATCGTTTATTTCAATTCCTATGTTGTTCTTAGTCCCGGCAATGCTGAAACTTTAACTTACAAACAGTTACTGAGTGAAGACCAGTGGCTGGAAATCGAAGACCAAATTTATAGCGAGGATTCTACACTTCAAGGGGTAGAGGTTGGTATTGGTGCAGAAGCCTTGTTGCGATTACTCGCCGATATCCACTTAGAAGAAGAAGCTGAATCCTTGCGGGAAGAAATTGGTACCGCCAAAGGTCAAAAGCGGGCAAAGCTCATTAAACGGCTACGGGTGATTGACAACTTCATCGCCACTGGTTCTAAGCCTGAGTGGATGGTTATGGCTGTGATTCCTGTCATTCCCCCAGACTTGCGTCCGATGGTACAACTCGACGGTGGACGGTTTGCGACGAGCGATTTGAATGATTTATATCGCCGAGTCATTAACCGCAACAACCGTTTGGCACGCCTGCAAGAAATTTTGGCTCCTGAAATTATTGTTCGTAACGAAAAGCGGATGCTGCAAGAAGCAGTGGACGCTTTGATTGACAATGGTCGTCGGGGACGCACGGTTGTAGGAGCAAACAATCGACCACTGAAATCTTTGTCCGACATCATCGAAGGTAAACAAGGACGTTTCCGGCAAAACTTGCTCGGTAAACGAGTTGACTACTCCGGACGTTCTGTAATTGTTGTCGGACCAAAGCTTCACATCCACCAGTGCGGGTTACCACGAGAAATGGCGATTGAGCTATTTCAACCATTTGTCATCAATCGGCTGATTCGTAGCGGAATGGTGAATAATATCAAAGCTGCGAAAAAGTTGATATCTCGTTCTGATCCAAGTGTTTGGGATGTCCTAGAAGAAGTGATTGAAGGACACCCTGTTCTACTTAACCGTGCGCCAACGCTGCACCGTTTAGGTATTCAAGCTTTCGAGCCAATCTTAGTAGAAGGAAGAGCAATTCAGCTACACCCACTCGTTTGTCCAGCATTTAACGCTGACTTCGACGGTGACCAAATGGCGGTACACGTACCTTTGTCTTTGGAATCTCAAGCAGAAGCACGGTTACTCATGCTGGCGTCTAATAACATTTTGTCACCAGCAACTGGTAGACCAATTATTACACCCAGCCAAGACATGGTGTTAGGGGCGTATTACTTAACAGCAGAAAACCCCAATGCGACAAAAGGCGCAGGGCGGTACTTTACTTCTCTTGATGATGTCATCATAGCTTACGAGCAGAAACAAGTTGAGCTACATGCCTATATCTACGTGCGATATGACGGTGAAGTAGAGACAAGTGAACCAGATACAGAACCTGTTGAAGTCACACCCAATGACGATGGTAGCCGGACTTTGCTATATAAGTTCCGTCGAATCAGAGAAGATGCTCAGGGAAATATGATTTCCCAGTATATACGGACAACAGCAGGTCGCGTTATTTACAATAAAGCAATTCAAGAAGCGATCGCTAGTTAACTGCTACGTAGACTCAAGAGTCAGAAAGTCCAAAATGATAACAAGTTTTTGACTAATGACTCTTGAGTCAGGATCCACCACCAACGGGAGAGCCAGTCGCCTAGACGCACCGAAAGCCGTCTTTCGTGCTGGCTCACTAAGGACTCATGACTAATGACTAAGGACTAATGACTCATGACTAATGAAAAAATGGTTTTTCGCAATCGCATCGTTGACAAAGGTCAACTGAGGAACCTTATCTCTTGGTCGTTCACCCATTATGGTACGGCGCGGACAGCAGTCATGGCGGACAAATTAAAAGATTTGGGATTCCGCTACGCAACGAAAGCAGGGGTTTCCATCAGTGTTGATGATTTGATGGTTCCTCCTTCCAAGCGATCGCTTCTAGAAGCTGCTGAAGCTGAAATTCGTGCAACAGAAGAACGCTACCAACGTGGAGAAATTACCGAAGTTGAGCGATTCCAAAAAGTGATTGACACTTGGAACGGAACTTCTGAAGCTCTCAAAGATGAAGTTGTCAGTTATTTTAAGAAGACGAATCCCCTGAAC
Source organism: Brasilonema sp. UFV-L1 (assembly GCF_012912105.1). Classification (GTDB taxonomy): domain Bacteria; phylum Cyanobacteriota; class Cyanobacteriia; order Cyanobacteriales; family Nostocaceae; genus Brasilonema. Next base: position 100,153 of record NZ_QMEA01000004.1, read on the forward strand.
TCTGTGTACATGATGGCATTTTCGGGGGCGAGGGGTAACATCTCCCAAGTCAGGCAATTGGTAGGGATGCGGGGACTGATGGCAGATCCTCAAGGGGAAATTATTGACTTGCCCATCAAAACAAACTTCCGCGAAGGATTGACCGTCACCGAATACATTATTTCATCTTATGGTGCCAGAAAAGGTCTTGTAGATACCGCACTGCGGACGGCTGACTCTGGTTATCTCACCCGCCGCTTGGTAGACGTATCTCAAGATGTGATTATTCGGGAATTTGACTGCGGTACCACCAGAGGAATTCCCTTGCGGGCAATGACAGAAGGTGGAAAAATCTTAATTAACCTTGCCACACGCTTACTCGGACGAGTCATTGGCGAAGATGTCATACATCCAAAGACAGGCGAAGTTATAGCAGCACGGAATACACCTGTTTCTGATGAGTTGGCACGCAAAATTGATAAGTCGGGAGTTCAAGAAGTTGTTGTGCGATCGCCACTCACCTGTGAAGCCGCGCGTTCTGTCTGCCAACACTGCTATGGGTGGAGTTTGGCACACGCCAAGATGGTGGATCTGGGTGAAGCCGTGGGTATCATCGCAGCACAAAGTATTGGTGAACCAGGTACTCAGCTAACGATGCGGACCTTCCACACTGGTGGTGTCTTCACTGGTGAAGTAGCGAAACAAGTCCGTGCTGAAAGTGATGGTACCATCCGTATTCCTCGTAAATTGCGAACAAGACCTCACCGCACCCGCCACGGGGAAGACGCTCAGTATGTGGAAGCCAACGGTAACATTACTTTAGAAGTTGCAACAAACAACGCTGGCTCTTCAACAACTCAAGAAATTCCTGTGACCCAAGGTTCAACACTTTATGTAGTTGATGGGCAGCAAATCAAGAAAGGTCAGTTGTTGGCAGAAGTCGCAATCAGTGGACGGACAACTCGTGTTAATACAGAGAAAGCGGTAAAAGATGTTGCCTCTGACATAGCAGGGGAAGTCAAGTTTGCCGATGTTGTGCCAGAACAAAAAACTGACCGTCAAGGTAACACCACAACAACAGCAGCGCGGGGCGGATTGATTTGGATTCTGTCAGGGGAAGTTTATAACTTACCCCCTGGAGCAGAGTTGGTAGTCAAGAATGGTGACACAATAGAAGCCAACGGTGTCTTGGCAGAAACCAAGTTAACAACTTTACATGGCGGTGTTGTCCGCTTACCAGAAGCGACCCCAGGCAAAGCAACACGGGAAATTGAGATTATCACTGCTTCTGTGGTCTTAGACCAAGCAACAGTGACAGCACAAACCGCTCAAGGTCGCAACAACTACTTAGTCACCACTGGAAACAACCAAGTCTTTAACTTGAGAGCAACCCCAGGCACAAAAGTCCAAAATGGTCAAGTGGTCGCTGAATTGATTGATGACCGCTATCGCACAACCACTGGAGGATTGCTAAAATACGCCGGTGTAGACGTTCAGAAAAAAGGTAAGGCAAAGCAGGGTTACGAAGTCGTGCAAGGAGGAAGTCTCCTCTGGATTCCTGAAGAAACCCACGAAGTGAACAAAGATATCTCCCTGCTGATGGTAGAAGATGGTCAGTTTGTCGAAGCTGGTACCGAAGTCGTCAAGGATATCTTTTGTCAAAACAGCGGCGTGATCGAAGTCACCCAGAAAAACGACATTTTGCGGGAAGTGGTCGTTAAACCAGGAGAACTGCTGATGGTGGATGACCCAGAAGCAGTCATGGGCAAAGATGGTACTTTTGTTCAAGCTGGTGAGGAATTGTTAGGGCAAGTCGTCACAGAGTTGCGCTACATCGAGTATGTGGAATCACCAGAAGGCCCAGGACTATTAAGCCGTCCGGTTGTTGAGTTTGCAGTACCCAACAATCCTGATGTGCCATCAACCACATCAGTTAGTCAACAAACGAGTCGCTCAATTCAATTGCGGGCAGTACAGCGTCTGCCTTATAAAGATTCTGAGCGTGTTAAAACTGTCGAAGGTGTTGAATTGCTCCGAACCCAACTGGTATTGGAGATTGAGCAAGAAGGCGAACAAGATCATAACGCTTCCCCGTTAGCAGCAGATATTGAATTGGTTACCGATATCGATGACCCAGAAATTCAACGCTTACAGCTGGTTATTTTAGAATCGTTGGTGCTTCGTCGGGATATCGCTGCTGACGCAACCCAAGGCAGTACTCAGACAAGCTTAGAAGTCGAGGATGGACAAACAATACTACCAGGCTCAGTGATAGCACGTACTCAAATCTTATGTAAAGAAGGGGGTATTGTGCGGGGTGTGCAAAAAGGAACTGAGGCAGTTCGCCGCTGTTTAGTGTTGCGCCATAGTGACATGACTAAGACGAATCTAAATGCTCCACCCAAAGTTAAAGTTGGTGATTTGGTAGTAGAAGGCGTAGAACTTGCTCCTGGAGTCTTTGCTGAAGAATCTGGGCAAATCGTGGCTGTGCAGAAGGGCGAAGGAAAGGCGCAGAAGACACAAGGAGAAGTTGCGCCTACAGAGGAATCAGCACTCACCGCTGCAAACTACTCTGTCACACTCCGAGTTGGTCGTCCTTACCGCGTCAGTGCAGGTGCTGTGTTGCAGGTAGACGATGGCGATTTGGTACAGCGTGGTGACAACTTGGTGTTGTTAGTCTTTGAACGTGCCAAAACTGGAGACATCATTCAAGGTTTGCCTAGAATTGAGGAACTCCTTGAAGCTCGTAAACCAAAAGAAGCGTGTATTCTAGCACGTCGTACTGGTGAAGTCAAGGTCGTTTACGGCGATGGTGATGAAGCTATTGCAATAAAAGTTATTGAATCCAGTGGGGTGGTTAGCGATTATCCCCTTGGACCTGGACAAAACTTGATTATTCCAGATGGATCGCAAATCACTGCAGGACAAGCATTAACTGATGGACCTTCCAATCCTCATGAAATTTTGGAAATCTTCTTCAATCTAGGTTCTGAAGACGGAATCTATGCCTGCGCCAGCCATGCCTTGCAAAAGGTACAGACGTTCTTGGTGAACGAAGTGCAATCGGTGTATCAGTCCCAAGGTATTGATATTGCTGACAAGCACATTGAAGTGATTGTCCGCCAGATGACTTCAAAAGTACGGATAGATGATGGTGGCGACACAAGCATGCTCCCCGGAGAATTGGTAGAATTGCGCCAGGTTGAGCAAGTTAATGAAGCAATGGCAATCACTGGTGGTGCGCGAGCTCAGTACACCCCCGTACTACTGGGTATTACCAAAGCATCATTGAACACTGATAGCTTTATTTCTGCTGCATCCTTCCAAGAAACAACACGTGTCTTAACTGAAGCTGCGATTGAAGGTAAGTCTGACTGGTTGCGCGGCTTAAAGGAAAACGTGATTATCGGACGACTGATTCCCGCTGGTACCGGGTTTAATGCCTATGAAGAACCTGGTGCGATCGAAGACTATGTTACTGATATGAATAGCAGTGTCTTGGATGAAGTTGACGATCCATTAGATATGGTGTTGGATGATCGTACAGCCCGAAGCTATCAATTAGATTCTCCCACTCTTGGAGCAGATGGATTTGGTACCAGACGTGGTTCAGAAAAGTCGATTTTGGATGAGGATGATTTAATTCTTTCTTCTGATAGCGAAACCGACATTGATGATCTTGTAGAAGACGACTACGATGAAGACGATGATTATGACGATGACGACGAGTAGTATTTAGTCTGCTTAGTTATCTATAATTTAGTAACCTCACCTCAACTTCTCTACTAACTTAGGAGAAGTTGGGGTGAGATTTTTTTGGCTAACCATTGGTATTTCAATCATAAACTTTGTAGCTTTTCCCAAAATTGATTGTTTTTTGGCTTCAGGAATCAAAGAATAAGCAGCTTGTCGTACTCGGTCATGTACAAATTTGTATTGAGGTAATTTAGAATTAGCATTTGGTAGCTGTTTAGGCTCTTGATTAGAGATAATTCCTGACGAAGGATTCTGAGTGAGCAATAATTTGTCATTAACAACATCAACTTCAAGTAGAATTAGCCCTTCAACTAACGCCGTCCACAAGTCACCAGCTGTATCTACTACAGATTTTTGATAAACAATGCTAAGAGTATTTAAATCAAAAGAGTTACCAATACAAGCAGCCAATTTCAAGAGTTTTTTAGTATGTGTTGGTAACTTCTCCATTTGAAGTATCATGAATTCTACAACATCATCTGTTAAAGCTAAAGCTTTTACCTTAGTCAGATCACACTGCCAATGACCAGTATCAACATGGAATTGAATCGCCTCTTCATAGTACAAAAATTTCAGGAATCGATGAATCAAGAAGGGGTTGCCTTTCGTTTTTGCAAATACCATTTGATTGAGAGGAATAGCAACTTTTTCTGCACAACAAAGAATATCAGCAATGAGACTATTTGAATTAGCTTGATTTAATGTTTCTATATTAATAGAATGAATTCTTGCTTTTGTTTTTCTAATTTCATTTAGTGTTAAAGAAAGCGGATGAGTTCTTGAAAATTCATTATTCCGATAAGCACCAAGAATAAGTAAACCTCCTTCGGTATCGTCATCTCTTTTCTTATCCTCTAATAGAGAATAAGACAAAGTAAGATTTTTAAGATTGATATCACTGCCACTCATGAAGAATTGAATAAAGTTTAAAGAAGCTGCATCCGCCCAATGCAAGTTATCTAGAAAGATAACCAAAGGATGCTCTTTGGTGGTAAAAATTTGGATGAATTTTTTCAAGAAAAAATTGAAACGATGTTGAGCCGCAATTCCAGAGAGTTCATTAACGATAGGTTGCTTACCAATAATAAGTTCAAGTTTAGGAAGAACATCAATTATAATTTGAGCTTGCTCACCTAATGCTGATAAAATTTTAGCTTTCCACTGTTGAATTTCAGCATCCGTTTCAGTTAGTAATTGTTCGATTAAATCCTCAAGGGCTTGTATCAACCCTGACAAGGGAATATCACGTTTCAATCTGTCAAATGTCCCTTCGATAAAGTACCTATGCTGTTGCGCGATAACTTTGTGAACTTCGTTGACGACTGCTGTCTTGCCCACACCAGGGACACCAGCTACTAATATCATTTCAGTTGTCCTGCTACCTTTGACTCGCGCAAAAGCAGCAAGTAGGGTTTCAACTTCATGTTGGCGACCATAGAGTTTTTCAGGAATAAGGAAACGGTCAGACATATTCTGTTTTTTTAACCTATCTTGAAAGCTAGGATATTTACGCCGTAGAAGTTTTATAGCAACTTGTTTGTGGTCTTGTTTTTTGATTCCTCGATATACCAAGGTTTTGCTGCTTGCATGAATTTGCTCAAAAATTTGATAACTAGTTAGTTTCAGCATTACTGCCTTACCTTTACATCATTAATAACTTTATTTAAGGTTATTATTCCCTACCTGTGAGTGATAAGACGCACAAGCCAGAGCATCCCAATGCATGCAAAAAGACTGACGAATAGAAGTCGCTTCGCCAGCAATATCATTTATTCACGGGGTTTTCTTTTTACCACAACCCTATTCCGCCACGGCTGGACCTCGCGGCGTTAGTCCAGAAGACACGCTACGCGCTTCGGTTCAAAGGCATGCTTTTTACTTGGTTGACTGTAATCTTTTCACCTTTGACTCTTGACTCTGACTTTCGTTGGCTGATAGTCTGAACCTAGTTTATTCGCACAAAAACCAAGGTCGCGTACTTGATTTGGCTCAATAATCTGTCCCCAATCTAGAGGTGTGACAACATACTGCGTTGCTCCTTGAGGTCTAAAGTTACCATTCCAAGAGTTATTAATTGCAGCCTGTTTCATCTGAAATGTCATTTGCCAATTGTTAGCCTTGGTATTACCCTGATTCATAATTTTGAAGCTGACACAAAATCCCGTTTGCCAATTTGCATAAATGTCATAACTTACTGTTAGTTCAGGATAAGAGGCGGAAAAACGTGTAAGAGGAGATAAGAGATTCTGTGATGGAGAGATAGAGGAAGGAGTTTTCTCCATACCCTCTTCCATCTGCGCGGGTGCTACTTGAGAGACATTAACTGGTAGTAATTGGGACAGTAATTGCTGCTTAGGAATATCAATACTTTGCCAATCATCTAATAAAATACCACCTGTATCAGCACTGTTAGGATTCCAACTCCAGTAGGCAAAACTCAAGTTTTTCTGTTTGATATATTTCACAAATTCGTTTTGCCAAATTCCTTCTTTAGAATTTGTATCTACTTTCCTTCCACCAAACTCACCAATAAAAATAGGTGCCAGAGTTTGACTAGAAATATAGTGAAATCCTATTTGCCAGCGATTGACGAGATCTTTAGGAAACTTTGGATCCGAAAACCAAGGCTGATCTGCAACTCCTGGACCGTATTCATGGGGTGAATAGACAAGCTTGTTGCGACGAGATAAACGCACTGGGTAGCGTTTCACTCCTTCTAAATTACCACCGTGCCAGTGGCTGGGCAGTTTTTGTGTCGGAACATTCTTTTCTATCCCTTCGACAACAATCAGCCAGTTAGGGTTAACTTCAAGAATCGCATTACCTGCTCGTTCTGCTGCAAGTCGCCAGTCTGTTGCTAAATCGTTAGTACCCCAGCTTGCTTTTCCGTGAGGTTCGTTTTTCAGGTCTGCACCAATAACGTTGGGTTGATTCTTATACCTATTGGCTAACATTGTCCAGGTATTAATCCAATCTGCTTCTGTGAACTTCTCGTTGTACCATAATTCGGAAATACGTTTGTCATTCAAACAGTGATTATCCAGTAGAATCAGTAACCCTTGACGTTCAGCTTCCTGAACAATTAAGTCCATAACCTCTATTGGAGTTTTCCCTTCAAAATCTTTGTTATTACCGATACTGAAATCAATACCGCTGATATTAAGCGAACTTAAAGCTTCCAAAGAATATGGCAAGCGAATCAGGTTATATCCGAGTGTGCTAATTTGTGCCAGTATATCTTTATAATCTCGCTTCCACAAGCCGTGCGGTGCATGCGTTTCTGTTTCCATGCCAAACCAGTTCACACCTAGTAGCAAGACTTGGCGACCTTTGGCATCGATAATTTTTGCACCACGAGTTGAAAGTGGTAATTCCATAATCATTTCAGTATTCATCTGATTTACCTGGCTTCGAGCAGGCAAATTAGCAACTATACTTAGAAAAAAAACTACTGTAGCTACTGGTGCTATAAGTAACTGGTGATTAAATTTTAAGTTTTTCCGTTTCTTTTTATAGAAATATTGCATACTATGGTTTCCTTGGAGTCGCTTTGGTGAGGTCAATACTTACTTATCACGTTGACCGGACTTTAACTTATTCACGGTGAAAAAATTTCTAAATACGATCACCCAAAACATCTTGCCAAACATCAGAAGAATCTCAAGCGTAAACACTAAAAGCTAGCACGCAAACAAAAGGCAGCCTATGTCTTCGACACGGGCTTTGCCGAACAGCCGAAGGCAAGGCTGGGTAGTTCACCATACGCTAATAGCTTACTAGAACACCGAACATTGACACTCTGCGGTCGCGCATACACGCAGATTCTTGCATCATAGGGATCCCGGTGCCTCAAGTTTGTTCTTTACTCTAGAAAGGTGCTATAGTTAGAGACTACGCCAAAAAAAAATTGACAAAACATTTATCAATTAAAAATCCTTGTTGAAATTCCTAAATTTTAGTTAAGAAAAGGTTATGATAAGTGAACATTGTCAATGTAGTTCCTTCCTAGGAGAAATCTATTGCTCTCAATAGGATGATATGAACGGTTAGAACTCAAAAGTGAACATACAGCAATTAGGCACATCGCTTCTGTAAATATGTTGGTAAGTCAAGTCAAAAATGAGTAATAATCATACTCATATCCTACTTAGACTCGAAAAACGGGATGAATAAGCATATAGTTGACCGGCTGTAAACTCTGGGAGTTAGAGTCATACCTGAGATTGGGAACTGGCACGCCTACTCGCTGGTACTAATAGCAAATTTGGCTCTCCCGGTGTTAGGTCAGCCAAAAGGCAAGTCAAAAATCATCATTTTGTTGCCTTCTGACACAAACCATGTGCCTAAAGCCGTGGAAGTATCAAAAAAATCCAGGTTAAGCTAGAGAAGAGAGTTAAGTTCGCTTGATACTCTTTCGGGTAAAGAGCAAAACTCATTCTCACCGCAGGAATTTTCTCAAGTTGGCATTGTCCTTACTCCATGCTGCGAATCATTACTCAGCAGGCAGACGTTAGAGCAGAACTACAACGGATCTGCGATCGCACCCATGATGAACAGGTGCTTCACAAAGAGGCAACAGTGCGGGAAGTGTTGCAAGCAGTGAAGCGCCAAGGCGATAACGCTGTACTGCATTACACAACCGAATTCGATAAGCAAACCCTCAAGCCAGATGAACTGCGCGTGACAGGCTCAGAACTGGATGCAGCCTACCAACAGGTATCAAAGGAATTGCTCCAGGCCATCAGGCTTGCTTGCCGTCAAATCGATACATTTCACCGCCAGCGAGTCCCCAAAAGCTGGGTACAATTTGGCGATGATGATGTCGTGTTAGGCAAGCGCTACACACCAGTAGACAAAGCAGGGTTGTATGTACCGGGTGGTCGCGCCGCTTATCCAAGCACGGTATTGATGAATGCAATTCCGGCAAAGGTAGCAGGTGTACCGCATGTGGTCATGGTCACACCACCAGGAACAGACAAAGCAATTAACCCAGCAGTGCTGGTAGCAGCACAAGAAGCTGGAATCCAAGAAATTTATCGCGTCGGAGGCGCACAGGCGATCGCCGCTTTAGCCTATGGTACAGAAACGATTCCTAAAGTTAATGTCATCACAGGACCAGGTAATATTTATGTCACTTTGGCGAAAAAACTTGTCTATGGAACTGTAGGCATCGATTCGTTAGCCGGACCAAGCGAAGTCCTCATCATTGCCGATGAAACCGCAAATCCTGTACACGTTGCCGCTGATTTGTTGGCGCAAGCAGAACATGACCCGATGGCAGCAGCAATTTTGCTGACTACGGATGCAGCTTTGGCAAAAAATGTACAAGTAGCATTGGAAAGGCAACTTGTGAACCACCCAAGACGCTTGCTGACAGAAAAGGCGATCGCTCACTACGGTTTGATAGTGATTGTCGAATCCCTAGAAGCAGCGGCCCAACTCTCAAATGAATTTGCCCCCGAACACCTAGAATTAGAAGTAGAAGATCCTTGGGAGTTACTACCACTGATTCGGAATGCGGGTGCCATCTTTTTGGGATATTCTACACCAGAAGCCGTAGGAGATTATTTGGCTGGACCGAACCACACCTTACCAACTTCCGGTGCTGCGCGTTATGCCTCAGCATTGGGAGTCGAAACTTTCATGAAACATTCTAGTATTATTCAATACTCCCAAACTGCTCTAGAAAAAGTAGCTGGTGCAATTGATGTGCTAGCAACAGCTGAAGGCTTACCTTCTCATGCTGATTCTGTAAGACGCCGAGTCCAAAAGGAAGAGTAATTTTGAATTTGAATTATTAATTTTTTCCTCAAACATTAGGGAAAATTCAGCCTATGGGTTACAAATGAAAATTTAAGGCTATACAAAATTATGTCCAAAAATTGGATATAGTTAGTGTAGCCATGAATTCTTCTTCACCCGTTACTTATGTAAAAGGTCTACTCTTGTGGAGACGACATCGGTGCTAAAGACTATTTTGGTTGCTTTGGATGATTCAGAACTTGCAGACAGAGTCATTCAGACTTTACAAGAATTGGTACTGTCAAAAGATAGCAAAGTCATTCTCTGCCATGTATTTGCTCCATCAGAGTCAGAGATGGAATTACCCGCCGACCGTCCTCACCCAGAGTCACCAACGTCTTCTTATTTTCATATTGAAAAACAGCTTCAATCTTACCAGACACTATTACCAGTTGAAAGTCATTTAGAATTTGTCACTGGTGATCCAGCAGAAGAGATTATTCGCCTTGCAAATATTTACAAAGCTGATTTAATTATTATTGGCAGTCGCGGGTTAACTGGTCTCAAACGAATTGTCCAAGGTTCTGTTAGTTCTCAAGTGGTAGAAGAGGCAAATTGCTCAGTTTTGGTAGTCAAGCCGTGATGAGAGGTGATTTATCCCACCTTTTTGATCATTTTTAAACCAGACGGCAAACCCAAGTACTCGTACGGTTGACATGGAAATTGTTGAAATGACAATCGAACACTATGATGCTGTGCTTGAGTTGATGAGGCAAACTCCTGGTGTAACCGTTCGTGCAGCCGATTCTAAACAAGCAACTGCTCGTTATCTAGGACGTAATCCAGGGTTAAGTTTTATAACTCTTGATCAACATGAAGTCATTGCGTGTGCTATGTGCGGGCATGACGGTAGACGTGGTTACTTACAGCATGTCATTGTCCTGCCCAGTTATCGCAAGCGTGGAATTGCTTCTCAACTTGTTGAACGCTGTTTGTCAAAACTTGAGTCGATTGGTATTTTCAAGACTCATATTGATGTGTTTGTTGATAATGACCTTGCTAATCAATACTGGGTTAAACATGGGTGGGTCAAGCGTAATGACATCAATCGTTATTCCTTCAACCGGAGTCCAGATGTAAATGCCTAGCTTGCCATGCTTTAGTGATTGAGCAGTGATTAAGCAAATTGCATTTTAACAGCAACAGCGATCGTTACCGCTCCCGGTTGTCCCTCCAAGCAGAAAATTTGTTTAGGAACGACTAACCTTACCCCTAATCCTAAGGTCATTTCATTTTGGAAAGACTCAACAAAGGTAAAGTCAGAAGCTGCACACAAAGCAGCCGCCTCCGCCACGCTACAAGTTCCCACTTGTTTTCCAACCACTTGAGATGGGTTAGGGACAGAGATTTTGCTTAGAAGATCACAAGGAAAAGTTTTTAATGACAAGTTATACTGATGACAAAGTTCCACTAAACCATTTTCTTGAGATTTACTATCAATTGTGGCAAAACCTGCGATCGCACTTTCTGCCAGTTGATTTTCTCTAAAAACTTGCCCAATAGCCTTTTCCATCAACTGTCTTGAAGTTCCCTTAGTGCATCCAATCCCCACCCACAAAACCTTATGGTTGCTTGCTACTTCGTTGATCATTTCCCTGATTTGATGGCTGGTTAGTTACAGGAGTAGTACCTCCATCAGATGGCAAAGAACTTGAACCACTTCCCCTAATAACTCCCCGATAAATAGTTGATCCTACAGTTTTGAGGCTAAAACCCCAACCTTTGGGTAAATTGTTATCACCATCATTTTGTCCAAAATCAACGTAAATGCGTGGTGGGACAAAATAAGTAACTCCATTACCTCCCAATTCATCTGCTTTTGCCATTATTTGATCAACACTTAAGTCAAATTCTTCATAACTGTTGAACCTGCGTTGTAGTTGTTTTTGTACAAAAGCAATGAACTCGCGAACGGCTTTCACTTTTGGATCATTTGGCGCAGGAGAAACAGAGAAAAACTCTACAGGAAGTCTAGAGATAACACCTTCTCGCTGAGGAGGTTGTGCAACGCTTGGAGGTTTGATAAGACCTAATTGCCTGAGAATCAAAGGTTCTAGGTATCCAAACATTTGGGCTTGCGCTTTGGCAATTTTAGTATTATTGACATCCTGTTGACGCTTCAGTAGCGTACGGAAGGCACGGCGCAAGACTTGAGAAAGTGTGAAAGGAGGGAAGGGAATGCTGTTAGGTGCAGGTGGTTGTCCATTCCTTGTCATCAGAACGTCGAGAGGTGGCAAGTCCTCAGGTACGACTGGCATTTGGATGTTAAAGTCTTTAAATTGGGGGTTAGCGCTAGTTTTGCTGAGGATGTTTTCTTTTCTGCTGTTTTGTTTATCTCGAATTTTGAGTATTTCTGTTGCTTTTGCTTGATCACCATCCAATAACAAAGTCAACCCTTGCTTGTTAAACGGGTAAACAGGAGTATTCAGACAGATATAGATAAACTCGGCACAATATGTTTTATTTTCTGAATTATTGAGGAAATCAATTGCCTTTTGTGAACCGAGGCTAGCGAGGGCGCAGTTTTGCAAAAATTCTTTGAGAGTTGGGCGATCGCACACGCGAGTTGGATCGCTTCCATTAAAATCATTTTCTGAGAATTTGACAAACGGATTCATTAAAGCCATCCAACAGATCATAGTGTCGGTATAACCACGTGCCTGTTGTGGCGTCACAAACTCCGGAAACACTAACCGCTGGGCTACTGCCATATATCCATTGTGTCCATATAGCCCGTCATGATAGCTGTCTGGTTCATTGAAGCTACCAAACGCTTTCACTCTACCATTCCATAATGCAGGTACAATCGCACCAGAATGATGTCCTTCATTTTTGATAAAAATTTCTACTAAGTCAGACAACTCATCACTCTTTGGTGGATTGCGGAGGTCAATAGCCTTCCCGTATCGGTCTTTATTGTATTGATAAGTACAGATTAGTAAACCGTATTTATTAAGAAACCGTACAATATCTTCATGTCCAGAAACAGTCTTTCCATTCGGGTCTGTGATTTTCTGTTCGTCCGCGATACCGATAAACCCTGGAACCTTTATTGTTTCCACATCAAGAGTCGTCTGATTATCTATGATGACTTGCTTGTGGAATAACCGCCTCATGTCCTTGACTGGTTTGCCTTGCTTATCATCTGGACTTTTCAATTGATTAAAACTAGCCAAATCTACATTTTCGGCAGACCATAAAGGCAGACTATCATCTGTTTGCTGTAAATTGTTGTTTTCACTCATATGCTGTATTTTGAATCATAGTTAATCAGGTGATACCTGTATAGCACAAGCAGATCAGGTACCAAGATTAACTACATCTATAATGGTTCTAATTCGGATAAAATACAAGTTCATCTGCTTCAAAAGCGTTATATATAAAGACTTATTAACTTGCTTTGTTCCTACCCTGAGGATTACGGACGACCTATCAGCTACTGGACTTGTCGAGATTCAAGGGATAAGGCAACTGAGAGGATCGTAACGTGAAAACCCTGATTATTGACAACTATCTAATTCAGCACAGACAAACAGCAACAGCAGAAGTTTGGTTTGAATGGATCAGACAACAGATTGACCAGCTTCCTCCCTGTCGCCAATTGTTCCTGAGAAAAAACAGACCCTTGTTATCTTCCGATTAAGCCGATCTCAACATCCAATAACAGAGTTAATCCTTGCTTGTTAAACGGGTAAATAGGAGTATTCAGACAGATATAAATAAACTCGGCACAATAGGTTCTATTTTGTGAATTATTAAGGAAAGCAATTGCCTGTTTGGAACCGAGGCTAGCGAGGGCGCAGTAAAAACAAGGAATTAGGTTTAATGATGGGTGTAGCCAAAAATGGATAACTTGAAGGTCGTAATTATTGGAGCCGGGATGGGGGGCTTGGCGACTGGCATTGCCTTGCGTCAGGTAGGATACTCTGTTGAGATATACGACAAAGTCAGCGAACTGCGCCCAGCCGGGGCGGGTATCTCAGTTTGGTCAAACGGTGTTAAAGTCCTCAACCGTCTGGGTTTGGGCAAAGAGATTGCCCGCATTGGCGGAGTAATAGATCGCACGGTGTATTACAGCCACACGGGTGAAAAACTCACCGATTTCAGTTTGCAGCCCTTGATTGATCGCGTCGGACAACGACCATATCCTGTGGCACGAACCGATTTGCAGAAAATGTTGCTTGATGCCAATGCTATTGAAAACGTCCAACTCAACTCGACCTGTGTTGCTATTGAGCAAGATGCCCACAGCGTTACTGCCATTTTTGCAAATGGACGCAAAGCTACAGGAGATGTGCTAGTTGCGGCAGACGGAGCGCACTCGATCATTCGTAACTATGTTCTGGGTTATGATCTCAAGCGGCGCTATGTGGGTTATGTTAATTGGAATGGTTTGATTAGCGCAAGTGAAAATCTGGCTCCCAAGAATAGCTGGGTGATTTATGTGGGTGAACACAAACGCGCTTCAATGATGCCTGTCGGTGGCGATCGCTTCTACTTCTTCTTTGACGTGCCGTTGCCCAAAGGTACTGTTAGCACCGACTATCGGTCAGAATTGACTAGCTTCTTCACAGGTTGGGCAGATCCTGTGCAAACACTGATTCGGTGCTTGGATCCGCTCAAAACCAATCGGCTAGAAATTCACGACATCGAACCCTTACAAACCCTAGTACGCAATCGAGTTGCTCTGCTTGGCGATGCCGGACATAGCACTGCTCCCGACTTGGGACAGGGCGGTTGTCAGGCAATGGAAGACGCCCTAGTACTGGCTACGTATTTGCAAACCACCAACATCAGCGTCGAAGACGCCCTTAAGCGCTACGAAGCTGCACGTAAAGAGCGCGTTGCCGACATAGTTTTGAAAGCACGAAAGCGAGCCGATATGATCCACGGAAAAGATCCACAAAAGACCCAGCAGTGGTATGAGGAACTCAAACATGAAGATGGTACGGACATTATTAATGCCATCTCGAATACAATTCTAGCAGGGCCACTGCACTGAAGGATGAAGGATGGGAAAACTGACGACTCACGTCTTAGATACCGCTCACGGGTGTCCAGCCGCGAAGATGTCCCTAGAATTGTGGTCGGTGGATGTTCAATCTGGGCAAAAAAACTTGCTCAAAACCACCGTGACGAATGCAGATGGGCGTACAGATAGCCCGTTGCTGGCAGATGGCGAGCTAACAGTTGGGGTGTATGAGTTGGTTTTCAAGGTGGGCGAGTACTTTGCTCATACAGATACTCTACCCGATCCGCCGTTTCTCGATCGCATCCCGATACAATTTGGCATTGCTGACCTTTCTGCTCATTATCATGTGCCTTTGCTTACCTCGCCTTGGTCTTACAGTACTTACCGGGGAAGCTAACTTGATTTTGGATTGGCGATTTTGCGAAAAGTTTGAGCGGAGGTTTCCTCCGATCAAAGCTTTTCAAGACGGATTTTGGATTGGTAGAAATGTCTTATTCGCTGTCTGAACTTAATCAAATTAACCAAGATGAATTTGTCGCCGCATTGGGTACGGTGTTTGAAGATACACCTGCCATTGCTCAAAAAGCCTGGGACAAGAGACCATTCGCTGATGTGGTAGCACTGCACCATTCTATGGTCGAGGTAGTAAAAACACTTACTAAAGATGAACAATTAGCACTAATTCGTGCGCATCCTGACTTGGGCAGTAAAGCGAAAATGGCAGAGGCATCTGTTCAAGAACAGGCTGGGGTGGGTTTGGATAGGTTAACAAACCTAGAGTATAACCGCTTTGTGTCGCTGAACCAGGCATACAAACATAAATTCGGCTTTCCCTTCATCATTGCGGTGAAGAACCATACAAAAACCAGCATTCTCGATGCCTTTGAACATCGCTTGGAAAATACAGTTGAAGCAGAAATGGAACAGGCTTTAACTGAAATTGCTCAAATTGCTTGGTTTCGTCTTCATGCGATAGTCACTTAATCCCACCAGTAAATCACCACTGGAGGCGGGTTATCACTACCACCATAGCCGATAAACACAGACAGAGATCGTGATCACCTGCATTGACTATGAAGGTTTGCTGAATTGCAGGACCTTTAGATCGCATCTTTTGAGACTAAGTATTTATTGAAAGCTGCTACATGATAAGATGAGGCAAGAAATTACTTAGCCTTCAGGCGCAGCCAAGGCTGGGTAGTTCACCAAACTCTGTTAATTACATGTTTGAAAAGTTAGAATATGCTGGCGACAAAACAGCCTGTTCTCAAGCGATTTTGGTATCCTGTCGTCCCAATAGAACATTTAACATCTGGTCCTCAAGCATTTGAGTTGCTTGGACAAAAAATTGTTCTGTGGTTAACAACAAATGGTCAGCCCGCTGCTGTTGCTGACCGTTGCTGCCATCGTACAGCTCAGCTCTCCAAAGGGCAAGTGATTCAAGGTAATATCCGCTGTCCTTATCACGGTTGGTCATTTAACGCTAGTGGCAATTGCGTACAAGTACCTCAGTTGCAACAAGGCGAACCTATTTCCTCTAACTATAAGGTTCCATCCTACCACTGCACCGAACGCTACGGTTATGCATGGGTTTCTCTGGATGATCCCCTAACGCAAATTCCTGAAATTCCAGAAGCATCTGACCCACGGTTTCGCTACATTCAACAATTTTACGAACGCTGGGAGTGCAGTGGCTTGAGGTTGATGGAAAATGAGTTTGATAACGCTCACTTCAGCTTTGTGCATCAAGGTACATTTGGAAACATTCAACAACCAGAGCCAGCTAATGTGGATATAGTGGAACTTGACTATAGCATCCACATGAAAACCGCTTATTCCGTTATCAATCCATCACTACAGCAAAAGAATTTGAAAATCAGCTCATCAACCACTCTTCGCACCAATGACCTGATCTGGTTTGTGCCATTTAGCCGAATGCTTTACATTCGCTACCCCAATGAGCTAGTACATGGGATTTTTACTGCAGCCACTCCCATCAATGATAGCGCCTCGCAAATTGTCCAGTTCTGCTTTCGCAATGACACCGAAGCCGACACAAGAGCCAGTGATGTGATCGCGTTTGACCGTGCTGTGACTCTAGAGGACAAAGCCGTGCTAGAAACAACTGATTACGATGTCCCTTTAGTCTTGAGTAAAGAACAGCACATGAGTTCTGATAAACCAGGGTTAATGATGCGGCACAAACTAGCTACTTTGCTTAAACAACACGGCGAAATAGAACACTGCCAGAGTATTTAGAAGTCCTTGATATTCGATGTTGCGTCTGTCGGGCCAAATAAATGTATATCAGCTTACCTCGTTGTTTCTGCGTTAAATATTGAAGTGCTTATGCGACGCTATCCACGAGATTTAGTGGGTTACGGACGCCACACACCCAATCCAAAATGGCATCAAGATGCCCGTATTGCCGTGCAGTTTGTGATCAAGTCCTACCATTAGCAGGGCTTGCCGATCGCCGCGTCCAACGGCTTGGGCTGTTACCCCAGTGGTTCCCATCCGAAGAAAATTTAGGAGTCGATAAATATAAGTGGTCAAAACTGTTGCTGTCGCCACACCAGCTAAGTGATGAATCTCTGTTAAATGACCTAAGAACGGCTATTGCTAGCGCCTTTGTAATCCCCCACCCGGTACTCAGGGTTAGCGGCAGTAGAATGTAAACTATTATACTTTTTTGACTGGCATCCGTGGAATTTTGGAAAAACGTCCAACATTTTTGAAATTTTTATTTGGCATGTGAAACTTGCTCAACTTGGACAACTATCAACAAGTTTGATTAAGAAAAATAGAGCTTATTCCCGTGCGCCTGCTGCTAAAAGGCTTTGCACCACGCTAGGATACTCATTAAATTCTGCAAGCATTAAAGCTGTGTAACCACCTTGGTTTTTAACATTCACATCTGCCCCAGCTTTCAGCAACAAATCCACCACCTCACCATAACCTCGCGAAGCCGCCCACATTAATGCTGTTGCCCCTGCTGAGTCTTGTAAATTCACATCTGCTCCTTTTGCGACAAGCTGCTGTATCACGCCTATATGGTTGCGTTCTGCTGCCTTAATTAAAGCGGTTTTCCCATCATCTCCTTGAGTATTGACATCAGCGCCATAATATAGTATAAAATTCACAGTTTCAGTGTGTCCTTGGATTGCTGCGAGCGTCAACGGTTGCTCACCCAAGTTTTTGTCTTTCACGTTTGCTCCGTGACGCAGTAATGCTTGAGCAATTTGGCTATGTCCTTGCAAAGCTGCCAGAAGTAGCGGTGTATCTCCTAAATGGTTCTTAATTTGTACATTTGCTCCATGAGCAAGTAAGACTTCTACCACATCGGTATAACCTTCAACAACAGCAAGGTGCAGGGCTGTTTCCCCATCTTTATCTTGAAGATTGACATTAGCACCACGAGCGAGTAGCGCCTGGGCGATCGCCTGATGTCCAGCTGCTACTGCTGCTGATAAAGCCGTACCACCATCTCGGTTTCGCACCTGAACATCAGCCCCAGCTTCTAGCAGTGCTTGCACAACATCCAAATGTCCCAAGTCAGCCGCGACCATTAATGCGGTTTCTCCCTCTTCATCTTGGTCATTGACATTTGCACCATTTTGTAGTAGAGCTTGTACAACTGCAGTATGTCCAGCACGTACTGCTAATTGAAAAGCCGTGTCCTCATCTTTATCTTGAATATCGACTTTGGCACCAGCAGCAAGTAAGATGCGTGCCACATCAGTGTGTCCTTTCAGGGCGGCTATCATTAAGGCAGTGCTACCGTCTTCATTCGTCGCATTGACATCAGCACCTCTAGAAACTAAAAGCTTTACAATGTCAAGCTGCTTAGCACTCGCTGCTAACATCAAAGCCGTCAAGCCATAGCGTTTTCTTTTCAAGTTGAGAGTAGCACCCGCATCCAGAAGCGATCGCGCAATTTCGGTGTAGCCGAAATGAGCAGCAAACATTAAGGGCGTAGTGCCATCGCGATCGCCCGTATCTACCGTAGCACCATCATTAAGCACTGCCTGCACCTGCTTAAGATCACCATTTTTCACAGCCGACAGCAGCAAGACATCGTTATTCTTAGTCATTAGTCAACAGTCACTAGAGTCAACAGTCAAAAATTATTCTCCCCATCGGCCCTAATCCCCAGGGAGTGGGGGCCGGTGAGTTCCCTATCTCCCCATCATCCCATTACCCCATCTCCCTCATCTTCTCATCATCCCATCTCCTCATTTCCAATAAGATTTATATTACCAATAAGAGTTATGCTAATTTTTATGAAGATTAAAGAGTAGGGGCAATCACGATGAATTTGGAACTTTCACCATCAGTTAAGTTTGGGTTAAACTTTTTTCACCCAATCATCATGTGGGTGCTATTAGCACTTTCCTTATATGCGGCGTATCTGGGATTACAAGTCCAGCGGACAAGAAATGCTCAAGGTGAAGAAAAGAAAGAATTAATTAAAGGTAAATACAACGTTAAACACCATCAAATCGGCTCTATACTTTTGGCTTTGATGGTGACAGGGGCTATTGGTGGTATAGCTGTGACTTACATCAATAATGGTAAGTTGTTTGTTGGACCTCACCTAGTAGCAGGACTTGGTATGACAAGTCTGATTGCTTTCTCGGCTTCTCTGTCTCCTTTTATGCAAAAAGGCGCAAATTGGGCGCGTTTGACCCATATTGTTTTAAATTTTACGATTTTAGGTCTTTTTATCTTGCAAGCTATCAGTGGGGTGGAAATTGTCCAAAAAATTATCACTCAAGCGTAGTCATTAGTCATTAGAGTCATTAGTCATTGGTAATTGGTAAAAAACAAATGGCTAATGACCGTTTCTAACCCTCATTCACGCTCAAACTTCAAGGTATGCCCTGAGGGTATACCTTGAAGTTTTAATTCCCCAAAAAGGGGATGAGTTAATGCTTTTTCTTGGAATGAGGAGAAAACGAAATGCCCAAAGAGTTGTGAAAATCTTCCTGCACCTTGCGGGTTAAGCGGCGGGAAACTTGGCGGACAACTTGGTTAAGTAAACCTTCGCCTGTAGATAGAACCAAAGACTTAGGTATTCGTTGAATAAACTTGGGAAAGTGAATATGAACAGTCAGATCCAAATCCCACTTCACCTGTGTCATTTGACGTAAGCTGGCAGAAGAATTGTTTGCGACATTTTCTTCTAACCGTAGCGCAGCGCGATAATCCACATGATAACCAGGAGCATGGTAGTTAGGAATCGGGATCGTGCAGATCCGATAAACTCCTTCCTCTGGTGGTAATAGTTCCAAACCAATTTTTGGTTCGACTTCGTAACCAAAAGAGCCAAAGCGACCAATGACTAAAGCATAGCCATTTTTTCCCAACGGTTCAACCTTCATGGGATCAGCACAGCGAGAAAACCATGAAGCGTGATTGTTAAGGTATTCAGCAACAGTTCCAGCTGTGGCATACATTTCCATATGGTCACTATAATGACCGTAAAAGCGTGTTGGTGTTCCTATTGCTTCTTGGGTCGATGTCACAGATAAGATTGCTTCAGTAGTGTCAAAGCATTGATAATCCGGCTTGTTTGAAAGCATAAAAGCGTTCTGCAATAGTGAGAGCGTTTGTTTAAATTAATAATTTCTGTGGTAAGTAAAAAATTTCATACCAAATCTCCATTTTGGCCGATTCTGAATCATCTGTCATGTGGTTAATTTAAATATCTTGTAAAGTCTTTAAAATAGAAAACTGAAAAACAGATACTAGTTTTCCAGGATAGCGTTTCTCATGAAAGCATTAGTAGCAGGGGCAACAGGTGAAACAGGTCGTCGGATAGTGCAAGAACTCATAGCGCGGAATATTCCCGTTCGTGCTTTAGTCAGGGATGTACAGAAAGCAAGGAGTATTCTAGGTGCTGATGCCGAATTGGTCATTGGGGATGTGTTCAAGCCAGAAACCTTGTCTGCTGCTTTGGAAGATTGTACCGTACTGTTATGTGCCACTGGCGCGAAACCAAGCTTTGATCCAACTGGACCTTATAAGGTGGATTATGAAGGAACGAAAAATTTAGTAGATGCAGCAAAGGCTAAAGGAATTGAGCATTTTGTCTTGGTTTCTTCTTTGGCGGCTTCCCAGTTTTTTCACCCCTTGAACTTGTTCTGGCTAATTTTGTATTGGAAAAAGCAAGCTGAAGAGTACATCCAGAAAAGCGGTTTGAACTATACAATTGTCCGACCTGGTGGCTTAAAAAATGAAGATAACTCTAACAAAATTGTGATGCAAAGTGCTGATACATTGTTCGAGGGTAGCATTCCCCGACAAAAAGTTGCTCAGGTTTGTGTGGAAGCACTATTTGAACCAGCCGCCAAAAATAAAATTGTGGAGATTGTTGCTAAGGAAAACGCTCCCACAAAAAGCTTTGGAGAACTTTTTGCGAATGTCGTCTAAGTTTCAGTACTGAGTCTTAAACTATGAGTAAAAAGTATTTTCACTCATAGCTTAAGACTTAAGACTCAGGAATTCTTTGGTGAATTTTCCTGAATAAGTGCGTTGGAAACTGTTGTTATATTTGGATAGGCATAACAGGTAATTTTTAAGGAGTTGAACTCTGAACAAAGGCTTAGAACGCAAAGGCGGCGTTGAACAACTCATAGGACCAATAGCTGCGCTTCTTGGCTTCGTATGTTTGTTGCAGTGGTATATATTTGGAGATTTGCGATCGCACAATGATCCTACCTTTGGTAACAAACAGCCTCCCTTAGTCATGAAAGGGGGTGATCCCTACATCCGTGCTTTAATGCGCACTATCTCAGCAAGCGAAGCGAGTAGCAACCGTCCTTATTCATTGTTGTATGGTGGACAGCACGTTAGTAACCTTAACCGCCATCCTGAGATATGCGTCACTATTGTTACAGGTCCCAACAAAGGTAATTGTTCTACAGCTGCTGGTAGATATCAAATTATTAACAAAACATGGTATAATATAGCCCCTCGCTATCATCCGAACCCAGGACGATTTATGTTTTGGGTTTCTTATAGTTTTGAAGCAGAGTATCAAGACGTAGTGGTTTATCGTTGGTTAACTGACTCTCAATTTTGGAGAACTGATATATCAGGACAGCTACGTCAAGGAAAGTTACCAGATGTTTTGCGGCGGTTATCTCCTACTTGGACAAGTTTAGGATATGGTATAGAAACAAATTCTGTCAGTCAGTATTTGCCTAGGATTTATCAGAGAATTTTACAAGAGGAATTAAAGGCATCTGGAAAAGCAGTGTCAGAAAAAACTCTCAGGTGATGACTAGTTTTTAAAAACCCTTGGTACAAGTTTTTGCAACACAACTTTTCTATTTTAGGTTTCTGTGAGCAGCCAAAATAATTTCTTCTGTTTCCTCCCAACCAATACACCCATCTGTTACAGAAACACCATATTGTAATTGCTCTTTTTCGCTAGGAATTAGTTGTTGATGACCTTCATACAAATTGGATTCCAACATCATGCCAACTATTGATGTATTACCATCCACTATTTGTTGAATAATATTTTCCAGAACAGAGCCTTGTAATTTATATTGTTTACTTGAATTACCGTGACTACAGTCGATCACAATTCTCGGTGAGAAATTTGCCTTTTTTAATTTTTCTTCCACCAGTTTGACATTCGCTGCATCAAAGTTAGGTTGACCATTCCCGCCTCGCAAAATAACATGACCGTAAGCATTTCCTTTCGTTTTAAAGATGGTTACCTGTCCGCTTTGATTAATTCCTAAAAAGTGGTGAGGTTTTTGCGCTGATTGGAGAGCATTTAAAGCCACATTAATGTTACCATCAGTGCCATTTTTAAAACCCACAGGCATCGAAAGTCCGCTTGCCATTTCCCGATGAGTTTGTGATTCGGTTGTGCGTGCTCCAATTGCAGACCAGGTAATAAGTTCACTAATGTATTGAGGTACTATAGGATCGAGTGCTTCTGTGCCGACGGGTAATCCCAATTCAGCAATTTTTAGCAGTAAGCTACGTGCAATTAATAAACCTTTTTCGATATGGAAAGAATCATCCATGTCAGGGTCATTAATTAATCCTTTCCATCCTACTGTTGTTCTTGGTTTTTCAAAATATACCCTCATGATCAGCAGCAGTTTATCATTGACTCGCTCAGCAAGATTTTTAAGTTTCTCTGAATATTCCATCGCTGCTTTTGTATCGTGGATAGAACATGGACCAACGACTATAAATTTCCTCCTGTCTTGAAAATTTAGAATCTTTTCTATTTCCTGTCTAAATTTCAAAACTGTTTCTTTCGCTAAAACTGTTAAAGGTAATCTTGATTTCAACTCATCTGGAGTTAATAAAGGCTGAAAACTTTCAATGTGAGTATTAAAGATTTTGTTCTCTTCCATGAAATGCACTACCTAGTTTCTGTAAAAATCGACTATTGATTTTACTTGAAAAGTATAACTTAATCATCTAAGATTATTTCATTTTCTCAAATAAAAATTTCTTATTAAACACCATTCTTGTGTGAAACTCAAAGGTGCAAAACATGGGTGAGAAAATATTTCAAATGTTCTGCTTATGTAAAAAATCTTGAAGATTCTCAACAAAACCCTTCAGATTTTCAAAATGAATATTATGCCCAGACTTATGAATGATTTTTAGCTGGCAATATTTACAAATTTTAGTCATCTGTGTATTGACATCTATAAACTTTTCATCATATTCCCCTGCTAATAACAGCAAAGGATTTGTATTCTCTTTCAGCTTTTCCCACAAAGAAGGTTGACATCCAGTCCCCATGTATCGAAGTGATTTCGCTAACTCGATTGGTTTATTTTGTAACCGAAGTTCTATAAGGTACTGAAATTGGGGATGATGTTTTATAGAACCAAAAATTGTTTGACTATACCAATTCCAGAGAAAAGCATAAAAATCATTCCTATCAATGCTTCTTTCTAATTTCCTTGCTATTTGCTCATCACGTTTGATTCTTTCTACTCGTTCCGCTTGTGTTAATAAACCAGGAGAAGCTGATTCTAAAATAACTTTAGGAAAACGTTGAGGAAAAGTTAGCGTTAGGTATAAAGCTAATCTTCCTCCCATTGAATAACCAACCAAAAAGCATTTGTCAATTTTTAAATGCTCCAGCAAGTTGATAATGGCATGAGCAGTATTTGGCATTGTATAATACTCGTCACCACCCAAAACTTTAGTTTCTCCATGTCCAGGAAGGTCAATAACTAAACAGTAAAACTCATTAGATAATAATGAGATTGCTTCATCAAATTCATGAGTGTTACCCATGAAACCGTGTAAAAAGAGTATCAGTAGTTTCTCTGGATTACCACTGAAACAATAGTGAAATTGATAATTATTGAGGATCATATTGCCTATCTGATCACACACATTGCCCTGGTGAATTCTAATCGCGCGCCAATTGCACTGCATTAGTGACAGGTTAAGGTTATGGCGCATTTGTCAATATATCTAATAATTGAAAAATATGCCAAAACCCGTGGTAGACAACATCGTTTTTGGGTTTGCGATTGCGCAGAGGGCAGTGCGTTTTGGGCAATCGTGTAATCTTTGTACTCATCATTCAATTTTTTGCAAAAGCTAGGTACAAAGCTTAGTTTGATACCTGATTTTTCACTCGCTTTTGGGCAGAATTTTTAATTGACAAAAGCAATGTTATCTGTGCAATAACAAATGTTGCACCGACTGTCGGGCATTGCCCGCAAGGGGGCGCTGGCCCTTGCTACACAAACCGCGAAGCGCCGCCTTGCGGAACGCAGTGCAGCGTGGCGGTCAGCTCGCGCCGCGCGGGTTTCAATCATTTTCCCTATCCGTCATCTGGTTATTTGGTTTACATGGGCTTTTTTGATCGCATATAGGACTTACGCACGCTCTCAAAAAGATTGGATTATACATAACGTGCGCCGATCATGAGGGAAGCATTGTCTGTATCTGCAGATCAATTGCACTGCGGCTGCAAAATGTTTCAGCTATCTACAATCTACGTTCCATCTTCCGCAGCGTGCATAAATTGATTTCACTTACACCTATATCAGAAGTAGAAGGAGGGCTTATGTCTAGTATAGTGCTCACCACACAATCAAAATTTTGTCCATGCGTAAGTTCTAGCATATACTTTAGAAATAACCAAAGAAATTGAAGTGTTTTAATTTTTGTAATTTTCAAATAAAAAGTAAAAAAGAAAAAAGATTTTCATTTGATGAATATCTTAGTTTTTTTGCAAATTTCAGCAAGATTTCTTATATGACCCAAGCTATTTCAAAACAAGGTTACTCACCTGTTCCCCCTTTAGTAAAATCAATTCTACCCGTAGTCATTGTCGCAATTACGATCGCTGGTATTGCTGCTGTCTTAAACCGTTTTGAGTATCTACAGCACACGGCTGCGAATGATTACCGTCCTTATCTGGTAAAATACGGTTTATCTGAGCAATTTTACGTTTATTTTTACCTAATTTTTGAATTGCTAATTGCATTAGCGTTCATGATTACTGGGGTGCTCATCGCCTTTCGCAGACAGGCTACTTGGATCTCAGTATTCGCAGCGATCGCGCTCATGATGTTTGGTGCAACAGTCCCTCCTCCTTTACACTCCTTGATAATAAAAGAAGGGACTTTTAGTGTATCACTGCATGTGTTGCGTTCCATCGGCTTATGCTTATTCGTCATCTTTTTTTACATCTTTCCTGATGGACGCTTCATTTCCTCCTGGACTCGTATTCTAAGCATTGTTTTGGTCGTATGGTCATTGATTTGGCCTTTTTACCCGGCTTTAAACCCGTATCGATTACCAGGTGTATTCCCCTTTCTGGTGTTGCTGTTTTGGTTTTCTACAGGAGTCATTGTCCAAATCTACCGTTATTTCCGCGTATCTAATCACACAGAAAAGCAACAAACTCTGTGGATTGTATTTGGCTTGACAGTAGCCTTCATGGGAGACTTAATCACCCATTCACCTTGGTATCTTTTCCGATCAATAGACACCGGACCTGACTTAATTATTTCATTAATCCACCATCCTTTTTTCGCGTTATCGCAGTTGGTTTTACCAATATCTATTTGTGTTTCGATTTTTCGCTTTGGGCTTTGGAACATTAACTTTATCATTAATCGTACGCTATTCTTTGGTCTAGCAACGGCGTTGCTGGCGGGTTTGTGGGAAGTTGCTAAAAGAGTGCTGGGAGGAATCTTTGAGAAGTTCCTAGGTACACACATGGAACCGTTGGCAATGGGTCTGGCTGTTGTAGTAGCTACCCTATTATTCGGGGCTACATTCAAGCATTTAGAACGTTTAGCCGATCGTTACCTCTTTCCTTCAAAAGTTAATTTTTCCAAAGATTTGAGCGAATTTTTACCCGAAGCACTAGCAAGTACGCATGACTCTGGAGAACTATTGCAGATCCTAGTTGAGCGAACAGCTGAAATCGCTCGCATTACTCATGACGCAATCTTTTTGTATAATCCTGACGGAGAGCTTCAACTTGAAGCAACGTACAATTTAAATTCTATTGATCCTGAGTCTGGGAGATTCTCTGAAAACTTAATTGCAAAAATGCAAGATGGCAAAGTCATTACACAAGAAGAAAACGCTACTTTTTCACTACTTGTGCCGTTACTTACAACACAGGGGAAAAAGTTCAAATTGATTGGGATTCTTGGTATTGGACCCCGAACTGATGGGCGTGGTTTCTCCACCGAGGAAATATCTTCATTCAAAGCTTTAGGAATTAAAGCTGGAACAGCTATCTACATAGCTCAATTAAATCAGGAAAATCAAATGCAATTTCAGAAGAAAATAATCTCTCTTGAAGGGCGCATCGAAGCTATGAAGAAACAGCAAGGAAATTCTGATGAAAACCCATTATAAATAATATTAAGTCTGCCTAATGACTTGTAACCCACCCACGCGCATTTAGTAGTGCTCCACAAGAAAATATGTAAAAACTAAGACTAGTAGTGGCAAGCGCTACGCGCCTCTATGCGTGAGCTTGATTCTAAACCGCGTCCCTTGCGCGGGACCCCTTAGGACTTATGCGAGTGCATGTCCACTAGTAGCACAAGCGCGTGTCTTCCCAAGTAGAGCATAGCCGCGTTGGAAACCTTCCTGCAGCAATGGCTCCGCAACGGACTGCCTCACCGCTCTATGGCTCTTGCCACGCCTTACGGCGATCGCAGCGGGCAAGGCAGGGCATAGGTGATCCCCGCTCTTGGGGCAGGGCTGTTTCATTCCCTAAAAGGTGTAAAATGACAAGCGTCCTGGGGATGAAAACAATGAGCGCAAACGGAATTGAACAACTGCGGGAAGTTAAAGATTTTCGGGTCAAAGATGGACAAAGACATCAACTGTGGTTGGTGTTACTGTTTGTCATTATGGGGACAATGAGTGGGTACGTAGGGTATCGTCCATCACATCAGCCCAAAGATTTACCTCTAATGATATTGACAAACTCTTCTCTCTTGTGGAATGAAACAGCCCTGCGCTCTTGGGGAGCCGTGCCGTAGGCATAGGGAGTCCGGGTTTCCCGACTTGTTAGCGCAGGTCTCGGAAAGGAGAGCCGACTGCCATGCGACTTCTAGTCGCCGGGTTGAGTATGAAATAAAACTTTTCAAAAATCATCTAAGGCAAAAACCTATCTAAAGCTGCTTTAAGTTGTTCGAGTTCAACTTCAATATCGCCCTCTTTTGCCGCTCTTGCAATGCACTCTGTTAAATGCTCATCCAAAACAATTCTTGCTACTCGGTCTAGTGCTCCCCGCACTGCAGCAATTTGTAGTAATACATCAGGACAAGGGCTACTTTGCTGTACCATTGTCTTAATACCACGAACGTGCCCTTCTATACGCGAAAGCCGATTGACAATTCGCCGCAGAGATTCTTCGCTATGAACGTGAGAATGAACCGAGTGTTCATGGTTGTGAATATGCTGTGTCTTATTGTTGTCTGTATCGTCAAAGAGTAAATCCTCATCCTGTTCAGATATGGATGAGGATTGCTTTGTTAATCGGTTCGATCCATTCATAGGTTTTTAAAAAGGTGCTTGCTGCCAGTAAATAAGATCCTAGCCTAGAGGAAAGAGGAGGGGGTAGGGGCAGTGGGGAACTCACCGGCCCCCACTCCCTGGGGATTAGGGGCAGTGGGGGC
>NZ_QMEA01000050.1 GCF_012912105.1 Brasilonema sp. UFV-L1
GTGCGGGGCGAGGGCGCGAAGAAGCTAACGTCGAAAAATCAAGTAGAGTATCTGGCAACTCAGATAAATAATTTGTCATGCCATTCTCCATCCATCTGATTTGTGTATAAATATAGACATTACCAACTCAAGAGTTAATTCTCGATTACGTGGTTTCTTGCATGGAGTCGTCATTGTGCTTTGAACGGAGCAAATGAATCTTGTCATTCACAAGACTCTCTTCTCTAGCGAGTCTCTAAAAAATGCTTATTGACTTAAAACTGAGTTTTACTTTTGACTTAATTTGTACAAGTAAGCAAAAGACCTTCAGTAATAAATCTGATTTTCTCGTTAAATACATAAATCAGACTTTTCGTCAATTACCTATGCACCAAATTTAGATGCGTTTGCCCCTGCTAAGTAGGTCAGTGAAAATAAACACAACTATATTAATAAGGGTAAAGGGTAACGGTCCAAGGGAAAAACCTTTACCCTTTAACCCTGCCCCTTATCCCCAGAGGGGACCCCACCTTCCCCTTTTCCCTTACAAAACGTTACATAGTTCGGTTTAATAGCGCCTATCTGCTTATGAGTCATTTTGTGTTCTCTAAAGTCGGTATATGATGTTCTACTTATTTAATGGGTGAAGGCTTAACTCATTTATGCAGTCACCAAGTAATTAACAGCCCAAAAAAGTCAAAGAAAATATCCCAAATGCTCGTTGAAGTTTTTAATTTAATTACACATCTGTCAAAAGACGGAAAGTAAACGCAAAAATTTTAGTCCTTTAGCTATAAATTTGATACAATATCCCCTTGTTAGTTATTCTGACCTTTCACGGGATGTAGAAGTGCGGTTCGTTGGTAGCTGGCGCGACCTGAAAAAGGTCGTTTAGGACGGGAAGCCTACTTCCCTAGTGGACTCACACCCGCTACCCCTACGTAAAAAACTCATAAGAGTCCGGTCACGCCTCAAGTAAGTAATGAACGAGGTGGAGTGCAGACCACGAAAGAAACCAAAACTGCTAGCCCTAAAGCGGTTAAGGAGCGAAGGGGTATCAATACTACTCGGTTAAGACTTTTTTGAACACCATAGACAACGACATTTCAATAGTTTTAGCCCCACCTAATTTCCTTAACCGAGCAGTATTGGAAGGGGTATCCTCTAATGGTGAACGTAAGTGAACTATCGTTTAAACTGCGTTATACGAAAAAGAGCCAAATTGGGCTGACAGGCTCTGACCAAAAGGTGAATGGACGGGGTTTATACGTTAGCTTGTCGTGCTATTCTACAACTCGTGGGATAGCCTCCTGTGCAAATCTCAAGATTGCAGTGTGCAGTACAACACTCCTCGGTTTTTAAATACGACTGCACAAAGCGATCGCTCATGACTAGCAGTTAAACACCCAAGGGGACAAGGCAATAAATGAAAGACTTAGAAAACATTTTAGAATTAGCTCGTTCCGTATCTTGGGGAGCAACAGATAGATTACGGTCTTACTACCACCAGACGAGCGACGACAACCTAGAAGTACAGTATAAACAAAATGAGCCTGTCACGATTGCAGATGTAAATGTCAATCATTACATCCTGGAGAATCTGCAAGGAGTTTTGGGTGATAAAGATTTTGCTTACATTAGCGAAGAAACTTACACAGGACAACAAACTCCGCAAGAATGGGTATGGATCATTGACCCTTTGGATGGTACACGAGATTTTATCGAAAAAACTGGGGAGTACGCAATTCACATCGCGTTAGTACACGAAACACGTCCGGTGCTTGCAGTCGTCGCAGTACCTGAAGCAGAAAAATTGTACTATGCCATCAAGGGAAGCGGTGCTTTTGTGGAAACCCGTGAGGCGAAAAGTTTATCATTACGAGTGTCATCACGAGAACGCCTGGAAGATTTAACTCTAGTCGTCAGTCGTAGCCACCGTAATGAAAGATTAAATTACTTGCTGCAACATCTACCATGTCAAAATCAGAAAGCAGTTGGCAGTGTGGGCGGTAAAATTGCTGCAATTGTCGAACAACGAGCAGATGTCTACATTTCTCTTTCTGGTAAGTCTGCCCCAAAAGATTGGGATATAGCTGCTCCAGAACTTATCTTAACAGAAGCTGGTGGTCAGTTTACTCATTTTGATGGCACACCGCTGCAATATAACACTGGTGATGTGAATCAGTGGGGTGGTTTACTTGCGAGTAACGGTCAGTATCACCAATTTCTTTGTCAGGAAGCAGAAAAAATATTAGCACAGTTTGAAAGTCACTAAATGTTTTTCAATACAAAACAAATTCGATGAAGCTGAATACCCAATGGTTGATCGTGATTTTGAGTGCGAGTATTATTTTTGGAGAACTTTACGGCTGTACAACTAACACCAGCACTCTTGTGAAGAATAAGGAGATCGCAAATACCCAAGCACAACAAGAGATTATCATCGGTGGTCAAAGTAGCACTTATCCGACTATGAAAATACTAGCTGATGTCTACACAGCCAAAGTTAAAAACATTCCAGTGTCTTTCGTCCCACCGAATCAACTGAAAATTGCTATTGCTGCTGTTAAAGAAGGACTACTTGATATTTGTAGCATGAGTGAGGAACTTCCCTCAGAAGAAAATGATGGCACACTGGACTATCGAGTAGTCACTAAGGACGCCCTTTTACTAGCCACACATCCGAGTGTTGAAGGCATTACTAACTTGACAACAGCAAATCTCAAAGCAATTTACAGTGGTGCTATGAAGAATTGGCAGCAAATAGGCGGTCCTGATGCCAAAATTATAGTACTAGACTTACCAGATAATGAGCCAGCTAAACGCCTTCTACGGAAATATTACCAAGGTAAGGATTTGAAAAATTCGCCGCAAGCAGTGATTTTGAAGGATGAGAAAGATATTATCACAGCGTTACAAAACACACCTTATAGCATTGGTGCTTTCTCTTCAGGCTACGCTATTTCTCACCATCTAGCCGTCAACCTTCTTAGCTTAAATGGTGTAGAAGCCACTCCAGAAAATGTACAAAGTGGTCGGTATCAAATGGTACGTACTATACGTCTTGTCTCGAAAAAGACGACTTCTGAGGCTATTGAGGCTTTTATTAATTTTACTAATAGCAAACAAGCAGCTTTAGCACTGCGTAAGTCCGCTTTTGTGTCATCTACCTATTAGGGTATATGCGTTATTTAATTTTTGTCAACAACTCTATTTTTATGATTTGAATTACTATATAATAAAAGTTTCCACTATTTGATGTCATTTGGGTGATCTACTATTTTAGGAGTGGAATTTATGAAAAAAGAACATCGAGTAACAGTCGTCAATGAGCGACTCAGAAATATCATTTCAAGAGTAGAATCTGCGCCGAACACGAATCATCTCAAGTTACTTGAACCCTCTGCACCCATACAGATATTGCCAAAAACAAGTACTTGTTCTGGTGAGGATGAGAATTCAGATGTCAAGCAATCCCACTAAATACTAGCAAACGCAATGGCAACTACCCAAATGCGCGCCCGGAAAATCTTGATCGCGTTTTCATCTGGCACAATAGTCACAACAAGCGATCAACTTCTCTGTTGCCAAACGACTCATGAGTGTTGCTGTTCATCTAGAAAACGTCTACAAACTTTACAATAATATTCCTGTGGTGAATGACCTCTCATTCACTATAAATGCGGGAGAAATGTTTGGTTTACTTGGTCCGAATGGTGCGGGTAAATCTACTACAATTCGGATGTTAACCACACTCACGAAACCAACTCAGGGACAGATACACGTCTTTGAACATGATGTGGTGAGCCAACCCATACTAGCAAAACAATGTCTAGGTGTTGTGTTACAGCAAATTAGTGTTGATGACGATTTAACAGTATGGGAGAATATGGAGCTGCACGGAAGGCTACATCACATTGCCAATCCTGGGCGACAGAAACTGATTCATCAATGGCTAGAGTATGTTGAACTGGCAACCAGACGTGATAATTTGGTAAAAAGTCTGTCTGGGGGTATGAAGCGACGGTTACAGATAGCAAGAGCTTTGTTACATCAACCGCAAATTCTGTTTTTAGATGAACCAACAGTCGGACTAGATCCTCAAACAAGGCGACGTCTTTGGGAAATTATTCGAGATTTAAACAAGCAAGGGATGACAATGCTGCTGACGACTCATTATATGGATGAGGTCGAGTATTTGTGTCATCGCATTGGTATTATGGATAGTGGTAAGTTAATTTCTCTTGGCACATTACAAGAATTACGCTCTGCTCATGGCGAGGGTTTAGTGATCAAGCAAGTGGGAGATCGTTGGGAATATCTTTTTTTCCCAACTTTAGAAGATGCAAACTCTTACCTCAATCAACAACAAGATAAAACAGGAATGATGGTTCGTCCCTCTAACTTGGAAGATATTTTCGTAGAACTCACCGGACGCAAGTTGGACTAGTCTTATCTTATCCTCTCAAAGTTCGTAGTAAGTCTTCTACTCTTCCGACGCTATCTTGCTTGCCTTGCTTTTCATACAAATCACGGGCTTGTTGAAACGCTGCGATCGCATCTTTTGATTTGCCCTGTTTCATTAAAATATTACCCCGCAATTCATAAACTTGGGGATTTTTAGGATCAAGACTGACAGCTTGTTCGTACGCCCATTTCACATTGTTGTTTTCTCCCAAACGCAACAGAACTGTCGCTAACCCTATATAGGCGTTGACGTTACTGCGGTTAGCTTGTATTGCACGACGGTAAGCCTCTTTTGCTCCCTTATTATCTCCCAAATTACCACTGACGTAACCCAAAGCATACTGATAATCGCTATTGTTAGGATTTAAAGCAACAGCACGACGGTAAGCCTGTAGTGCTGCGGAAAAATTCCCTTGTAAGGCGTAGAGGTAGCCAATACCTGAAGAAATCGTAGCGTTTTTTGGCTCCAGTGCAGCTGCTCTTTGATAGATGGCGATCGCTCCATTATAATCACCACTATCTACCAGCCTCCGCCCTTCCTCCAAAAGTCCTTTTAATTCCTGACTACTTTGTTGTGGTACTGCTTCTTGAGCCTGAGTAACTAAAGGCATTGTTACTACAAAGCTCCCTAATAGGAGAACACTTACTAGAAATGATGTTCGATTGTACACAGTTAGTTCCCTGAAAGTTTCTGCAACTGTTTCCCACAATCTCCGTGGATGCTTGTCCATTAAAACAGATATATTTGATTTTGCAAACTCTGTTTGTTTACTTTTACAAAATATTTACGATAAATTTTCTTTATTTCTGGGAACTGATACTATTTTGGATTTTAGATTCTAGATTTTGAATTGTGAAAGTGTTACTAGTAATCGCTTTTAGCGCTCTATCTGTCGCAATCACTTTTCAAATTAGTATTACAATAATTTAACAGTTTTTCCTCAGAAAATCTGCTTCTCAATTATCTGCTTGATGTTTCAACGTCTACTCCCTTCGGTGCTAGAAGAAATACCTATTTGAATGAACCGCTTAGCAAGAGTGTGTCCCGTTCGCTTTGCGCGTGCCCGTAAGAACTCAGGGACATACACACAAAGTACACAAACAAACAAGAGAAGAAGAACGGTAATTTTATGGTGGTAAGAAAGTAATCTTTGGTTTGCCGCCCTCCAAGCGTCTACGTATCCTTTGTGATATGCGTGACGTACTCCCGAACGTTCAACAAAATCTTACAACTCAAATAGGATCGCTATAGTTGTGTTTTTGAGGCAAATCCATGATTTTAACTACGACTGATGTCATTCAAGGAGCTATCATTCAATCATATTCAGGCATTGTAACGGCAGAAGTTGTCTACGGCAGTAATTTTTTACGAGATTTTTTTGCTAGCATCCGAGATATTATAGGTGGACGCACAGGCAGTTACGAACGCCTATTTGAAGAAGGTCAACGTAAAGCTTTAGAAGAATTAGAGCGGCGAGCATTACGTCTAGGGGCAGATGCTGTTGTCGGCATTGAAATCGATACTGGCACAATCAATGTTGACCAATCAGGTGTTCTCCTACTAATTACTGCTACAGGTACTGCTGTCAAACTACGTTAGCAGTTAGCAGTTATCAGTTATCAGTGAACAGTTCACTGATAACTGTTTCGATATTGATGAAAGATAAGAATGATAAAATTTCATTGAAGGATTCAAGATATCGTTCAATTATAGTGAAATGAACCTGATTCTGATTGTGTCGTTTTGTGACTTTTCTTCTTTTATTTATTAATTTTGTTAAGCAATGAAAACTTCAGAAAAAGTCACAAAAATTTGTGAAAAATAACAGATTTTTTTTATGACTTAGGATAGAGTCATGAACTATTTCCGCTGATAGATATTAAAAACTATAATAGGCAATTTAATTTTAATCATTAGCATGAATAGTTGAAGAAAAAACTTTATTGGAGTGGAAAGGAAAAAGTAGTCTATGTCATATACTAATCGAGCAGGAAATGAGGTGATTACCGACCCTGCAGTAGTAGCTAGAGTTACTGATTATCACGATCTCGTTCGTTGGGGTCCTATCATTTCTGGTTTGTTGATTGCCTTAGCAACTCAATTGGTTTTAAGCTCTATTTTTGCTGCAATAGGAGCAGGTAGCATTGAAGCTTCAGGTAGACCGAGAACAATTGCTCCAGATGTGGCTGGGAATATTGGTATTTGGTCAACCATTGCTTTATTGATTTCGCTATTTACTGGTGCTTGGGTTATGGCTCGTGCTTGTGGTCCAATGAACCGCAATACAGCTCTTCTCAACGGCGCAATACTTTGGGCAACAACTTTGGCAGTCAGCTCTTGGTTACTAGCTAGTGGAGTATCTGGTGCTTTTGGTATTGCTGCTTCTAATGCTGGAGAAGTCATTAACCAGGTGCAACAGCAAGGAGGCGTTCCTGTACCAAGAAATACAACTAACGTCAGTGCGCAAGAAGCTCGTCAAATTGCAGCAAATGTACGTTCAGGATTGTGGTGGTTTGTATTTGGTTCTTTGTTAGGTTTACTTGCTTCAATGGTTGGAGCTGCTACAGGAAGTCGCAGTCCACGCAATAATCATTACGTCTAAAAATTTGTCTAGATTGAATCCTGCATGATTCTCAACTCAGCCCATAGCTCACCGAAAAATGAATTTCCGAACTCAGAGTTTAAGTATACTAATTGTGGACTGAAATTCTAAATAATCAGTATTGAGTCCTCTCAAGAGGACTCTTGCTATAAGCTCATGCATGAAGATTCGCTTGCTCTTGCAACCACGGATCAACAGGTTGTCCATCTTTTCGACGTAACTCGATTTCAACAACCATAACTGATTTTGAACCAGGAGGTGCAGGTTTTTGATGGAAAAGAATATCGTAATCTGCTGGGTTATGATTGCGCTCTTTTAGCCAATCATACACTTTTGTTGTCGCGAAAAACGATTGCCCGTTCTCAAACATCCGGGTAATCTCCATTTGTAGAGTGTAGGGATTGAGTCTGCCCATTGTCTACTGCCTTTGTTTAGTAATCTAAAGTTAGGGATTTCCCCTACTTTATGTTATCCGTTTCATGTGCAGTTCATCATTACCGAGATACAGGACAAGAAGCAGGTGTTTGTCAAGGGCTGTGAGGGTTGACATGACTCGATTGCGCTACGAGTTCTATATTTCCATTGCTATCAACTATCCAACCAGTAGCTTCCACAATTTGAGTTGTCGCAGCCGCAACTTTGGGAGTATTTGAGACTGCTGTTGGTTGTGGCGAAATTGTTGTTTTAAATCTCGGCTATATTTTTTTGATTACCAATTTTGCTTATGGTGCGAGCAAAGTTGATACGTGCATAGATACCAACTTGAGTGGTAGGCACAGTTGCTAATTGAGATTGGATTGTGGGTATTAATGTTTGGGCTTCTGCTATTCGTTCATTCAAGGCAAGCAAGCTGAGTTGATTGATTTGGGCTTGAACTTTGGTGAGTGGGTTGGATGCAACTAAAGCTGCATTTTCATAATGAGTTATTGCGTCTTCTATTTTACCTAAAACTCTAGCAGTATTACCAAGGGAAAATTCTGTTAAGCTAATTTCTAAAGGCAGTTGCAGACGTTGGGCAATTTCTAAGCTTTGTTGTAAGTTTTCTTTTGATTGTTCTAAGTCACCTAATTGTTGCTGGGCATTACCGAGAGAGCGTAAAGCAGTCACTTTTTCAAGTGAGTCAGGTTGGGTTTGTAACTGTTGGGAGACTGTATTCAATAGACATCTCCAGAAATTAATAAGGAAATACCCCGTCCTTAAGGATGGGGTTTAGTCCCTATTATGCGTTACGTGAAACTCTTGTAGAGACCGTACAGTACTGTCTCTACATTGTTTTCCAACAGAGGTCTATTGTATTGTTTACCTAATCGCTTCCAAATTTGCTCTGCTTGCTGTGATGTTTTTAGAGAGACATCTGCTTGTCCTTGTGACAGTTGCAGTCCGCCTTGAATCTCTAGAGTTTGTGCTAGAACTTCCAGCAATTCTGACTTGGGTGGGACACAGGAAAGGTTACAGCATTTTTGTTGTTTTTAGCATGATATCCGTGTCATCATGCTTAGCAGAACGCAAAGAGTGCCAACTTCCGTGCGGTTCTGCAATAGTCAGATTTCGCAAGAATTTCCCATTTCTATCTCACTGGTGCATAAGTTGATTTTGCTTGCACTTAATTAAAGAAGGAAGGGCAGCAAATAAGTCTGATTCACAAAATCGATTTTTATCAATGCGTAAGTCCTCATCAGAAGGCAAAGCTAAAAGCCTCTGATTTACCACAGTGAATCAACCAAAGTCACTATAAATTTTTCAGCTTAAAAGTTCATATGTAATGAGTCACAAGTGATGCAAGATTACCAAGTAAAAATGTATTAAATCTTGGGATGAAAAATGAAAAAAATTTTAGTGATAGATGATAAACCTGAAAGTAAAAAACACTTAATTAAATGCTTAGAGGCAGCAGGTTTTGAAGTAATTTGCACAGGCAATCATTTTTTTAATGTTCAGCTAGGACAGGAGAAGTTGTCTACAGATGAGGAATGTGAAAAATCGAATACTCCTCAGTCTAGATTTCCATCAATTCCTCAACTACATGAAGTTTTCGAGTTTATTGAATTGAACTATCATCAAAGTATTAGCCTCAAACAAGTCGCTCAAGCAGTTGGTTATTCGTCAGCTTACTTAACCAACTTGGTACGAAATCTTACTGGAAAAACGGTAAATGATTGGATTATTGAGCGTCGGATAGCCGAAGCATGCACCTTACTTTTATCAACTAACGACTCTGTTAATCAGATTGCTTTACAAGTAGGCTATAAAAACATCAATCATTTTTACTCTCAGTTTCGCAAGTACCATAAAAATACTCCCCATGCTTGGAGAAAAGCACAGCGTTGTCAAGTCAGTCAGAACAAAATATATAAGTAAATAAAAGGGAACTTCGGAGCTTTGTATGTATAGCTGCACACGAATAGGGTGTCAGCGATAAAGATGACATGCTTCCAAACAGCAGTAAGTGACCGCCGAAGCGATCACTTACTGCTATTTATTTATGAAGTGTTTCACAAAAGACATTTATCATGTCTGAATAAACTACAATTTCTGAAATTTCAAAAATGATGAATACCTAAAAATAGTTAATTGTTTTTATAGAAATAAATAAAAATAGTGAATTAATAAATAAAGATAGTGAATTAGCAATAAAGTCAATCAAGAATACTATTGGTATTAGGAAAGGACGAAAGAGTTAGCCCTCAAGGTCAAGTTTCTTTCAATTAAATCAGGTATAAATGAACGCGAAGACGAAAACTTTTTAGGACTTACGCACGCTCACAAATTAACCATAATATGCATTATGCCAAATCAACGTTTCCGGCGCTGAACACAACCCTGATTTGGTCGCATATTGACTGTGTTGGGTGTTATGTGTGGCTCAAAAGCCTAGATTTAGTATAGTACATATGTATGATGCGTAAGTCCTACTTTTCTCAACGCATAATTTCTCAACCTATTTAATGACAACTTTCCTTCAACGAAATCTTTAAAACAACAAAACTCAAATTCTCAAAGGAGAAAAT
The DNA here is from genome assembly GCF_012912105.1 of Brasilonema sp. UFV-L1. GTDB lineage: Bacteria > Cyanobacteriota > Cyanobacteriia > Cyanobacteriales > Nostocaceae > Brasilonema. The sequence continues at coordinate 10,058 of NZ_QMEA01000050.1, forward strand.
CATGGCAACCTACACAATCGAAGCAAATCTGGAACAATTTACTGAAGCAGATGGTGAGAGTTTGGAATTCAGTACGGAAGACTTGGAAGGTCTAGAAGCTGAGTCGATGGAAAGCACCAGCTTGGAAGATGTCAAGCCTGAGAGCGTAGCTGAGTCGCTAGAGGGTTTGATGGAGGGAGCGGAAGGAGCGGAAGCATATGGCTCCCGCCGCAGTCCTAGCAGTTCTGTGAACAAGCAGTTGCTCAAGACCTTCACAACTATTGTTAAGACATTGGTGAAGAAAATCATGAGCAACCCCAGAACTCGTACCAAATTGCAAGCGGCCATTCGCAAAGGTCCAACTGCGGTCGCCCAACTAATTACACCCAGCGTGGCTAAGGTATTACCTAGCTATTTCCGCTGGATGGCTCCTATTTACGTTCCTCCGGTTACTCGCGTCCTGTTTAGCCCTATCCGCAAACAGGCTGGGGTCAAAGCAGAGCAAGTTGAAGCAGCGCCTGAGTGGAATGGTTTTGGCAACTTCTAAGGCTCAGGACGAGGGATAAAAAAGGGTAATTAAAACGCCTTGCCGATTAAGGCTTCAGTTAGACTTAACACCGTCTGCACTACTCTACCTCAACTACCCTTTTGAAGAGAGGGAAGCATCTTTCCCTCAATACGGGCAACAGAACTAGAAGGTTTTTAGCTCTGTTGCCCGTTTCCTAGAAACTATCATCACTGAATTTTCTGTTCAACAAAGAATGACATTTCGTTGTGTCAGTCCCAAATTAACCTGCAAAAAACTTAACTGAAAAAAGGAAACAATTATGGCAACATACACAATTGAAGCAGATCTAGAACAATTTACTGAAGCAGATGCTGAGAGTTTGGAATTCGCGACGGAAGACTTGGAAGGTCTTGAAGCTGAGTCGATGGAGAGCATCAGCTTGGAAGATGTCAAGCCTGAAAGCGTCGCCGAATCACTGGAGAGTTTGATGGAGGGAGCGGAAGGAGCAGAAGCAAATGGTTATAGGAATGGCTATACCCGCCGTAGTCCTAGCAGTTCTGTAAACAAGCAGTTGCTGAAGACCTTCACAATTATCGTCAAGAAATTGGTGAAGAAAATCATGAGCAACCCTAGAACTCGTACCAAACTGCAAGCCGCCACTCGCCAAGGTCCAACTGCGGTCGCCCGACTGCTTACGCCCAGCGTGGCTAAGGTGTTGCCCAGTTATTTCCGCTGGATGGCTCCTATCTACGTCCCTTTGGTGACTGTTGCCCTGTTCGTTCCCATTTGCAAACAGGTCGGGGTCAAAGTAGAAGAAGTAAAAGAATTAGAAGCAGCTAAAAAACGGCGCTTCCCCAAACCTACATCGGATCGCGTCAATAATCTCTTGACGGCTATTGATATAGGTACCAAATTTTTGCCTGGGCAAAAGTAATCAGCCCGATCGCAACTGAATTCTCCCTGACATAGCCGCTTCATTAATCCTTTCCAAAATTGGACAACCTATTGCCTAACGGCAACGCTACGAATCGGGCGAAAAAGGCGGTTTTTTATGTCAACAAGTAAAAATAATTGAGAATAACCGCCTTTTTCGCCCCCTCCACGAGTACTTGTGAAGCCTCCACGAGTACTCGTGGGGGAAGGTTGTCCAATTTTGTCTAAGTTTCCCCAAGCCCTCAAGAGGCAGGAGCTCCAGGGAGCCGCTTTTTTCTAATGATAAACAGGATGAGTCAACAGCTTCCTAAACTTGACTTGTCACAAATCCTCAATTTCTCAAAGGAGACAATCATGGCAACATACACAATCGAAGCAGATCTAGAACAATTTACTGAAGCAGATGCTGAGAGCCTGGAATTCATGACCGAAGACATGGAAGGTCTTGAAGCTGAGTCAATGGAGAGCACCAGCTTGGAAGATGTCAAGCCTGAGAGCGTAGCCGAATCGCTGGAGGGTTTGATGGAGGGAGCGGAAGGAGCAGAAGCAAATGGCTATGGGAATGGCTATACCCGCCCCAATCCTAGCAGTTATGTGAACAAGCAGTTGCTGAAGACCTTCACAATTATCATCAAGAAATTGGTGAAGAAAATCATGAGCAACTCTAGAACTCGTATCAAATTGCAAGCTGCCACTCGCAAAGGTCCAACTGCGGTTGCTCAACTGATTACACCCAGCGTGGCTAAGGTATTGCCAACGTATTTCCGCTGGATGGCTCCTATTTACGTCCCTCCGGTTACTCTTGCCCTGTTCTACCCCATTTGCCAACAGGTCGGAGTCAAAGCAGAGGAAGTTGAAGCACAGCCAGAATTTCTTCCTTTGTTGTTGAGTTTTCTTTCAACAATACCATCGCTTATCCCTCGTCGTCAAAAATGAGGTTTGACTCACTCTACGCCAGCCCTCGCCTTGCTTGAAACAAACTAATTGCCTTCCCTGAAGGAGGCGAGGGCTGACGACTGAGTGCATTGCATCCGCCCTCCGATTCCTCTCCCGATCTAGGAAGTTGGAGGCTGAGATCTGATTTTCTTTCATCAATACAAGAAGTAAAACCCTATGAGTTTAGATGATTTTTACTTAACAGGTGAGCAACTCGATAGCGCTTCAAACAAAGTCCGCGACCAGTGGGGAGCCGAGATTGACGACAAACTTGAAAATCTCTTAGAGTATCAGATCCTGGCTGAAGAAGGCGCAATTGAGTCTACTGAGCGCCAACGGGTGATTATTCATTATAAACCAACTAAGTCGTTCGACAATTGCCTGAACGAGTTCGAGGACTTGGAGGACTCATATCAGAAACGCGGAGAAGACGTTGAATTCCAAGTGTTCGATGAATTTGAAAGCTTAGCAAATGAATCGATTGAGTCACTCTTGGAAGAGTTGCCAAACGCAGAGACTGGGGAACATTTAAGGTTGGGGAATGCTGTCGTTGCAAACCTCACCCCTGCCCAGATTAAACAAATTGCTAGTCGTAGTGATGTAGAACAAATAGAATTTGATAAGCCACTGAACTTGGAACTCGACCAGAGTGCTACAGCCGTGGGTGTGGTTGATGCTAGAATCCAAGGACTGGTTGGCACAGGCAAAGGCGTGATCATTGCTGTTCTAGATGGAGAAGTTGATATTAACCATCCTGACCTCAAGGGTCGTGTAGTTCACAAGCGGAACTACACCAACGAAGAGTGGGGCAATCCTCATCCCCATGGAACTCATGTGGCGGGCATCATTGCAGGTAACGGCTCCAAGTACAAAGGCATGGCACCGGGGGCAATAATCTGGAACTATAAAATTTTCCCTACTCAACCTGGAGAATCGACCGAATCGAGGGGTGCTGATGCGATTGAAGATGTCGTAAAGGATATGCAGCAAGAGAAACGATTACGGATTGCTAACTGTAGTTGGGGATCGCCCAGCCCAACACTTGATGGCAATAGCGTTGTTTCCGAAACCGCTGAACGAGCGACGAAAATAGGCTTAGTGCTAGTGAAAAGCGCAGGCAATGATGGTACTAAAAGACCTGGACCCGGAAGCATTACTCTCCCGGCAGATGCCAGAGGTGATGTGATTGTGGTAGGAGCGTCTAACCGTGATAGTACAAAGGTCATGCCTTTTAGCAGCCGGGGTCCAACGAGCGACGGGCGACCCAAGCCGGATATCTTGGCTCCTGGTGAATTGATTACGTCTGCCAAGCCTGGTGGCAGCTATCGGAGGGAGTCGGGTACCAGTATGGCATCTCCCCATATTGCCGGGATAGCTGCCTTGATTTTGGAGCGTTATCCAAAGCTTCAACCTATGCAGGTCAAGAGAATTCTGATGCAATCTGCCAAGAAACTGGCTTCTTCTGAGTTCGATGAAAATGCCCAAGGGGTAGGATTGGTGGATGCCGTTAAAGCGTTGCAGATTGCAGGACAACCGCTTGCAGAAGCAGAGAAGGTGACGCCTAGACCATCGGTTAAAGAATGGAAACTGCTGGAGCAGGTCAACATTGCCGTGCGAAATACGGGGGATGAAACAATGCAAGCCGTGAAAGCGAGCTTAGTTGGACCATTAGGTATTAAAGTGACGAGTGCCGAACAAGACTATGGCACGTTGCGAGTCGGTGCAGAGACAACCCGCGACTTTGGAATTGAAGTGCCTTCAAAGTTCAAGTCGCCTCAATACAAGCTGACTTTAAACCTCAATTTCACGACACCAAGTGGCAAGAAGAAGACTTGCTCTTACAAGCTAACGCATCAAGTTCCCAGTCTTCGGCGCTAGAACGTTGTGTCAGCAGAACGAAAACTTAACAAGGAGGTTCAAATTCAAAATGAACATCAGTTTCACCACTATTGCACGGGGTAATGATAGTGGTTATCAAAGCGCCAGTCAAATAATGGTGATTAATAACTCAGAGCAATGGATCGATCTTTGGCAACAGCACACCTATAATACTGAACCACCGCCACCCGTTCCTCAAGTGGATTTTACCCGTTACAGCGTAGTTGCTGTCTTTGCTGGAGAGAAGCCGACTGGCGGTTACTCGGTTGAGATTCTGAGTGTTGAAACCAGTGGTTCCCAAACTCAGAAGCAACTCGCGATTACCGTTCAGCAACGCCAGCCTGGAGCTGGAGATTTCGTGACAGAGGCGCTTACCTACCCATATCACATGATTAGGATTCCTAAAATTGATGCAAACAGGGTCGTCTTTAAAGACATTTAACGAGAGCGCGTCGTTCGCAAGGGCATCACCGTCACCTGATCCCAATTTAATACACATCAACAATATGAGCAAAAATCATGAAAGCACAGATAGTCGAACAAGTTGAGCTTTTTTCCGAAGCAGAACTCCAGAGCCTAGAGTTCGTGCCAGAGGAATTAGAAGCCATTGAAGCAGAGCGCGTTCCTGATTTGGAAAGTATATCTTTTGAGGATATTGCTGAAGACTTGGAAGCTTACTTCAAGGGAGGCGTTGAAGAGGCTGCGTTAGAAAGCCGTGGCGGCAGGCGTGGCGGCAAGGGCAAACCTAGTCCAGCTGAACGAAATCAAATCAGAGATATCAAAGACAATATTACAAACGGTAGACTTGGTGGCAGAGTATATAACAATGCAGGAGGTCATGGGGGTACTCGATTAACTCCCGCTCGAAAGGGGCAGGAATATCGAGAGTACGATCTTGGTCAAGCTAATGATGGTTCGCGTGGCAAGCACCGTCTCGTTGTATTGATCGGTTCAGACAGAAGATCCGTCGAAAAAATGTATTACACCAACAATCATTACACTTCCTTTACTCCAATCAGGTAAAATCAGCGTATTTACAGCTATTTTCAGTTAATTAAACTACAGATTTTCGTAGTGCGATCGCCTGATCTTGTAGGTTGGGTTAAGGCACGAAACTCAACAAACCAACTATCGTCTTATATGGCGGTGGATTGTAGAGAAATCAAATTGTAACTTAATGTTGGGTTTCGTGATCGCGAAACCCAACCAACACAAAAGAGCGATCGCTAATCTTGTAGAGACAGTCTTAAAAGTCAAGCGAAAGCGAGTGTAGGACGGGGAGCAAGATGCTCCCACTACCATCTTTGTGGAAACCAGTGGCTCCCAAACTCAGGAGCAACCGGCGATCGCGATTACCGTTCAGTATCGCCAGCCTAAAGCTGGAGACTTGGTGACAGAGGCGCTTACCTATCCGTATCACATGATTAGGATTGCCAAAATTGATGGCAAGGTCGTCCTTAAACACATTTAACCAAGCACGTCGTTTGCAAGGGCATCACCGTCATCCGATCCCAATTCAATACACATCAACAACATGAGCAAAAATCATGAAAGCACAGATAGTCGAACAAGTTGAGGCTTTTTCAGAAGCAGAACTCGAGAGCCTAGAGTTCGTGCCAGAGGAATTAGAAGCCATTGAAGCAGAGCGAGTTCCCGACTTGGACAGTATATCTTTCGAGGAAGTAGCCAAAGACCTGGAAGCTTATTTCGAGGGAGGTGTTGAAGGAGCTGGGTTGGAGGCACGGCGTCGGCCAGGTCGGCCGGTGAGGCCAGCAACGGCCCAATCGAGACTCAACATTCAAGAGATTTTAGCAGCTCATAATAAGTATCGATCAGAGGTAGGTGTTCCTCCCCTCAAATGGTCAGACACTTTGGCTAGAAGCGCTCAGCAATGGGCAAATCGACTGGCTTCAAGAGGTTCAGGTCTTCAACATAGTAGGTCTGGAGAGAACCTCTGGAGCGGAAGACCCTCAGGACGTTTTTCCTACACGCAGATGATAAATAGTTGGGGTAATGAAAAGAAATATTTTGTCAACCGTCCTAGCCCCAATTTCTCCACTACTGGTAAATTCGGAGATGTCGGTCACTACACCCAAATAGTTTGGAGAAACACGACAGAAGTAGGTTGCGCTTTGGCTAGTCGTCATGGACAAGATTATTTAGTTTGTCACTACAATCCAGCGGGGAATGTTTCGGGGCAAAAAGTTTTTTGAGCGGTGGTAACGCACCAAACCCTTAATAATAATGCGTTACGGATTTCATAAACCGCCACTTACTAGCAGCTGATACCACCTCATCACTATCTTGCAAGATGCTATCTGGTTCAACAAATTGCAAATTTATTCCAAAACGACTAAAAGACCGCAATTGAGCCAGTTCAGGATATTCGTCCAAGTGCGATAGCGTTTGCGTAGCGCCCCCTATGCCTATGTCCTGCGGACACGCTCCGCTAACGGCACGGCTTCGCCTATCGGGGCTAGCGCTGCTGCAAGCAGATCGCATGATCTTGTAGAGACAGTCTTAAAAGGAATGCGAAAGCGAGTGTAGGAAGGATGATGAGCGTGCGATGTCTGCTCTTACAGTGCGATAGCGAAGCGCTGCTGCAAGCAGATCGCGCTTTCTTGTAGGGACTGTGTTAAAAGTCAAGCGAAAGCGAGTGTAGGACGGTTGATGAGCGTGCGATGTATGTTCTCAAGAGTGCGATAGCGAAGCGCTGCTGCAAGCAGATCGCGCTTTCTTGTAGCGACAGTCTTAAAAGTCAAGCGAAAGCGAGTGTATGATAGTTGATGAGCGTACGATGTCTGTTCGTCCAAGTGCGAGCGCTAATTTTGCCGAGATTATCTTAAAAGTCAGGCGAAAGCGAGTGTAGGAAGGTTGATGAGCGTGCGATGTCTGTTCGTCCAAGGGCGCTCGCTTTATATCATAACAGGGACTTAAACTCGTTACGGGTTATCTGGCAATCGCGCAGTATTTGTGCTAGTAAACCCCGACCAATTGTTTCACCAGAATGTTCTGGAACCACCGTTCGACGCCCATCACTATGTATCAAAATATGATGACTTCCAAGGCACCCTAGCAACTTCAAAACCTATTTTACCAAGTGCTGCAATTGACTAGCGTCCTGTTAAACTTGGCAGTTGGCTCATACTTCAACCGCAACTCGTTGGACGCCCACAAAATCCAATGAATCCTGTTCTTCCTCAAATTCCAAACAGAGTTCGATAGCTTCAAGGGATACTTTCCATCAACTCATCTAAAGATTTGGCTTGCGTATGACATCCTGCAAGAACTGGAACCGAAGCGACAAAGTAGCCATCCGCATGTCGCTCGATAATCACATTAAATTCTCGCTTCATGATTAGCTGCCCTTGCTTTTTATTCCATTCTCTCACGATTACAGGAGTGCGATCGCTCATTTGTAGTTTGGGTTAATGTCCCGAAACTCAACAAACGGCGATCGCACATACAATAGCATTTGAAATGGATGCATATTTCACACCTTGCCAAGATATAGGGAAGGTTACAGCATTTTTGTTGCTTGTAGCATGATGACACGAATATCATGCTGATATGAGCATTTTATTTAAAGACAAAGGCACTGAAGATATTTTTGATGGCAACGATACAAAAGCAGTTGTTGAGTCGCATTCTAAAGTTAATCTATACTCAAGGAAAAACCTGAAGTTTTCTAAGTACGGTAATCTGCAATGCTAAATTTACTATGTAACCGTTAAAATTAAAACTAAAAAGTAAACTGAGGAGCCACCAAAATGCAAGTGACATACGATTCTGATAAACGCAAACTGCTATCATCTCTGTGTCATGGGGCGATTTTCTTTAGTACAGCATTGTTGTCTATTGGGATTCCAATTGCAATTAATTTAATTTCTGACGATCCAGTTGTTAAAAGCAACGCTAAAGAATCAATTAATTTTCACTTCAATGTTTGGTTCTGGGCAATTCTAATTGGAGTTCCAATTGGAATTCTATCTTGGCTCACCTTTGGCATTGGCGGAATTTTGTTCTTTCCCGTTGTTGCTTTTGGCTTTGCACTGCACTGGGGACTGACAATTTGGGCGCTGTTGCACTGCTTCACCAAATCTGATGAACCGTTTCGTTATCCATTTATTTTTCGACTTTTCTAATCATACAGCGCATTGCAAGTCATTGAGGTACAGCACTTTTGTCTAAAAGCCAGGCAGAAAGCCATTTTTACTTCTGTCGCTTGCGTGTTGTGCCTCTGGGCATATTCTGCTGAGTGGAACTCCGGAGTAGGTAGGGGAAACGCTCAAAAATTGCTGCTGTAAGTAAGTCGGCGTTAAAAAATCAACTTACGTTACAAAATGTAACATAAGCACATAGCATAAAAATGCCTCGTTATTTAACAGGTTTTACAAAACTCAACATACATTGGTTTTATCCAGTTACCAAGTACCCGCAGTATCAGTTATCAGTTATCAGTTTGAAGAAGAATGGGCTAGCCCCCTTAGGGGGCGCTGCGCAAACGCCCCGCTACGCTAACAGCAATTCTGAATTCAGTATTCAGAAGAAATAAATAAAGAATTGCGACTCCTGACCGGAGGCGGAGCTTTCCTTGCTCCGCTCCTGACTCCTGAACGCCAGGTGCTGTAGCCTGTGGGACCCCTTCGGGGAAGACCTCCGGTCTCGCTGCGCGTTCCGCCAGTTGCCTGTTGTCGGGAAAACGCCACATGCTTTAAGCCGGGAAACCCGTCCAACGCAGTGGCTCCCCTCCCGCACTTCTGTTGTCGTCACCGTCCACCGCACTGGCTCCTCCTGACTCCTTCACTGTGTACTGTTTACTGTTTACTGTGTACTGTGTACTGTGTACTGCTTGAACGTGCCGACTAACTTATTTCCTGGATGCTATCGCCCCTCCATCCGAAATCTCAAATCAGCGTCAGGTCATGGTCATCATTGACATTCTTGTTGGCAATTTCGGTACAACCAATGAAAGCCGAAATAGCTGTTTCCACTTCTGCTACTGAGGGTGGAAAAACTGAAATCTCTTCTACGTAAACGCCAGGAGTTTTGTACGCTGGCATAATTTTGGGTGTTTATGGTTTTGAAAGTTGAATCATCATATCTGCATTCACTTGATCAGCACCAGATTGAGGCAAGCGCCCAATTAGCAAATAGACCTCTCCAAAAATCGATTTTTAGTGCAAGCGCCGTAAAGGTTTCATAGCCATTTTTGGAGAGGTCTACTCTAAATCTGAAACCAAGCAGTCAGCGCCACAGCCAATGCATCCGCCGCATCATCCGGATGGGGAATGTAGTCTAAATCCAACTCCCGCGCCACTGCTTGCTGAACTTCGTGTTTTTCGGCGTTACCATATCCCGTTAACGCCTGTTTAATTTGGGCAGGGTTAAATTCCACTGTTGGTAAATGATGCTGCGCCAACACCAACATGACTATTCCCCGCGCTTGCGCAATGAGGATAGTATTTGCCATACGATAGAAAAAGAGCTTCTCGATTGCTACCAGATCGGGTTGAAACTCTTTGATCAGGGTGTGCAAATCGTCGTACAACGTACATAGCCGCTGTCCGATTTCCGTATTAGCTGGCGTATTGATAACACCAAAATCTAGTAGGTTTACAGAATCATGTTGCACCCTGTTTTGATGTTTTTGGCATATAATCGCTCCAAATCCTAAAATTGCTAGTCCCGGATCTATTCCTAAAATTCGCTGTTCCATTGACTTGTTGTTTTTTTTTGACCAAAAAGGCTATTGACTCGGTATACTGGCAATTTAGACTACGCATTTTGATCCAATCGGATTGAAAAGTGTAACAATTCCACACTTGGATTTCAACCAGGTGGTGTACATTTTCTGTTAATCACATTGTTAGTAGTACTGCTGTGGATCAGGTATGTCATTTGGTTTTCTAAGACTTGCCCTTAAAGCCCTGCAAAAGCAGTCACGCACTCGCACTTCCCATCGAGTAAACCAGTGGTTCAAATGGTTATCTCCTGGGCTATCGGTGAAACGGTGGTTGCTCATTAGTGCTGGAGGCGTACTTTTAGCAAGTCTGGGATTTGCGATCTCGATTAGGCTAACGCCAATTTTTTGGGCAATTAAGTTTTTGAGGAGCATTCTGGGAGTCATCACCGAGATTGTACCGTACTACATTAGCGGACCTTTGGTGGTAGTAGGTGGCTTGTTGTTGCTTTTATGGGGACAAACTCGGACAGTAAGTTCAATTACTCAGGTATTGAGATCAGAAGGTGATGAAGAGCTTATTGATGTTCTTTTAGCACATCGCCGCTTGTACCGGGGACCGAAAATTGTAGTTATTGGTGGTGGTACGGGACTTTCCACATTGCTTAGAGGTTTGAAAGTTTACAGCGCCAATATTACCGCCATTGTCACTGTAGCCGATGACGGCGGTTCTTCAGGACGGTTACGCCAGGAATTTGGTGTGCTACCACCAGGAGATATTCGCAATTGTTTAGCAGCACTAGCTGACGAAGAAAAGTTACTGACAGAACTGTTCCAGTACCGCTTTAAAGCTGGGGATGGTTTAACTGGTCATAGTTTTGGCAATTTGTTCTTGACGGCGATGAGTGACATTACTGGCGATTTAGAAAGAGGTGTCGCCGCCAGTTCTAAAGTCCTAGCAATCCGGGGACAAGTTTTGCCAGCAACCCTTAGCGATGTGCGCCTCTGGGCTGAGTTAGCTGATGGTCGCCGTATAGAAGGGGAATCTAAAATTACTGAAGCGGGTGGTACTATTGTCAAGATTGGCTGCATTCCTGCAAATCCGCCTGGTTTGCCAGCAGCTATTAAAGCAATTAAAGAAGCTAATTACATTATTATGGGTCCTGGTAGTCTTTACACCAGCGTGATTCCCAATTTGTTGGTACCAGAAATTGCTGATGCGATCGCCGCCTCAGAAGCACCACGTATCTACGTGTGCAACATCATGACACAGCCTGGAGAAACTCAGGGCTACACTGTAGCTGACCATATCAGGGCGATTGATACTGCTTGCGGTAGACCCTTATTTAATGCTGTACTGGTACACAAAAAATCTCCTAGTGCCCGCGCACTGATCCGCTACGCCCAACAACAGTCCCATCCTGTCTTCTTAGATAGAGAAGCCATAGCCCAGTTGGGACGGCGAATTGTGATCGCGAATGTTATGCATGAAGATGAAACAGGTTGTGTGCGTCACAACTCCCAACGACTAGCACGAGTGTTGTGGCGGTGGTATAGTGGAGCGCATCATAAAAAGTGAGGAGGACAAACCAATTCAAAATTCAAAATTCAAAATTCAAAATTCAAAGGTCAAAAAAAATATGTGGAGGAAATGCGAATTGCGCGTAGCGCCCCATAGGACATATTCATGATTTTGAATTCCCCTCAAGGGGGTGACTGATAATGAAATTTTTTCTGGCAGATACAACCGCAACGCGAAAACTTGGAATTATTCTTGGTCAATCGCTGAAGGCTGGTAGTGTCATTCTACTACAAGGTGATTTGGGTGCTGGCAAAACGACTTTGGTGCAAGGTATTGGGGAAGGTTTGGGTATCAGTGATCCAATTGTTAGCCCAACTTTCACCCTCATTAACGAGTACACAGAAGGACGCCTTCCTCTTTACCATCTGGATTTATATCGTTTGGAACCCAATGAAGTCACCGCCTTAAATCTAGAAACTTATTGGGAAGGTGTTGAGATGACACCAGGAATTGTCGCAATTGAGTGGGCCCAACGTATGCCCTATAAACCAGATAGCTATTTTAGCGTACGCTTAACTTATGGAGATGAAAACACTCGGAATGTGGAAATAACACCGTATAATTGCGCTCTCAGCGAAGAAATCGCTACTATGCGTATATAGTTTGTACTTTCTCTGTTTTTTGTGAATGTATAAGTCCTGATATTGTGTGTAAATATATAGCTGATGAGTGGTATTTTTCCCTGAGTTCCAACCTTTTAATACAGGCAAGCAACCACACTAAACCTACAGCATAGCCAGCTACCACATCAGTAGGCCAGTGTACACCAAGATAAAGCCGACTAAAACCTATCGCAACAATTAAGACAACCGTCAAGGCAAAAATTCGTCCTCGCCATTTCGGAAATTCCTTTGCCAAAATATAGCCTAAAAAGCCGTAAATCACCATTGACACCATTGCATGACCGCTAGGAAAGCTGTGGTGACCTACATTAATTATCCAGTCCCATAGGTCTGGACGTGCTCTACCAAACAGCAGTTTTAAAAAACAATTTAAGCTTACAGCACCAATTGCAGCGATGCTCAAGGTCGTTGCTTGAGTGCGACGTTTATAACGCAGCAGTCCTGTTCCCAATCCCAAACAAATCAACAGCAAAAAGGTTGGATCGCCAAGAAAAGTGATACCAAGCATGATGCGATCAAGAAGTGGCGTATGTAGCTTCTGAATTGCTAGTAAAATGCGTTCGTCAAGTCCATATCTGTGTAGCAGCCCTGTGCATAGAACAAGAGTAGAAACAGCAGTTCCTGATACTAAAATAAGTTGACTGCCCGCTTGCTCTAATTGTTTTTTCACATGCGTTTGGGTGCTTTCTTGTTTCTGAACGCTGGCTGTCAGCTGATTTAATTTTCTTTTGTTTATAGGTAAAATTTTTGCTTCTTCTGGCGCTGTGCTTATGTAAGTTGTCCTTACAGGTAATTTTGTGCCTTGTTTTCTGTAATCCAAGACAATTCTTTCAAGAAGCGAGGCTATAGCATTTGGACTGAAATCTGAATGGAAAAGAACAAGAACATTTCCTGTATCATGATTGGCACGAACTTGTCCAATGCCTTTCTTTTGTGATAATTTCGATTCCAGATATTTTTTGAGATTTTCCGAACCATAAAGTCCATTGACTTTGTATCTCGCTCTTCCTTTAACAGCAGTGTGTATTGCCCGAACTAAAGGATTTTGATTGAGGTGGTTATGGAAATGAATGCTCATTTTTCTAACTTATGATTTCAGTCAAACTGTATCTAAATTTGACAGGTGGGACATGAACCGGAAACGATGTCAATGGTAACTGTGTTGGCAAAAACGACACAACGCCAGCTACTCTGTGAGAAGCCGCGCTACGCACGGCTTACCCTTGATTCGTTATGCTTTGCGATTACGCGGAACGCAGTGCTGTTCCCGTAGCGTCTCCATCCGGAGAAGGCAATCGCCATCGCTTGTTAGGCAAGATAAACATGGTAGCAGATTTTAGTCTCTTGATCATGCTTTTCGCGCTCTTGAGCAGTCGTTCCCAAATGTCCGTCCTAAACCGCCGATACACAATAGCGTTACGCGCTTGGTTGATGTTACGTGTACTGTCAATTAGGTTGATGAGAGCATCAAAGATAGCTCTCATAATAGATTTTGTTGTTACTTGTGGTGGCAAAACTATATTTGGGGCGGTTTGAATAACATTGACCAGATGCGATCGCATTTGGTTATCTGAAATCACGCCTCGTTGATAACTGACGACAATAGATGCAGCTGTCGGGTTAACACGGACATTCGTAATCCTAGAGTCAGATTCTATCACCTGCTTGAGTTTATTCGCATACTCAGAATCTTTGACTAGCCGAGGAATACGAAAACGAATTCGTCCAGGAATTGCATGGGCAACGCTATAAGATACCTCTTCAGGTGGCGCTGTTTTTTGAGCTACACTTGAGGTTGTCTTTTTCGCTTGTTGATGCTTATTGGAATTAGAGCGTTTTCTAGAAGTCATACTAAAAGTTTCAGTTTAAAAAAGGAAACAAGATATTTGAAATTTCTAATTTTTTATAATTTGTCATAAAGTTGGTAAGTGTTACAAAAGCCAACTATGTTTAGTTTTATAAATAGTTTTAAGTAAGTCGGCACAAAGAAACCGAAGCATGTAACAGAATGTAAAGTACGCCAAATCCTTGTGATTGCTTCGTTTCACTGCGTTCCACTCGCTGCGGACATACCTTGAAATTTTTACGCCGACTTACTTAGCTTAACTTAAATTAAGCTTTTTTCCTAGTTAAGAAATCTTTACATAGTTTTGTTAACTTTGACCTACCTACTAATTGCATCGGCTTCGTCCTTTATCATTTGTAATTTCTAGCTACAGAGAACTCAAAACAAAGGACAAATAACGACCATAACACCCTATCTTACAACTCAAAAAGCATTGCTATATCTAACTGTAGTCATACTCTAATACAGTTGCTGATAAGATAATTGGCAAGAACGGTAACCAATGCAATCTTACGTTGCATGCAACGTCTCTACACTTGTGAAATCTCCGAAAACAATCTTTAACAGCAACCGTATTGAGTCATACTCTACCAATAACGTTTTGATGACATTAATCTCCTAGTTGTATTGCAAAAACTGAGATTTGTTCAGTAGAAGTTAGGACTTACACATTGACAGAAAGCTGAGTATATACGTCATTGTATTACAGAAGATAATACCTTTGGCTGGTTTAATCACTGTGATCTATTTACCTGAAAATTGCTGTAAACATTTTCAGCCTGCTTCCTAACGACTGACTGTGCGATCGCACATACTGCTAATTTCAGCATCGGCATCATTGGGGTTAGTTTTGAAATACTCACCCATGAACGCACACCCCTCCCTACGTAAATAATCAAAATTCCATCTCCACAGTCTCACCGCCTTGTCACCACTTGCCGTTGCCAGCATTTTGCCATCCGGGCTGAAGCGAGTGCCAAAAACCGTGCTTGTATGCCCAAAGAGGCTAGTCCAAAAAGTATCAGGCATTGCTGACAGTCGATATAATCCTTTTGCCAAAGGTTTATATCGACTCTTAATTCTACAGAGCAAACCACAATGGTTTGACTAATGACTAAAAGTTAAAGCTTGACCTCGCACCTCTTTTAGTACCTTGCCTTTTTCATACACAACCTGACCACCTACTATAGTTAACACAGGCCATCCAGTTAAATTCCAGCCTTCAAAAGGACTCCAACCACACTTGGTTAACAATTCCTCGCGTAACACAGGACGATAAGTATTTAAATCGACAAGAACTAAATCGGCATCATAACCAGGAGCGATCGCCCCCTTATTTGGGATACCATATGCCTTAGCTACGGCTCGTGACATCCACTCAGTGACTTGAGCAACGGTACATTGTCCTTGCATTGCAGCGGTTAACATCAGAGGTAGAGAAGTTTCTACACCAGGCATTCCAGAGGGACTATTTGGATACTCTTGAGCTTTTTCTTCCAAAGTATGCGGCGCGTGATCTGTGGCGATGAAATCAATAACTCCATCACGTAAAGCTTGCCAAAGGACTTCGTTATCGTGAGGCGATCGCAAAGGTGGATTCATCTGCGCTAAGGTACCAATCTTCTCATATGCACTGGTATTGAGTAACAAATGCTGGGGCGTCACTTCTGCTGTCACCCAACTCGGTTTATCCTGACGCAGTAAGTCTGCTTCTTCTGCTGTTGACATATGCAGAATATGTAGACGACGTTGATATTTTTTAGAAAGTCCTAATGCTTGCTGCGTTGCGAGTAGCGCTGCTTGATTATCTTGAATTTGAGAATGAACTGCTACGTCATGAATTCCGGCAAATTCCTTGCGACGTTCGTTAATTCTGGCTTGGTCTTCAGCATGAACAGCAATCAAACGTTCGCCTTTAGAAAATATAGCCTCCAAGGCAGCGTCTTGGTCAACCAGTAACTGTCCATGCATTGAACCCATGAAAATCTTGATTCCACAAGTTGGCTTTGCCAAAAGTAAATCAGGCAGATTGTCTGCAGTTGCCCCGATAAAAAAGCCATAATTAACCAAGCACTTTTGTGAGGCTCGTTGTAGCTTATCATCAAGAGCTTGCTGGGTAGTCGTTAAAGGACGCGTATTCGGCATTTCCAAAAAGGAAGTCACTCCCCCTTTGGCACAAGCACAACTGGCGGTAAATAAGTCTTCCTTATGTTCCAGTCCTGGTTCGCGAAAGTGGACTTGTGGATCGATTACTCCTGGCAACAAAGTTAACCCGTCTGCGTCAATTTCTGTAGTTGAGGGTGTGGCAGAAATTTCTGGTGCGACTTCGACTATCGTGCGATCGCTCATCAACACATCCCCAACAAGTAATTCACCATTGGGTAAAACTATTCTCGCGCGACGAATCAGTAAACTCATAGAAGATGACATCGGGTTAACTGCGTTTAAACAAAGGACTGAGTGTGAGAGATCACTATTTATAATAGGTTAAACTTAGTTGGACTCTTTGCGGAGGTTTTGTGTCTTTTGTTACAAATAAAGTTGATGATTCATAATGTTCGGAAATACTTAGTTAAAATGATTACAGATCTCAATCGCTAATTTGTAAAGTTAAAATAAACAAACACAGCATCCCTATTGCCGCAAGTCAATAAAGCGCATCTCAAGCAATTACTTTTGTAATTTCATGCAAAATCAAGTGTCTGATAACAACTCTAGCCAGAAACAACCCAATAACTCTTGGATTGCAGAACTTAGTAGGACAGTTATATTAAGCATAGTTCTAGCATTAGGAATTCGTACATTTGTTGCCGAAGCTCGTTGGATTCCTTCTGGTTCGATGGAACCAACCTTGCATGGTGATCCAAATCAGTTGGAAGCAGACAAAATTATTGTCGATAAATTAAGTTACAGGTTTTCTGAACCGAAACGCGGAGATATTGTAGTATTTTCTCCTACTAAAGAGCTACAAAAAGAACAGTTTCAAGATGCTTTTATTAAGCGTGTGATTGGCTTACCAGGAGAAAAAGTAGAACTGAAAAATGGTCAAGTTTATATCAATAATCAACCATTGCCAGAAAGCAAATATTTAGCACAAAAACAACGTACAGCAGTTATGGATGTTTGCATTTCAGGTCAGCAACCGTCTTTTCTGGCGCAACCAGTCACCATACCTGCTGATTCATACTTAGTGTTAGGGGATAATCGTAAAAGCAGCTATGATAGCCGCTGCTGGGGTGTTGTTCCCCGTGAAAATATCATAGGACGTGCAATTGTTCGCTTTTGGCCTGTTCAGAGAATTGGGACAATAGATAAGGAGCCCTTGTATCCGCAGTAAGTTAAGAATTCAGGAGCCAGAATATGTCCTGCAGACGCGTGCGCAAAGCGCATACACCAGATGACAGTTAAAAACTTTAATTTCTCATTCAGAACAGGCGGATGGGGAATTTCGCGGAATTAGTTAAATTCCTGAATTCATACCAAGTTGCAGTCAAACATGGTATCCTGTCATTGCGACTGGAACAAAGTGGAAGGAAGCAATCTCATAAACCTGAACACTACAACAGAACGCAAATTGGTATCACTTTGACGTACTCCCTGGCATAAATGCACAGGGATTCTTAAAAGATGTTACGAGGCAGACTAAAGTCATGCCTCTCCACCTTTCTTCCTGCTTCTTTGACTCTTAACTAGACTGTTGCCAGTCCCCGTCAGACCGTCTCCACAGGCAATTTGATCCACGCTGCGTCCCAGCGCGTTGATCCACGCCAGATGCCTCAAGTCGGGAGACCCGCCCACAGCACTGGCTCCTCTGTTTCGGATCACTTGTGCAGCAGCAACATCTCTATGTGTTGTGTAGCCGCACTCAGGACAAGAGTGAATCCTGTCCTTTAATTCTTTTTTCCCAGTGTGAGCATCACATTGGGGGCAAACCTGCGAGGTGTAGTCTTTGTTCACTTTCGCGAAATACACTCCTCGCTTCCAACATACCCGTTGCAGAATTGAGACAAATTGCCCAAACCCAGCATCAAGTGTATGTTTACAAAACATCCCCTTAGCCCATACACGGAAATCAATATCTTCAACAAAAATCATCCCAATATCATCGCAAAGTTTGTGAGTTAATTTAAATTGCCAATCTTTACGAGTATCAGAAATGCGTTGATGCAATCTTGCAATCTTTTTATTTAATTTGTGCCTATTTCTTGACCCTTTTTGCTTATTCTTCAATCTACGTTGCAGCAATTTAAGCTTGCGGTGTAGTGTTTGAAGAAAACGAGGATGTTCAATCAAAGCACCATCAGAAGTTGCAACAAATTTATCTAGTCCCAAATCCAAACCTACAGGATGCCCAGCAGGAACTATATCAGGGACATCAACATTGCATTCCAACGTGAGCATCAGGAAATATCCAGAAGCTTTGCGAACAACACGAACTTGTTTAACTGTAAAGCCATCAGGAATTTCACGCGATTTTACATACTCCATCCACCCAATTTGAGGCAACTTAATTTGATTGCCTTTTAGAATCTGACCTTCTCCCAATTGAGGATACACATAAGAACGCATTCTGTACCGATTCTTAAAACGAGGAAAACCCATTCCTTTGCGTTTCATATCGATAAATGCAGTTTCCAGTTTTCTCAATACCTGTTGTAGCACTTGAGCATTAACAGTTTTAAGTTCTGGATATTGCTTCTTAGCTAAGGTCAGAGATTTAGCTTGAGCGTTGTAATTTGGATATGGCTCGTCTGCTGGAATGATGTACTCAGAGACTAAAGAACAAGCATTAACAGGACCAGATCGAGAATTGATCCAATCCTTGCGTTCACGCAGAGCAAAGTTCCAGACTTTACGACACACATCTAATGTATGTTCAATCAGGTTAATTTGCTCTTTTGTGGGATTTGCTTTGTACTCGTAAGTTAAAGTTAACACTGTTCCTCACCTCCTACAAAATAATACCATATTTTGTAGGAGTTAGTAGACTAAAGAGAAACAACAGGTTAAAACCTGTTGCGTCGAGTTTCATCCCCTGGTTTCAAACCAGGGGTTCTCACTCTCCCATATTGTTTTTGATAGGACATCATCTTTCCTTGGTTTGGGAAGACCCTGAGCGTCTGACTCCTGATGCAGAATACTTTTATTCTTTACCACAATCTGTGTCCTAATTTATGAATGATTGGAAAATCTTTAAGGGAGACGGAAAGCAACATGAAGACTGGAAACTTCCAGAACCACCAAGTTGGCGAAATTTCAGCAGCGATACTGACGGCGGGGCTAGTAAAAAGCAAAGACGGGGCGAGACATTCCAAGGACGTCCTGAAGAAATTGAATTAGTCAATGCAGCTTTATATTTACGACGACCTTTATTATTGACTGGTAAACCAGGAACTGGTAAAACATCGTTAGCTTATGCAGTTGCTCATGAACTGCAGTTGGGAGAAGTGCTACACTGGTCGATTACAAATCGGACTACACTTAAGGATGGGCTTTATCGCTACGATGCGATCGGGCGGTTGCAGGATGCAAAAGGTGCAGTTCAAGATCATCTGGAAGAAATTGGTAAGTATATTGACTTAGGTCCACTGGGAACAGCTCTACTTCCCTCGGAAAAGCCGCGAA
Organism: Brasilonema sp. UFV-L1; assembly: GCF_012912105.1. Classification (GTDB taxonomy): domain Bacteria; phylum Cyanobacteriota; class Cyanobacteriia; order Cyanobacteriales; family Nostocaceae; genus Brasilonema. The sequence goes on from NZ_QMEA01000050.1 coordinate 29,651, forward strand.
TATTGCTGATTGATGAAATTGACAAAAGCGATATCGATTTACCTAATGACTTACTGCACATCTTTGAAGAAGGGGCTAGAAGCTCTCCCGCGTTCTGCCGTTCGGCTTGTCGTATCTACGTCGATGCGGGCGTCAGGATCAGCTACTGCGGTTTTCGTGTTGCGTGTGCTGCCGTGTGAACTGAAACGGTTAAAATCGTGTCTCATAATCAACTTGCAAACGACTGTCGTCTGATAAACTGGTTGAACCTCGCACAAGAACATCATCATTGACTCGATAGATAACGTTATAACGGAAAGGCTCATCAGTCAAGAAAACCCGCGAGAGGGAAAGGGAGAAATTCCGACTTAAATCAAACACACCTTCTGCTGTCAAACCGAGAACTGAAGTTGATGCTTCTTGTTCTTTTTTCCCCTGGTTGGAAACAGAGGTAGGATAAATACGAAACTCACTAAAACCGATCGCCTGTCCAACCGAACTAATAGTTCCTTGCAAACTACCAAATATAGTTGAACCAGCTAAGCTAGCAATTCCAGTTGTTGCGTCTGATTGCCCTAAGCTACTAAGACTATTAATAATTGAACCACCTAAGAGGGAAATAATTTCTGCTTCAGAGCGGTTAGGTTCGCTAGTTAATTCTAGATTATCAGATAATCGACTCGCTGGTCCTGTTGCTCTGGCACGAACACGAACGGTACGTAAAGTTCCAAGGTTAGTTGCAGAAACATCGCTAATTTCGCTAGAAAAAGGAGAAGCCAAAACGCGATTAGCTGTTACCCCTGTTGCTTCTGGTACAATTGCTAAAAGTCGGACATCTAAATCGGGGTCAAGTCCTCGACTGGGGGTAAATTCCGCAGTATGTTCATAACCCCGTTCTAAGGTAAACTGAGTAGTAAATAAGTTGACTTGTCCTCCTGTCAGACGAATCACTCCTTCAGGACGAGGCTTGGCTAATGGACCGTTGATAGTCAAATCACCTTTTGCATCAAAGCTAAGTATGGAAGGACTGAGTTCGCCTCCTGGTACAAAGCCGCCGAGTATCGGCTGAGTGGAGACACGAACACCTTTATCTAGAACAATCTGTAAATTGTTAAACGTTATGGGTAGCTTTGGTGGAGTCGCACCGGCTGCTGCGTTACCTTCTGTACCTTCTGGTTCTAGGTCAAAAGTCGTTGTTGCGCTATCAGGTGTACTAGCTTCTTCTGTTTCTGTTCGTTGTACGCTGAAAGTTTTTGTTGTATTATTGGTTGCATTATCGGTTGTCTTTTTTGTCGCTGATGATTTTGCATCAGCTGTATTGGATTGTCCGATGACAACTTGACCATTATTTAGCTGAATTTTGCCACCAATGTCAGGCGATCGCGCACTTCCACGAATCACAACATCACCCGTGACACCTCCTTGATACAATCCTTGAACATTCAAATTCAGATTGTTCACTGATACAGTCAAGGGATTTGCGGAGGCTTGCTGCTGTGCTGCTTGATTTGCAAAAATCGGAAGAATTCCCGCAGCAGTCACGTTACCCTGATTATATAGCCCTTGAATACCTTCAACTGTCAGCGTATCGCCGTTAAATTGGAGAGTTCCTGTGACATTTGTCAAGGGGTCGGCTAAAGCTTCAGCTTCAAAAGTCGCATTATTGACTGTGGCGACTCCGTTAATAATTGGCTGGTCTAAAGTCCCTTGGATATCGACATTGACTTGTCCTTGACCACCCACCCAAGTCACTTGCTTATTAGTCAATAAGTTTAACAGCGCTAAGCCTTCATCTTGCACTTTGGCGTTAATACTGATTTGATTGCTATCTGGTTGAACTGAAGCGAAGGGCAAAGCAAAAGGTATGTTTCCTGTAAGATTCACAGGTTGTGTCCCAGTCAACAACAGGGTACTGGCAAAATTCAAACGAGCTTTGTCATAATTAAAATTAACTCGTCCTGTCTGCACTGGTTCTTCATTAATCGTACCATCCACCAGCGTCAGTTCTCCTGAAGCACTGGGGTCTTTGAGATTACCACCTAGGTTCGCAACTGCACTCAACTGACCTGTGACATCAACTGGTAATCTATCAATGAAAGGCTGTGCAAGTGATAAAGGTAAATTTGTCAGTTGCAACTGTCCGGAAAGTTGTTCTGTTCCTAATTGTCCGGAATAAGCCAAAACTCCTGGATTCAAATCCACACTGAATGGTGATAATGTCACAACACCATTTGCAAAAGTGCCTCTAGCTATGACATCCTTAATAGAGTAGTTACCCCATTGCCAGTTGTTACCCAGAAAATTAAAGCTGGCATTTAACCCCGACTGTAAAGAGCCAGCTACTTCAATCGCTCCACTCAAGACACCTCGTAATTCTGCAAGTGTAGGTAAAGTCGTTGGTTCTTTTTGCTGTGCTTGCTGTTGTCTGACTTGGGTTGCAATTTTTAAGAAATAATCTATCTGTGTGAGCAAATCTGTGTCTGGTAAACTGACAGGCTGAGTTTTCAGAACTTCAGCGCCTGCTAATTCCGGAGACTGCAATCCTCCACCAAAATCCTGAAAGTCATAGATGTTGAATGCTTGTAGGAGTCTTTGGATTCTGGTTTGGTCAAAACTAGCGAGAAATTGAAATTGAGGATTGTTTCCTGTTTGCACTTTTCCACTCAGGGCTATACTGCTGTCTCCTATTTGCAATTGACCATTCGTTAAGCTCGCAGTACCATCGGCATAACTGATGTTACCTCGAAATTCGTCTGCTGTGACTCTACCGACGCGAGGTTTGGCGATCGCCACATCTCCCGCCGCACTATAGTTATTCAGATTCACAGTCAAGTTGGCAGATGCTTGTCCTGCGAGAGGTTTCAAAGTATCGTTAGGAATGAGTCCCTCAACAAGAGCGACAGGAAAACTGCGCGCATTGACAAGCAAGTTGTCTCCCTCTGTTCTCCCGGTTGCAACTGCTTCACCACGTCGGAATAAAAATGAAGTTGGGCGATTGTTCGCACTAATATCAACTGCAACTTGGTCTTGCTTACCTGCCAGTCGCAATTGTCCGCCTTGCCCTCCCTGATATCTTACATTCCCAGCCAACACAGGGTCAAACGCTAAACCATTGACATTCAAATTTTCCAGACGAATGTTTCCAAAAGCCTGAGGTGTTGTTGGGGTACCTCTGACTTGTCCTGTAAAATCAAGTTGCCCTTTTAAGGCGACATTATTAGGAAGGTTCGAGCTCGCTCTTTGTAAATTGTAATTCCGCGCTTGGACATTGAGGTTGAAACCAGTGACTTGAGGTGTACCTGTTTGCGGTACTTGAACAGCAACAACACCGTTAGCACTTAATCCGGGAGATGTGGCGCGTTGAAGAATAATCTGTTGTCCATTCCACTGAACTTGTGCTGTGATTGGTTGTGCAAGCAGCGATAATCCTTGTGATAAGTTTACTTGTCCGGCGGCTCGAATATTGGAAAGCGCGAAAGATTTCGTTGTTCCTGCTAAACCCAAGCTGCTATTGAGTCGCCCTTGCAGTTGTTCGGAGAAACGGTTGAGTTGAACTTGGGAAATATTCGCAACTGCTTGCCAACGACCATTATTCAGATTAATGTTTCTGACATTAACTGTACCACCTGCGACACCACTCAGGTTTGCTTGTCCGGAAGCTTGAATGTCTGATGGTTGAAACGAAGCAGTCGTTCCCGATAAATTCAACTCACTGCTTAAGACTCCGGCTTGAAGCTGAGATGGTACCTGTGCCAAACGGCTTAATTGAATTTGTTGAGCATTAACAAAAGCTCGCCAACGACCATTATTCAGATTAATATTTCTGATATTTACCGTACCACCTGCGACACCACTAAGGTTTGCTTGTCCAAAAGCTTGAATGGTTGAAGGTTGGAAAGAAGCAGTCGTTCCGGATAAATTCAATTCACTGCTTAAGACTCCAGCTTGAAGCTGCGGTGGTACCTGTGCAAAACGACTTAATTGAATAAGCTTGGCATCAACCGAAGCTTGCCAGCGACCTTGTGCTACCTGACCTCTCCCCCTAATTGTACTACCTGCTAGTTTCACAAGAGCATCTGCGAGTACAAGGCCTTGTCCTCGTTGATTCACAACAACTTGTCCAGTGGTGGGGTAAGTGGCTGTGGGTGCTTGTACTTGTGCGACTGTTTGCAGATTGCCGAGTGAGCCAAAAGTCTTAGCGTTTGCCGATACATTACCAATGGTAAAATTGGGTGAAGCTTTGTAAGCTTTGGCGATCGCATCACCTGGTAAATTTTGAGCTTGAACATTTAACGAAACTCTACCCCCAGGTGCTAACTGAACTTGACCGTTTGCGGTGACTTTTCCTCCTATTTCTGGAGTAGCTTGAACACTGGCGATATCTACTTGTAACGGTTGCTTACCAAGAGAACCAGAGACTTTGGCGTTGGCTGATATACCACCAATATTGAAGGGAACTGAAACGCCATAACCTTGGGCGATCGCATTTCCTGGTAAATCTTGAGCTTGCACATTTAACAAAACGTTACCTTGAGGAGCAAGTTGAATTTGACCGTTTGCGATAATTTGCCCTCCCGCTGGTGGTGTCGCTTGAATGCTGGCAATATTGATTGCTAAAGGCAGTTTACCACCAGGGGAACCAGAAATTTCTGCTTTTGCCGATACAGGACCAATACTTGTGGGAGGAGTAAAGCCGTAACTTTTTGCCAGTAAATCTGCTGAGAGACCTTCGGCTTGGATATCAAATTTCACTCCACCCTGTTGGGAATTCGCTCCGAGTGGAATTTGACCGCTACCTGCAATTCGTCCACCTGTAGCAGGGATTAACTGTAGATTAGAAACTGCAAGACTAGATGCTGCTTGAGATACACTCAGACGAAAGCCAGTGCTAATAGTGTTAAAGAGAACACGGTCAACTTGAACAGGTTTTGTGTTGCTTGCGGTTCCACTCAAGATTGGTTGTTGAATTGGTCCTTGCAACTGAATGTTTGATTGTACTTCTCCAGTCACTGGAACAGGTAAATTAACTTTGAGCGAATCTAAGACATTTTTCGCACTGACTGGTTTTACCTGAGCCGTAATATTGTAACCTGTTTGAGTGTTGAGAGCTCCATTAACCAGAGTGGGAACTTTGCCATAATTCGTACTCAGATTTTCAAGGGCAATTGTCTGCCCTTGGAAGATTAATCTCCCGTTGGAATTGATAAACTTTTGGGGAACGTTTTGAATTTGAGCCGTGACTTGATTCGCAACAGCAGTTCCATTAATCGCAATGTCCTGCTTTTGTGGTTGTTCTTGATCAGGTTGTAATTGTACTGCTAAATCACCATCCACACGACCTGTTTCCAAAACAATTGGTAGCTCAATTAACCGACTGACATCAGATGCTTGTAGATTTTGTGTTTGCAGCTTGAGGTTCGTTTGTAGTGTTGGTAATTGTGTTTCTCCAGCTATTTTGAGTGTTCCTCCTGTGGTTGGTTGAGCACCAATATCATAGTTTATTCCTTTATTTTGAGGCAAAAGTCGGGCAGTTCCATTCACTTGGTCTAACGTGACTGAGCCTTTGGGCTTCGTTGGTGTAGGATTTGGTACTAACACCACATCTCCATTTTGAACCCTGATTGTCTGCAACTCAGTTTGAATAACGCCTTTTCCTTCTCCCGTCTTAATTGTAGTACTTATCCAGCTTCCTTGCTTATCCTGTTCAAGATAAACATCCGGTTGAACTAAAGTTACATTTAACGCCAATGTTCTATTGGTGAGGAGTCGCAAGGGGGAAAATCCTACATCTACAGCTTTGACTGCAACTCTGTCTGGATCAGTGGGAGTTGCTGGAATGGAAAGTGAACCAAATCTTATACTAGACAGCGAAAACCGCTCAACAGTTCCCACCTTAACAGGTCTTCCTAGCAGATCCTGAAGATTTTTTTCAACCAAAGGTGCTAAATTTTTATATACATAATTCCTCGCCCAAAAAAAACCACCGATAATTCCAGCTATCAAAACAGCTCCGAAAACAACACCAGTACCTCCTAACACAAGGAGCCACAAACGACGATTTTTAGGCTCCTGCTCATTTCCTGAATTTGGGGAACGCGTCATAGTCGTTACCAGTATTGTTAGCTGAAGTGGGCAGTCAAATTAGCAATTTACAGTTTTCAAGAGCAAGTCAAAAGCTATGGTTTCAAGTTTTGGTTCTAAAACAATACAGAATTTATATTACTAGAAAGTTTCGTGTTTATGAAACTACATTTACGAGTTTTGATGAAGATGACGAAGTTCGGTGATGATATCAATACTGAAACGACTATAGCGAGAAGACAAGCTGAAATGGTACAAATTTTGTGGTCAAATTCAAAATCTTATAAGAAATCTGACTTCCGAAGTATTTTGATACTATCAGAAGGAAGACTTAACAGTGTTCATTGATCACTGAAACAAGAATTATTTATGAACTACCTATGCACTTTGCGTTGCTAAGTGCGAGGTTTCTGACGCTTCAAGTGCCCTTGTTTGTCTAAATCCTCTAGAATGATACAAGGGGACGCCACTACTTTGATGGTGTTTGGGGTCAGACGGGGTGCAGTGCTATTGCTTAGCAGGCGATACTTAAGGCGATAAGCCAGAGGCATGAAGCGCCCATTGAGGTGTCATGTCATCGTATAAACATAAAAATTGCCCCTTTACAAAAAGCGCTGAATACCCTGAGGCGTCATGATGTTGTTGAACAAATTGATGGACGCTGGCATTTGCTCGTAGAGTTCTTTCGCCGTTGCGTCCTACAATTGTAGAATATCTCTTCTCTAAAGGGAACATATTTTAGGGAAAAAAGATGCTCAAAGTGTACTATTAATGGCAGAAAATCCATGACATGGACACCTCTAAGAGAACGGATTCATAAACTGCCACTTGTTCTCGCCGGACCAATTCTTAGACGCACAGAACCCAATGCTGTAACAGTATGGGTGGCTTTGAAAGAAAGTCGTACTGTTACCTTAGAAATCTTTGATACTAACAAAAAAAGATTATTTAGTGGGAGTAGAAGAACGACTCGATTTGGGACTTATCTGCACATCGTTGCTGTTACTGCCAAAACATCATCAAATCTACTTTTCAACGGAGTAAATTATCTTTACAATTTATATTTTGGTCATGGAGAAACGCTGACTCAGCCTGGTGTATTAACTCCAGAAGGGTCAATTGAAGACATTACATATTCGACCTATGACTTGCCAAGTTTCGCACTTGTACCAAGTCATTTAAACGATGTGCGAATTATTCACGGTTCCTGTCGCAAGCCTCACGGTGAAAGTCTTGATGCGCTTGCAACAGTAGACAAAATGATTAGAGAAGCGCTAGAAGTAGATCCAAAAAAACGACCGCATCAACTCTTTCTCACAGGTGACCAAATTTATGTAGATGATGTCGCTGATGCTTTACTTTTCATGTTGATGGATGCGAGTCACACGCTTTTGGGATGGACGGAAACATTACCAGATGTCAAAAATATTGACGAGTTAAATTCAGGAAAGCGTAATGATTTAGCAACACATACCGCTGGGTTTACAGCAAGTCTGAGCAAAATGAACACGATTTCTAATCTTGCCAAAAGTCATTTATTCACATTCGGTGAATTCTTGGCAATGTATTTATTTGCTTGGAGTGATGTGCTGTGGACAAAACCCGAAGATTTTCCAACATTTGAAGATGTTCATCCCGATGCACCAAAATCTAGAGGAGTTCAAACTTCATTTCAAGAAGACGTTGGCTATTTACAAGATTTTCAGTCAACGCTGAAGGAGATTAGACGTGCTTTAGCAAATGTTCCCACATACATGATATTTGATGATCATGAAATTACAGATGACTGGTTTTTAAATATCGCGTGGTGCGATCGCACTCTCAATAAACCCCTCGGTAGGCGTGTACTGCAAAATGGTTTACTTGCTTGTGCTATCTGTCAAGCTTGGGGAAATACACCAGAACAGTTTGAACAAGGAAACCCAGGAGAAGCACTACTCAAAGCAGCCGAAGCGTGGTCAGCTTCTTTTAGTATAAACGCACAGCAGGAACAAGAAATTGCCTTACGTATTGGTTTACCATCCCTTGCAGATATTAGAACAAGTCAGCCAAGGCGAGTCACCCATCAAGAAAGTTCTTTAAAATGGCACTATACTGTGACTGGTCCAGAATATGAAGTTTTAGTTCTGGATACGCGAACATGGAGGGAATTTCCAGGCAAAGATTTTGATTTTCCCGGACTTTTAAGCGCGCAAGGATGTGATGAACAAATATCAAAAGTCGCTCGTCCCCAAAATACACGAGTCACTTTAGTTATATCACCTGGTCCCTTCATTGGTTTACCTTTTTTAGAAACTGTACAAAAGATTGCGAAAAGTGTTGCAGAAACACTAGGCGCTGCTGCTTGGGGTTTCGATCCAGAAGCTTGGGGTTTAGAAGAAACAGCTTTTGAAAGGCTGCTTGCTAGACTCGCACTACGAACATCATCTGCAAGGCAAAATCGTGTCATTATTTTATCTGGTGATGTTCATTATAGTTTTGCAGCGCGCTTACAATATTCAGCAATACGTCCTTTCCAAAGTTCCAAAAATCTCAAAACTGAACTTATTGTTGCTCAATTTACGAGTAGTTCGTTTAAGAATGAAGTCAAGGGTTTTGGTGGAAGTCATTCATTACATAAAAAAGGTTTTGTTCCTTTTGGGATTATCAAGTCTCTACCAACAGCAGAGATTCTCGGCTGGGAAAATAAAGGAGGAAAGGAACTCAAAATTGGTGGGTTTTATACTCTTGTAGATCAAACAGTTCAACATCTTCCTTGGAGGATAAAATGTAGTCCGGCTAAAGTAGATTTAGTGCAAGAACGCGATTTTTTGAGAGCATTACAAATCACCAGACAACCTGAATGGTGGTATCGGATTGATTTTTTATCAGCGAAACCAGAAGAAATTAATGAACCCAGAAACTACAATCCCCAGCAATTATATTCTGTCAAAGCACCTCTACCAGGACAAGACCGCAAGCAACCTTTAGAACAATATCTGGCAATGGCAAGTAATTATCGCGATTATATAGGTAAGAAAGGGAAAGGTAAAGAAGTTGTAGGATTAAATAACATCGGTGAAATCACTTTTGAATTTGTTGATGGTAAAGAGATAGTTGTACAAACTCTTTGGTGGCGATTGGAAAGTTGGGAAAAGGGTAAGCTTTTGGAACCTTTCCCGTTAACTAGATGTGAAGTGTCGCTCGCGTTTGATAACCCAAATTATCCAATGGATGAGGTGTTGAAGGAAGTGAAACCGTGAGTCACTTCGCTTTCTTAGCTTTGTTCTTCGTCTTCCTCTATTGTTGAACGCATTTCAACTTGAATCAGTGAATTTTGTGCGAATGCAAATTCTTCAACGGGTTTACCATTTAGTAAGTGTTCTTGAATGATACGTTCACATACTTCAGGTGTAACGCTATAATACCATGTACCCTCTGGGTAAACGATAGCAAGTGGTCCAATACGGTTCGGTTAAGGGTAGTTCGGTGCTTAGAAAGCCGGTTTCGCGAAAGTTACCGGGTTTGCGGTCCGGGTGCTTATCCGAACCGTATTGGCAAGTGGTCCACCTTTGCAAAACATTAAACATTCCGCTTGTGTTCGATAAAAGTAGCATCCATTCTTTTCGAGTTCTTTGAGTCTCTTTCCCAAGTATTTCCAAGTTTTCTCACCATCTGTACTCAAACAACAAGCGTCACCAGTTGTTCTTATACCTGTGCATAGCAGAATGTGACGTTCATATCCTCATATTTTCCTCAACTACTGCAAGATGCTAGCGAGGCTGGCAACCACTTCAATCAAGTCATCCGGGTTAACAGGTTTTGAGAGATGTCGTTGAAATCCTGCCGCCGTTGCTTCCTGCTGGTCTTCCTCTTTGGCAAAGGCTGTCAGGGCGATCGCAGGTATACGCCACTTTGGTACTCTTTGGAGTCCTCGGATTCGGCGGATCAGTGAGTAACCATCCTCGTCCGGCATCCCAATATCACTAATCAAGATATCAATGTCTGATTTCGAAACAATATCGAAGGCTTCAGCCGCAGATGCTGCCATTGTCACCTGCGCTTGCTGTTGGTCCAAAACAAAAGCAATAAACTCTCGGTTATCCAAGTCATCATCGACCACCAGAATTCGTAGCCCAACCAATGTCGGAAGTTCTTGAGACCCTGTTGCTGAATCTTCAACAGCGGTGATTGAAGGTTCTTGAGTCGGGAGTTGTACGCTAAAAGTAGCGCCTTTTCCAACGCCTGCACTAGCAGCATAGATACTACCACCGTGCAGTTCAACCAAGTGACGGACGATCGCCAAACCTAATCCTAAACCACTTTGTGCTCGTGTTCTAGAAGCATCGGCTTGACGAAACCGCTCGAAAATAAACGGCAGGAAGTCTGCACGTATCCCCTGTCCAGTATCAGTCACTGTGATTTGAGCCAAAGAACCGACTTGTTGGAGTCGAATGTCAACCCGTCCACCAGAGTGAGTGAATTTGATAGCATTTGATAGCAAATTCCACACAATTTGTTCTAATCGATAAGCATCGCCTAGTACTTGTCTAGTACAGGGATCAAGCAGAGATGAAATTTGAATTGCTTTAGCTGTGGCGTTGGGCTGTAAGGTCTCAATCACTGCATCAATTACAGGAACTAAATAAACTGGCTCCCGTGAAATTTGCAGTCGATTTTGAATAATGCGAGAAACGTCTAAAAGGTCTTCAATCAACTTGTTCTGAAGCTGAGCATTACGCTCAATAATTTCGAGTGCTCGACTCACAATTGGGTCTTCAAATTGCCGCTTTCGCAGCAGTTTAGACCACCCCAGCATTGAGTTGAGCGGATTTCGCAGTTCATGGGAAACGATCGCTAAAAACTCATCTTTAACCCGATTCGCTTGTTGGGCTTCCTGATACAATCGGGCATTATCCAGTGCGATCGCTGTTCGTCGTGCTAATTCTTCAGCCATTTCCAAATCAGCGCGATCGTAACGACGGTTCGCCTTTGTCAAGACGAAGGCAATCATACCAAATTTTCGCTCAGATATCATCATCGGCACGATGATTTCGGCTTTGATCCCAAGCTGTTGAAGTAGATTAAGATGGTCTGCATCTTGGGCAATTTGTTCAAAGACTGAGTTAGCAATATCAGTTCTTAACTCGGATTGCCCCGTGCGTAACACCTTGGCACAACCATAATCTGCATCGGCAGGTGGTGGATAACGTCGTCTAAGTTCGAGGAGCAATGCTGTTTGCGCTGGCTCTGATGCTGCCACAATCGGTTCACCAAACACAAGCGAGTTTGGTTCAACCACATCAACTAAACAAATGTCCGCAAGGGTTGGGCTAATAAAGCGCGAAAAACTG
>NZ_QMEA01000051.1 GCF_012912105.1 Brasilonema sp. UFV-L1
ACCAAAACACTATGATGAAGAAAATGACTTCACACACTCAACATTCTGCTACATCCGCGATTGCTGCATACGGTGATCTACCTTGCCCCGTCGAGGAACTCGCAATTGCAGAGACAACTCTAGGCGAACTAAGGGATGCGGATTTAAGGGCAGTAGTAGGGGGACTTCGGAGTAAGAGGAGGGGCCCTAAATAGCGCCAAAAACACAACGCTCGTTCTGTAACAAACTTGTTTACAAATTCCCGACTGGGCGTGCGTTTCTTAACCTGGCACTACTCCTTTAAGTGTCAACTGACCTGGTGGGAAGAGTGTGCTTACCTTGACTGACGGCTAATTTTGTGACCAGCTAGCAGTTTACTTCCCCAGTAAAACTTGCTGGCTGGTTTTTGTGTTGGTTTATACCGTTTATCAAAGTCTCGGTACTTTCTAGAATCCCACGACTTTAACGAAGTGTAGCCGTGGGAGTGTCAACCAGTTCTAGTTTAGCTGGATGCCATGTATGAGCGTGCATCATTCGTTAATTAACACCAGTTAAAGACCTGAGAAAAGGAAAAACAAAGTTAATTGGCGCTCTTTCTTCTGTGGTGACTCGTACAGAAGCAGTGGTTCCGGAAGAAACTTTCATCTGCGGACCCTTGGAAGAAGACCACTTGTAAGTGCTGAAGGTTGATATGTCCGGCTGCAATTCGGCCCAAACTTGGATTTGAGGTTCTTTAGCTATCAGACTTTGCACAATCTCAGCATTACCGATCGCACTTATTGCACCCTCTTTAGTCACGGGAAAAGCTGAAACATGAGTTACAGTAGCCACAATACCACCAAATTGTTCGCGCTCCACAGTCGAAGGTGTAATTTGTACCTTCATCCCCTTGCAAATCTTTTTACCCTCCCCAACAGAAAAGAAAGTTAGACCAATTAGTTTGGCTCCTGGCTCCTCGGCTTGTATAGTAGCAATGGAGGTTCCTGGGGAGACAATTTGCCCAAAAGATACACTAACTTCTGAAACCCGTCCGTTATGCTGGCTGATGATTTGCCCGTTTTGATTTAATTGCACTTCTAATTGAACAATATTTCGCTTTACTTCTTGGATTTGATTTTTTCGGGTAATTGCAGATTGAAAATCTTGTTCAACAAGACTTTTTTCCTTTGCATCCAGTTCTTGCAACTGAGATTTAAAATTGTTGATTTGACTAATATTTTCACGATAGGATTTCTCTATTTCAACCTGCTTAATCTCAAGTTCTTTGAGTTGAGTATCGATATCAGAGACTTTTTTCACAGCCTCTTGGTATACCTGGTATTGATCCAAAACTATTTTCCGAGAAACTCCTCCCTTCGCGTGTAGTGCTTGGAGTCTCTGATATATTTCTTGTTGAGCGGGAACTATCTTTGCTGCGCTCAAGCGACTTTTCTTTAAGCTTTGCGCTTGCTGTTGCAGGGAACTGAAACTTCTATTTCTAATAATTGGAGTTAAGCTAGTCGCTTGTTGTAGCTTTTGCTGAAGAGTATGACGTTGCTGGGCGATCGCTCTAATTTCCTGTTGATTACGTTGTCCTTGAAGTGAGTTAGCATTCTGATTCTGAGATTCTAGCTCTGCTAGCTTGGCACGCTGCTGCTGTAATTGGCTTTGCAATTCGGTTTGGTCGATAGTTGCTAGCACAATTCCTTTTTTCACAGAGTCACCAACACTAACCTTTATAGCCGCAAGTCGTCCGGAAGCAGGCGATTGCACAGACGCAACCTTGCTAGGATAAACTAACACACCTTGCCCAGCAACCGTTATCGGTATACGACCGACAATACTCCAGATAATTCCTATTACTATTAATGAACCGAGAGCAGTTAAAGGCAGCCAATTCATCGGGTAGATCACTTTCATGACCTGATCGAGCCGTTCGGGAGAAGATGATTTTTCTAAAGCTTTTTTTCGGAAAAGGTTGTTATTTTGTGTAACCATTATGATACCTTTTGATGATTTTACGATATGGCGTTTTTTCCTTTGCTGAAGTAAGAAAGCCAAAATTCAATTTATGATCTGACTCTCAAATGTTCTGGCTCCAGTTTCTTTACTTATAGGGAACACCTAAGTTGATTGATGCAGTTATTAAAATTTCTGATGCTGAGAGGATGTTTTAAAAGTATTGGGCGAATATAATTCGCTACTACACAAGCAAAGTCCACCTCCGTGGACTAACGAAAAATCAAGGTTTTTAACCCGCGCAGGCGGGTTTTGTCTGTGTAGGCGCGACTTCTAGTCGCCAAGGCTAGTAATAAATTAGACTTTATAAACATCCTCTGAAAACAATATGAATGTCTTTGTGTCAGACCTTTTCAAGCATTTTTATTTTTTGGACTTTGGATAAAAAAAGTTGTTCGCGAACATGATTCGCCAAAACGTCCCCCAACATACCGCAGGTTGGTGGCGGTTAATACGATCTGCGCTTCTCCCAAGGCGAGACGCTCGCCGTAGGATGCCCGTTCCCATAGCGTCTCCTTTAGGAGAAGGGCTGTAGGGCGAACGGCGCAGCGCTAGCTCGCCTCTGGGAACCGTTACGCGTTAGACCGATTCGTGCGCTTGCGCTTACGCGATCGCGCTCATTGTTTAGATAATCTAATAATTCGTTTTACATATTTTTTTGGGCAAAAGACTATATAATGATTTCAAGATAAATTACGAAAAATTGACCGATTAAGTGTAGTATAGCTATGCTGGTCTTTAAATACCTAGCAGTCAGATTATTTGACCCCTACGAGTCAACTCAGTTCGTTTCTAAATTGGGCTGTCATTTGAGTCGCGCACTCCCCACACCCGAGTGCAACCCCAAACAGTATGCGAAACAGTATGCGATCTGCGCTCCGCGCAACAGCGAAGCGATCGCCCAAAAAAAACAGTGCGCTCCACGTGATTGCGCTAGCCTCGCGGGCTAAATCAAGAAAGCGCGACAAAGTATCATACTCACCTTTGAGTAGTCTATTTATTATCAAATTCAACCGGATGCTTTGTAATTTTGTATAGTCAGTTTGAGTTTTTGTCCCATACTAGGAACGATTAAATATGACTATAGCGACAACTTTTGTTGAACAAAATACGATTCGCCGTCGGGGTACTGGTTTAAAAGCTTATAACCCGGAAAAAGTTTTTAATGGATACACGCTGTTTACACCATTAACTGGTAATGGAGAAGTTTATTTAATCAACCTGGAAGGCAAGATAGTACATGAATGGAAATTGCTTTATCCTCCCGGTTTATACGGCTATCTCCTACCAAATGGCAATTTATTTTATAATGGAAAAACTCCCGAAAATCCGCCGCGTTTCCCTAAGTGGTCTTTATTTAAAGGTGGTGTCATCTTAGAAGTAGATTTTCGAGGAAAGATTGTTTGGGAATATAAGCATCCAGACCATCATCATGATGCTCGCCGTTTAAGCAATGGCAACACAATTGTACTTGCTATTGAAAAAGTACCCCGCTCTTTAGTTCCTCAAATTAAAGGTGGAGTACCAGGTACAGAGGTAGATGGTCATGATATTTATGCAGATGTTGTTTATGAAGTGACTCCCCAAGGAGAGATTATTTGGACGTGGCACGCTTACGAACATCTGGACCTGGAAACTGATATTATCACTGCTCAAGACGAACGCCACGAGTGGTCACATGGGAACACAGTTGGAGAGTTAGCTGATGGTAATCTTGTCCTGAGTTTCCGCAATATTTCAACAGTGGTGATTGTCGATAGAACAACAGGAGAAATTATTTGGAAATTGGGACATGATGTGCTGGCACAGCAACATTTTCCTAATGAATTACCAAATGGTAACTTACTCATTTTTGATAACGGTGGGCATCGTCAAAATGCAGCTTTGAATTTCTCCCGCGTCATTGAAGTCAGTCGGCAGACAAAAGAAATTGTTTGGCAATACACTGATAACCCTCCACACAATTTCTACAGTGCATATATTTCTGGAGCGCAGCGATTACCAAATGGTAATACTCTGATTACAGAAGGTGCTTATGGACGGATATTTGAAGTGACAAGAGAAGGAGAAATTGTTTGGGAGTATATCAATCCTTATTTTGGAAATCAAAATGCTCCTGGAGAGTCAGCACTTGTCGCACGTGGCGAGCAAAATTCTGTTTTTAGAGCCTTCCGTTATGCACCGGAACAAGTACCTTGGCTCTAGTTGGGCTAGCTCACAATTTATTACCAATTTATTACGAGGAAATCATTGCATGAGTACCATACAACTTTACTTTGCCAAAGGCTCTACCTTCTCCCAACGCACCCGTGTTGTGTTGTTGGAAAAAGGAATTGATTTTACCCCAATTGAAATTGACTTACAGAATAAACCAGATGGGTTTACTCAGATTTCACGCTATGGTAAAGTTCCTGCCATTAAACATGGGGACATCGAGATCTACGAGTCTGCCATCATAAATGAATATCTAGATGAAGTTTTCCCAGAACCACCCCTATTGCCAAGCGATCCAGGAGCAAAGGCGATCGCCCGCATTTGGATAGACTACGCTAACACTCGCTTAGTACCTGCGTTTAACAGACTCCTGCGCGGTAAAGATACCACCGAACAAGAACAGGGGCGACGAGAGTTCACCGAAGCCCTATTGTACATTGAGGAAGAAGGATTAGGGAGACTGTCTGGTAGTGGTTCCTACTGGTTAGGAGATAAGTTTAGCCTAGTCGATATTAGTTTCTATCCCTGGTTTGAACGCTTACCTTTGTTGGAATACTTTCGCAATTTCACGCTACCATCAGAAACACCTCGCTTGCAGACATGGTGGAATACGGTGCGCGATCGCGAGTCAATTCGATTGGTAGCAAATTCGCAGAGCTACTATTTAGAAAGATTTACCAAGATTCTTGGTGAACCCACACCCGTTGGTGCGGCTCAAAAGTAGGACACGCCGATGTGGAGATGGGGAGTGAGGGCTAGCAACGCCGAATAATGACTAACTCTTGACTATTGACCAACTATTCACCAAAATTCAAAATGGTATAACCTATGAGTTTAGATAGCCAAGTTCTAGAAAGACGGATTTCCAAGGATCTGCCATACGTAGAGGCTAACCTCAATTACCTGACCCCAATGGCAGAAAAACCTGTCAACTACACCTACGAACCACCACCAGGCATTCCCCGATACAATGGGACTTATCAGACATACAAGCTCCCAATCCATAATGCTCGTTCCATCTCAAAGAACATCTCCCTAGATCGAGAAGGATTCGCGTTCCTCTCGCATGATAGCAGTGTCCGAGACTTTTACAACGAAGACGAAATACGTAACGTCTACTACCCGGAAGCTGAGCAATTATTAAAAGAGGTGACTGGTGCAACTAAGGTAGTGATATTTGACTACACCCTCCGTAGTTGGCAACGGTTCAAGCAGGGTGAGAATGGGATTAGGGAACCAGTCAAGCGCGTACACAACGACTTCACCGCCAAGTCTGGTTATACTCGCGCCCGTTTGGAGTTAGCGGCGGCTGGCGTAGATGATATCGAAGCACTCTTGCAACATCGGTTTGCAATCATCAACGTCTGGCGGGCAATTAACCAACCAATTCAAGAATCTCCCTTAGCAGTGTGTGACGCCCAAAGTATTGCACCGACAGATCTGGTAGCTAGCGACCTTGTGTACCGCGATCGCATCGGTGAAACCTACGCAATCACTCACAACCCCACCCATCAATGGTTTTACTTTCCGCAAATGCAACCTAATGAGGCGCTACTGATTAAGTGCTTCGACTCTGCTCTTGATGGACGCGCACGTTTTGCAGCCCACACAGCGTTTGAAGATCCGACAAGCCCACCAAACGCTCCTCCACGGGAGAGTATTGAGTTGCGGACGTTTGTTTTTTATCCTGCATAAGTGCTTATTTGGAAGAACGGAAGCACGAGAATTACAATTAGAGTGAGTAGCTCTTATACCATTTTGAATTTTAGATTTTGGATAATCGAATTGTGAAAGAGCTACTGAGCAAGCTTTTGGACATTCCATCTGTCGCAATCATTATTCAAATTGGTATTAAATACTCATCTCGTTACCGGAAAACACAATCCGACGGTGTAATCTATGACTCAGGAGCAATGGAGCGCGGTAGACCGCTACATCACCGATCTGCTTGTACCGCTCGATCCCGTACTAGATGCGGTGCTTCAGTCCAGTGCTACAGCCGGTCTGCCTCCGCACAACGTCTCGCCCAACCAGGGCAAGCTGCTGCTGTTATTGGCGAGGGTTCAGGAGGCGCGCACCATTCTGGAGATTGGCACGCTGGGCGGCTACAGCACGATCTGGCTCACGCGGGCGCTGCCCGCCGATGGCTGCCTGATTACGCTGGAGGCTGACCCAAAGCACGCTGAAGTCGCCCGCACTAACATCGAACGCGCTAAGCTGACCGACGTTGTTGAGCTGCGTCTCGGGCGGGCGCTGGATACGTTGCCTCAACTGGCTGCTGAGGGTCGTGGTCCATTTGACCTGATCTTCATCGACGCCGACAAGCCGAGCAATCCGGATTACTTCGCATGGGCGCTCAAGCTCTCCCGTCGCGGCAGCCTGATCATAGCCGATAATGTTGTGCGCAACGGAGCGGTAATCAACGCCGCCAGCGATGATCCCAGTGTCCAGGGGGTGCGCCGCTTCAACGAACTGCTCGCCTCCTCGCCGCACGTCAGCGCTACGGCGCTCCAAACCGTAGGCAGCAAAGGGTACGATGGCTTTGCGATTGCGCTCGTCACAGCTGACCAGTAGCGCTGTGTCCTTAAGCTCAATTCCCCCATTTGAAGCAATATCTTGGCTGAAAATGCCACTTCATGATTCAAAGCACACGTTTGGTCATAGCAGAAACTCTGAATTGGCTGGTACAAACTAGAAATGAACTCTATACCAGTACTCATTGATTTCAATACATTGGTTTATAGCCGAGTTTGTCATACAAATTGCGTGCTGGAAGATTTGCTTTTACTACCTGTATGTAAGAAAAACAAGCTCCTTTATTAATACCCCACTGAAGCAAACCCTGAATAATTGTGCTGCTGCATAGCCGCGCCGCTGTTGCATTGGACTGGTAATTAGGTCAAAAATGCCTAAAAAACTGCTTTCTAAAACACCTATAGCAATCCTAAATCATTTGTGAAATTCTCTGTTCTCTCTTTTCTTGGTGTTCTATGCCCTGCGGGCACGCTACGCGAAGGCGTCTATGTCCTCTTGTCCACGCTATGCTAAGGCGGTTAATAATTTTCATAAATCAGATAGGACTGCTATATAGCGATCGCTTACTGGAAACAGTAACAGTTTAATCCATTGCCTGTTGCGAAACTATTGCTACCTTAAAAGAACTTGTTTTCACAGGAAGATATATTCCATGAGCAAAATACGTGCTATAGTTGTTGACCCTAACGTGCCAGGACGTTTAGCATTGCGTGAAGTCGCTGCACCGACTCCAGCTCCTGACGAGGCACTGGTCAGGGTAAGTGCTATTTCCCTCAACCGGGGAGAAGTGCGACGTTCTACTACTGCTGATGCAGGTTGGCAGCCTGGTTGGGATTTAACTGGTATAGTAGAAACTCCCGCCGCTGATGGTTCGGGACCTCCTCAAGGAGCGCGAGTGGTAGGCTTGCGCCGTTTTGGTGCTTGGGCGGAACTGGTATCCGTTCCTACCCACTCCTTAGCAGTATTACCTCCTAGTGTATCTTTTGCACAAGCTGCTACACTACCTGTCGCTGGTCTAACTGCCTATCACGCTTTACTCAAAGGTGGTTCACTTTTAGGTCGTTCAGTACTTGTTACAGGTGCATCAGGTGGCGTTGGTAACTTCGCTATCCAGTTAGCACGGCTGAGTGGAGCGCAAGTTGTCGCACACATTCGTCAAGCAGGCTATGAATCTCTGGTGAAAGAAGCAGGAGCGCAATCAGTTGTTATTGGCGAAGACCTTCAAGCCAACGAATACGCACCTTATCATTTAATTGTAGAGTCAGTAGGGGGAAATACCTTGGGAACAGCCCTTGGCTTACTGGCACAAGATGGAGTCATTGTGCTGTTTGGAACGTCAGGAGGGTCTGAAGTAACATTTAATGCGCAGCGTTTTTACGGAACTGGTGGTGCAAGTTTATATGGTCTCATTCTGTTTCATGAATTGAAGCGGGAATCGGCATCTGTGGGCTTGCAACGACTTTTGCGTTTGGTAGAAGCGGGTCAATTGCGTCCTCACATAGATTTGGAAGCATCGTGGACAGAAGTGGCTGACGTAGCACAAAAACTGCTCGACAGACGCTTTCCAGGTAAAGCTGTATTGCACATCAACAATTGAGCGCTAAATAATCAAACCTAGTAGTAAGGCAGTAGCTATGGAACTAGAACTATCGGGTAAAACAGCGATTGTAACAGGAGGTAGTGCTGGCATCGGGTTAGCTACTGCCAAAGCTCTCTACAGAGAAGGTGTGAGTGTGGCGATTGCCGCTCGCAATCCAGAACGACTTGAGCAAGCAGTCAGTGCCATCCAATCATTCTACAGTAGTGGTGGTAAAGTGATACCCATCAGTGCTGACCTTACTCAGGCAGCAGATGTTGATAAGGTTGTCTCAACGGCGCTTGGACAATTTGGTCAAATTGATATCCTAATTAAAACGTTTTTAGGGAGTTGCATCAATGGGATTGCTATTATTCCGTTACATAAAGCCTACCCAAAGCTACCCATAGTTGGACTTTTCTATCCTAGATAACTTGTACCAGCCAAGTTGCTTTGGGTTTCGTTTACTTCCTTGCTTCATTCTGGAGATGTCGGCATCAACCAGTCCACAGGCTATCACTGTCTAACTGACAGCTTTACTCAAATTGACTGCTGCGTTCAAATCGCGGTCAATGACAAAGCCACAATGACCACATTCAAACACTCTCTCACTCAACGCGAGTATTTCTTTTTTGGTTCCACAGTTAGAACAGGTCTTAGAACTAGGAAACCATTTGTCAACCACAACCAATTTTGAACCATAAAGCTCACATTTATAGGTTAACTGTCTGCGGAACTCGAAAAAGCTCATATCAGCTATAGCTTTGGCAAGTTTATGATTAGCCATCATTCCAGACACATTGAGGTCTTCAATCACTATTACACCGTGATTCTTGGCTAGTAGTGTTGTTAACTTATGCAATGTGTCTTTTCGGATATTGGCAATCTTTCTATGCAGTCTAGCAATCTGTAACTGTGCTTTTCTCCAATTAGCTGAACCAATGATTTTATGCCGATTCAACCATTGCATTCTGCTTAGTTTTGCTTCGTAGTTTTTGTAAGACTTTGCACCTAAGATTACAACGCCCGTGCTAAGAGTGGCAAGGTTTTTTACACCTAAATCAACGCCTACAACAGAGTCAAAGGAAGATTCTTGAGTATCCACCTCAAATCGAAAGCTAATAAACCATCTATCGGCTTGGCGAGATATTGTACAAGACTTAATTAATACTTGTGGTAGTCGTTCATAAGTTTTGAGAACACCAATACATGGTACTTGAATCTTGTTATTGCCTAATATTTTGACAGTACCTTCAAGTGTGAAAGAGTCACGTTTACCTTTTTTCTTGAACAATGGTGTACCCGCAGTTTTGTTAAAACAACGTTTCCAAGACTCACGCAAAGCCATTAATGCTTGCTGTGGAGTAGACTTTGAACATTCATAATACCACTCGTTTTCAGACTTTACTAACGCTACTAACCATTTATGCAGGTCAATAGCACTCGGAAACTTAATCTTTGAATCGGGGTTATTTTTGTTATGGTCTAAGATTTGCTTGGTTAAAGCCAGTCCCCAATTCCAAGCATGGCGTGCTACACCGCAATGCTTCATTAATGCTATACGCTGCGCCTTATTCAGTTTCAATTCTGTTTTGAAACCTAATAGCATTGATTCGACCTTTCAATGTTATTCTACTCATATATTATATGAGTATTTATCAGTTGACAATATGGCAAGGAAAAAGATTTACTCGGAAGCAAAACGAAGATTTACAATGACTTTGACAGAAACAGCAATCCAATGGTTAGAGCAAAAACAGAATGAAATGCAAGCAGGCAGCTTAAGTGATGTCATTGAACGTATGGCACGAGAAAAGCTACCCAAAAATGAGTAGTAGTGGGTTGGGTCACAACGATTGAAAAATCTGCCAGCCTCCGGAAAAATCGCCCATGTATAAATACTCATTTTTTTGAAAAAATCTACGTTTGGGCGATTTTTCCGCCCAGATCGTTGGCGCGCTCACCAACCAATTAGTAATGAGGCTGGCAGATTTTTCCGGTTTTAATGAAGCGGTAGCTTTGTCCATAAATTAAGTTACAGTTTCTTACCCTTTATTTTTGCAGGTGTCATTGCTTGGCCTCAAGCTGTTTTGATGGCTGTGGGTGGTTCTTTTGGTGGTTACTTGTGTGCTCACTATGCCCGTAGAGTTGAACCTCACTTAATTCGGAGAGTTGTTATGGTTGTTGCTTTTAGCATGACGATTTACTTTTTTATTTATGGCTAGAACACAAAAAACTAAGCTTGTATCCCTACTATTAAAAAATTTACTAATTCTTCGGCAAACGCATCATCTAACGTCGCATGCTTGAGCAGTAACCGATACCAGATAGGACCATAAATCGTATCAATCACCAATTCCAAATTCAAATCTGGGCGTAGTTCACCTCGTGCAATACCCCGCTCCAAAATTGTGCGCGTCGCTGCTCTACGACATTTAATAAACTGCTCGCGAAACGCCTCAGCTAAAGAAGCATCCATTTGTGCCTCAGCAATCAGTCCTGTAACAGCAGTACCTGTAGTTGTTGTTGTCAGGATTGCAAATAGTTGCTGTAGAATCTGATACAGGTCTTGTTTAACCGAACCTGTATCGGGTGTAGGAATATTCTGCGTAGCTTTTTCGGAGTATGCTTCCATAACGACTGCTGCCTTAGAAGGCCACCAACGATAAATAGTTTGTTTGCCTACTCCTGCACGAGATGCGATCGCCTCAATACAAATATCGCGATAGCCTTTCTCCTCGAGTAACTCAGCAGTTGCTTTGAGAATTGCTTGATGAGAACGCTGATTTCGCCTGCGAATCACAGGTGCTTCAGTAGGAGATGGTTTTTGAGTAGTTTTGTTCTCAAGTAGTTGTGACATAGACAAAAGACTCCAGCTGTGCAATTTTGTATAGACGTTACGATCCGTCTTGTTATAGATTGACAAGACGATACGGTTCGTTATAATTAAAAATAACAAATTTGCTGAAATACTTACAGCAAAAATGCAGGAGTTGAATGATGAAACGTTTAATTGTTGGTAGCTTATCCTTATTGCTTATATCTACTGTTGGTGCATCTGTAGTTCGAGCTGAGTCATCGGCATATAATCCTGCTGTTTCAGGAAAGACTCCCTCTTATGTTGGGATTACACCTTTCAATCTCGTGAATTTGGCTTATCAAGGTCAGTTGCAAGACCAAGGTATTCCTAGTTACCAAGACCTTATATCGGCTTACCAGGCAAAACAAATTAGTGCTGAAGATATTGTTCGCAGCGCCGTTCAGTCAAAAAAACTGCCATCACAACTTCTTTCTGACAAAGCATACCTCAACGCTGTAAAAACTCAGCTAGATAGTTTCAGAACGACTCAAAATTACTAACTCAAAATTACTAGAAGTATATCTAGGGAATCACTTGAGCTTGTGATTGTACGTGTGTGACCAGGCTTTATCGCAGGTGACCAAGTTTCTAGTCGTGAAATGGTACGTATTGCATATGACAAAAGGTTTTTTCATGGTATGCGTTCCTGAGGTAACGACTAAACAATTTTGTTATCAATTGCTTGGTTCCAGTTTGGCTTTTGCTTGATAGTTCCCAGGCTTTGAGAATTTATTACCTTGATCAATAGTGACAGCAGGGGGGACTTATTCCGTACAGGGGTTAGAAACTGCTACTGCACTAGATCTTGTTGAAGATGATGCACTCCTTATTAGTGGTCAGCACAGATTGTACTGTGTACAAACTTTGTCCACCTGGCACTCTAATAAATTGCTAGCAATCAAACTTAAATTATACGGTAAATTGGTCTGTTGATAGTAGATTATGAATAATAATTGCATACATACCAGTGAAAAGCAAGATCACAGTTGCAAAACTTTAACTAATGGGGAGTCTGAGGGGCTATGAGTCTCCCCCCATAACGGTACACCCCAAAGGCGGCGAGATACATAGACCTCTCAAGTAGTCAATTCCTAGTAACTAATTTCCTAGTGGTCTATCACATTAGTTTTGATTGATTTATATACTTCAAAACCATGTACGAACGCTCGGATGCAACGTCTCTACAACCCACTAGAATTAATGCGATAAACCACTAGACAAGCGCGAGAGCGATTCAAATTTGATAGTCTAATGTGTACAGAACTTTCCCACAGCGCTGATTTGCAGGTAAAGCCTCCAACATCTTTTTGGGTAATGGTAGTTTCAGGTTATTCATCAACTCAATAAACTGACTGCGGCTGCGTCCAGCAAACCGGGGATTCCAGCGCTTTTCTTCGCCAATAGTAGACACTGTACGTCCTTGGTAGTCGTGACCAGGATACACTAACGTGTCATCCGGTAGTGTGAATAGTTTTTGCGTGACGACATCATACAGTAATCCGGCGTCACCGTTCTGGAAGTCGGTACGACCACAGCCTCGGATGAATAATGCATCTCCGGTTAACAAGTGAGTCCCATTTACCAGGTAAGCCATGTGAGTGTCGGTATGTCCAGGTGTGGCTATCGCTTGAATCTGTAAATTCCCCAGTAGCAATACCTCACCATCTACAATGTAGCGGTCTGCACTGGTAATCTCAGCATTTTCAGGCATGATACTTAGACAACCTGTAAATGACCTGAGTTGACCAGATCCAGTAATGTGGTCAGCATGAATATGGGTTTCTAGACAGTAGCGTAAAGTCAGTCCTAGTTCTCGTAAGATTTGGAGGTCACGTTCGACTTGTTCCAATACAGGATCTACTAGGATAGCTGTTGATGTGTCTGGATCAGCAATTAGGTATGTGTAGGTACTCGACTCTTTATCAAATAGCTGACGAAATAGCATGGCAGGTTTGTCCAACGTGCTCAACGGATTTCTCATAAACCAATCTCTTTCAATAGCAGCATAGAATCTAAAATTGAGAGATTTCAGTAATTCCTGTGCCAAATTCGCTGCTTGAGAGCGAATTTCAGGAACAGCAGTGGTTTCCCAAAGGTTTCCCTTGCGCGGTGTTCCCAGCGTGTACAGCATTTGGGAAACATTTCCTTCGGCATCAATGAGAGCACCATTTGCAGCAGTATCGATGCCAATGGACAAAGCATTAGGACGAATGAGCCGTTGTTCTTGTAAACTGGCAAGCAATGGATGCTGCAATCTGCGATAGTTACAATCTGAGCCTGTGCAATTTACAATCTGGTTCACCCGTAAAACAATATCTTTGTGTGTTACTCGTTGGCGAATTGTCACATCAACTCCCGAATCAAACTCCTGACAAGTTTGAATCCGACCTGCATAATGGGTAAGTTGACCAGACTCGGTAGCACAATGAAGTACCTCAGCAATTTCTTGAGCGATCCGGTGTCGATGAACTTCCCAGTATGCCTTGACGTGGCGCAAAAACCTTTTCTGTTCCTTCACTGGGAGTGCTTGCCAAAGTTGTTGAGTGACTGGACGGAGTGCATCGATAACCGCCCGCCAATCTGTCTGGTGAACAGCTGCTGCTTTTACTTCTCGACGTACTAGACGCAGTAGTTCTCGCGCAGTTTTTGGCGCAGTCTCTACGTTCAGAAAGGCAGGATAAGGAATTGTGGGTTTGTGAGGTTGCGGCTTCAATCCGTGACGAGAGACGGCATAAATCTTTCCTTGAAAACCTTTTTGGTGCAAAGCAATAACTGCATCAACCATTGTCAACCCAGTTCCCACCAACAAAATGGAATCCTCTGGATTGAGATCGGTAATTGCATCTAACGTAGACCAAGCATCTCTCACACAGGGATGATTTTTCCCTAAAGCAGCAATTGGTTCTGGTAGAGATGCCGGGAAATTCCCTAGAGCGAGTACAGCTTTTTGCACATACAAACGCTGACCACCACGCAGGTATACTGTTGTGCTGTGGCTTGTCGTTTCAATGGCGACTGCCTCATCTACAATCCTCTCCAACCGCACATAAGCCAGAGCATTTGCTTCTGCTTCCTTCAGAACCGCCTGAATATAATCCCCATAAATCTTACGCGCCACAAAGGTAGATGCACTCACAGACTCATGTCCATTGCTATGAAGCCAGTTTAAGAAATGATCCGGTTCATCAGCAAACGCACTCATTTTAAGAGCTGGCACGTTCAGCAAATGACAATCCACTGGCGTACTGTATGCAACTCCTCTACCTATTGCAGAATGATGTTCAATCAACTTAATCGTAAGTGGTATTGTTGCATTTTGCAGAAGATTTGCTGCAACAAGAGAACCACTAAAGCCGCCTCCAATAATTGCAATTTCACAAGGATAAACAGTTAAATTTAGAATACTGTTATACATAATCAAGTCTGAAATAAACTTGTTGCTACATATTTACTTACAAATTTATCTCAAGTTATTTCTGATGTGCATCTATTTTGATTAATGAAATGTATAAATTAATTTTAAACCGCACTTAGACACATGACAAACCGGGAATTTCACTTGAGTTTTAAATTCTCTAAATTGAGCGGGTTAACATTTGGAATTAACACTAACTAAAACCCAGGTTAGATAAATATTTTGAGTTTCTTCGTATCTCTTTTCCCGACTAAATCGATACAATTGTAGTTGTTTGCAAAACAACCCTGATTGACTGTTTTAGAACGTAAATTTTACCGATGGAATTGTCATTTTTTCCTGACAAAGCCAGCAATCTTTTGACCTAGGATTTCATTGAGCAAAAATACTTAAAGATGAGGACAAATGATTCAAGGAATTAGCCATATTACATTCATTGTGAGAGACTTGGAGAAAATGACGAAATTCCTCATATACATATTTGATGCCAAGGAAATTTATTCTAGCGGTGAGGAAACTTTCTCTATCTCAAAAGAAAAATTTTTTCTGATTAATGATTTATGGGTTGCTATTATGGAAGGTGAGCCTTTATCAGAAAAAACCTATAACCACGTGGCTTTTAAGATAGCCGAACAAGACTACGAACTCTATGCCGAAAAACTTAGAAATCTGGGAGTGAATATAAAAGAAGCTCGAAGCCGTGTGGAAGGTGAAGGACGCTCTTTATATTTTTACGACTACGACGGGTACAGCTACAGTTTTAATCCGATTAATAGAGATTTAATGCGATTAACTACGATTTAACGTTACCTAGTGATTAGACCGGAGGCGATCCTGGTCATGCCCCGGCACGTTGTACCTATGAAAAGTTGGGTTTCAGGCTGTTAGCGATCGCCAGGTACTTCAAGAAGTTGTAGGTGCTCTGGGTTTGAAAACGATCAGATCGAGCGTCACGTCCGTATCAAGTAAAAGTTGCATTTAATGCAGTTGCGATTTGCACAAAAACCTCACCAGCACCAGAAGTGGAATTGGTTACTGCAATAGGGTGTCCTGTATCACCACCGCTACAGATACGGGGATCTATGGGAATCTGTCCCAGTAAAGGTGCTTGCAATTCTGCTGCAAGTTTTTCACCACCACCACTACCAAAAATTGGTGTGCGTGAGCCACAATCACTACAGATTAAATAACTCATATTTTCCACAATTCCGAGGACAGGAACACCCACTTGACGAAACATATGTATGTTACGGCGCACATCGGAAATAGCAACCAGTTGAGGAGTCGTCACCAAAATCACCCCACATATTGGGCTTTCTTGCACAATTGTAATTTGGGCATCTCCTGTTCCTGGTGGTAAATCAATTAATAAATAATCCAATTCGCCCCATTCCACATCTTGCAGAAATTGAGTGATAATCTTGTGTAATACTGGTCCTCGCCATGCTAAAGGACGATTTGGTTCTGCGAGTAAACCCACTGACATGAGTTTAATTCCCTGGATTTCTAGGGGTAAAAACTTCTCACCTGCGGGAGTATGAATAACTTGAATATCAGCTTGTCCTATACCTAACATTTGCGGTATATTCGGACCATAGACATCAGCATCTAGTAACCCAACTTTTGCACCTTGTAATTTTAAAGCTGCCGCTATATTCACGGCTGTAGTGGATTTGCCGACACCACCTTTGCCACTGGAAACAGCTAGAGTGATTTTGACACCGGGAATTGTGCAGAGTTGAATGTAAGTTTTTTTGCACCAAGATAGGGATGATAATACAGATTGAATTTCTTTGTGTAATTGATGTTGATGGGAACCGATGTAGAAGCGTAGATAAATGTAGTCATCAACTATACGTAGATTTCGCACCATTCCCAAACTTACGATGTCATTTTTGAGAGTGGGTTCGATGACTTGTTTGAGGAGTTGGATGACTTCTTGCTGACGGGAATCGGGATTTGGTTGCATCTTCTTTTCTATCAGTTACCAGTTACCAGTTACCAGTTACCAGTTATCAGTTATCAGTTATCAGGTGCTTACTGTTCAATTGATGTATGCGGCATAATTCTTTTTAGATGAGCGTAACACCACGCACAACGAGGAGGATAATAACATGAAAGTCTCACCAGTTGTGAATGAAGAGTTTTCACTCTTTGCGATCATTGATATTAGTGCCTTGGTTTCTGGAACTGATGAGCGCTATATGGTAGCCTCTCAAATTGGGGAAGCGTGTCGCGAGTGCGGGTTTTTCTATATAGTTGGACATGGTGTAGATGAAAATTTACAGCAACGGTTAGAAGAACTCAGAACGAGAAATCGAATGAAATTACAGCAGTTTCCGAATGTACTACATTTTCATGCTTGGTGGTGTACGTATTTCATGACGACTACTCTGAAAATAAGGCAGACAGCAGAAGGAATAAGGATTTTCATCCTTAGTAGTGCTGAACTGAAAGTTCATGGACCACTAAACTCCAAACTATTAATCCAGAAATTTATGCCAATTTGCTGGCTAAATATCAACCTAAGGTAATTAAAACTGATGAAGAAAACGAACAAGCAATTGCCTTGGCGGAAGAATTGGCACATCGTCTTGATAAAACAGCGGAAGAATCAGCTTTACTTGAGCTTTTAATTGCTTTAATCGAAAAATATGAAAATGAGACATACCCAATGGGGAAATCAAGTTCTCATTCAATGCTTCTACATTTAATGGAAGCACGTGGTATTGAGGAAGCTGACTTAGTTGAAATTCTTAGTTCGAGTGGGATTACTTCTGAAGTGATTCAAGGTACAGAAGTAATCAGTGAAGCACAAGCTCAAACCCTAGCTAATTTTTTCAAGGTTGACCCTGGATTATTTTTTTGAATTTGTAAGCATTTTTAAGAACTTATTTAGAGCGAAGCCACTACATCACTTCTGAATTTTCTGAACCGCCCGTTGAGCTTGAATACTAACTTCTCGATCAGGATCATCTAACGCTTGCTGAAGTGCATTTATAGCATCAGGATGACCCAAATGACCAAGAGCGATCGCAACTTCTTTTCGTACATCTGCAGATTCATCTGTTAATGCTTGAATTAACACTGGCAGAACTTTTATATGTGGTATTTTTTGTAAAGTCTGTGCTGCTGATTTCCGCACTTGCCAATGTTCATCACCTAAAGCGATTTCTAATGCTGAAATTGCTTGGTCATTTTCATGAATAGCAAGAGATTTTGCTGCATTGCGACGGACTTGCCAATCGCTGTCACTTGTGAGTGCTTGACTAAGTATTAAAATAACTTCTGTGTCTTGTAAATACCCTAAAGTTAAAGCAGTAGCACGGCGTACAGTCGGATTAGAATCAGATATTAACGCTAAAGCTTGGGGACATTTTTCAACTTGATTGAGATAGCGGAGTGTTGTGATCGCGGCTTCTCTTAAATGCGCATTTTCTGAATTGAAAAATTCTATAATATATGGTAATGACTGAATATCATGAATTTTGCGAAGAAGAATTAGGAGATTCAATTGTAAGTAGATATTGTTGTGACTGAGATGATTTAGCAATAATGATAAATGTGTAGGTGAAACTAAGTCATTTAAAGCTGATAATGCTTCAGTGCGAATTTCTGCATCGGGTGAACTAAGGCATTTTAATAAAGCTGGTACAGCAACAGGATTCGCAATTTCCCAAAGAGCAGAGATGGCTATTTTTTGAACATTCAAGTTTTCATCTTGTAGAGCATAAATTAGGGGTTCTATTGCCTCTTCCTCGCCAAGATGTTGTAAAGATTTGACAGCAACTAAGCGGTCATCAACTTCTGGCGATCGCAGCATTTCGATCCAATAATTGGGGTTATTATGAGTGTCATTATACATTTTTTAAAAACCGCACCAGATGCAGAGAGCGCAGAGTAATAACTTTTTACAAACAAATTAGCGCAATAAGAATGGAATCTGTACAGTAATAGCATTTGTTGGACATTCTTTTTCGCAAGGCAGACAGAACCAACACTCGTCATATTTCATGTAGGCTTTGCCTGTCTCTGGGTTTTTTGCGAGGACATCAAGCGGACAAACTTCAATACAAGCTGTGCATTTTTCTAAACATTTTGATTCATCGACGATAACAGGGACATCAACTCTTTGATTTATTAAAGCCATAGTATCTAACTCTCTTTTTATATCTCGTCTTTTAGTTATCAAGCGTAGCACGAATAAAACGATAACCTACGTCAATTTGTGTTAATTTTTCAATTTCACCATACTTTGCACCCCATTCTCCACTACTTAAATCTGCTGCGAGTAATTTCACTCCTTGCTTGACTAAATTCGGTTCTGCCAAAGCGAAAGATGATATTCCAGCACGTACTTCTTGTTGAAGATACAACTTAGGACGCTTCCAAGCTGCAGCTGCAAATAAATCAGACAAATCATGGGGCAACAAAAAAGGTATAATTTCAACATGTCTTTTGGTATTAGCTTGAATTAGGTTAGCAAGTTCGTTAAGTGGTAAAAATCGTGAGGCATCTTGCCACAAAAATGGAAAGTAATCATAAAGCCATATCTTCTGTGCTAATCTGATATCAAATGTCAGCAAAACTATTGCTCCGTTTCTGACGACTCTATGCATTTCTTGAAAGGATTTTTCTAAGTTAGAAAAATGATGAATGGTCAGGATACTTATGACTGCATCAACCGAATTATCTGCTAAAGGTAAATCTTCTGCATAGCCAGTGAACCACTTCACTTGTGGATGCTCTACTGCTTGTTTTTGCATGACTGGAGAAGGTTCGATAGCATTAACAGAAAATCCTTGGTTAGCAAGCGCTAGACTGTAACTACCAGTCCCCGCTCCAATATCAGCGATAGTGCTACCTTTGGGTAAATTAAGTTGGTCAATTAATGTATTAACAATGCGAGCGTCAGGGACACGGGTTTTGGAGTATTGTTGACCAATTGAATTGTAAATAGGCATTGGTATAATGTTGAGATTTAGATGACTTAACTCTTGAAGCAATCTCTTAATAAAAGCAGACTTTTAGTAGTATTGTAGGGTGGGCAGTGCTTACCGTATTTTGCTGACTACATCGGAGTTTTGCGTTCGCACTGCCCACCTTACGTGTTGGTTTTTAGTAATCAAGTTGAATATTTAGAATTCAAATCTACATAACCTTCTGAAAGGTCACAACCCCATACAGTTGCAGAAGCTTCACCAATGTTGAGACTAACGTGAATACTTACTTTATCTTTTGACATAATTTTCCGTATATCTTCAAAAGTTTCATCATTTGAACCACTAGGATAAACGTGAATCTCACCAAATTTAATGACAACAAGTTCTGGATTGATTTCTTTATCATTTTCACATTTCCCTATTGCCATAACTACTCTTCCCCAGTTGGGATCTGCTCCATGCACGGCAGTTTTCACCAATGGTGAATTAACAATTGCTTTAGCAACTCTTTTGGCTTGTGCATAGTTAGTATCTGTAGTATCTCGTATACCTATATTGGTAATGAAAGTACTAAATCCTTGAGGAATGAAAGAAGTTGGTAATTGCATATTCTTTTAGAAAATCAATTCTTTACAAAAAGTCAATGACTGTTTTATATTGGTATAACCAATTTTTTCATAAAAACGATGAGCCTCTTTGCGTTTAATATTAGAGCGTATGAGGATTCCCTGACAGCCAACAAGAGAAGCCCATTGCTCAATATGTTGCATAAAAAGTCGCCCAATCCCACTGTGGCGATAATCCTCATCTACAACTAACCCGAAGAGAACCGCCTGTTTTGGATTTACTATCAAGTCACAAGCGTGAGCATGTCCCCAGCCAATAACATAATCATTTGGTAGAGTTGCAACATAGACAACATGAGCCTCATTTTGTTCGATATGAGCGAGGCGTTCTTGTATCTGTTGCTGCGTGGCAGAATACCCAAGTTGCTCGCAAAGAATAGCAATCCGCTCTGCATCTTTGCTCTTAGCTAGTCTCACTTTAGTTTGAGGATGAGCAGGTAATGTAAATGTCATGCAACTCAAGATGATTGAATTTTCTCAAACAATGATTGATCATCTATGTTTTAAAAATTTGTAGTATCAACTTCAAAGATTTGACTTTGTATATTTAACATTTCGTATTCACCCTTTAATCAAGACTGTTTTACCTCCTACTTTGCTGAAAAAGCCTACCATCAATGGCTGTAAGTCCTATCAAGATAAATGCCATACCTGCAAAAGCAGTCCAATCTAATCTTTCACCCAGGATAAATACACCCAGTAGGAGTGCACTGACGGGAATCAAGAAAGCAACCAGTGAGAGGTTGGTTGCACCTGCGACAGAAAGTATACGGAAATAAATTAAGTAGGCGATCGCGGTATTACACAGCCCTAATATTAATAAAGCCCCCCAAGTGATAGTACTCGGTTTTAAAGTCCAAGGTTGTTCTAAGATAAGTGCTAGCGGCAGTATCATTACTGTTGTACTAGCAAGTATTCCTGCTGAAACAACAACGGGTGACAACTCCTGGAAACGTCGCCCGTAGATCCCAGCACAGCTATAAGAAAAAGCAGCACCAATAATCGCAAACAGTCCAAGACTTCGTAATTTTATTCCATGCAGGACTTCTGGTCCAACCAACACAACTACACCACATAAGCCAATTATCACTCCGAACAAGCGATTAATTGTCAAACGTTCATCATGGGTGAGCAAATGTGCAAGCACCACTGTAAACAATGGGGTTGTGGCATTGAGAATAGCGGCAAGGCTGCTATCGATCTGCGTCTGCCCCCACACGATAAGACTAAACGGAATAAGATTGTTGAGAGCACCCATCGCTAAAAACGCTCTCCACATTCGAGGTGAAGCTGGTATTTGCTGTCCGCTGAGGTAGACGAAGGAAATAAGGGCGATAAGCCGGAGGCTTGACGCTACGCGTACGCCGCAAAGCTAACACGACCTAACACCACTGTAAACGGCTGGAGATCCCTTAGAACAATCTTGGTGAAAAAGAAAGAACCACCCCACAACAAAGATAGAATCAACAGAAGTATCCATTCTTTCGCCCTCATTCTTGGATTCTTCATAGGTAAGGTTGCCCAAATCAAATTCAGCGAACCGTCACATTATAAACTTCTTTTGCGACATCAACCTCCACTACATAAGGTTCGACAGGACGCTTAAACAACACCATTTCCCCTGATTCATCTTTCTTTAAATTGACATGACAAAACCACTCATCATCGTTCTTTTCGGAATAATCTAATCGATAATGATAAAGACCCCAACGACTTTCTCGACGATATAATGATGCTCTGGCTGCCATTTCTGCACAGTCGCGAATAAAATGAACTTCCATACAGCGCATCAATTCATGGGGATCGCGAGCACCCATGAAATCTAATGTTTCTTGATAGTGGACAAAATTTCTCAAACCAATTTCTATTTTGTTCCCTACTTTGGGTGGTTGTAGATAATCATTAACTAAGCGCCGTAATTTATATTCCACCTGGGTGTGAGGAATACCATTTGATCGAGTTAAAGGCGCATAAATTCTTGATTTTTCAGATTCTAAAAAATCTTTCTCTGGCTCGATGTGATCTAAGTTCTGAATATACTCAATGGCATGAGTTCCTGCTAGACGACCGAAAACAAATGCTCCAATCATATAATTATGAGGAACGCTTGCCATGTCTCCAGCAGCATACAAACCTGGGATAGTTGTTTGGGCTTTTTCATTCACCCAAACACCAGAAGCACTATGACCACTACACAAGCCAATTTCTGATATGTTCATTTCAACGCCGTGGGTGCGATAGTCTTCGCCTCTACCTTGATGAAAGCGTTCTCTACTTGGTCGTTCATTCGACCAAAGTATGGATTCAATTTCTGAAATTGTATCTTCGTCAAGATGGGTCATTTTGAGTTGAACTGGTCCTTTGCCAGAGTTTAATTCTTTCCAGATTTCTAGCATCATTTGACCACTCCAGTAATCGCAACTGATGAAGCGATTTCCTTCAGCGTTAGCAGTATGAGCACCGAAAGGTCCAGCAACATAGGCGCAAGCTGGACCGTTATAATCTTTAATTAAAGGATTGATTTGAAAGCACTCAATGTTGCTGAGTTCTGCTCCAGCATGATAAGCCATTGAGTAGCCATCCCCGGCATTAGTAGGATTTTCATAAGTGCCGTAGAGATAACCAGAAGCAGGTAATCCTAAACGTCCACATGCTCCTGTACATAGAATGACTGCTTTAGCTTGAATGATAATAAAATCACCGTTTCTCACATCAAATCCCACAGCACCAATAGCACGTTTTTCTCCTACTAAAACGCGGGTTGCCATGACGCGATTGGTGACTTTGACTTTGTGGCGTTTGACTTGTCGAGTCAGAATTGGCTTGAGGTCTTTTCCTTCTGGCATGGGCAGAACATATTTCCCAACACGATGCACTTGTTTTAAGTCGTAGTTACCTTGAGCATCTTTTTGAAATTTCACACCCCAGCTTTCTAATTCTTGGATGACTTCGTAGCCTAATTTGCCCGTTTGATAAACGGCTTTTTGATTGAGAATACCATCGTTGGCAAGGGTGACTTCACGAACGTATTTTTCTGCAGTGGAATGACCGGGAATGACAGCAGTATTTACGCCATCCATACCCATTGCGATCGCCCCACTGCGACGAATGTTAGCCTTTTCTAAAATCAGCACCTCAGCATCAGGATTTGCTTGCTTGGCTTTAATAGCAGCCATTGTTCCTGCTGTCCCGCCACCAATAACCAGCACATCGGTTTTTATCCACTGGGTAGTTGTATTCGTCACCATAGCGTCTGAAAGTCCCAATACAAAACAGTATTAAATTAGAAACAATTTTTCATCCTTTATTCTTCAACTTTTACTTATTGCCCTTTCCAAACGATTTCCTTCACTTGAATTTGCTTGGGAAGCAGCTTAATTTTTTGGAAGGTATCAGCAACCTCTTGTTGTTTAGCAATGACTTCCTCTGTCAAAGGCAAAACACCATACTCTCGCCGTTTTTCTGCTAGTTCCAGTACCGCCGCTTTAATACCTAATTGTGGTTCTAAAAACTTCGCAACTTCTGCTGGATTACTTGCTGCCCATTTGTCTACTTTAGTGACTTCATCCAAAATTGTTTTCAAAACATCAGGATGTTCTTCCACAAATGATTTGCGAGCAAGGTAATAACCCCGATTTGGTGCTAAATTTGTTGCATCTGTTATGGTTCTTGCCCCTGTTGCTTCTTGGGCTGCTGCTAGATAAGGATCCCAAATTGCCCAGGCATCAACGTTACGACTTTCAAAGGCAGCACGAGCATCTGCTGGTGTGAGAAAAACTGGCTTAATATCACTGTACTTTAATCCGGCAGATTCTAAGGCTTTGACAACGAGATAGTTAGTATTTGAACCTTTGGCAAAGGCAACTTTTCTGCCTTTAAGTTCAGCGACAGTTTTTATTGGTGAATTTTTCTGTACGATAATCGCTTCTGCCTTTGGTCCCCAAGGATCGTAGGCGACGTAAACTAAAGGATTACCTGCCGCTTGGGCAAAGATCGGTGGTGATTCACCTGTGTAACCAAAGTCAACACTACCCGCGTTCATGGCTTCCAGCATGGGTGGACCTGCGGGGAATTCAGTCCATTTTA
The DNA here is from genome assembly GCF_012912105.1 of Brasilonema sp. UFV-L1. GTDB lineage: Bacteria > Cyanobacteriota > Cyanobacteriia > Cyanobacteriales > Nostocaceae > Brasilonema. The sequence goes on from NZ_QMEA01000051.1 coordinate 24,233, forward strand.
CAGTTCCACCAGAAGGTGCTAAAGCTTGCTCTAGGCTGCTTTTGCTCTTTAGGGCATTGAGGATAGTTGCCGCCTTTTGAAAGCCAATATTAACTGTAATACTGCCAGTCACATTTTGATTGCTAGTAGGTGAGGTGACTGCTTCTGGTTTAGTGGCGTTGGAAGAACAGGCAGACACGACTAGGCTTAAGCCCAGCCCCAAGGCAAATAGCAGAGAAAGGGAACGGGTTCTCCGTTGCCGGAAATTTGAGTATAAAACTTGTCCAATACTCAAAACCCTAGTTTTTAAGAATTTCATCAACATAGATGCATATAATCAAGTATTTCTGGAATAGTCTTACTGCTGAGCGCACTATGTTTTTAAGTATTTACACTGCTATGCCATAGAAAATAGTGTTTTTTTACTTAAAAAGCGAAAAAGAAAAACTTGTACTCAAATTTAATTTTCCAATTGAGATTTAAAGATTGTTCTATATCTTAACTCTAGTTCACCATAAATACTATTTGTTTATCTGTTTACCGTATTTAACACTTGTATCGGTTGATAATGACATAGATTGCTGGAATAGGCAAGCCAAATATACGGTGATTTTGTAACAATCGTTTACTTGCTTTTGACGGTTGTTTGTGAGATATTGTTGATTTAACAGCTAAAATATACGGTTATTTAATAGATTTACAGTACATTTGCTGATTTTTGAAAGATAGTGGCTTTAGCTGTACCATCGTTTGAAAAAGCGATGTCGAATGATTTTTAGCTACTCAAAATCAGCACTGACAAATCAACGAGGGATAAATGCCATCAATGTTTTGTTGATTTATTACGAGAGCATTGAGAACGATACCTAAGTCATTCTCACAATAGTTAAAGCAAGTCTAATTTGTGCGTAAAAACGCACGATTACTTACTGTTAGATATTCCTACAGCTTATACAGTCGCTTTCATATGTATAAGCATAATTGCTATGCAGTGAAACCGTAGCAATAGGTACAGCTATTAGGAATCATTCCTGCGTACTTAAAGTTGTCTTGCAATAGTACAACGCTCTATATCACTTTCTAGTTTTGGAGGAAATCTCATGTCACCCGAACCAACTTCTAATCAAGCTTCTCAAGAGAATACACAACAGCAAAGCGAAAAAACAAATCCCAATCAAAATCTCTTTAGTGCCAGCAGCAGACGCCTATTATCTGGTCGAGTTGGTAGACGCGGATTTCTTGGTCGTGTTGGTTTGTTGAGTGCTACTGCCACTGGTGTTGTTACGGGAGTCATAGGTTCACCCTTCTCCTCTAAAAGAAGAGGAGATATTGTCCAGGCACAGGATATTGTTGGTCAATTTAACTTTGACTATGCAGGGTTTAGCCAGAAAGCGTATCAAGTACGTGTTCGAGCAGCGCAACTTGAGTTAGAGATAGGCGTTCCGCCTCATCCGACTAATGGCGATGAAGAACGCTATCCTAACAAAATTGCTACCGACACCAGGGGATTACCACACGACGAACGAGGCGAAGTCAAGCCAGAAGCTTACAAATCTTTAATCAAAGCACTCTCATCGCGTAACCCTGATGACTTTGAAAATATTATCTTGGGTGGCGGGCGGAAGTTGGTTAATCCTCAAGGACCATTGGCAATTAGCTTGGAAGGGATAAACGCAGCTCAAATAGCAACTCCACCACCACCAACTCTAGATAGTGCAGAACAGGCTGGCGAGGCAGTTGAACTTTACTGGCAAGCTTTACTGCGGGAAGTCCCTCTTAACAAGTTGCAGAACAACACTGACGATCCAAAAGTCCTAGCCGCTATTGAAGACCTGAACAAACTTTCAGAATTTCGAGGACCAAAACAGGGTGGTGCTGTCACTCCTCAAACTCTGTTTCGTGGCAGTGTCACCTATGTCGATAAGAATGACGGCAAGACAGCACAACACTTTGTTCCACCTGGAGTAACGGACGGTCCTTACATTTCACAGTTTCTGTTGCAGGATATTCCTTTCAACACTCAGTTTATCTCGCCTCTGATTCGTACTGCTCTTCCTGGCAACGACTTCCTCACCGATTACCAGGAATGGTTAACCGTCCAGAATGGAGGCAGTTCTGGCAAATCTCTTAGATACGATCCAACACGCCGTTACATATCTACTGTTCGCGATCTAGCTGAGTATGCACATATTGGTGGTGCTTTGTTCTTTGGAGCTCTATTAATTTTAAGTGGTGGTATTAACGCTCCCTTGAATCCAGGCAATCCGTATGTCAACTCGAAAACTCAACTAGGTTCTGCTGCGACATTTGCAGCAGCGCATTATCAAGCTTTACTCCTATTGGCTCCCTCACGGGCAATTAGAGCCTCCTACTGGCAGAAATTTTATGTACACCGTCGTCTACGACCAGAGGCATATGGTGGACTAGTTTACAACAAACTGGTCAACAAAACTGACTATCCAATCAATTCCGAGGTCTTAAATTCCAGAGCTTTAGCTCAGACTAATAGCACCTTTGGAACCTATTTGTTGCCTCATGCGTACCCAGAAGCAGCACCGTTCCATCCCTCTTACACTGGTGGTGCTGCCTCTATTGCCGGTGTCCAAGCCACATTGTTGAAAGCGTTCTTTGACGAGAACTTTGTCATCCCTAATCCTGTGGTACCTGACCCCAATGATCCCACAAAAGTGATTCCCTATAGCGGCGAGCGACTGACAGTGGGTGGAGAATTGAACAAGCTGGCAACTAATTATGCTATTGGTCGCAGCCTTGGCGGTATCCATTGGCGTTCAGATGGTGCAGTTGGCTTGGCTTTAGGAGAAGAGGTTGCTATTAGCATTCTCAGAGACGAAAGGCTGGGGTACAACGAAAAATTTAACGGCTTCACGTTTACCAAGTTTGATGGGACAAAAATCACAGTTTAAAACATTAAGGGCTATGCGTCCAAAAAGTAGCAATTGTATTTACTAGCCCCAGTTTGGGGCTATTTTCTTTGGTCATATCTTTGGTCAGATGTTCAATGGTAATAATGCATGAGAACAGCTTTTATTTAGACGTTGCTGAAATCTTAATATGAATTTCACGCATCCCATTAATGTAGAACTTTCGGATGCAACGTCTCTACAGAGATTTGCTTGCTATCTTTCTTTAAATATGTCAATATGTTTTTTCAGTTGTTTTAAATACGGTTTGTTTATCAATTTACTGTTAAAAAAGCAAGTCAAAAAAATTATACAAGGAAACAAAATAAGGAAAGTCACTCGCTAGCCCCTAAGAGGGGGCCGGAGCTAACGCTGCCTACGGCACGCTACGCTAACAAATTCAAAATTCAAAATTCAAAATTCAAAATTAAGGACTCCACGGACGCCACATGCTACAAGTCGGCACAGCCGCCCAACGCAGTGCCTCATGAATCCGGAAGCTTGAATAATGTTGCGGGACATTTTTTATTGTCCATGAATAAATACATTCGCATGTATCCTTTTCTTTTTCGGTCATATGACCTTTCTACAGTTATCACAAATTTAAAAACCAAAATCGGTTGAACTTTTTCTTTAGAGCATCGTTATTATGTTCTTTTTTTGGCAATTCCCATATATCTTGTCTCCCCTGTTGTTGCTCCACTAATGACTGAAGATGAAGTGGTAATTTGGACTGTTGTCCAAGTAACCAAGGTTCTCCATCAAATAATTCTCTTTCAAATGGTTGATTAAACATATTACATTTTTAATTTTTAATTCTTAACGCTGATTTTCCTAAAGACAAACAAATCACATCATTCTGTGGTGTATGAATACAGCTACATCGTTGAAAGTAACAATCTCAATGTCTAATCCTGCATCAACAGTATTGTCTTAATACTGATTAACATCACTCCCTTCCTCCTCTCTTTTTGCGTACTCTGTCTTGGAAAGTTCTGAGCCTCGCTCCGCGAGGAGCTTGCGCTAACGGAAGAAACCTTCGCTCAGACTTTCCGCTGCGTACTCTGCGGTTCATTCATAAGTATCATTTCTGCAATACAAGTCAACTCTCCTTAAATTTTCAAAAAGCCCCCCTAGAGGGGGGGTGAAAGAGGAGAACACGTTTTCTAAATTTCTTTACTCGCTAACGCTTACTAACTTGGGAAGTTGAGAAACGGGGATGTCCAAAAAGTAAGCAAGCACCTCTCTCCGCCATGCATCGTAAATCACTGGTAATCCTTCAATTTCTGCACCCGTGGCGCGGTGAATAATACCCCAATACTCATTGAGGTAAGCATTGCGTCGCCGCTGTCCTTCTTCGTCCAGTTCAAGGAGTTGTGCTGCGATTTCCTGTTTCTGTGTAGGTGATGCTTGCTCATACTTACGTTGCCACCAAGCTAACACCCCCAAGCGGTGGTATGCTTCATCAGGGAGAATTTTCTCAACACCAAATTTCCCTGTTTCTGGGTCGTTGATTTTTGTTGTGCGGCTATTTAAAATCAACTGAGCAACGATATGCAGTTCATAGTGCAACTCAAACGCCATGAACCCTAACCAGTTACGATGAGGCAAGTCTCCCATGAAGTCCCAGTGCTTTTGTACCCTCTGCTGTATCTGGGTGATGGGATCGTGTCCTGTTAATTCCCACACTCGCTGACGGGTATGTTGAGCGTGTGCGCCATCATCGCCAATTTGGCGGCTCAAAAATAGTTGCAGTTCTGGGTCAGGAATTTGGTCTATTACCTTACCACAAACTTGCACTATATACAAGTCGTGAGCTGCACCACCAATACGGAAGTGGCAGAAATTCTCTATTTCTTCTTGTGTGATAGGTTGTCGGGGTGTTGCAGCGCGAGTTGTGGGAAAATGAGGAGCATACCGAGCAATGAGTTTGTCGATAATTTCAATTTCCAACTCAGGTGTCCAAGTCAGACGAGTCAAGGTTGCAGTCATATAAGCCTTCAGTAATGAGAATCAAAAATGAGAGTCAAAAATGCTACTGTTGTTGGGTGTCAAGTTACAAATTCTAATGAGCGCACTCGCGGCATCACCTCTTGGGAGAAGCGTTTTATCTCCGTAGGAAAAGGTTGAAATTGCAGCATAAAAGTATCAATGCCTATTTCTACAAAATCAGCTATCCGTGCAGCTACGGTGTCATAGCTGCCAACTAAGCCTGCTGCTGTACCGCCGTTACTCCCCACACCAGGATATTTCGCCATGTTTTTGAACATCACCACTTCCGGTTCAACACCTTTCAAGAGTTCGCTTCTGTCGTCTTGTTTGGTGAGTTCTAACAAATATTCATATTCTGCCTGTGCTTCGGGGTCTGTTGATCGGGCAATCACAAAGGCTGACAGCGCAAAGCATAGCGGTTTGGATTGTGTGCGTGTCCGGTTTCTTAGGGAGGCGATCGCTTCGCGCACGACATCCAAAGGACGACCATTCAGGAAAAAGACATCTGCTTCGAGTGCTGCTAACTCTTTGGCTGCTTCTGACTCACCACCTAGATACACGCGGGGATGCGGTTGTGCGACTGAACGCGGACGCAAACACAAATCATTGATCGCAAAGTATTTTCCTTGAAAACTTACCCGTTCTCCACTCCACAGCCTCTTTACCACCTTAATCCACTCCTGAGAATAGCCGTAGCGTTCATCGTGGGGTAGAAAAGGTATGCCGGACTTTTGTAGTTCCGGCATAAACCACGCGCTAACCAAGTTAACGGCAAAACGTCCGCCGCTGATGGCATCAATACCTAATGCCATCTTGGCTAGGACGACTGGATGAAACAGCAAAGGCTTCACAGCAGCAATGATTTCAATCGATTTAGTTGCTTCAGCTAGGGCTGCTGCTGTTGTCCAAGTCTCTAACTGCTCAAATTCTTGATTTCTTGGATTAATGATGTGTTCAGCGATGAGAGTAGTCGTAAACCCGTACTCTTCTGCTAGCTGGATGAGTGTCTTTGCTCTTAAGTAGCTTGCGTCACGAGGTTCAAGTGGATGGTTCATCGCGCCACAATTACCGTAAACAGGAATCCAAATCCCGTAACGTGGTTGAAACATAACTTCTATGGTTGCTTGAAAACAAAGTTTTCCGAAGTCTAGACGCTTAAACTAATGAATTTAATTTACTTTTATATTATCGACTTACCGTAGTATAAGTATTAGTATATAACTATTTCACAAATGAAGAGAAAAAGCAAGGAAAATAGGTGAACAAATGTTTACAGCTATTTTCAGTTCATTGAACCACAGATTTTCGTAGGGGCTTTCGTCTAGCCCATATGTGTCAACTTAAGATTTAAACGCTTGCGTGATAGTCGTTTCTCGTTCCTTGCTGTACTGCTGTGCCTCCCAATAATTATATTGAGGCAGAGCCTCTGATAGTGCATTCCCATGAGTCGCATGGGAACGAGGGAATGATGGGAGACCTTCCTAACGACTATACATTAACCTTTTCCACAGAGTGCAGCGGTCCTAATCGGCGTAGTTCCGGTAGCAGCAAGGCAATAACTAACACAACTAGAATCGTGCCAATTCCGCCGCCTACCACAGCAAGAGTAGGTCCAAAGAATGCTGCTGCTAAACCAGATTCAAAGCTGCCTAACTCGTTTGATGTACCAATAAATACGCTGTTGACAGCAGAAACACGACCGCGCAGTTCATCTGGAGTACGCACTTGCACGAGTGTATGACGGATGACGACGCTGATGTTGTCAAAAGCTCCACTCAATGCCAACATAACTAGGGATAGCTCGAAGGAACGCGATAAGCCAAAAATAATCGTCACTGCACCAAAACCGATGACTGACCATATTAGCGCAATCCCTGCTCTTTTCATCGGTGGCAGATGCGCCAAGGTGACAGCCATCACCAATGCACCAATTGCTGGTGCAGCGCGTAACCATCCCAACCCAGTAGGACCGACTTGTAAGATATCTTTAGCAAAGATGGGTAATAATGCTGTAGCACCACCTAACAACACCGCAAACATATCGAGAGCGATCGCACCAAAAATGACTTTGTTGTGCCAGACAAAATTCATTCCAGCAACTAAGGTTTTTAAAGAGGGTGTTTGAGTTGACAAACGCACAGTTTTCTTGTAGATAATAGCGGCAATTAAACCCGTACAAATCATGATCAGTGCCCCATCAATGACATAAACCCTGGTGGCACTTTTTTGTAGTGCGATCATCCATCCACCTAATGCAGGACCAAGTACTGCAGCTAGTTGGAAAGCGCTACCAAAACAGTATGGGAGCGTGAGAGCCTCCCACTTTTAAGGGGAGGCAGGAAAGAGAGCACGCAGGACTTTAGTCCGCAGTGTCTCTTCCTTTGGAAAGAACAAGACCATCAATCCACTCTTCAATCAAAGCAGTAACAGTCTTGTCTTTTTGAGCAGCATATAAAAGAAGCTTATGTTTTCGTCTGTCTGATAATCTGATTTGTAATGAATTATTTTTCATAAAAGCAAATACATTGTAACTGCATTTATGTTAACATATAGTGAGGAGGTAATAAAAGTTGTACAAAACAATTCAGGTCAAATTAAATGTATCCGAAGAGGTAATGACTTTCCTGGTTCATCAAGGTCATGCTGCAAATAGTTTGATAAACAGCGCTCATTACGAGATACGACAGAAGCATTATGCAGAATGTCCAAAGGTGGAATTCTTTGATAAAGACGACTTTTATCGTACTAGTTTTAAAATCAAAACGGTAAAGGACGCAGGATACGCAAGTCTTTGCACTCTCATGAAAGATAATCCCCACTATCAACAATTGGGTGGTCAGTGCGCTCAACAGACATTAAAATCTGTAGCCGAACAATACGTAAGTTATAACGGACTTTTAAGTAGTTGGGCTAAGGGCGAAGTCAGTAAACCATCTATGCCAAAATATCGGAAATCTGGAGGTGTGTCAGGGTTTACCTATCCTGCTCAAGCAGTTGCTTTAGACATAGAAAATGGAATGTGTCGCTTGCCAATTCCCAGGGAGTTAAACTCATTAATTAAAGACGAGTTAGGACTGAAAGAAATTTGGATTAATGGTGCAACTGGTTTTATTCCATCACAATTAGTGGAAGTCAGGATAGTGCCGAGAAATAATAATTGGTATGCAGAGTATGTTTACCAGTCAGGTCATGATGGAGCAATTTGCAGTTTAGTGTTAGACCATAAAAGTGCAATTGGAATTGACCCAGGCACTGCTAGAAACTGGTTAACCTGTGTAACCACAAACGGGAAAAGTTTTATTATTGATGTCAAAAAGATAAAGGCAAGCAATCAGTGGTATAACAAACAAGTTGCAACTTTGAAAGATGGAAAGCCACAAGGTTTCTGGAATGACGAGTTAGCCCAGATAACAGAACGAAAGTACCGGCAAATGCGGGATGCTGTGAATAAAACAGCCAGATTTGTTATCAATTACTGTTTGAACCACAAAATAGGTAATGTTGTATTTGGTTGGAACGCCGGACACAAAGATGGTTCTGACATGGGCAAACGTAATAATCAGAACCACGTTCAGATACCGACAGCAAAACTAAAAGAACGAATTAAACAGCTTTGTGAGGAAAACGGAATACAGTTTCATGAAACCGAGGAGTCATATACTTCCAAGGCGTCTTTTTTAGATAATGATGTACTGCCAAAGTATGGTGAAAAACCCAAGGAATGGAAGCCATCAGGCATTAGAAATGGACGCATTTATAAAACGGCACATGGCATGATTGTCAATGCAGATGCTCAAGCAGCTGCCAATATTTTAAGAAAAGTAGCTATACAGCTAGGTTTTAGCCTAGTCAAGATAGTTAGGGAAGTTTTGACCCTTCCAAAGCGCTATGACTTGTTCAGGAATCTGAAAAAGAGTTATAGAAAAAGAAGTTGCGAAGGGGGACTAAAAGTCCCCGTAGCAACAACTGCTTAGAATCCCCCTTCTTCAGATGGGGGAGAGGTCAATATTCCAAGTTGCTGCATTGCTGAATACTTCTAAAGGAATGAGTTGAGGTAGCCAAGCATTGCTGGCTGGGCTGTTAAAAGCTTTGGCAACACCACCTAAAAACAGACAGGTATAGACGAGGAAAATAGAACCGTGGGTGTAGGATAGTACTGCTAAACCAAAGGAACACAAGGCAAGCATCAAGTCAGTTAAGAATACGATCCGCTGACGGTTCCATTGATCTGCAACATGACCAGCAGGTAATGTCAATAAAATGACTGGAATCACCTGTACCAAACCCACTCCACCTAAGATGAGGGCTGAACTTGTGCGTTCGTAGAGTTCCCATCCAATAGCAACACTTTGCATCTGGGAACCCAACATTAAAAGATTACGGGCAATGGCAAATAAAGTATAATTACGGTAGCGCCATGCAGCATAGGGATCGTGGCGTTGCTTAGACATCAAGGTTGGTAAATTTGTAGATTTTAGTAGCCAGTTTAGTAGCCAGTATTTTTATCCACGATATTACGTAAAGGCAAGCCTTTACGATAGCGTGTTAAATTATCAAGAAATAACGCCACGATGCGATCGTAAAGTTGTGGTGTCAGTCCTGAACAGTGAGGGGTTATAAATACGTTCGGTAAAGACCAAAAAGGACTCTGCGGGGGTAATGGTTCAACAGCAAATGTGTCTAATCCAGCACCAGCAATCCAACCCTCACGTAGAGCAGTGAGTAAGGCATTTTCATCGACGATCGCACCGCGAGCAATATTAATCAAGTAAGCACTCGGACGCATCAACCGCAATGCCTCTGCATCAATTAAGCCTTTGGTTTGAGGTGTAAGAGGTGTGGCAATGACTACATAGTCAGACTCGCTAAGAAGCGATCGCCATTCATCCGCACCCACTATTTTGTCAAAATTTGGTAATGGTTCTGGGTGGCGACGACTGCCAAAAACATTCATCCCAAAAGCTTTAGCACGAATGGCAATTTCTTGACCAATATTTCCTGCACCAATAATCAGTAAAGTCTTATTGTATAACTCTTGTAGCTCTAACCACTTTTGTAGCTCAAACCACTTTAACCAGTGGTGATCAGCTTGTAAAGAGTGCAATTTCTGGACATTTTTAGCGTGATAAAGCATGAAAGTAATTACAAATTCCGCGATGGGAATGGCATGAACTCCCGATCCGTTAGTCAGAAGTATATCGTGTTCTAAAAAAATGGGTGTGAGAATGTGATTCACACCAGAACTTGGTGTATGCTGCCAACGAATTTTAGGTGCTGCTGCTAATACTTTATGGAGAGTTGTATTTTTTAACTTAAACCCGTTGAGGTAAACTTCAGCATCTTGTGGATCGCCTTCAAAATGACCTTCACTATCGACACGTACAAATGTAATATCTGGTGGTAAAAGCGGCTCGATTTTCGCAGCCAGTTCTACAGGTAGAATGAGTTTCATACTAGTTATACAAAAGCAAATAATTCCAATAAATTTTAACAATTGAAAGTAAAATATTGCTTAATAACCAGCATTTCTATCAACGACTTTACTTAAAGGCTTGCCATGACGATAGCTTGTTAATGGGTAATAGAATTTTCATAAAAGCTAACGCCAGATTTATTTCTGTTTTTGCGCCACAATCCAATCAGTTAATTGAAAATCCGACTTTGCTAATTTCTGAGACACCAAAAACTGCTTTGTTCCTTGCAACAATTCTAATCCTCTTGCCGGAATTGGTTCTTCTGGAAACTGTTTTATAGGGAAAGAAGCTTTCACCACATTAACAGGATATCCTGACACTTCGGCGTGAAACTTGTAATATGCCTCTGGGTTTGCTTTGATATCTTTAACAGCAGCTTGTTTAATCTCATTCCACTTTTGGGGCAAGTCGGGATGTTTTGCTAAGAAAGCTTCTGTGACGACAGTTACACTTGTTCCTGGTAAGTCTGGATGTTTGATAGCCTCATCAATGACAGGAAAACCTTTGGATTGTAATAGTGGACCTGTACCTGTCGATGCTGCAATTGCTGCCACATCACCCCGTTCTAATGCAGCTTGGGCGTCATTCGGTAGCAGGTGAACTACCGTCACTTGATCCACAATACCTGACTTTTGCAATAACCCTATCAAGTAGCGGTGCATGTATGACCCTTTTGACGTCGCTACCTTTTGTCCTTTGAGTTCCAATACAGAACGTGGTCCGTTCTTCTTTGCCAATAACCAGGCGTTTGTTCCTACTTGTTCTTGACTGATTAAGCGGGTGGGAGTGCCGTTTGCCCTAGCAACTATGGCAGGTGTATCCCCGTAGATGCCCACATCTAATTGACCTGCGACTAAGGCTTCATTTAAGTTGGGACCGTTGGGAAACGAAACCGTTTGCACTTCTTTGATGCCCAGTTTTTGTAGTTCTGGCAGAAATTTGCCTTGATTAATTGCCCAACCAATGGGTCCTGTAGGGATTTTGCTACGTTTGACACTTATAATACCTAAGCGCAGGGTGGAAGTATTTAGTTGTTTTTGAGTGGGCGATCCTGCTTGGGAGATAGTTTGACTGGAACTCGGACCAGTACTGAACAGTAGGAGGAATGCGATTAGTGTGGAGAAAAGAGGTTTTGAGTAATTTCTAATTATAGTGTTGGAGGATGTCACTTGAGGTATTTGAGTAGTTGGTAAGTCGAATCTTCTTGGGCTGTGTTAGTTTGTCCACGTCCCCAACCTATATTTCTGCGATAGCTTCCTAAGAGTCCGCCTTCAGTGAGAGACTTTTCGTCTACTTCTGCTAACGGTTCGACTTGTGGCGCTACGTACAAAGCGTCTACTGGACAGTACAATTCGCACATAAAGCAGGTTTGACAGTCACTTTGTCTGGAAATGGTGGGCGGTGCGTCTGGTACTTTATCAAAGACGTTTGTCGGACAAACGTTAATGCAGATATTGCACTGAATGCACCGAGATTCACTGACTAACTCAATCATACCAAGTGATTTTGAATACTTATAGTTTTTTGAGTCTCAAGCAAAGTCAAGAATCAATTATCAATGAACAATGATCAAATCGATAATTGATAACTGATAACTGATAACTGATAACTGATAATTGACAAGAGAATTGGTCACCAGGACGCAAAGTGACTCTTTTTGCTCTTATCATGCTGCCACTTCTACTTTAACTCTGGTCTGTTGTACAGGGGCAGCTTTCACCCAGACACGATCCAAACCACCACTAATTAAGTAATGTTGCTGATTAACATCCTGTTGGGGATAGTCTGTATGTTTGTGCATCCCCCGAGTTTCTTTACGTTCCAAGGCGCTGCTATACATCCACCGAGATGTGGCTACCATTGCGGCGGCTTCCCGCACACGGAGAATGTTGTTATCATCTGCTTGAATTGTGCGAATTTCTTGCCAGAGGTGATTTAATCTCTGTAATGATTCGGTTAATCTTGTTTCGCTGCGGAAGTAATTGCGATCGTAGGGGAAAACTTCTGCTTGGGTGGCTTGGATGATTTCTATAGAGTTGAGCCCAGCTTCACTATCGGTTTTGAGTGGATGTTGATGCCTGGATGTAAATCCTACCTCACCTACAGCTTCGACTCGCCGTTGGTTTGCTTGTGTGCCTAAATCATGTGCATAAACAGCCGCAGATTGTCCTGCCCAATAACCTGAAGACAATGCCCAAGCTGCATTATGACTGCCTCCGCCCGTGAATCCACCGCAAATAAGTTCTCGCGTCGCGGCATCACCTGCAGCGTATAAGCCTGCTACGGAAGTTGCGCAAGTATCATCAACAATCCGGATGCCACCTGTACCGCGTACAGTTCCCTCTAAGCGGAGAGTGACGGGGAAACGTTGTGTAAAGGGGTCTATGCCTGCACGATCAAAGGGTAAGAAGAAGTTGGGTTGTGCTTTTCGCATATGTACCCGCATTTCTTCTGTAGCTTGATCCAAGATGGCGTAAACAGGCTGCGTTAATAAGGTTTTGGCAATGACAGAACGCCCTCTTTGTGAGCCAGCTCCAGGAATTGGTGTACCATCAGAGTAAGTGAAAGTTGCCCAGTTGTAAAACAGAGTTTTAGTGACAGAAGAAAAGGCGGGAGAGATGCCGTAGGCGTTGGAAAACTCCATCCCCGACATCTCGGCACCCGCTTCGGCTGCCATAAGGTAACCATCCCCTGTTAGCACATTGCAACCAAGCGCCTTACTCAAGAAAGCACAGCCACCTGTTGCAATGATGACTGCACCTGCATGCACAAGCCATTTGTTTCCAGTTTGGCGGTTGACTCCCGTCGCACCTGCAACTCTTCGGTCTCTATCCACTAGCAGTTGCAAAGCTGGACTATGGTCTAATATTTTTACCCCCGCCCGTTTGACTTGCTTTCGCATCAAGTGCATATACTCTGGACCTTGCAGACTACGCCTGTAAGGTTTACCCTCGTCGTCTGTTGGGAAAGGATAACCCCACTGCGCCAACAAATCAACATTGGCATAAGTTTGATTTAGAACCCGTTGCATCCAGTTGCGGTTGGCTAAAAATCCTCCTAAAGTCTCCCGAGAAGCCATTGCCGCTTCCCGCGCCTGCGCATCAGGTGGTACGTACCACACACCGTTACCCGATGCCGCTGCACAGCCACTCGTACCACAGTATCCTTTATCAACAAGAACGACATTCGCACCTTTGAAAGCCGCACTCCAAGCCGCCCAAGTGCCAGCTGGTCCACCCCCTATAACCAGAACATCACAGAGCAAGTTTGGTTCATATTCAATGGTAGATACTTTCCCTGTCCACAATAGATTCTTACTCATGAGAAGCCCCGCTTCAACAGTTTAGAACTTATGTACAAACAAAGACACAAAATGAGTGACAACACAAAAATGCCAGTTGGTTGTCAAACGAAGTTAAGATAATGGAAAATTACGAAAACTGCGTCAAACTGTAGCTTGTGACTAAAGTTGTTTGATAAACTCTTAACTCTTCAAATTTAAAGTACGGTTAATTAGTGGATTAACCGTATTATTGGATATCCTAGAAATATCGCACAGTTTGTAAAAAAAATCAAGAACAAATTTTATGGGCAGAAAATATCTGGGACACGAGCATATTCTACGGTGCTGGATTAGGATACCGAGTATGAACTGCATTTAATTCTGCTATAGTATCTTTGTCCAACACGACATTCACACTTTCTAAATTTTCTTTCAGTTGTTCCAACGTTGTCGCCCCAATGATTGTACTGCTTGTAAACCAACGACTGCGGACAAAAGCTAATGCTAAATGTGAAGGTTTCAAGTTATACTTATGGGCGATTTCTACATACGCTGCGACAGCTTCATTAACATTTGGTTTAAGATAACGCTGTCCAAAACCAGGGAAGAGAGTGAGTCGTGTATCCTGTAGCGGTTTATTATGTACGTATTTGCCGGATAACAACCCAAATCCCAGTGGACTGTAAGCTAACAAGCTAACATTTTCGCGATAGCAAGCTTCTGCTAAAGCTGAATCAAACACCCGATTTAAGAGATTATAGGCATTTTGAATGGAAACAACTTTTGGTAGTCCCAACTGCTGTGCTGTACGGCTGAATTCACATACTCCCCAAGGAGTTTCATTACTCAAGCCCAAGTAACGAATTTTTCCTGCTTTAATAATATCTGCAAGAGCTTCTAGTTGTTCCGCAATAGGAATAGTATCTCGCTCAAAAGCTGAATTATACTCTATTTGACCAAACAGAGGAACATAACGGTCAGGCCAGTGAATTTGATATAAGTCAATATAGTCTGTTTGTAAGCGTTTGAGGCTATCATCTACTGCCTGTTTGATATTCTCGCGGTTAATGTTTAAATTGCCTTCCCGCAGCCATTTAAATCCTCTTCCTGGACCTACAATTTTTGTAGCGATGATCAGTTTATCGCGCTGTTGTTTTTTCAGCCATTCTCCAATATAAGTCTCTGTTCTTCCTTGGGTTTCACCACGAGGTGGAACTGGGTACATTTCTGCCGTGTCAATAAAGTTTACTCCATAGGCAATCGCATAATCTAGCTGCTTGTGAGCATCTTCAATAATATTTTGTTGCCCAAAAGTCATAGTTCCTAGACAAATTTCTGAAATCTTGAGGTCACTATTGCCCAGTTGGTTATATTTCATGAATC
Source organism: Brasilonema sp. UFV-L1 (assembly GCF_012912105.1). Taxonomy (GTDB): domain Bacteria; phylum Cyanobacteriota; class Cyanobacteriia; order Cyanobacteriales; family Nostocaceae; genus Brasilonema. The sequence goes on from NZ_QMEA01000051.1 coordinate 39,265, forward strand.
CTTACGTTATTTCGCCTCGATATAGTCTCTATCAGTGTTTCAAAAAACTACACACCACTCTTAATTTATTTAATTTTTATCGACTTACAGTAGTTGTAAATAAATAATTGTATCTTACCAGACATTTGTTTAGTAGACAATATCTTTGACTTAACATAAATTATAAAAAAATGTCATCTAAAATACTTTATTTTGTTCAGGTGATATGGAATGCTCCTATCTATGTAGAATAAAAATACTTAAAATCGACTTAGTTACCGTTTTTTATCTCCAAAGTTATTGTGTTCGTTCCAAATGAGTAGTTTTTGCTGTAAATTGCAGCGAGAATTCTGAGCGGAGAAAATCTCCGCCCAATGTACTGAGAGGGGACCGGTGAAGCCCCCCGACGGTGCGAACTGCCTCTCCCATTGGGCTGGATATTTTATTTTTTTGGATCTCTCCTACGCGAAACACAGGCTGCTGAACTTTGGATTTGTAGCCACTACAGTTTGTAGTAGTTAATAGCGGGAGCAACGCGAGTTGAGAATTTTTAGATAACTCACGCAATACTTGGTTAACACTAAAGACTTCCATTTTATCTGGCTGGTTTCTGTGGAGATACAGAGCATGATGTGCCAGACCGACTTGGGTGATTCTAGCAAAATGAAAAAAACTTTGTGGAATTTATTACTGACTCTACCAATATTTCTGGTGCTGCTTTTATTAGTAGCCAATGCAAAAGCTTTTGGAGAAGAAACACCTTCAGAATTTCATCCTGATATTCGTGATCCAGAATTACTTAAGTCATTTGATCCTGCAATCAAAGAGTTAAAAATAGTACGAAAAAATCAGTTAATCTCGCAAAATTTACCACAGACAACACCTACTGAGCCTACAAAACCATCATCAGAACCACCAATGACATCTGTTTCTCAACTTTCTGATGTGCAACCCACAGATTGGGCATTTCAAGCACTCCAGTCCTTGGTTGAACGCTATGGTTGTATTGTCGGCTACCCTAACAGCACCTATCGCGGAAATCGTGCCTTAACACGCTATGAATTTGCGGCGGGTTTGAATGCTTGCGTAAGTCCTGTTAATAAACTGATTGCATCATCAACAGCAGATTTAGCAACTAAGGAAGATTTAGCGACGATACAGCGACTGACTGAGGAATTTCGTCCAGAACTTGCCGAATTAGCAGGAAGAATAGATTATTTAGAAACCAAGACAGCACAAGTTGAAGCGGAACAATTTTCGACGACGACTAAACTGGTAGGTAATGCGATTTTCGTAGTGGCTGATACTTTTGGAAATCGCCCAAACAACACTCCTGCCAATGATACCAAGGATACTACTAACACCTTTTTTGCTTACCGTACTCAACTTTCGTTTCAAACCAGCTTTACTGGGACAGATCAACTACTCACTACATTACGAGCAGACAATATTCCTAATTTGACATCGAGTACAGGAACTAGTATGACCCGCTTTGCCTTGGATGCATCAAGTTTTGGGGATAGTGACCTGTTTGTGGAAAACTTATACTACCGTTTTCCAATTGGTAAAAAAATCACTGCTTGGATAGGTCCGAGGACACTGAACTTCCCAATTTATGTCCCAACGTTAAACTCCTTGAATGGTAACCCATTTCAGGGTGGTTTTTCCCGGTTTGGACAGTTTAACCCGACTGTGTACCGACCAGGTTTTGATGGTGCAGGTGCAGCTGTTGCTTATAAATTTAGCGATCAATTACAAGCACACGTAGCTTACATAGCAGATGGCTTTTTTGCGAACAGACCCGACAAAGGACTTTTCAATGATAGTTCCCAAGCGGCGATCGCCCAACTCACCATCTCTCCCAGTAAGCAATTTGATTTAGGGCTGACTTATACCCGCAAATACTTTCCTACGAATTCTGGTAATAATCTGACTGGCGGAACAGGTAGCGCTTTTGCACGCAATCCTTTTGGGCAAAATGCTACTACATCCGATAATTTTGGCCTGGAGTTTAGCTGGAAAGTTAGCCAGCGTTTTACTTTAGGTGGATGGTTTGGTTACACGCAAGCGCATCAAGAAGTTGGCGGTGATAATGATGCGACTATCATCAATGGTGCGCTGACCTTTAGTTTCCCTGATTTATTTCAGCAAGGAAATATAGGTGGTATTACTATTGGCATTCCGCCGAAAGTTACCAGTAATGATTTCAGACTCGCTGGACAACAACGAGAAGACCCTGATACATCTTTACACATCGAAACTTTCTATACTTTTCGGGTAAATAACAACATCAGAATTACACCAATTGTTTATCTGATTACCAAACCAGAACATAATGGCAACAATGACCCAATTTTGGTAGGTGTTCTTCGTACAAGTTTTTCTTTCTAAAGACGACATTCAATCACAATCAAGTTATTAAGAGGTAAAAACCTATCATGAATTTGATTTGGCAGCAGTTAGAAATGTGGATTTCATCACTAAAATCTCAATTATCGAACTGGAAGAATCACACAAAACTATTCTCTGTCATTCCTGTTCCTATTGCAGGAGCATTTGTGACTGGTGTGTGCCTTAGCTTATTATTTGCAGCTTGTACATCACCTAATTCTACGAATAGTAATCTAGCCAATTCTTCTGCTAGTCCTGTTAGTAATACAACTGGTGCTAAAGCTTCGATTGTGAGATTTGGCTATCAGAAGTCAGTGATTTTATTAAAAGCTAAAGGTGTTTTAGAGAAACGCTTAAAGCCAGAAGGAATAGGTGTTGAATGGATAGAATTTCCAGCAGGTCCTCAACTCTTAGAAGCGATGAACATAGGGAGTATTGACTTTGGTCATGCTGGAGAATCTCCACCAATTTTTGCTCAAGCTGCAGGAGCAAATCTGACTTATATTGCTGGTATTGCAGCAAATCCAGCAGGCTCAGCTATTCTCGTTCCCAAAAACTCCCCCATCAAATCAGTCGCTGAATTAAAAGGCAAAAAAATAGCTTTTCAAAAAGGATCTAGCGCTCATTATCTACTTTTACAAATTCTGGAAAAAGCAGGATTAAAATATAGCGATATTCAACCCATATCTTTACCACCAGCAGATGCACGTGCTGCTTTTGTAAAAGGTAGTATAGATGCATGGTCGATTTGGGATCCCTTTTATGCAGCGGCAGAAAAATCTGCTAATGCTCGCGTTTTAATTGATGGAAAAGAAATTAACAGGCAAGGAGGGTATTATCTGGCAAGTCGGAAATTTGCCGATAATAATCCACAAACTATTAAGGCAATACTAGAAGAAATTAAAAAACTAGAAGATTGGTCTGATAAGCATCGGGATGAAGTAGCAGCAACTTTGTCGCCAGTTTTGGGCGTAGATTTAGATACCATGAAAAGGGCAACCCAGAGGAAAACTTTTGGGATTGTGCCGATTGATGAAAAGTTGATTGCGGAACAACAAAAAGTTGCTGATAAATATTATCAGTTGAAACTTATACCTAAACAAATTAGCGTGCGGGATGCGACGCTTACACCACAACAATATGCTGCTTTTTCCCCAAAAATATAAATAATGAGATAAATAGTGAGTGGTGGGTTGTTATTTTAAAAAGGTGCTTTGATTTCTACTCAATCACTTATGACTAATCCAACTGAGTTACTCAAACAGCGCTACGGAGTTGATGCTTTTGATCCAGAGATTCCTTGGAGTGACTGTATCACTACCTTACTGTCCCACCGTTCTGTGCGTGCTTATCTGGGCAAACCTTTACCTTCAGGAACTCTAGAAACTTTAGTGGCGGCGGCGCAGTCGGCTGCGACTTCTTCTAATTTACAAACTTGGAGTGTAGTAGCTGTAGAAGAACCACAACGCAAGGAAAAACTAGCGCAACTGGCGAATAATCAAGCACATATTCGCCAGTGTCCTCTGTTTTTGGTATGGTTAGCTGATTTGGCGCGACTGACGTATATTGCTGAACATCGCGGACTACCCGATGAAGGTTTGGATTATTTGGAAATGTTTTTGATGGCGGTGGTAGATGCAGCAATAGCCGCACAAAACGCCGTGATTGCAGCTGAATCTCTCGGTTTAGGAACGGTGTATATTGGTGCGATGCGGAATCGTCCGGAGGAAGTAGCACAGGTACTTGGTTTACCTCCCCATGTGTTTGCCGTCTTTGGACTGTGTGTAGGATATCCCGATCCAACAGCAAATACTGTAGTCAAGCCACGTCTACCACAATCAGTTGTTTTGCATCGAGAAACTTATCATTTGGCAGAACAAGAGAACGGAATTGCCTTTTATAACCAACTCATGCAAAACTTTTATAATTCACAGCAGATGAATGTTCCCAGTGACAGTGACTGGTCAGAACATTCTGTCAAACGAGTTGCTTCTGCACGGTCCTTATCGGGACGGGATAGATTGCGCGAGGCGTTACAGAACCTTGGCTTTTTACTTCATTGACACTCTCATCGGCTTTTAGCCGATGAAATTCTTGCTAAGTCCTATGTCTTTTGGATATAGGGCTGGAGTGTCAAGCAAGCCAAAATATACAAGTTCATTTGCAGTTTTTTGTAGTAAAAAATACGATAAATTTTGCCTTTCTAGCAATCTTTTTTTACAAAATGTACTTGCTTTTTTCCTGCAACTATGTCAAGATACAAAAAAAAATACGGTTAACTAACTAATTTTCCGTATTTTAATTTCCAAAATTAAACAAAAGAGGTTTAATCAAGTTTAAATGCTTGTATCTCTAAGTTCTTAAACCATTGATATCTCAGTAGGGCGAAATGGTGTCTGTAGCTGTAGAAAAGATTTCGTTTCACCAAGTGTTGTTGCCCTGAAACTAGCAAGTTGTGTTTACCTAACTCCAATAGAAAATCATTTAAATCTATTTTTGACTCACAACTAAGTAGTAATACTGCTGTGCTGATTGTAAGCTCTTTGTTCTGGAGGTTTTTGACATGAAATCTGAACAGCGTGGAATGTATTTAAGACTCGAAAGGTTAACAAAGTCCTTTGGAAGAAAAACAGTCTTGCACGGCATTGATTTGGACATATTGCCAGGAGAATTTGTAGCAATTGTCGGTCGCAGTGGATGTGGTAAAAGTACGATGCTACGCCTGATTGCTGGACTAGATGTGCCGAGTGGCGGCGGAGTGTTTTTGAATGGCGAGTCTCATCATCGGATTAATCCAGCGGTGCGGATGATGTTTCAAGACGCACGTCTGTTACCTTGGCAGCGAGTCTTGACAAATGTAGAGTTGGGTTTGGTAGGTTCCAACTCGAAAGTATACACCAAGCAAACTGCTTTGCAAGTTTTGCGTGAAGTTGGTTTAGAAGAGCGATCGCATGAATGGCCCGCCGTCCTTTCTGGGGGACAACGTCAACGGGTGGCGTTGGCAAGAGCGTTAGCAAGTAAGCCTTCTTTGTTGCTTCTAGATGAACCACTCGGAGCGTTAGACGCACTGACTCGAATTGAGATGCAGCAATTAGTTGAGCGTTTATGGCAGGAGCAGGGCTTTACTGCAATATTAATTACCCATGATGTGGAAGAAGCAGTAGTACTTGCAGACCGGGTGATCCTGATTGAAGACGGTCAAATTGGTATGGATGTTAACATTTCCTTACCACGTCCACGAGTGAGAGGAGATGCGGTATTTGCTCGGACTGTGGAAAGGATTTTAGACAGGGTGATGGGTAAACAGCAAAAGGATCAGGAATTGGTAGAGACTGTTCATTAGTTTTTTAGCTAGTAACTACTAACTTGGAGAAAACATTTTTTGGAAAGAAGAGAAACAGCCATAACAGTTTTTGCGGCTAAGGCTTTTGCCCTCGGTGTCGGGTTAAATATGATAACTGGCATTTTTGAAGTTATGGAAATTCAATCCACACTCAGCAAATATAACTTTGACCGTTACTGGCGTGACTAACGTACCTTGACTCTACACGACCCTGTAGATTACAAATTGCGCGACATTGGTAATTGGTGACTCAATGAAGAATTACCACTTATCACTCAGTATTCCAAAAGCACAAATTTCCACCACAGATTTCTCCTCTCCCTATAAGCATAAGGTGGGCATTGCCCATCTTATATTTCTGATTTTTACTATAAGCCATCTTTAAAGATGAAGTCGCTTAAGTTCTCTTTATCAGTTATCAGTTATCAGTTTGAAGAAGTATTCAGTATTGCTGAATCCAGAATTCAGAATAGAAGAATCAATTAACTCTTTTATTCTGACCGGAGGCGGAGCGGCTGGTGGCTCCGCTCCTGACTCCTGACTCCTGACTCCTTCCCTGTTCACTGTTCACTGTTCACTGTTTTAAGGATTTAATAAGTTGTCATTATTATCACCATTATAATGCAAAACTTGAAAAAGAAGTTTGAACTCTGGAAGCGCCAACGCATCACTCGTCGTTACTTATTATTTGCTGTTGGTTACAGTATCGTACTATCTACTATCTTGTTTGGTTGTAGTAAATCAGCAAGTCAAATTCAGCAGCAAGAGCAAGCAGCCGCATCGAATACGAACCAAACGCAACCTGTCAAAAAAGTAGTACGAATTGTGCGTTCTAAACAATTAACTGCACTTGCAGTTTTAGAAAAACAAGGTACTCTTGAAAAAAGATTAGAATCCCTTGGATATAGGCTAGAATGGCCAGAATTTGCGGCTGGACCACAACAGCTAGAAGCCCTAAATGCAGGTGGACTTGATATTGCATCTACAGCCGAATCACCTCCTATTTTTTCACAAGCAGCTGGAGTACCCTTAGTTTATCTAGCAACGACTTCTGCTAATGCTAGATCAATTTCGCTTTTAGTTTCGGTCAAGTCTCCTATTAAGACCATTAAAGATTTAAAGGGTAAACGAATTGCTTTTCAAAAGGCATCTATAGGTCATTACCTCTTACTGAAAGCCTTGGAAAAAGAAGGTTTTAAACTGAGTGATGTTTCATCAGTTTACCTACCACCACCAGATGCCAATGTAGCTTTTAGTCAAGGAAAAGTAGATGGTTGGTTTATCTGGGAACCATTTGTAACCAGAACTGAACAGAAGAAAATAGGTCGTGTTTTGATAGATGGTGAGAATCTAAGAGATACTGGAAACTTTTACTCGACAACAAGGCAGTTTTATCAAGAGCACCCAGAAGTCATCAAAGTTTTTTTAGAAGAACTCCAAAAAGCAGAAATCTGGGGTAAGAATAACCCGAAGAAAGTAGCACAATTACTGACTTCATTAACACAAATAGATGCACCTACACTAGAAAAAATGCATAGTAAATATGACTGGGATTTACGACCAATTACTGACAAAGTTATTGCTAAGCAACAAGAAGTGGCAGATAAATGGTATAGTCTGCAACTAATACCGAAAAAAGTAAATGTACGAGACGGGTTTTTGACTCCTGAACAATATGCCGAAATTACTCCTAAGGAAGTGCTTGCTAAAAAGTAGTGGTTCATTGCATGAATATTGAGAAATAGTCAAATGTTCGACTTCTTGAAGTTGGAAATCTGACCAACACAAGCCCTCAGAATCCATCCAACAGACCAGTAGCAATTATCATAAATAAAAAAATCAAATACAAAAATTTCTTCCTGCTCTTCCCAACTATCAATTTTTAACTAAAAGAAAATTATGTCCACGTTAACTTTGACTGAATTTAAAATCACTCCCCTTAATACACCTTTGGGAGCCGTAATTACTGGACTTGATGCTAGCCAATTAGTTGCACCCTTCGTCATCTTACAGTTAAAGCAAGCACTACGCGACTACCACATCTTAATTTTTAAAAATCAAAAGCTTACTGATGAGCAGTTATTGAATTTTGCCTTCTATTTTGGTTCTTTGTTTGTCCCACCAGATGACATCCCTGTGCTGGCTTCTCAACCAGGAGTTACTCCGGTAGTCATTCCTATTTCTAATCTTGATGGTGGTTATACAGGGACTGGAGAACTGGCTTTCCATTCCGATCACAAGTGGACTCCCTACCCTTCTAGTGGTTCGCTACTTTATGCTTTAGAAGTCCCAAGTCTTGGCGGAGATACTTATTGGTTGAATCTTAATTTGGCATACGAGACGTTAGATGATGCAACTAAAGAGCGGATTGCTGATTTGCAGTTGATTACTTACAATCCGTTTTTGGGAGACAGAAACGCGCCGCGCTCTAAGTATCGTTTGGATAAAAGTATTCCTCTTATTAGTCCTGTCTTTCCTCATCCTTTGGTACGGACGCATCCTGAAAGTGGCAAAAAGATTTTATACCTAGACTATGACACAGAAGTAGAAATCGTGGGTTTAGAACCACAAGAAGGAGCAGAATTAATCGAACAGTTGCGTCAGCACCTCAATCAACCTCAGTTCTATTACAAACACAAATGGTCTGTGGGTGACATTGTTTACTGGGATAATCAGGCGACATTACATTACCGGGAAGCATTTGATCCGAATGAACGCCGAGTTATGAAGCGGGTGAGTTTAGCTGGAAGTCGTCCGTTTTGAGGTGGGAGCAAAATGATTGCAATTACAAGTTTACCTCGGAAACTCCAACACTCTGATTCTCTGTCGGGAAACTCTTCTATGTTCTGTGGACACGCACACGGTTCAGTACTGGAACCCTCAGGCGCTGGTTCACAGTTGCTTAAATTTAAGCGATCGCTCTCATCCATACCTTACTTACTGCTCATAGCAACTACCTTCACAAGTGGTGGTTCAAAAGCAAACAGCAATCCAAATCATCCAAATATCCAAAACCAAAACACACACAACACAAAAATTGAACAAATTTCCAGTGATTCTAAACAGAATTCCAAACAACAGACAGAAGTTCGTATTGGTTACCAAAAAGGAACAGCTTTTTTAAACATCATTAAAGCGAGAGGTAGTCTAGAAAAAAAATTTGCTCCTACAGGGGTGAATGTAAAATGGATTGAATTTGCTCAAGGACCTCCTATGATGGAGGCAATGAATGCCAATGCAATTGATATTGGGGTTGTAGGCGCACCTCCTCCTATCTTCGCCCAAGCAGCAGGTGTACCAGTTACCTATGTTGCTAGCAGTTTACCTAATGGGAAAGGGCAGGTCATTTTAGTTAGAAAAAATTCTTCCATTCGGACGGTTGCTGATTTAAAAGGTAAAAAAGTAGCTGTCGGAAAAGGAACAGCAGGACATTATTTAATTGTCAAAGTGTTAGGTACAGCAAAGCTCACGCTTAACGAGATTCAGCCCGTTTACCTGTTACCTGCGGACGCTCGTGCTGCTTTTGAAGGAGGAAATGTTGATGCTTGGGTTACTTCCGATCCTCGTTATGCTGAAGCGGAACGGACAGGACAAGTACGTCTTCTTGCTAATGGAGCAAAAGTTGCAGAACAGCGTTCATACTTTATTGCCACTCGCTCTTTTGTTAGCAAAAATCCACAGTTGGTGAAAGCAATTATCGATGAACAGAAAAAAGACGAAGAGTGGGCAAAACGTAATAGGAAAGAAAGTGCAAAAATTTTGGAAACAGCAACGGGTGTTAAAGCTGAAAACTGGGAATGGACATTTGAAAGACGCCCTAATTTTGGTGTACTTTATATGAATAACCAAATTGTGAAAGAACAGCAGGAAATGGCAGACCTGTTTTTTCAACTCAAATTGATTCCTAAAACTGTACAAATTAAAGATGCTGTTTGGACTCCACAACCCTAAAAAACTCAAGAAAATGTGATTTGGAACTCATGAAATGACAACAATTCCTGCTTACGATCCAACATTATTTCAAGGTGCAGCTTGGCATTACGCCTGTTACAGACCTAAATATCCCCCTGTTTTATTTGATTTGCTGACACAAAAGTTTCAACTCAATGGTCAAGGGAGACTGCTAGACTTGGGTTGTGGTACTGGTTTGATTGCGATTGCTTTACGCGATGGCTTTACTGAAGTTATCGGTCTCGATCCCGACCCAGATATGCTTCAAGAAGCTCAACGACAAGCAGCAGCAGTAGGAGCACCAAATATCAGTTGGGTGCAAGACAGGGCAGAGAATATTTCTCTCGCTGTAGGTAAATTTCGTCTAGTAACTATCGGACGTGCTTTTCATTGGATGCAGCGAGAACTAGTGCTGCAACGCATATATAATTTACTAACTAACGACGGTGGTCTTGCAATTCTCAAAACCCACGAAGACCCTTGGAATAGTGATCATCCTTGGAAAAAAACAGCGATTTCCGTTGTCAAACGCTGGTTAGGTGAACAGCGACGCACAGGTCAAGGTGGCAAAGGTATTTGGCAACCACTAGAAGTTTCCCATGAGGAAATCTTAGCTAAGTCACCTTTCCCCCGTCAAGCCAAGTATGAAGTCAAATACCAACAATCTTGGACAATAGACACATATCTTGGCTATCTCTACTCTACAGCTTTCTGTCTACCATCTTTTTTAGGAGAAAACCGCGAGAAATTTGAGGCTGATTTAAGAGAATCTCTTCTGTGGGTCGAACCCTCTGGAAAGTTTAGCGAAGAGTTACCTATCACTGTGCTTGCTGCTTGGAAATAGTTTTAAAATAGGTGTTGCACAATGCCTCCAATTTTAAATCCTTTTTGATAATTTAATAGCAAATCAGAGTTATCTCAACCACGACTAAGCATCTCATAAAAAAATAATAAGGTTTACAAAAATATATGAAAATTATCTTCTCTACTTCTAGCTCTTTTCGAGCAAAGCATATGAAAAAAAACGAATTCCTCTTGAAATTGTCTAAGAATCGTCAAGTTCAGTCACTCATTCCTTGGATAGTACCTATATTAATCATCATCTTATGGCAGTTATTCTCTTCTATTGGCTTAATTCCTACAAGAATTTTACCTGCACCTTTAGGTGTTTTTGATGCTGCCATTAATCTAGCTCAAACAGGCGAACTATTTAGAAATATTGGTATCAGTGCAACACGAGCAGTAACTGGTTTTTTAGTTGGAGGGAGTATTGGATTTGGTTTAGGACTACTTAATGGCATTTCTCCCATAGCTGAAAAATTGTTAGATACCTCTCTTCAAATGCTCCGTAATATTCCCAATTTAGCATTAATTCCCTTGGTAATTTTGTGGTTTGGGATTGGAGATGAAGCGAGATTATTTCTTGTTGCTTTAGGTGTAATGTTTCCTATTTATTTAAATACTTTTCACGGAATTCGTAGCGTCGATCCGGGATTGATTGAAATGGGAAAAATCTACGGTTTAAATGCTTGGGGTTTGTTTTGGCGGATTATTTTACCAGGAGCAATGTCTTCTATTTTGGTGGGTGTGCGTTTTTCGTTAGGGATTATGTGGCTAACACTCATCGTTGCTGAAACTATTGCAGCTGATTCTGGTATTGGTTATATGGCAATGAACGCCAGAGAATTTATGCAAACCGATGTGGTAGTTCTGAGTATCTTACTATATGCTCTATTTGGCAAGCTAGCAGATGTCATTGCTAGAGCCTTAGAAAATTACTGGTTGCAGTGGAATCCTAGTTATTTGAAGAGTTAGGAAGTAAATCGTTTTGATGGATCAACTCACATCTTGCACCTGGAAATATGAA
>NZ_QMEA01000052.1 GCF_012912105.1 Brasilonema sp. UFV-L1
CGATAGGGTCAGCGTTGGGTAGTTCACTCAACACACTTATTCCTCCTTAATTTCGGATGGTGCAAATTCCTTATTTTCCTGAAGCTAATCACCCACTGATTAAGTCACTGTTTCATTATGCTGACCAAGAACTGCTAACTCTTGTTCAGCAAAACCCGCATGCAGGTAGATATTTTACAGCGATTTTTTGCCGCTATAACCCAATAGTCTACACCTTGATTCGGCATTCAGCGCGATCGCCTGTGCAAGCTGATTATCTTTTTGCGCTCACCTGGCGACATATTTACTACGAACTCAATGGACTTGATTTAAACAGTAGTCAATTTACTAAAGAGGGTCTGACGGTACAAAATTGGCTGATTAATATCACAGCTTACTGTATCAATGAGATTCAACTTCCTCCTACAGAAGCAATTCATTATTCTCTCAAGGAGACTTCTCCACCATTGTGGTGTTATGTAGAACAAGCTTTAGACCAATTGCCACCCATTTTACGATTGATGATTTTGATGGCTCAAACGTTTCGGTGGAGTGAAACGAGAATCGCAGCTTACCTACAAGCTGAAGGGGAAATTATCAAGCCAAGCGAAGTCGCGAATTTACTTCAATCAGGGTATCTCATGCTAGAGGAGAGATTACCAAAAGATATCCGCGTCATTTACTTGGGCGAAAATCTTCTTCAACCTGGGGCTGCGTAGAAAAAAGGTTGATTCTGTTTCAAAAAAACAAACGACAGCCATTTCAGTATTTCACTAATCTGGCTGCCACCAGGAGTGAAAATTGCACGACTTTAATTCAAAAAGACCTTACCATCTTTTTGAATTCTTACGACACCCTGCTTATCACTAGCTCTTCTTTGTTCATCCAAAGAAAGTTCTATCAATCCTGACTCGGTAGATGTTGGAGTGACTTTTACAAAACCATTGTCTTGACGAACTGTACTAATAGTCACAGGAAGTGGCAAGTTTTGCAATACAACTTCTGTACGACCAGAAAGAACACGCTGCCCTGTATACCCAAGTGCTTCATAATTGATTCGAGCATTCGTGTTATTTCTCAGCCTTACAGAGACTTTTCCGTTAGCAGGAGTGACTAAAGCAATAGGACTTTGGTTTTGTTCTGGTAAAGGGGGTGTGATATTAGAATTTTGTCTTTGTTGACTGCTGGGATTATTTTGAGATTGAGAAGATGTCCTGACAGTATAGTCATCTGTCGTTCCTTGTCTGGTAGAAGTCCGAATTTCGGATGATGAGGTGTTCGTGTCTTGTCCGGTGCTGGTCGTCGTGGACTGTGACTGGCTGCTGTAACTTTCGGTACTATTTTCAGAACGGTTGTATGGTGTATCACCGCCTACACCTTGGTCTACCTGTTGTTGTGTTGGTACAGGTTCGTTAGAAACATTACCTGGAGTCACACGTCCTTGCTGTTCTGATTGTTGAGTAAAGGCATTAGGTTTACATCCTTGCGGAACCAAGACTCTACTGTTGTGGGGTTCTTCGTAGAAAATACTGGGGCAAGGGTTAATTTTAGAACTACTTTGTTGGCGAGGTTGCTGAGGTATATATTGCTGAGCTATTGCTTGAGGAATTACAGGTAAGCCAATAAGTAATCCACCACAAATAGCTCCTAAAAATTTAGCAGACTGACTCAATTTTTGGTATTGCTGGCTCATAATGACCTCTTTGTAAAGTAATTTAAATCTCTCAATCACATGAAAACTCTTGCAACAACAAACAGCTTTTTTGAGGAAACATAGAAGACTGACTTGCTTATTGTTTAGACTATGCTTGCTTTTTAAAAGTTTTTAAAATTTCACAATCATAATATAACAATCACTAATCAATTCGTACTCTAACTATAGGCATGAAAAGTTAAGCAGGTAAAAAAGGCTTCTATACCACAAGGATTAGAAAAGTCAACCCCCTCCCTTAGAACAAGGAAGCCAGATTTTGTTACAGACAATACATTGTTTGTGGGCGCAGCTTCTGACTTCTGACGAATGATTCTCCCGTATGGCTTCCCCGAACGCCGTCAGATTTGATTTTGTATATGATAATGATTAATGACTGATAACTAATGACTCATGAGTAATACCAATATAAGAGCAGAATTAACAGAAAACTTAGATGAGGCAGAGTGGGAATGGTTGATTCCGCATGCACAACGGGATGCTGTGATTGTCGTGGCGGTAGAACTAGATTTACTGGATGTAGGAGTGGCGATCGCCAGTGATAATATCTTAGAAGTGCAAACCTGGATAGATGAGGCATTGATTACCAAACCCTCGGTTACACAAATAGGAGAGTGGAACACCCAACGTGCAAAGCGATTTGACACTTTGATTGTCCAACCTTACGTCCTTGTACAAGAAAAAGCTGCTTCTTAAAACAAAAAGATAAATTCATTGCTACGAAAACTCATATGTTTGAAAAAGTGGAGTTTTTCGATAAAGTTTTCGCAGTAGCACACAACAATTGAGGATGCTGGTCAAAATCAATGAACAATGAACAATGAACAATTATCAATGAGCAATTAACAGTGAACAGTGAACAGTTATCAAAATAAGCAGCTTTCTTGAACTGATAACTGATACTGCGCTTCCTTGATAACTGATAATTGATAACTGACAATTGATTGGTTAAGCGTATACTGTTTCATAACTAATTTTTATAGTTTATTTGATCACTGTTTGTCTTGCGATTCATCAGCACCTGTGTAACCGGTAGCAACCCAAACTATTGCTCTGACTCCATCACGGATAGATTTTTCAATCGGTTCGGGAGATGTTTCAGAAGGAACTGTAATCGGTTTAAAATCAATTCCTCGGCTACCCAAAACAATTTCACCAATGACTTTGGCACGCCGCATATGGTAGTCAGAAGTGACTAAATACACACTTTTTATACCTCTTTTTTTCAAATCATCCACTAGTGTTGTAAAATTTTCTACAGTATTAGTCGCTCTGTAGTCTAGGCGTAACCGCTTGATATCAACTCCAGCTTTAGCAAACACCTGTTTAGTCACCCTTGGAGGACTACCCCCAGAAATTAAAATGGGTAAATGGGGGTGCTTTTGGGCAAAATTTGCTGTAAACTTCTCTCGCTCTAGTTTAGATGTCGAACCACCCAAGACCAAAATTGCTTGAGGCTGCGTAAATTGGCTTTGAATTTCCTTGTAACCCCATAACATCGCTAATGGTAGTGCTAGGAGCATAAACTGAGAATAGATACCTTTAAATTGTTGCTTTTTCAAGGGTCTACCACCTCGGTAGCTTAAACAAAAACTTTCTCGCAAAAATAATAACGTAGATTAAATAACGTAGATTATCAGAGCGCTAAAATATGTGCTCAAATTTGTATTTGAGTCATTTTTTGTTCGATGAGTCGTCCGTAGTTATTCTGGTATAGATACTTCTCTTTGGTAAACTCAGTATCAGTAGACTTTTTGACAAACTACGACGACTTGTGATTGTCAGAGTTTATAAGGATAATAGACGCAGATTTTCTATCACCTGTGCCTATCCAAAAGAAGTCAGAAGACTGAGGTCAGAAATCAGAAGACCATTAGGTAAACTTTTTAACTGTTACCTGATTGTAAACTACCGAGACGGGGTATTAAACCCGTTTATTCCCCACTCGCTTGGGTAGGCGTTCTGGCTTCTGGCTGTTAAGAACTGAATTCTTTGTTGATAAATAAAGAGATATCTCCAGATTTAATGGACGATTTTAACCGCTATCTAAGCAAATGCAAAGGTTTTGTGACTAATTTATCCAGTTTCTGGACTTAGGTAAACAAACCCGGTTAAGAGTAAAAATCGTATGTTTAACAACCAAATACGAACAAAGAAACCGGTTTGCTAGCAGATGGTGCATAAATCCTAAGTTTATTAGACAACGGGACTGGCCAGATTCGAACCGGCGACCTAGCGCTTCAGATTTGTGTGAGTTTCCCCACTCTCTGGACTATACCTTCACCATAGGCTTTAAGCCCTTAGGCGGTAGCTTTCTAGTCTCTACACCTTCCTGAGCAAAACTGCATCATCAATGACATAGTTTTAGGCTCAGGCTTGGCTCGGTATTCCCATGAAGTGCTAGCATCGTGGTCAAAATACAACCAATCTGACTTTTTGCTGTCGCTGCTGTGCTGCTTTCCACAATCATTTAGAAGCATCCTACTAAAAGGATTAAGCAACGCCAGATTGTGTAAACAATGCTTTCTTCTCTTTTTAGGGTTCACCGAATTTAACTACATTCACTCATAGAGTTTCCCCTATGGTGCCCGATAGTTCAGGAGGCGCTCGCTCTATCCTGCTGAGCTACAGCCCCAAGTGAATATCATTTTACATGATACCATCTTTAACTGGACTGCCAAGAATTGTCCCAAGGTCCACCACCTATTTCTAATCCACATAGTTTGCTATGTGCTTTCCGGATAATTTTCCTTTTTCCAATACCGAATTCTCGCAGTTCAACATTTAACTCTCCCTGCATAGTGTCACGACAGCAAAATCTTAAACCATTTGTTGTTGGGGCACGTAAAGGAGTTCCGGATGAATCGGTTGTTCCTGTAACCTCAATTTCGTACTGCAAATTCTGTGCGTGCATTTGCCATCTACCCCAAGGCTGAATATTCCAGTGAACTTTGCTATTCCAGGGTACAAATTCATAGAACTTGCCTTGATAGTGTATGCCAATCATGGCTACAGATTCCATCCACCATAAAACACCGCGTCGTCCGCCGCCAGCAGTCAGAGCAAAGTCGGGTTCTCCTTCAAAGCTATTGCAGTTGATCCAAAACCATCTTTGAGGAAAAGCGCCTCCCCAATTTTTCTCGCCGTAAGCTGGGGCGTTAGTAAATTCGTAGCGTTTCCCATTCCAGTCAATCCAACCGGAAGCTAAACCATGCGCCATCAAAATTTGCCATCCGGGTTCAAAAATTTGCAAAAATGACAGCCAACCTGCGGTTGATTGCTGAATACTTCCTATATCACCCCATCCGTAAATGGGTTGAATTTCATATTCCCAACGACAGTAACGACCAGTTGCAGGATCGTGAATGACTCCTTGATTGAGAGTCGCTGTTGCTTGGTAACCTTCTTGAATGTGGTGTTCAAACTCTGGTGACGGAAGATAGAGAGGTTTGGTGTGTACGAGGTCTGTTTTGCCCCAATGACCTAAGCCCAAAACGTCACGGCTAGCCCAAAATTTGCTCACATCCGGAAACGTCCGCCAGAGATACTCATCATTGGGACCTAAAATTTGTGCTCCTCCGCCACTATGGTATTTACCACCGATGGGGTCTTCAATAGAATACATAAAAGCAAAAGTTTGACCTTCTGTGGGCAATGTCACACGATAATACCAACCTTCAAAAAAGCGACGACCAGTACCATCCCAGTGATAACCGCTGTGGGGTGTTTGGAGTGAATGATGAGAATTTGTGGAAATAGTTAACATAGATTTACCATGCTGCCTATTTCCCAGTATGAGCGATCGCCTTAACATAAATGATGCCTACTCTATCCTGGGACTCAAACCCGGTGCATCGCCACGAGAAGTTAAACTAGCCTATCGTAAGCTTATCAAGATTTGGCATCCGGATCGGTTTTCTCATCCGCACCAAAAACAAGAAGCAGAAGAGAAAACTAAACAAATCAACGAAGCTTACAACAAGCTAAAATCTTATCTGCCAAGTTCTGCTCATTCACCCAGTCAGACAAAACAGACACACGTTTACACAAATCGCTCCAGTGCCGAACTTTTCTACAACTGGGGAGCAGAGAACGCAAAATCAGGAAGATACGAGGAAGCAATTGCGGACTTTACTCATGCCATTCGTCTCAATCCTGACTACATTGACGCGTACAAGTACCGTGGCTTTATCTGCTCCCTACTGGGATATGAGTATCGAGCAACTTCTGATTTAAGTAAAGCAGCACAGATGGAAGGAAAGTTGAAAAATAAACAGGCTCATTCTGCATCATCCTCAACACAATCCAGAACATCCCGAAGGAAATCAAAACTCACATCTTTTTTAGAAAGATTTTTGCAGTGGATTAAGCGCCTTGCTGGAATTTAAGAGGTGATTTTGATGCAGTTTCCATCCATCAATGCACTTGTTTGTGTCATGTCTTGTTGACATGGGAAAGTGAAGCACAAGAAGTGAGAAATTTCTTAGAAGAAGATGAGGATAGGCTATTGAAACCGCGTTACGCGCTCAAGCTGTTTTTTGATTCACGCACCAAGCACAAAAGTCAACCTATTATGACCAAATTCCACTGGCTAGAAGTTGGTGAATACGCTTCCCTCTCCCTCTCTGCACTAGGATTAGTCACAGCAGCTGTTACGCAACAGATGATTTATGTAGCAGCTCCTTTGACTGTAACAGTTTGCTTAAACGTTGCAAATCGCGAAAGGTTAAAGTCTTTGACTAAGCAGCATCAACAGTCAACAATTGACAAACTGGATTTATTTATAGATCCACTCAGACAACGACTGGCAAACTTTGATACTTTCACTCAAAAACTGAGTGCAACAACACAACAACAGCTTGAGGAATTACGAAAGAATGAGCAGCAAGATATCAATATTTTTACAGAACGATTTCAAGAACTTGATACATCTTTGCTAGAGATAACTACAAAAATTCAACAGCAGATACAGACTTTAGCGCAAAATCAGCAAGAACAGAATATTGACGACTTGAGACAGCGCCTGACTCAACTTGACACCTTAACGCAACAGTTAAGTACAAACACGCAAAAACAGATCGACCCAATTTATCAGCGCCTTGCACAACTTGATACACTCACACAACAGTTGAGTCAAAACACTCAACAGCAAATGCAGGAGGGACAAAGTATTGATGCAACGAATCAACGACTGACTCAACTCGACACCTTTATCCAACAGTTGAGTACAACAACAAAACAGCAGATAGACCCAATTTATCAGCGTCTTTCTCAGTTAGACTCCTTTGCACAGCAATTGAATCAATATACTCAGCACCACATCCAAGTCTTACAGCGAACTCAGCAGGAACAAAATATTGATGGGATGAGAGAACATTTGACTCGACTTGATAACCTGACACAAGAGTTGAGTACAAATACTCAAAAACAGTTTCAAGAATTTCAGTATGCGATCGCCCTACTTCAGACAGAACTCCAAGAATTGTCCCAGGTAAAGCAGCAATACCAAAGCGTGTCCGAAAAAAAGAAAAAACCAGAAGGTTTCAAGCCTTCAGGGGGAACGACTAAACCACCAGCACCTGTTCCGGAAAAGAAGCAAAACACAAACTCTTCTCCAAATCGATCCCCAATCACGCTCATCCAAAACTCGAATTCTCAACTCAAGAATACAACACCTGAGGTTTCTACACCTGCTGTCACTCCACCTCCATCACCACCAACATTACCCCCAACAGCACAAGCTTTAACAACTGAACCTGTTTCATATAAAGTAACGTCTATCGCTTTTAGTCCGAATGGGCAAACATTAGCTAGTGGTTCTGATGACAAAACTATTAAAATTTGGCATTTGGCTGACAAGGAACCTCGCATTCTTAAGGAAACAGGTGGATTTTCCTGTTCTGGTGGAGTGAATTCTGTAGCATTTAGTCCTAATGGACAGCTTTTGGCGAGTGGAAGTGATGACAAAACGATTCAGTTGTGGGAGATTGCAACAGGAAAGCAAATCTGTACTTTCACGGGACATAAAGATAATATTTATACTATTGGCTTTAGCCCAGATGGAAAAACTTTAGCCAGCGGTAGCAAAGATAAGACAGTCAAGCTTTGGTCTATAGAAACACATAAAGAAACATCTACACTCCACGGACATTGTGATGAAGTTTTCTGCGTTGCTTTTAGTCCAGACGGAAAGATTTTAGCCAGCGGTGGTGCAAAGAAGGATAAAACTATCAAAGTCTGGTATCTGGATGAAAATAAATTTTTGACTCTTAAGAGTCAGTCTGAAGAATTGGGAGGAATTCATTCTATTGCTTTTAGTCCAGATGGTAAAACTCTTGCCAGTGGTGGTACAGATAAGACAATTAAAATTTGGCAACTCTCAAGCGGTCAAGAACTCAGCATTCTTACAGGACACTCTGATACTGTATATTCAGTCACTTTCAGTCCAGATGGTAAAACTCTTGCAAGTAGTAGTCAAGACAAGACAGTTAAACTTTGGCAAGTGGAGACAGCAAAGGAAATTCGTACTTTCACAGAAAGTACACAGCCAATTTATTGTGTTGTTTTTAGCCCAGATGGTAAAACATTAGCTACAGGCACCAATGGTGAAAATACTATCATGCTATTGCCTTGTTGTTGAGCCGAGCAGAGTACCTGAAGACTACAAATAAACTTCATCCAGTCGTGCTGTCAAAAAAGACTATATTTATAACAAATTTTATAAAATGTTAAGACAGATGAATCGTCATAAAATTTGGTAAATATATACACCCTAAACGACGGGACAATGCTAACTTAAAAA
Source organism: Brasilonema sp. UFV-L1 (assembly GCF_012912105.1). GTDB lineage: Bacteria > Cyanobacteriota > Cyanobacteriia > Cyanobacteriales > Nostocaceae > Brasilonema. The sequence continues at coordinate 8,493 of NZ_QMEA01000052.1, forward strand.
TAGGCACATGCAAGTTAGATATGTAAGTAAGATATATCTAAGTCTTCTGTGTTAGAGCTTTGTGCCTCCTGCTCTAATATATGATTCGCAATCAATTCTCAGTTGTCGTGTTCTGTGTGATGTGTTTTCGCCTAAAGTTTAGTAAAGTCGTTTCGGAGGTTTTTTTAACTGACAGCAAAAATGCCTGCTTAGCTGAAAGAAAAGACACACAATGCGTGAAGATATTGATTGTGAAGCTTGTCCACCTTTAGTTGAGTGACTTTCTTCTCATTTTTTATTTTTTGAATCGTTCACACAAAATAAACCGCTGAAAGCTGCTGATACGCATCCATCGTAGCTTTTGGCGGTTAGTCTGTTAATGGCTGATTTCAAAATGAAAAGAAGTTTTTTAATCTTCACGCCCTGCTCCAGAGTTTCCAGCTCTGCTGTTCACTACAAGATTGCAAAGGACAAACTGGTTTCAGAAAAATGAATATAACATCAATATACAACCGGCTGACTCTTTAATAGATGAAAATACTTTCTCTCCTTGAAATGTGTATGAATCGTAGAAGAATGTCACCTGTTCTCTAAAACCTAATTTTCTAAATATATGCTGAGATATTAGTCCAGTCGCTTCTGCAATTGCTAAAGAAAAATTGTGTGAATTGGCTAGTTTTAAGTTTTCCTGTATCAAAGTTGTCGCAATTTTCTGATTTTTATATTCATCTTGAACTCCTAGCATAAAAATATGCAAGATCTGACCCAATTCCAAATCCAAAGGTTGTCTCGATGTATAACTTGAATCTAATTCATGTAATCAAGCAAGAAGTGGTTCAAATTTCCCGCTAATCTCATCCAGAGGAGGAGGTTCTGTCATCAAATCTTCTGAGATGACAAAACCAACAACCTTTCCATTGGAATCGGTGGCAACAATAGAAAGTCCGTCCTCAATCGCTTTTCTACAGTAAGATTCAGCGAATGTCTTAAATTCTTTAGAGTTTATTTTTAAAGCTCTAGTCATTGGTTCATAATTCGCAAAGACTTGAGAGCATAAATCAGCAGTTTGCTCAAAATCATCTGGTTGAATAATTCGGAATTTTATTCCATCCTTTTCATGGATAATCTTCACTAAAGTTATCTTCAGTCTTCAGTAACTACATCTGAAAAATACCACAAAACCAGGGAAATTTAGCAGAAAAAACAGAAGATATAATATATTTTGATTTTCTGATTTTTTTAGCTTCCCTGTATCTAGTAAATTGATATAAGGTTTCGCTCGTATTAGAGGCTTTGGAATGGAATCGCAACAAGACTACCACATGTCTCCAGAGGAATTTCGCCGTTGGGGATATCAAGCTATAGACTGGATAGCCAACTACTTAGAGAATGTCGAGAACCTACCCGTTCTTTCTCAAGTTGAGCCAGGGGACATAAGAGCTAAGCTACAGAATGCACCGCAGCAAGGAGAATCTTTCGAGGCAATTTTGAAAGACCTTGATGAAATTATTATCCCAGGACTCACTCATTGGCAATCTCCCAACTTCTTTGCCTTCTTTCCCACCGGGATTTCTGCACCATCGATTTTAGGAGAGTTAATCAGTGCAGGGTTGGGGATACAAGGAATGTTGTGGACTACTTCTCCTGCTTGTACTGAATTGGAAAGCCATGTTTTAGATTGGCTGGTAGATATGCTAGGGCTACCAGAACAGTTCAAATCTTCTCAAGCAGGGGGAGGAGTCATTCAAGACTCGGCTAGTAGTGCAACTCTTGTAGGTTTGCTCGCAGCTAGAGAACAGAAGACAGCAGATATTAACAAGCTGGTTGCGTACACTTCAACTCAGGCGCATTCGTCAATGGAAAAAGCCGTTAAAATTGCGGGGCTGCCAGTCGGGAAAACTTGCGAGCCCTTGAGGTGGATGCTAACTATGCAATGCGTGCTTCGGCGCTACAGCAGTGCATCGAAGCGGATATTAAGGCGGGGTTGACTCCATGTTTTTTGGCTGCTACTGTAGGAACAATCTCATCCAATGCGATTGATCCGATTCCGCAGTTAGGAGAAATTGCGCAAAAGTACAATATCTGGCTGCATGTTGATGCGGCGATGAGCGGTACAGCCGCCTTATGTCCAGAATTTCGGTGGATTCATCAAGGGCTAGAGCAAGCTGACAGTTATTGCTTTAACCCTCATAAATGGATGATGACTAACTTTGACTGTACCTGCTTCTACGTGCGCGATCGCGCCCCACTGATTCAGGCACTCTCAATTATGCCAGAGTTCCTGAAAAATCAGGCAAGCGATTCGGGCAAGGTCATTGACTATCGCGACTGGCAGATTCCTCTAGGACGCAGATTCAGAAGTCTCAAACTTTGGTTTGTGATTCGCTATTACGGTATTGAAGGCTTACAACATTATATTCGCAAGCATGTCGCTTTAGCACAAGAATTTGCTCAATGGGTAAAATCTCACCCAAGCTTTGAGTTAGTTGTGAATCCTCCCCTGAATTTAGTCTGCTTTCGGCACAAAGGTGGCGATAGCATTAACCAGGAAATCCTCAATAGTCTCAATTCCTCAAGCAAACTCTACCTAACTTCAACTAAGCTTGACCAAAAACTAACTTTAAGAATGTCGATTGGACAAGCAACAACAGAAAGCATAAATGTGGAGCAAGCGTGGAAATTAATTTGTCAACAAGCTGATTCATCCAACCTAGTTTAAAGTTATCACAGTGACTTCTGGTGGACAAAATAAACGCCCTGGTGGATAAGTCCCTAACCCACGATTAACGTAGAGCTGATTTGTTCCTACCTTGTGAAAACCCTGCGCCCATTCCCAGTGTCTGACGACTTTAGAACAATCTCCTCGCAAAAATGGCACCCATCGCCGCAGTTTTCTGGGAAGTTTGCGAATAAACGGCTTATAATAGACTACTAAGGGACCAAGTCCTGGAAGTACAATTTGAGCACCGTGGGTATGACCAGACAGTTGCAAATCCACTCGCCATTTTTGTAAGATTTCAGCACTATCTGGGTTGTGAGATAGCACAATGCAAGGTGTAGTCCCATCTAGCTGATTCATCACAACTTTAGGGTTAAATTCTCGTGACCAGTAATCAGCTAACCCAACCAGAGGTAATTCTTTGCCTAAAGGATATGCAATTTCATTCCAAAGAACTTTAATACCTATACTCTCAAATGCAGTGCTTACCTCTGCTTTGGAACGACTGTAATAGATATCATGGTTACCAAGTACAGCGTAGATCCCAGTGCGACTTTGAAGATGTTTGAGTCGTAGCACAAGCTTGTGAATTGGTGACGGATCGTCAGTCACATAATCACCTGTTAAAACAACCAAATCGGGTTCAGCTTCGTTGCTGATTCTGATCGCTTCTTCCAACATTTCTTCCGATAGCCGCTTACCGTCATAATGCAGGTCTGACATATGTACCAGCTTCGTACCTTGTAACGATGCTGGCAATCCTGCAATATGAACTGTCAACTTCTCGACGCTTAGAGGTCCAGATAACAACCAGTGCATTGTGCTGACATAACTCCTATTACCAGCGCTTACAGCTTAACAAATCATCTGGCAACGAGTATAGAACTTGGGACGACTTTTTGAAAAATTTATGAAAGTTCTTAGAGATGTTAAACTAGATTTCGTCTTCACGAACATTCGTTGTCACAAAGTGATTTAAGCTACGATTAGCTTACTGTATCCTTAAATCTCAATTTATGGAGCCTGCTTACACAAAAGACTATAGTCACTTTGAACAGCATGTAGTAACACTTCTCCATAGAGCGGGTTGGACAGTGATAGCTGCCAAGTTAAACCAGCCTGGTTATGATTTTGTTGTTAGAAAAGGAAACTTAGTTGGCGCTGTCTGCATCAAATGGCTAAGAAACAATGTCGCAGCACCCCAGCTTTTAAAATTTGCCAACTTTTTAGATTCTGATGAAGGTAATAAATTTCAATTTGGCTTATTCATCACAACAAAAGGTTTTAGCGGACCGGCACTGGCTTTAATTAGATCATGGGGTAATGATGCTAAAATTCGCTGTGGAATTGCTCAACAAAATAAGCTCGTTGGTATTGATGGCGCTGATTACGAAGCTAGAGTTAATGATGATTCTCTTCAACCAGAAAAAGTTTATTTTGGCATTTTTACTTGTAAAGGAGGAGTCGGGAAAACGACCATAGCAGGACATTTAGCAGGAGCATTTGCACTACAAGGATTCAATGTAGCACTTGTAGATTTAGATCCAGAACAAAATTTGCAAAAGCTAGTGGGAGATGGAATTTTTGTTCCTAATTCTAAAGGTAGAGGAACAACGATAGAAGTGTTTGATGGCAGAGATTGGCATGAAGATTCCGCACGTGATTGTAAGATAGTTATTTGCGATTGTTCGCCTGCACTTGAGCGTAACCCCACAAGCTTGGTCGAAAAATTTCACTATTGCATTATACCAACTACCTTAAATCCACTCGGCTTAAATAAGCATGGTAAAGTCATTCGAGACACTGTGACAGAAATACGTCACATCAACAAAAATGCTCACTTATTTGTCTTAGTGAATAACTTCAAAAATCCTGGTTCTCAGAAATTAAATATTCTCAGAAAAGTTTATTTCGAGACATATAAAGATATTCTCAAAATAGATGATAAGTTTCATTGTATAGACCCAGCAGAAGTTTGTATTCGTGCTAGTGAACAACTTTATTACTGGGGAATACATATTCTGGAAAATCCAGAAAATCCATCGAGTAGACTGGCATTTGATTTGATTGGAGGAAAGTGCTACCCACGTGATGATTTTATCAGCTTGGCAGATTACATCGAGAGAAAAGCTGGTCTTGGAATTCTGCGGGGTTCCTAATATAGAAATAGTGATGCAGCTTTTCTACAAAAGAAGTTATAGAAAAATGGATCAACCTGTTTTTGGTAACTGAAGTGGATGCTGTATACCAATTGGTGTATGAAAATGCGCCTCCTTATATCTCAATACAGTTCAGTTAAGCATTTCTTTCTTCTCTTTGTGTCCTTTGCGTTCTTTGCGGTACCCTGCGGGAAGCCCTTCGGGTTCGCAGTCGCCTCTGTCGGGAAACCCTCCTGCAGCGCTGTCTCACCGCTGCGCGTCTACGTTCAAAAAATTGACTTTGACAAAGAGTTTTAGCCTTAACTGAACCGTATTGCCTTATATCTTGCACTCTTGTCAAAAAGCGCGGGTTTCTTGAGAATGACGACACAAACCTTACCTGAATTTGAGGAACGAACCACATTAGCGTAGCGTGCCCGCAGGGCATAGGCGCGTTAGCGTTGCGTGTACCGTCTTCGCATAGGACACATTAGCACAGCGTGCGCCCTTGGCGCATAGAAAGAAAGAACAAGTCAAGAAAATTTTGCACAGCCTGACAAAGAAATGGTATAGTTCATCTCAAAAACAAGTTGCTGATGGCGAGAAAGATAAATCACACTTTAAAAAGTTTAGAAAGCTCAAGCCAAAGACAGCAAGAGCAATTAGGTTGTCATAGTTAAAAAGTAAACATGAACGCCACACAAGAACAGCTAAAAGTTAAACTACAGAAAGCTTTGAATGCAGCTTTTGGTGCTGACTACGTGAATGTAGATCCAATGTTAGTGCCAGCTAGCAATCCTAAATTTGGTGATTATCAAGCAAATGTTGCTTTAGTGTTAGCAAAGCAGTTGGGACAGCAACCAAGGGCGATCGCACAACAAATTGTTGATAAACTAGATGTATCTGATATTTGCAAGCTACCAGAAGTTGCTGGTCCTGGCTTTATCAATCTCAAGCTGAAAACAGAATACCTAGAAGCACAACTTCAAGTAATTCAAGCTGATCCAAGATTAGGAGTTCCACCAACTCAGAATCCTAAACGTGTGATTGTGGATTATCCTAGCCCAAACATTGCCAAAGAAATGCATGTCGGGCATTTGCGTCCAGCAGTGATTGGAGATTGTCTTTCCCGAATTATAGAATTTATCGGTCATGACGTTCAACGGATTAGCCATGTTGGTGACTGGGGAACGCCGTTTGGGATGCTTATCGCTTATCTAGAAGAAGCATACCCGGAAGCTTTAACCAGCACTGAAACTTTAAATTTAGGTGACTTGTCTTCGTTTTATCGTCAGGCAAAAAAACGGTTTGATGCAGATGCAAATTTCCAAGAAGCAGCACGTCAAGCTGTGGTAAAACTACAGGCAGGAGATGAAAAAACACTGCTGGCATGGAAGATAGTTTGTCAGTTATCGAGTCGAGCGTATCAAGTTATTTACAATTTGCTAGGGATTGCTCCTTTTATTGAACGAGGTGAGTCATTTTATAATGCTTTACTGCCTGAAGTTGTAGAGGAATTGGATAAGAAAGAACTTCTAGTAGAAAATCAGGGTGCAAAGTGCGTCTTCCTGGAAGGTTTTACTAACAGGGAAGGTGAGCCTTTACCCTTGATTGTGCAAAAATCAGATGGAGGATATAACTATGCTGCTACAGATTTAGCAGCAATTCGCTACCGGGTGGAAGTCGATAAAGTACAACGAGTAATTTACCCGGTTGGTGCAGAACAAACAAATCACTTTGCCCAGATTTTTCAAGTGGGACGAAAAGCTGGCTGGATTACAGACGATGTAGAATTTGTTCATACACCGTTTGGTTTGGTGCTAGGAGATGATGGTCAAAAATTGAAAACCCGTTCTGGGGAAGCAGTACGGTTAGAAGATTTGTTAGATGGTGCGATCGCCTATGCTCGTGCAGATATAGAAAAGAGAATACAACAAGAAGGACGCGAAGAAACACAAGAGTTTATTCATAATGTTGCCCAAGTTATTGGTATTAGTGCAGTTAAATACGCTGACTTAAGCCAAAACCGTACCAGTAGCTACATCTTTAGCTACGACAAAATGCTAGCCCTCAAAGGCAACACTGCACCGTATATGCTCTATGCTTATGTTAGGACTCAGGGTATTAGTCGTGAAGGTCATATTGAGTTTGAAAAGCTAGGAGCTGATGCTCAAATTGTCCTGCGGGAAGATACAGAATTAACTCTGGCAAAGCATTTGTTACAGCTTGACGAAGTTATGGGTGAAATCGAAAAAGATTTACTTCCAAACCGCTTGTGTGAGTATCTGTATCAACTGAGTGATAAGTTTAATAAGTTCTACGAAAATTGCCCTGTTCTCAAAGCTGAGGAACCTGTGCGGACATCGCGATTGGTGCTGTGTGACTTGACAGCTAGAACTTTGAAGCTGGGACTTTCTTTGCTGGGAATTAAGGTTTTGGAAAGAATGTAGTACCGCTTTTGGGGAATTCAATCCGGGAGTGCGTCCCGCTGCGCTAACACGCATTCAAAAAGCTTACATCACAAGCTTTTTGCGCTTTGAGTGAACTGTCTTTGTGGTTTTTAAAAACCACACCAGACAACAGAGGAGGAAATTTCTGTGTAGGATTTTTCTGTTAGTGTTAAAGCTCATTAAACTAAAGGTAGCACCAAAAGCTCTTAACCACTAAGATGGCTGCAAAAAATACAGAAACGCCTGCAGAATTTACTGTACAAGATAACGCAGAAGATATTATCATTCCACCATGTGACTTGTGGAGTGATGAACCTCCCTTGGAAAGTGACCTTCATCGAGAGCAAATAGAACTTTTGCTGGCTTGCCTGAAATGGTGGTGGCAAAACCGCAGTGATTTCTACGCTAGTGGTAACCTAACTATATATTACAGTCCAAAACACATCACGACACGAGACTTTAGAGGTTCAGACTTTTTTGTTGTTTTAGGATGTGAAAATCGCCCCCGCAAAAGTTGGGTTTTGTGGGGAGAAGAGGGTAAATATCCCAACGTTATAGTTGAATTGCTTTCCAACAGTACTGCTAAAGTTGATAAAGGAACGAAAAAGCAACTCTATCAGGATGTCTTTCGGACACCAGAATATTTTTGGTTTCACCCAGATACTCTTGAGTTTCAAGGATTTTGTCTCATGGGGGGACAGTACAAATCCATAGAACCAAGTGCCGAAGGTTGGCTATCGAGTCACCAGCTAGAGTTGTTTTTGGGAGTTCATGAGTCAAAATTACGGTTTTTCAATTCAGACAAGCAACTGATACCAACACCAGAAGAAAGAGTCGAAGCCGCACAGCAGCAAGCTGATGCTGCACAGCAGCAGGCTGAAGCAGAACGACAACAGAAGGAACTTGCGCAACAACGAGTGGAAGAACTCCTCGCTAAACTCAAGGACTTAGGTGTTGATCCTAAAGACGCAGTAAATTAGAGGTCACCGCAAATGGTACAAACACCACCGAAAGAATAGCTATTACGAGGAGTGATGTTCTACTTTTACTCCAAAATACCGACTAAAATTTTGACGATTTCTTCCAGATTATCAGGTAATGTGTAAGAAGCAATATCCCGTGTCACAGTACGCGAATGACTCTCTAAGGTGCCGAAAACCCAAACATCTCCCATTGTCACTACTCCGTACAGTATAAATGGCGTATCTTCTAGCATGGAAAGCGCAATCATTTCTACTGCTAGCTGAGTAAAACCCCGCGTTAAATCGTCACGTTTTGCCTCGACGACAACTAAATTTTGTTCAGATTGAATGAAATAGTCTAGATTTCCTTGAAGTAAGTTATTGACTTTTAGGGGATACTCAATCCTCAACAAGCGCTTACAAGTCACTGCTACCCGACTCAAGACAGGGGCGATCAAAATCTCTCGTTTGGCTGCTTCACTACTGAGAGTGACATAAGGGATAGTTTCTTCTATCTGCTGTTGTAGTTCGGTTAAACGTTCTAATTGACTGCTAGTTTTAGGAAGCTGTAACCGACTGCGAGTAAAAGTATAGCCAAATTCTGCTAAAATCTCATCTGTGTCGTTGGGTAACTCAAAGTACGAACGAAATGAATAGTTTCCATTCTCCTGTAGAATCTTCGGCTTTGACATCAGCGTTTCTCCTACAACATCCTTGCTACTTCACTGCTATTCATAGCAATATCTTGCTCTTTGCCCCTAGGATATTCATAATTCCTGGATTTATCTTCTACAGATTTCATAGTTAACTGATGGACAAAGTAATGATATTACCCAACTACATTAACGGTCAGTGGTGTACATCTATCGCTACAGAATACTTGGATGTTCTCAACCCAGCTACAGCAGAGATACTGGCTAAAGTACCCCTATCACCTGCTTCTGAGGTAAACCAAGCAACGGAAGCAGCAGCAGAAGCTTTTGTCAGTTGGCGACGCACTCCACCCACGGAACGAGTGCAGTATCTATTTAAACTGAAGTATCTGCTAGAAGAGAATTTGGAAGATTTAGCTCGTACAATTACCACTGAATGTGGTAAAACTTTGGCAGAGTCCAAAGGTGAGATGCAACGCGCTATTGAAAATGTAGAAGTTGCTTGCGGGATTCCGATGATGATGCAAGGGACGAACTTAGAAGATATTGCTAGAGGAATTGACGAAATGATGATTCGTCAACCTTTGGGAGTTGCTGCAGTTATTGCCCCATTTAACTTTCCGGGGATGATTCCGTTTTGGTTTATGCCTTATGCTCTTGCTTGTGGTAACACTTATATTGTCAAGCCTTCCGAGAAGGTACCGCTAACAATGCAAAAAATCTTCCAATTGTTAGAAAAGACAGGGTTGCCCAAAGGTGTGATTAATTTAGTGAATGGTGCAAAAGAAGCTGTAGATGCAATTTTGGATCATCCGAAAATTCGAGCAATTAGTTTTGTTGGCTCTACACCTGTTGCAAAATATATATATGGTCGGGCAGCTGCAAATGGTAAACGAGTGCAATGCCAAGGTGGTGCCAAAAATCCCCTGATTGTTTTGCCAGATGCAGATTTAGAAATGACGACACGCATCGCTGCTGATAGTGCTTTTGGTTGTGCAGGACAACGTTGTCTTGCTGCTTCTATAGCTGTGACTGTAGGACAAGCACGCCACACCTTTACAGAAGCGATGACTGAGACTGCTAAAAAGCGAGTTGTCGGGAATGGTTTAGACCAAGGTGTAGAAATGGGACCAGTTATTACTACTCAAAGTAAAGCACGAATTGAGGATTTAATTCAAAAGGGGTCAGATGAAGGGGCGACAGTGTTAGTGGATGGGCGAAATTCCAAGATATCTGGTTATGAAAATGGTAATTTTGTACGTCCAACAATTCTGCAAAATGTTGATCCAGCCGGTGAAATTGCGCGGACAGAAATTTTTGGTCCTGTGCTGAGTTTAATACATTTAGAGACTATTGAGCAGGCGATCGCCCTAGTCAACAGCGGTCAATACGGTAACATGGCTTGTCTGTTCACCACCAGTGGCGCTGCTGCCCGTAAGTTTCGCTATGAAGCTGAAGCTGGTAATATTGGCATTAACATAGGAGTCGCCGCACCAATGGCATTTTTCCCGTTTAGCGGTTGGAAAGAAAGCTTTTTTGGTGATTTACACGGTCAAAGCAACCATGCTGTAGAATTTTTTACCCAAACGAAAGTGGTCGTCGAACGCTGGCCTAAAGATTGGTCGCGTCAATTTTGAACATTGCACCAGTAAGCGGAACCATCCCGCTTTCTGTCAATCAATCCAGCCTCAAATAACTCTCGTCGCAACATCGCAGGATCACCAAATGTGTGATGCTGATTAAGCAGTATATTCACCTCTTTTTCTGTATAAACAGTATCAACTTCAAACTTTGAGGCTAAATACTCTAACACCAGTTTTTGAAACTTTCCTTTATTGCGCTTGGAGGGCCACTCTTTTACGCGTCCCTGTTCATCTAGATAGCTTTTCAGTTCTTCTGCGTAATTCATAGTTTACCTTAGTGCTGTCTTAACTAAGAAAAAACATTAAAACCAGTCACAATTTTGCATCAATTTTTTGGAAAACCGAGTTAACCCACTACTTGTACCATTTCTCTGTGAGGCTGCGCCAAGTTTTATTGACTTCTTCTTTCTTTCGATCCGCCCAGGGCGCTGTTTCCCCTTTGTGGTTTGTTTTTCATATAATTGGGCACTTAAGTAACGGTCATTTCGTCACTATCACTTATACCAAACAAACCTTGATGAACAGCAGTTAGCACATCACAAGTGAACTGCTGTTAATCTTGATTGGGAATTAAGCAGCTGTCAAATCTGTTGCAGTTAGCCTAGGGTACACAGTTTTTTATCTTTAGTATTTCTACCAAATAGATTACATTATCACAGGTCGTGAAGGAGTAGAACGTGAAAACAGCGTTAATCACGAAAACACTGTTCGCATCATTTAGTTTGTTAGCTTTATTTGCCCCGCAAATTGCTCATGCTCAAATCATACCGCAACCTTGGGTCTCAGTTGGTAGCCAAGAAGGTGATATAACTTATTCTGTAGGGGCAAGAGCCTTGAATTTGGGAGCCGAGTTAGGATTTGGTCCTGACGGTTCTACAGGTGTAGATGTCTTAAAATTTATCAGCTTGCCTGTGATTTCACCTTATGTAGGATTGGGATACTATTCAGCTGATAAAGGATTTGCTTTTTCTGGCGGGGTTCAGGTGGGTGCTAGCGATAACGTTTTTGTAGGAGTTGGTTACAATTCAGTTCGAGGAATTAATGGACAACTGGGAGTAAGATTTTAATTTTTGTTTCTATTTTGTCTCTATATGTCTTTGTCCAAGGTGCGTGGAATAATAGATTTCACGTACTTTCTCTCAAAAATATCGTCCATTTGCAAGATGATCTCTTAGTCTGTTTTGTTTTTCCCTTGTTTACTTTGAAATACACCACTTAAGATGCAAAAGATGTAAACGCAAGCAAGGTCTAACATATGGAGTATAAACTATATTACAACCAATTCATTTAGAATTGTTATATAATAATTATTGAGCAAACAAAAAATCTTTTGTTCTATTTTGATACTGATTTTTAAGATTTTCAGCTATTTTTAATTTTCCTTGACGGTAAAATATTGCAAAAACTTGTTTTTTGAGGATTTCTGGCGTATTCTTTCTTTTGTGATAAAGAATGAGATACCAGCAAGTAATAAGCAAGTAGTAGGATGGGCTGTATCTACACTTTCAGCATTCATAGTAGGAATTGACAGAAAATCTAGCTATCATCCACTAAATATTAAACAGTGTTAATTGTATTGACCTAGTATTGACTTGGCAGATATTTTTTTATGGAGCAAGGAGTAAGATTACTTATTCAACTAGTATTAGAGTTGACACCTGTTATTGCAACTTTAATACAAAAGAGAAATGAAGACCGTCCGGCTGTTGCAAAATATCTGCCTTCAGAAGAGATTAAAGAATTTATCCAATCTGTTAGCAGTGCCAGTCGGAGTATCAGTCATGTGAAAGGATTGGAGCAGGAAAAATTTCAGCAACAGCAATTAGCATTTTCTTACCAAGAAACACAATTAAAGATAGCAACACAACAGCGAGAAATCGCACTCAAGTTACCAGAAGTCCAAAAAGTTTTTGAAAGTTGGCCTTTACGATTATCGCCTTCACAAATTTTAGAGTCTCAAAAAAGTCATCAACGAACTCCACTCAAAATTTTTCTTGCTCCTCCTAAAATTAAGTTTGATAAATTTGATAATCGAGGAGAAGAAACTTCAGATATCGAGTTTATGTTAGCTGAAGGTTTACGAGAATTTTTAAATCAGCATTATTCTCTACATAATCCGGTTAGACCAACGGAGTTTTTAGCTGGCGCTTGGGATAGTAAGCGTTTTCACAGTGAATCAAGTATTAAGGCTTTGTTTGGAATGTTAAAAACAGAGCCTATTTTAATTCTAGAGTCAGAAGCTGATGGAGATTATCTCAATTTTCGTATTGGTTATTGGGGACTGGGACAAGATAATTATTACTATCAAACGATGTCTCGTTTTTCATATAAGGAAATTGTTTACGAATCGGCAATAAGCCGTGCGAGGAAGTGGAAAATAATTAGAGATGAACTCATCGCGCTAGGAGAAAATTTAGAAGAAATTAATCATCTTGGCGGAGAAAATGTGATTAATTTAGCAATTTTGGAAAAGGCAGAAAAATGGAAAGAAAAAGGCATTGACATTAGTGAGTTACCGTTACAATACCAAATCAACCGTCAGGATATTGAAAAACTGTGCCAGGTTTTGATTAGATGTCATATTCTCGCTGCGGGTTGGGTAGCTGATGCATATCATTTGGTTCATCATGATGTTCCTCCACGACTACCTGAATTATTAGCTAGTTTTCTGACAAACGCCTCTGATTCAAAATCATTACAAGCGATATCTGGCGAGAATCCACTTCGCGTATATGCTGCAGGATATAAACAACTCTATCAGGCTCTGGAGATGAAGCAACATCACTGGATTCCTGATTTAGCATTGGAATTGGCGCGGGTTTTATCATATTTATCTGATGACATATGGGCAAAGGAACAACTAGATTACTCATTAAACACATGGTTGCAAATGCGTCAAGTTCCACAACAGCAAGGAAGACATCCTTTAGTGGCAATGCAATCAGCCGTGAAGATAGAAGATCAGGAATATATCGAAAAATTGAAAGAATATTTTGCAGCAGTTGATGATAGTCAAAATGTGATTTATGTTGAAGAACTTTTGAATACCATTGCCAAAGCCAAAGACAAACACCAAGAAAAATCTGCTTATCTTAGTCATACCCTGACTGGACACTCTGATAAAGTCACATCTGTAGCTATCTGCCCAGATGGACAGACTTTAGTGAGTGGGTGTGTAGATAAAACGATTAAGATTTGGAATCTCACCACAGGAAAAGTTATTCGTACTTTAACTGGAAATATAGGAGAAGTTTCATCTATAGCTATTAGCCCCGATGGAAATTTCCTCGTTGTTGGTAGCTGCGAACATCCTAGAAATAATGTCAAAGTATGGCATCTTGCGACTGGGAAATTATTGCACACTCTCTTAGGGCATCAAAAGCCCGTTAACTCTGTGGTGATTAGCCCAGATGGACAAATTCTTGCCAGCGGTAGTAACAAAATCAAGATTTGGAACTTGCATAAAGGCGATCGCATTTGTACTCTTTGGCATTCATCCGCAGTTTATGCCGCTGCAATCAGCCCAGATGGTACAATCCTCGCCAGTGGTAGCAGTGATCATAAAATTAGGCTATGGAATCCAATGACAGGAGAACTATTACGCACTTTCAGTGGGCATTCAGATGAAGTCAAAGCAATAGCTATTTCTCCTAATGGTGAATTCTTAATCAGCGGTAGCTTAGACAAAACAATTAAAATTTGGCATCTGAACACAAGTCATGTCGTCTATACGCTGAGTGGACATTCAGATGAAGTGAAATCAGTTGTTGTCAGTCCTGATGGACAAACTTTTTCTAGCGCTAGTGCTGATAAAACTATCAAGATTTGGAGTTTTGATACTGGAGAATTACTACAAACTCTCACTGGACACTCAGGCGCAGTAAATTCTATTGTAATTAGCCCAGACAATCGGTTAATTGTAAGTGGTAGTTCTGATAAAACTATTAAAATTTGGCAAAGAACCGATTAGGTCTCGAATAGGTCTCGAAGGTAGCACCTCCTCAATACTCGTCCACCCCTACATCAATTGCTAATGACCAATGGCAAAAAGGCAATTAGTCATCAGCAATTAATGTAGTGCTGCAATTCCCAAGGTGTCACTGTGGAGTTGTAAGCATCCCATTCCTGATACTTGAACTCCAGAAAAGTCTTTACTCCTAAGTCTCCCAGAGTCGTCATCAACAAAGCATCCTGTTCTAAACATTGGAGTGCTTCAAATAAGCTAGTTGGGAGTTTCTGGAGGTTGGGAAACTCTGAACCCCGGACAAACATATTTTCATCCAAGCGCTTCCCAGGGCTAAGATGCTTCGCCATTCCTTCTAACCCTGCTGCCAAAATTCCTGCCTGAGCTAAGTAAAGATTAGCAGATCCATCCACCAGACGACATTCAAACCTTCCCGCCTCCGGAATGCGAATCATGTGGGTGCGGTTGTTACCGCCGTAAGATATGTAGCGAGGACTCCAGGTACTTCCAGAATTGGTATTGCTGGCTCCCAATCGCTTGTATGATGTGACTGTTGGATTGCACAGTGCTGATAATCCACGGGCATGGGCGAGAACGCCAGCAATAAATTCGTATGCTATCGCACTCAATCCCATCTCATCCGTTTTATCCAAAAAGGCGTTCCCACTTCCCCAAAGGCTCATGTGTATGTGTCCACCATTTCCAGTTAAGTGCGAAAATGGTTTGGGCATGAAAGTCGCTGTCAAACCTCGTTGTTCGGCTAGAGTTTTCACCATGTACTTAAAGAACACATGGCGGTCAGCAGTTGTCAGTGCATCGCTGTAAGTCCAGTTGAGTTCAAATTGACCGTTAGCATCTTCGTGATCACACTGGTAAGGTTCCCAGCCTAACTCTTCCATGTAACTCACAATCGTGGAAATCAAATCAAACTGCCGCATTAAGTTCAACTGGTCATAGCAAGGTCGGGCGGCTGTATCCATTGCATCAGCAATTTCATAACCTTGGTCATTTTTCTTAAGTAGGAAAAACTCAGCTTCTACCCCAGTTTTATAGCTATAACCCAGGCTTTCGCACTGCTGGAGTATGTTTTTAAAAATCACACGTGGAGACGCGCTAAACAGTTCACCATCTAAGTAAACATCACTAGCTACCCAAGCAACATTTCTTTGCCAAGGTAGAACAATCAGAGAATTTGGATCAGGAATAGCAGCAATATCGTGAGAGTCTGGTCCTAGCCCTAAATAACAAGCAAAAGGAGCAAAGAAAGCACCATCAGATTCAACTGTAGCAATCTTAGCAGCAGGAATGAGCTTGGCACGGGTTACCCCCAAAAGGTCTGTAAATGATACCAGGAAGAAATCTAGCTTTAAGTCGTCAGCCAACTCAACAAGAGATTTCGTTTTATTTTCCGGCAAACTTCCAACCATCGCAATTTCTCCCAGTTCGTATGTCCTCTGTGTTCTCTATGATTCGTTTCACAACGAAATCTCACAACTCAAATAGGATTGTAATATCAAACCTTTTTCATAATTTACAGATTTTCAGGATTGACACAAGCGCGATTATGTGAATGACACAATGCGATCGCGTTTTGGATAGACTCCGTGGAACAAAAGCCCAAAGTACACGCCAGGGATACGCGTAGTGTGCGAAAGAACAGCATGACCGAAAGTCGAAGGGCGCAAGCCCCTAAATTCTATTTATGGGGATAAGCCCGTAGGGGATTTTAATCCCCGTCCAAATTCTTCTATCAACTCACTAGCGCTTATCCCGCGAGATTTTGCTACATTTTTGATATTTTCCCAAGCCGTAGGGGTAAGCACTACAGTTCTTTTGGCTTTTACCTCATCGTGCAAAATTGGTACGTCTCTTAACCGCTTTTTGGTTGTCATTTATAGATATGCCGTGTATACTAGATATAAGCTAACAAACAAAAGGAGGTGATTCAAGAGTGTTAGTACTGGAGTACAAAGCGGTAGTCAAGAAGACGAAATCTACAGCCATAGACGAAGCTATTCGTACAAGTCAGTTTGTACGGAACAAGGTATTACGTTATTGGATGGATAACCGTGGAGTAGGCAAGAAGCAGCTATATCAGTACAACACTCAGTTGCGTGCAGAATTTGGATTTGTCAAAGACCTAAATAGTCATGCGTGCCAAGCTTCTGTTGAGAATGTGGAACGCGCAATCAACAGGTTTTTTGATAATTGCAAGAAAAACAAACAAGGGTTAAAGGGCTATCCTCGGTTCAAGAAAGATTGTCGCTCTGTCGAGTACAAGCAGTCTGGATGGAAGCTACACTCAACAAAGCGTCGGATTGTTTTCTTGGACAACAAAGGTATCGGTGAAGTTAAGTTGTTGGGTAAGTGGGATATCCACACATATCCAATCGAGTTAATCAAGCGCGTCCGGATTGTACGCAAGGCTGATGGCTATTATGTCCAGTTTTGCATCAAGGTAGACACTGCATCCGAAGCGAGAACAGGAGATGGTGAAGTCGGCTTGGATGTCGGATTAGAACATTTTTACTCTGATTCAAACGGGCATCACGAAGAAAATCCAAGGTTTTTAAGAAAAGCTGAAAAAGCTATTAAACACGCTCAACGCCGGATTTACACCAAGGAAAAAGGTAAAAACAACAGACGAAAAGCTAGGGGGCGATATGCCCGGAAACATTTAAGAGTAAGTAGGCAACGTGAAGAACATGCCAAGAGACTGGCACGTTGCGTATGCAAGGCTAACGCCTTTGTCGCCTACGATAGCGCAGCGTGCCCGAAGGGCATAGATTTAAACGTGAAAGGGCTGGTTAGAAATCGCCACCTAGCCAAGTCAATCAGTGATGTTGCTTGGACTTCTTTTCGTCGTTGGATTGAATACTTTGCTTTGAAGTTTGATAACAAAGTTGTCGCTGTCGCACCTCACTACACGTCACAAAAATGTAGTAATTGTGGAGAGACTGTTAAGAAAGGGCTGTCTACAAGGACTCATAATTGTTCTCGTTGCGGAACGGTTCTGCAACGAGATGTGAATGCAGCTATCAACATATTGCTCAAAGCTAAAAATACCGGAGGGCATCCGGGAATCAACGCTTGGGGAGATGTTTCCTCTACTTCTGTTGGTGGTAACACTTGCAAAAGCAAGAAACGTCGATGAGCCAAGAATCCCCCGGCTTTTTGCCGGGGGAGTGTCAAAAATCAAGTGTTCAGCTAAGGGTTTTTTCTGAGGATAGCGATGGTCATAGGTTTAATTTAAAGCTAAATTAACATATGTCAATCATCTACGCGCGATGAAAATGTCTGTATTAAACAAGACAAAAACTGCTTTTGATAGCATCACCCAGTTTATTGAATATCTAAAAGACCAAGGTTTTGAGTACATCCGCTTCGAGTTACCGGATTTACACGGAGTCTCTCGCTCAAAAGTTGTGCCAATTGACAAAGTAGAAAGCTTTACGAGTAAAGGTCTTAATTTTTATGGCGGTTGTCTTGCTTTAGATACCGCTTCAATGGTTGTACCCGGTTCTGGCTATCACGGAGAACGGAAATACCGTGACTTACTCTTAATTCCAGACCTTGATACTTTAACACCAGTACCTTGGATAGAAAAAACAGCTAAGGTCATTTGTGACCCCGTATGGAGTGCAAAAGAACCTGTGGAAGTTGCACCCCGTTATATACTCAAGCAGTTACTAGCAGAAGCAGCACAGCTTGGATTCGATGTCATGATGGGGCATGAGTTTGAGTTCTATCTTCTTAATCAAGAAACAAAGGAACCGCTTTTTGATGGGTTACATATTTTTAATAATATTCGCAACCAATACGTTCCTGAAATCACCCAGTTACTGGAATATCTGCGCGCCTCTGAGATAGATGTTATCACCCATAACTGCGAGTACGGTCCCTCCCAATTCGAGATCAACTACGGACCAAGTACAGGAATTCGTGGTGCTGACAAGGCTTTTACCTTCAAGAATGCAGTCAAGGAGATTGTTCATCAACTCGGCTATCACGCCACCTTCATGTCTAAACCTTTTATTAATAAATCCGGTTGCTGTTGTCATTTTCATATCAGCCTCATTGACCGCAACACTGGAAACAATGCTTTTGTTGACAAGAATGACAAGTATGGTTTATCTGCTACTGCTCAAGCCTTCATTCAAGGTATCTTAGATCATGCAGAGGCGATGATGCCATTAGTGAATCCTACGCCTAATTGTTATCGTCGCCTCAAACCTCACACGTTTGCTCCCTCGAATATCAGTTGGGGTATTGAAGATCGTTCAGCAATGGTGCGAGTCAAGGTAACCGATGATGAATCAACTCATGTAGAAATGCGCGCAGCTTCTGGTCTTAGTAATCCTTACCTAAGTGCAGCAGCTACTCTAGCAGCGGGTTTGTTGGGTATTAAACAACAGCGTCAACTACAACCCTCAGTAGAAGGTCCCAGCGAGGACAACCCAAATCTACCGAAGTTACCTCAAACGCTTGAGGAAGCTTTATCTAGACTGGCTACAGATGTGGATATGCAAAATATACTCTCTCAAGAGTTTGTCCACCTCTTTACAACTGTGAAGCGTTTTGAACTAGCTCGTTTTCACGAACATCTTACCGAGTGGGAACGCCATGAGTATTTGGATGTTTACTAGAGTTAACTGTTCTGGGGAATTCGCTCATTCGCTGCCTACAGCACGCTACTAACACATTCAAAATCAGAGAATTACGTTAACATTTGACGAATCAACGTTCTGACCTTATCTGCAGAATCTTGTTGCAATGCTGATGTGGCGATCGCCTCTGCTTGTGCCATTGTTAATTGGGCGATCGCCTGCTTAAATGTTGGAATCGCTTGTGGATTCAAACTCACTTCATCCAATCCTAACCCTAGTAAAATCGGCACTGCTAAAGGATTTGCTGCTAGTTCCCCACATAATCCCACCGAAATGCCTACTTTATGCGCAGCTTGGACAGTTTGCTGGATCATCCGCAACACAGCCGGATGCATTGCATCAACTAAAGTTGCAACTTGTGGATGTGTACGGTCTGCTGCCATGATATACTGACTAAGGTCATTTGTTCCTATACTAAAAAAGTCCACTTCAGCTGCTAACTGTTCAGCAAGCACAACAGCCGAAGGTGTCTCTACCATCATCCCGACTTCCATCTTTTCATCAAAAGAAATATCCGCTTGACGTAGTTCAGTTTGTACTTCTGCGAGTATTGCCTTTGCTGCTTGTATTTCTTGCACAGTCGCAATCATCGGAAACATGATTTTAATTTCATGTCCAAGACTTGCTTTTAAAATTGCCCGCAACTGGTTTTTAAAAATATCAGGATGAGCAAGACAAAAACGAATTCCACGCCAACCTAAAAAAGGATTCGTTTCTTGTGGAAAATTCAGATAAGGAATTGGCTTGTCGCCTCCCACATCAAGTGTGCGAATAATCAACGGACGATTTTCAAGAAGTTGGGCGATTCGTTGATAAACTGCTATTTGCTCTTCTTCTGAAGGTGGTGTTGTTCTTTCCAAATAAAGAAACTCAGTGCGGAACAGTCCTACGCCTTCTGCACCCAACCTCAAAGCTTCTTCAGTATCACAAATACCTCCGATATTAGCATAGACTTTGATTTGCCTGGTCTTGTCACGAGTGATTGCTGGATTCGCCGCCGTTGTCATTGCTTGCTGATGAGCAATCTGCTGTGCATTCCGCTTTGCCTCAAGTGCAGTCTGGATATCTCCTTCTGGTTCTATCCAAACTCTGCCAATCTCTCCATCAAGCGCCACAAGGGTACTGTTTGCTACTTGCAGTATCTCTGGTGGTAAACCAAAAATCGCAGGAATACCTAATCTCCGAGCGATGATAGCACTGTGTGAAAGAGCACTTCCTGATGTTGTACAAATTCCCAAAACTTTTGTTGGGTCTAGTCTTGCAGTGTCAGAAGGACTGATATCAGTTGTCACTAAAATAGCTGGTTCGGATAAATTAAAATGGGTAGGATTGTGCTCAGAAATGATCAGATGAGATTCAAATCTACTGAGCACTCGTAAGACTCGCTGTCCAACATCCATAACATCAGCAACTCGCTCTTGTAGATAAGAATCCTCAATAGTACGATAATTATCTGCCAACTCATTCACCACTGCCTGCCAAGCTGCTTCAGCATTGAGGTGTTGTTCAAAAATGCGTTGCTGAACGGCTTCAAGTACCACAGGATCTTCTAAGAAAAGCAGATGAGCATCAAAAATAGCAGCTTCAGCGTCTCCAATTTGGATAGATGTTTGTGAGAATAAAGCTTGAATTTCCTCGTGAGCAAGTTGAACAGCTACTTGTAAACGTTGCCACTCTTCCTCAAGATTATCTACGTGATATTGCTGTACATGGATTGGAGTGGGATGATACAGAAAAACGGGTGCGATCGCCACTCCATTGGAAGCAGGAATACCTTGTAAGTAATGGGGTGATAGGGAGATAGGGGGGTGGGGAGATGGGGTGAGGTGATAGGGTGATGGGCTGGTATCTTCTTCGCCAAAGTTATTTTGGACTAATGTTTTTAATGCTACCAGCGCCTCATCTGCATCAGAACCAGTTGCAGTAATAACTAATTCGTGTCCTTGACGCACACCCAAGGTGGATACTTGGTTGATACTGTCAGCGCGTACTGCTTCAGTACCTTTAGTAACATTCCGCACTTTGACTTGGGATTGAAAACGGGCTGCTGTTGCAACAAATTTCGCTGCTGGACGAGCGTGTAATCCTAAAGGGTTACGGACTGTAAGACGTATTTCTTTTGTCATTTGTTCTTCATTGACAAATGACGTAGATACGTCCGTGGTTTCCTCAAGGATATGGCTCACATTTACACCCAATTGAGTGGCTTTAGCAACCAATGCTCCCCGTGCTTGGGCTATCACCTGTTGAATGTTGCTACCAGAAGCTGCAGTCACAGCAGCTGCAATTGCACCTTCAACAAGTGGTGCTTCACACAGATGGACTTTTGAGCGTTGTTCTTCTGAGAGAAATTCAAGTGCCATTTCTGCACTCATTAAAGCGCTGCCTAAATCCATTAAGATGACGACACCTTCATCATTATAAACAGAGGCGATCGCCTCATAAACTTGTATAGCATCTGTACCTAGCGGGTTTTCTGAGTCGTCAATTCCTGCAGCAATAGCCAAGGGGACTTTACCCTGAACCATTTGCACTGCTAGTTCTCGGACTCCTTCTGCTAGCTGGCGACTGTGAGAAACTATGACAATTCCAACCACGGCTACACCCTCAATTCCTTGAGAAGCTTTTACCTACCCAATTACTTTATGCTGCTAATGGCTTCAAAGCGTAGGATGCGTAACGAAGTGTAACGCACTTTATGAGCTAAAGCACTGCTAATCTATCCGTGATCTAAGAAAAATGTGATGTGCAGCTTAGCTTATGTCAATTCTTGACTCCAATCAAAGTTATACTTTCAGCCGATACTTTGAGCTTGGCTTTGAAGCTAGTGAACTCGCTCAAGAATTTGGCTATAGTTTAACTCGAAAAACGCTCAATTTACCTCAGTTCCCTGATGAACTTGATCGCTTGGGAGAATTACGCGATAGCGTAAGCGCAAGCGCACGCCAAGGGCTAACGCGAAGCGGCTCCCTGCTGGAGCTAGCGCTGCTGCTTTGCTGCAGATCGCATTGAGGAGGTATTACCATTTGTACCGTTGACTAACGAACTTGCAAGACGAGAAATTCTCATCTCGCGGGTGGTGACGGAGTTAATTCATTACACACAGGCAGAATTACGAATTGAATATAGTTTGAAAGTTTCTAATTGGCTTCAAGGTAATTTAGATTATTTACTGCGGGTAAAATCCGGAAATAAACTATTAGTCATTGAGGCAAAATACGAGGATTTAACGCGAGGTTTTACGCAGTTAGTCGCCGAATTGGTGGCACTATATCAGTGGTCAGGCTCGACTACACTTGACCAACAGCCAATTTTTATTGGCGTTGTTTCTACAGGTACAATATGGCAATTCGGTAGGCTCGACCGCAACACAAAGCATTTTGAACAGGGGATTAATAGCTATCGAGTTCCCGAAGATTTGGAGCAAGTCATGCGAATTTTAGTAGCAGCTTTGAAAGGAAATAATTAAATAAGTACCAAAAGTGTCACGTTTGTACAATAGTAGATTTTTTGTTACACTTATGTATCTTGAAACAAAATTCTAAAACCTTCTTGGACAAAATGCCTATCGTGGGTCAACACATCAATAATTCCTAATTGCTTCATCGTTTGCATAGAAATACAATCTGTGAGGCTGTATTCTTTGTCAAGACGACTTTCGTACAACTCCAAACCCTGTAAAAAAGATTCGCGAGTTTGTTGCATCACCTGAATATTAGGATTAGCAATGATATCTTTAATTAATTGAACGTTGCGTTGCCGCATTCGGTTTCCATAGGTACACAGAAAGTTCAGCACTTCAGTCAATACTTCATCTGTCGTCACAATTTGAACCAGTTCCAAGCTTCTGGTCATCTCTATCGCTTTTTTATGCCAATTATCTCTTGGATTTATTAATGCTACCCAATAGAAAGTATCTGCAAATACAAGTTTCATTTAGGCTTTTTTTGGTGTTCCATAGAGGTAATGGTCATGTTGTTCAGCAGCATCCGTCGGGAGTTGGCTTAGCTCCTCATCGGTCATATCATTTGTAAAACTTTCAACAATTTTTAGTATGGATTCACCTGTTGTGTGATTGTTTGAAGCATCAGCTTTTTTCATATAAATAGTGATTGCTTCTTGAAGTCGTGCAAACGCACTATCAAGAGAATTATCCTGAAATTGATATTCTTCTAGTTCTGGACAAGATATAAGGTATCCTGACTCGTTCTTTTCAATAACTATATTAACTTTCTCTGACATTTTAGTTTGCTCCCATTTCATCCTTTTAATTTAGATTATATAAATTCTCTCATTCTATTTTGGAAGTCAGGCGATCGCACTAAAGCGAGCACTCTATGGCAATACCTAAAGGGCACGCTACGCGTTGGCTGCGCCTGCACTTTGCGCTTACGCGAAGACAGCGCACTGCTACGGCTGGGCGATCGCCCTTTTATGTTTGTTAATTATTTCTTGCGCCAAAGATTCACCCACTATTTTACGAATTTCTTCCTTCCCTGGATACGGTTGAGTTGTTTTTCATGCCCCGTAAAATTTGCTAAGTCTTTTTTGGGATTTGTATCATTTTTTTGAGTACGGAATTTGATAAATTCAATAAAATCAGCGACAAGTTGAAATTGTTCTTCACTAAGCTTGTCTATTTCTTGTTTGAGACTTTCTTTCGTTGTCATTGTTTTTTGGCTAGTTGCGTTTTCAGATTGTGTGAATATTTTAATTTTACATTTCCCCTTCTTCCACTGCGCCTAGTGCTTTAAGGGTGGCTTTCTCGGTTGCGGTTAAACCTATAACGCCTGTGATCTTCATGTTTTCGTAGGGTCGAGATGTTAGTTTTTTAAAACACTCACCTGTTTTTACATCCCAGAACTTTAAATTCAGACCGCTGCTTACAATTACTTGACCATCAGGGCTGAAGACAACTGAAACTTGATTAACTAAAACTTGATTAGTATCTTCATGAAAAGTATTTAGACATTCTCCTGTACGAGTGTCCCATAATTTCACTATCCCATCTCCACTCCCACTTACAAGTACTGAGTTATCCGGACTAAAGGCAACTCCTCCTATCCAACTAGTATGACCATGTAAAGTTTTAGGTTTAAGATAGTTATTTACACCAACATCCCATAGTTTTATCGTTCGATCATCACTACCACTAGCCAGCATCTGACCATCTGGGCTAAATGTAACTGAATATATCCAATTAGTGTGTCCTTCTAAAGTTTTAAAACACTCACCTGTAGATATACTCCACAGCTTTATGGTACAGTCTCCACCGCTACTAGCTAGTATTTGAGTATTTGGGCTGAAAGTGACACACAGGACTCGGTCACTGTGTCCTCGCAAAATTTTCAAACACTGATTGCTTTGGACATCCCACAGCCTTATGGTATCGTCTCCACTAGCACTAGCAATTAACTTTCCATCTGGGCTAAAGGCGAGTGAGTGTATCCGACTGGTATGTCCCTGTAAAGTTGTTAGACACTGACCACTCTCGATCTCCCATAACCTTACTGTTTTGTCTCCGCCAGCGCTAGCAAGCAGCTTTCCATCTGGACTAAAAACAACAGAACCAACCCAACTGCTATGACCTTTTAAAATTCGCAGATATTTTCCTGTGCGGTAATCCCAAAGCTTAACTACCTTGTTATTACTGCCGATGGCAAGAGTTTGTCCATCGGGACTAAAAGTGGCTCGTAGTAAATCAGTATATCCCTGTAAGGTTATAAAACATTCACCACTCTCAACATGCCATAACCTCGCAGTTTGGTCACGTCCACCACTAGCAACTATGCGACCATCCGAACTAAAAACAACCGAATAAACTTTATCTGTGTGTCCATGTAGACTTTTTAAACATTCTCCACTCTTAACATTCCACAATTTCACCGTTCGATCATGACTACCGCTAGCAAGAATTTGACCATCAGGGCTGAACATAACTGAATTTACCCGATCAGTATGTTCTCGAATAGTTTTCAAACATTTACCATCATTGATGCACCATAGTTTGATCGTTTGATCATTACTACCACTCGCAAGTATTTGGCTATCTGGACTAAATGCAACTGAATATACCCTACTGTCATGTTCTCGCAAAGTTTTTAAGCATTCACCATTTTTGGTATCCCATAGTTTTACAGTTTGATCGCAACTACCACTAGCCAGCATTTGACCATCTGCACTAAACGCTATTGATAGCACTCTGTCTGTGTGTCCTCTTAAAGTTATTAAACACTCACCACTCTCAACATCCCATAGTTTCACAGTTTGATCGTAACTGCCACTAGCAAGTATTTGACCGTTAGGATTAAAAGCAATCGAGTGTATTCGGTTATCATGTCCATACAAGGTTTTGATGCATTTCCCTGTATTTGTATCCCAGAACTTTATTGTTCCATCGTGACCACCACTGGCTAAAATTTCACCAGAAGAGTTAAAGACAACTGAATTTACAAGATTATAATGACCTTCACAAACTAAAACTTCTTTACCTGTAGCCATCTCCCACACATGAACAGCACCATAATAATCACCTGTTGCTAAAAGTTGATTGTTTGGGCTTAATGCTACACAAATAACTCTGCCAAAGAGTTT
The DNA here is from genome assembly GCF_012912105.1 of Brasilonema sp. UFV-L1. Taxonomy (GTDB): domain Bacteria; phylum Cyanobacteriota; class Cyanobacteriia; order Cyanobacteriales; family Nostocaceae; genus Brasilonema. Next base: position 34,262 of record NZ_QMEA01000052.1, read on the forward strand.
TGTGAAACTTGAATCAGATAAATTTGCCTCTGTGAAATTAGTACCGAGCAAACTCGCATTGCTAAAATCAGCACCTTTAATGACAGTGTGGCACAAATTCCTCATTTCAAATGCATTTTCATCGGCTTTTAACAATAATGTTGCCGCATTTCCCCCAACATAACCCACCTCATCTTCACTTCTCCCCTTCGTTCCCTCAATTACATCAAAAACCGACTTTTGAGTATCAACATCAATCATCGGTAAAAGCAAATCCATCACCGCTTTTGTTAAAGGCGATCGCCCAAAACTCTCCCTCAACTTTTCCAACGACTCACTTGCAAATCTCCTCAGTGGGGCACTTGACAAAATTCCCCCCACCTCATGCACCTGGTGACGAAAATAAGATGACCAAGTGTAATCAACTGGTGCTGCATCATTATTTATATGCAACTGCACCTGCGCCAACTGAATAAAATCATCAGCCAACGCCCCCAACTGGGCCGCAAACTTATAAGCGACAAAAAACTCTAACAGCGAACGATGCGCCGGAGTATAATCACCATCGGCATTACGAATCAGCATCGTCTGCCCCATCATGTCATAATGCCAGTGGTCTAAATCCTTCTCCTCCTGAACAACATCACCAAACAACCGACGAATTCTGTCAGGAAAAAGGCGATAATTTAAACTCATCTGGTCAGTAGACAGCATCTCCCAGGAAAGTTCACACAAAAAGTAGAGCTTATCTGCTAAAGAAGTAAAAGTTCGCTCTGCTTTTATATCACGTTCCATCTTCCGCCGCACTGCATACAGGTAAACTCGCGACATATCCACTGGCTTACCTGCTTCAATATCTGGCAAAGCTTCTAAAATTAACTCTGTCATCACTGGACGACGCGCCAAATCCAACAGTTGAGGATTGCTCATGACCTGCTCAACTGTGGTAGATTCAGCTTGGAATGACAACACCTGCCGGATTTGCTCGTCGTCGAATTTCTCCAGTTCCAGCACTTCAAACTGGGGCGTTTCACCTGTCAGGTTGGCGGTAGAAGCTTGCAATTCTGCGTTGAGTAAAGCACGTCCTTCTTTTGCTTCTGGAAAATGTTCGGTGCGACAAGTCAAGATCACTTTAGCACCAGGAACGACGACTTTCGCCAACTCCCAAAAGTTGTTGATCATTTGTTGGCGATGCCTTCGGCAAGCCGCTTCGCGTCTACGCACTTCGCAGCCATTTCGTCAAAACCATCAAAAATCAACAGCAGTTTCCCCATACTGTTAAGCTGGTCAAAAACCTCGCTGTTTAAGCGAATATTGTGTTGTGTAAAAAAGAAACCTGCCAGAACGTTCTCAACATTCAGTGCTTTAGCATAGTCGCGCAGGGTGATGATAAGAGGAAGCCGGGGACGTTCAACGCCACGTTTTTGGGCATCCCGATATCGTTGCAGTGCAATCCACGCATAATGAAAAGCAAACCAAGTTTTACCAGTGCCAAATTCCCCTAAAATAGAAATATGCTCCTTAGCAGGGTCATCTAACCACATATCAAGATAACCATCAATCCAGCCGTCGCGTTCGTCGTATCGACTGACTCCGATTCGGCGTTTGCTAAGTGAGTCAAATTCTTCTTTAGTGCAAGCCAACGGCACGTATTTTTTGTCAATTTCTCGGCGTTTCACCTCAGCCTCTAGCCAGTCGAGATAATCACTGAAGTCAGCATCTTGGTCTATCAGTTCGTCAAAAGTATAACAATCAAGCTGGCGATTTTCCTCTTTCTCTACTTCATCACGCGCCGCCCGTGAAATTCGTCTTGCTGTCACTAACCAACCTTCATCAGTTTTTTGCTTTTCCACCGACTGACGCAAAGCCATCACATCACCTAGTCCCGCCTCACCCTCAATTCCACGTATAAGAATGCGGTCATATCGATTACGTCGTGCGGGAATATCAATAATCCACTCAAAATAATTGTCTTCCCAAACTTCATACTTTTCAAAGCGGTAGCCCAAGGTTTCAAACCAGCCTTGCATCTGCTGGGCTAAAGCGATCGCCCGACATTTCTTTTCTTGTAGAGACGTTGCATGCAACGTCTCTACACTCTGTGCTGCTAACCGTGCCATCTCTGTTCTCATTCCTTCCTGTGTCGGCAGTCTTTCCAACTGTTCTTGGATACTTGCGATTCTTTTATGTAGAGAACCTATCTGCTGATTCATCAAAACATCAGCAGGTGTTCGGCTGCGCTTAGCAACTTCGATAAAAACCGTGGCAAAAGCAGCAATTTCTCGCCTCATGTCAATTCCCGAGGTTTTGATTTCATCACCCAAGGCGTAGGCATCGAGAAAAGCATCAATTTCTGAGAGAAGAATTGAGGGATTGTTATGACTTAATGCTTTGCGGAAAGCCTGTTTTATTTCTTCTTGCCGAAAAAGTTCGAGAAATGGCTTGGGTTTGCCTATTCCATATTCTACCAGAGCGTAGGCGTAAACTCCGCTGAAATCAGATGGAGGATGCTCTGGATCAAGGTTAAATTTCTTTAATAATTTGATGACAGTCTCGTTACGCTGAATCTTTTCTTTGATTATTGGATTGGCAATACCAGTAATTGCGCTGATGAGCGAGTCAAGATTAATCGGTATCACAGGAGCTTTTTTGTATAAAAGGGAAATTTATATCTTGCTTTCTTTTATGTTAACGTCTGGCAACTTTTGACTGTAAGGATTCTCTGCTTCCACACATCAGCCCAGAGCGTTATGCTTACCAGTGAACAGTGATAACAATATCATTAGCTACTAACAGCAGAACATGGCAAATAAAACCCTAGGACTCGAAAAAAATCTTTATGACTACTTGCACTCAGTCTCATTGCGAGAGCCAGAAGTGTTAGCACAATTGAGAGAGGAAACCGCGCAGCATCCAATGAGCATTATGCAGATTGCTCCAGAGCAAGGGCAATTTATGGCACTGCTGGTGCAGTTAATAGAAGCAAAAAAAACTTTAGATATAGGTGTTTTTACAGGATACAGTTCTTTAGTAGTGGCATTGACATTGCCACCAGAGGGTAAGGTTGTAGCTTGTGATGTCAGTGAGAAAGATACGGCGATCGCCCGGCGTTATTGGCTAAAAGCAGGAGTCGCAGATAAAATTGAACTACATATAGCCCCAGCACAGGAGACTCTGGATCGTTTGATTGCTGGTGGAGAAGCAGGAACTTTTGATTTTGCCTTCATTGATGCAGATAAAAACAACTACGATAACTACTATGAGCGAGCTCTACAACTTGTACGTCCTGGTGGGTTGATTGCAATTGATAATGTCTTTCAGTCAGGACGAGTTGCAGACCCTCAACAGCAAGACAACAGAACTAACAACATCCGCGCCTTAAATCAGAAACTGCATCATGATCCACGAATTACGATCAGCATGCTACCAATCGCAGATGGCTTAACATTAGCGCTGAAACTTCGTTAGTTTCTAGACTAGAAGTCTGGACAGCTGTTGCAGCAAATTGCCGTAATTTTAACAAAACTTCAAATCTGGTTTGCTACACTTATATTAGCAAACATTCAGTTTGCTCCTCACACCACACAATGCTCTCTTGTTCGTCAATAGCAAGAGAGCTTTTTTTTCAAGGGCTCACAAGTTTTATACTAATCCAAGAATATTCCTGAAAAATAAATTTCAAAAGAGAGCGAGTTATGACAAGTGTAGAGTTTGAAAAAACTGTGCTCAGTGAACAGCAGGTAGAGAAGCTATGGGAAGCGTTCACAGTGTTTGATGAGGACGGTAGTGGAGCGATCTCAACCGAGGAACTAGGGCAAGTCATGCGTTCCTTGGGACAGACTCCCAGCGACACGGAAGTGCGCGACATGATTAAGGAAGTTGATGTTGACTTGTCGGGTAGTATTGATTTTGAGGAGTTCAAAGCACTGATGGTGTCTAGGCAAGGCGATCGCAACAGTCGCCTCAAGCTGGCATTTAGTGTGTTTGATGAAAACGGTAGTGGTGAAATCACCGCAGACGAGATGCGATCCGTGATGAGCCAGTTTGGGTTGACCGATGAAGAACTCGATGAGATGGTCAAAGAAGTGGACCATGATGGCGATGCTTCGATTGACTTTAAGGAGTTTTGTCAACTGATGCCCGATGAATCAGAGATCACAACGGGGTATCAAGACTCACCAATTGTAAGCACCAGTTCGCTGAAAACAACTACAGATTCAATTGACACAGCTACCATCAATGCAGTCTCGGCGACTACTGACACTTCACAAGAAACATCTACTAAGATAGATTCAGAGGTGGGGCGGCTGCAACAAGTACTCTCCCAACATCCACAAAATGAGCAGCAGCGTGGTACCTCCTGTTTGCAGATGCAAATTGCTTTGTTTCGTCTACTTCAAGGAGCAGCTTACCGCTGTTTCCGCGAGAGTTTCTCCGCCAACCACGAAACCCATCTGCGCGTAAGAAACTTGCCATATAGAATCACTGACTTTGTGCAGTTTGTAAAGACGGCAATTGAACTGTACAAAGGATTGGGTATAGTGGAAGCGGCTTGCCATCCTGTACTAGATGCCGTAGTTGAATCAATTTCGGCTGAGTATGTGCGACTAGAGGAACGCATTCAGAACTGGAAGACAATCCAAAAGACACCAGAGATGTTGGCAGAAGAGAAAGCGATGTTGGAGGCGCGTGGTAAGTCTGCCACTGTCAAACAGAAATTTGCTGCGGGGGTTGAGTTTGCGATTACACTGAAGAAGAAAAGTTTTAGCTTACGTGATATCGCTGAAGGTGTACTTGCCATCAACGAACTCAACCGACTGAGGAACATAGAGCTGAATGCGGAGTTGGCTCCACCACCAGCTAAATCTGAGGAACATCCACAAGAGTACCTGAAGAAGTGGAACCGTGTTATCCTGACAAGTGCATCAGAAGAAGTGGATGGTGCAATGATGCCGGTATCATATTGGTATGAGGATTTCATGCCAAAGCTTTTAGCTGCGTTCAACGTGAGTACAAAAGCGGACATCCAGAGCAACACAGTACCTGACGAGGTGGCTTTGCAGAAGTGGTACGACTCCACCAAGACAGCAGGGGAGTTTAACCGCTATGGGGCGGATGTTGCAGAAAGCTTTGCAAACTGCACCGCTCAACTTCTGTTGAGACTCAAGCAAGCATGGCGACTGACACACCATTACCTCAATGGTGTGCAAAAACGGCGCGAACGCTTGGAGTTTGGACGTGAATCAGGTGCGCTCTCACAGTATGTGTCATTCATTGATGTGTATCTAGGGCGGAGCGATGTAAAGGATGCACAAATGCGTGTCAGCTTTCCATACTATATTGGTCCTGCGGTGTGGCGCTTCTTCCACACGACTGCTGAAATTGTCTGTACCAAGACACCTGAGCAACAAAAAGCCCTAGTGCGAACCTTCAAGGAATTCTTCGGGCTGTTTGCTACCATGTACCCCTGTCCTTACTGTCGTCATCATCTCAACATGTATGTGGTGCAGAATAAGGAGGTGGAAATGTACCCCGTGGAGTACCTTGTTCTTGGACGTGACATACACCTAACTAACTTTGAAGTGTCGCTGGATGCAAAGCTGTCCACTGTTGTGGATGGTTCTTCTCTTCGCCTCTTCCTTTGGAAGCTGCATAACACAGTTTCCTCTTCTATTGCTCGCTCGGAAGAGTGGTACCATAAGGACGAGAAAGCATTTTATACGACTCGCTATTGGCCTAGCATTGACTCTGAACTGGCACGAGCTAAAGCACTTCAACACATTAGCATTGCAACTGACCGCATCTACCGCCTCTATGGCATACTCAGACCAGCATCACGGCTAGCAGGGGTGAGAACAACATTGCAAAAGCTGTTGGATAAGGGTGATGAGGAAGGCATTAAGGAAGCGTGTATAGTTGCACAGGATTACATAAAGGAATTAGAGGAAGCTGCCATTAGCGGAAACTTCTTGCAAGAGACATACTACTTCAATCCTGACCTTATCGATAAAGCTCCACATTTCACCCCCGAGGAGGAGGAATTTGCACGCAGTGGTGTGTTTGTTGAGCTCGTCTAAATATTAGTAGACAGTGGTTTACACGTGAAGAGTGTCACTAAGTTTCTCGTGTGATATCAAGAGACTTCGTGGCAGCTGTCCGGGAAAAGGTTAAAGGGGAAGGTGGGGTCCCCTCTGGGGATAAGGGGC
>NZ_QMEA01000053.1 GCF_012912105.1 Brasilonema sp. UFV-L1
GCTTTGGGTAGGTTTTATGTAACGGTTATCTGTAGCGATCCCAGGGCAAACGCATTTTGTCAATAAGAATACTTTAATCTCAATAAAGGCGGAATGAATTGCATTAGTGAAGTAGCACCGCATGGCGGATCAAGCGTAGTTTCAATTGATGTCATCACAAATCCGCCGCTGGGGGTCATCTTTACTCATACCGTTGTTAGGGTTTTTCAGGTACTCACGCGCCCAATAGCAACCGCGCTTTAACAAATCATCAAGATTGAAATTCCACAGAATCACTTTTCCGTCTGCACCTGCAGAAGCAAGCATCTGACCATTGGGACTGAAACTGACGCCAACAACCGGAGCGTTATGTCCAGTGAGGGTTGCAATCAAACTACCATCCCGCCTCCAGAGTTTGATAGTATTGTCAAGACTTGCAGAAGCGATGGTTTGCCCACCTGGGCTGAAACTGACGCCAATCACTGGAGCGTTATGCCCAGTGAGGGTGGTGAGCAATCTGCCATCTCGCCTCCAGAGTTTAACAGTTGTGTCCTGACTTGCAGAAGCGATGGTTTGCCCATCCGGGCTGAAACTCACACTATTAACCCAATCGCTATGCCCAGTGTTAGCGTAGCGTTCCGCAGGAAGGGTGTTAATTAAGCTGCCATCTTGCCTCCAGAGTTTCACGGTTTTGTCATAGCTTGCAGAAGCGATGGTTTGTCCATCGGGACTAAAACTAACGCTATTAACCCAATCGCTATGCCCAGTGAGAGTGGTGAGCAATGTGCCATCTCGCCTCCAGAGTTTGACGGTTTTGTCATAGCTAGCAGAAGCAATGGTTTGCCCATCTGGACTGAAACTGACGCCAATCACCTGAGCGTTATGCCCAGTGAAGGTGGTGATTAATGTGCCATTCCGCCTCCAGAGTTTGACAGTTTTGTCAAAACTTGTAGAAGCGATGGTCTGCCCATCCCGGCTGAAACTAACGCCAATCACCGGAGCTTTATGCCCAGTGAGGGTGGTGAGCAATCTGCCATCTCGCCTCCAGAGTTTCACGGTATTGTCAACACTTGCAGAAGCAATAGTCTGCCCATCTGGACTGAAACTGACGCCAATCACGTGAGCGTTATGCCCAGTGAAGGTGGTTAGAACGCGCTCATTCCACTTCCAGGGTTTGACGGTATTGTCAACACTTACAGAAGTCATTAACTGTCCATCTGGGCTGAAACTAATGCCAATCACCGGAGCTTTCTGACCAGTGAGGGTGGTCAGAAAGCTGGCATCGTGCCTCCAGAGTTTGACGGTATGGTCCCAACTTGCAGAAGCGATAGTTCGTCCATCTGGGCTGAAACTAACGCCACTCACTGGAGCTTTATGTCCAGTGAGAGTGGTAATCAAGCGACTATCTCGCCTCCAGAGTTTGACGGTATGGTCTGAACTTGTAGAAGCGATGGTTTGCCCATCCGGGCTGAAACTGACGCCAGCCATCGGAGCATGCCCAGTGAGGGTGGTGAGCAAGCTTCCATCCCGCCTCCAGAGTTTGACGGTTTTGTCATAGCTTGCAGAAGCGATAGTCTGCCCATCTGGACTGAAACTAACGTTCATCACCGGACCTTTATGCCCAGTGAAGGTGGTGAGCAAGCTGCCATCTCGCCTCCAAAGTTTCACGGTATTATCAAGGCTTGCAGAAGCGATGGTTTGTCCATCTGGACTGAAACTAACGCCAGTCACTGGAGCTTTATGTCCAGTGAGGGTGGCAATCAAGTTGCCATCCTGCTTCCAGAGTTTGACGGTTTTGTCATAGCTTGCAGAAGCGATGGTTTGCCTATCTGGGCTGAAACTGACGCTACTAACCGCAGCTTGATGCCCAGTCAGGGTGGTGAGCAAGCTGCCATCTCGCCTCCAGAGTTTGACGGTTTTGTCAAGACTTGCAGAAGCAATGGTCTGCCCATCAGGACTGAAACTAACGTTAATCACCCAAGCTTGATGCCCAGTCAGGGTGGTGAGCAAGCTGCCATCTCGCCTCCAGAGTTTCACGGTGTGGTCAAAACCTGCAGAAGCAATGGTCTGCCCATCTGGGCTGAAACTAACGTTAATCACTGGAGCACTATGCCCAATAAAGCGGTTTTGCTCTCTCACATCGTAAACGACTTTTAGCAACCCCGTCACGACCTGCATCTGGGTATAGGGTTCTGCTTCACCTGAGTTTATCAACTGGCGCAGTTTTTTCCCTGCCTTGATGTTCTCTATCAACCCGTCAAGTTGTAAAATTTCACTAGCAGTCTTACTTTCTGCTTGGAGTGCCGCATTTTTGTACTGCTTTTGCACTTGATTCCACTGGTTAATGGCAAAAATAGCTGCTGTACTCACAAGTATAGTAGAAGTAATGGCAACTGTAGTTCTGGTTTGAGCTGCTTTTCGCGCTTTCCTTTCTTGCTCTAGCTCTCTTTGTCTACGTTCTTCCTCTTCTCGCCGCAAGCGATCGCGTAACCCCAAACTCAACTCAATAAACACCCGCTCAGATGGACTAATCTCCTCGCGTCGCTGTTGCAACCAATCCTCAGCTTCCGCTAAAGGTATACCATGCAACAGAGCTCCCTCATCATTATTGGTAACCTCCCATTGACGAATTGCTCCGCGTAACCGCTCTTGCCAAGTGCGAAAAGTGCGATCGCTCTTCATCCACTCCCTCAAGCGTCCCCAACCCAGAATCAAAGCCTCATGCACCACCTCCACTGTTTCTTCAGAGGTTGCTTCGTCATAACCAATCACCACCAGACGCATATCCTCACTGTTGAGGCGCGTCACCAACTCCCAGTTTTCTTCTCCTATCTCTTGGCGCGTGGCTAGACGACGGGTATCTTCCGTCCCCGTTGTTTCCCCTGGATGCACCAGTTGTGTGAACACTCGCCGTATCTGCTTTGGATGATACTCTTGAGCTATCTTGTCGTATACTTCTTCTGCGTATTTCCCTAGTGCCTCTTGGATACCGCCAATTTCATCGTAAGCTTGATTCGTCAGTTGGCGAGTTCTGTGTTTTATTGCTTCTGTCCAAAGCTGTTTTAGGGCAAATTCCAGTAAAGGCAGTTTGTCTGGTGGCGATTTATGTTGCGAGTTTTCCGCTTGATTATGTGTTTTTTTACCAACATCATTGAGAATCCGCTCTATCAGTCCTGTCTCTAGTGTGACACCTAAGGAACATGCAGGATGTGCGATCGCTTCCCCTAATTCCTGCTCATTCATCGGTCCCAGGTTCAAACAGTTATTTTCCAAGGCATCGTTAAAAGCGCGGTAGGATTGAGCATAGCCATAAAAGTCCGACCGCAGCGTTAACACCAGTTTGAAACAAGGCGCATTATACACCGCCCCCAACACACAATCCAGAAAACTCTCGCGTTCCTCAAAATCTGGGCAGAGTGTGTAGAGTTCCTCAAATTGGTCAGCCACCAACACAATCGATTTGGGATTGGTTGATGATATCCTAACTATAAATTGAGTTAAAGCATTCTTGTTTGAGCGCAGTTCCGTTGCCAGTTGGTGAATTTGAAAGAGGCGATGCTCCATCTCTGAGCTGCCCAAAGGGCGATGATCTCGGTTTATCTGAAGTTCAGCCTCATGATCACCACCCGCCTGAGTTGATTGCAAAGTTAAAAGTGCCGCAGCTAGGGCATCCAACGGACGCTTCCCAGGACGGAAATGGGCAATTTGCCAGTTATCCGATTCCTTAAGCAGATAGGGAATCAGTCCAGCAAACACTACCGAAGACTTACCCCTACCGCTTGGTCCAATCACCGCCACGAGTGGCTTTTTTTTCACCGCCTCTAATAGCCGCTGTGTAAAAGCTTCCCGCCCAAAAAACACCGACTTATCTTCTTGTCGGAAAGCGGATAATCCTTTGTACGGGGAACGAGGAGTACCTCCCAAATCTATCCATCTTGGTGGTAATTCTGCGGGATTCTGGCAAATCACAGGTAACCAGCTTGCACCAGGAAATTCATTTTCCAAACCCTGCAACTGTTCTCGCGCTTCCCGCACTGCTAAATAAAACGACTTACCATCAGCAAACCCCTTAAGAAAGCGCTTCAAAAACTCTTGTGCCACTTTATCTGGCACTGGTTCCCGCATGACAATCATTTGGGGAATATGCAAATCATCCAGCTGCTGTGCTAATCCCAAGCCATCACAAGAGTTAAAAATTGCCAACTGCAACCCGCGTTCTATCGCTTTTTGAAGGGCATTTTTAAACTGGGGAATTGTTAAATTTTCGGTAGGATTTATATATATGTGACCTGTTTGTCCATCATTTCTGCTAGAACTATGTCCAGCAAAAAACAAAATATCCCATCCCCGCTTATCCCAAAGTTGTTCGTCTAATTCATGACGTTTTGGCTCTACCAAAAATACTGTCTCTACGTCGTCTGATAAGCTTGACAATAACTTTTTGTCAGCATCAGTGTCAATTCCCGTGCTGTCCCCCAAGATTGCCAAAATTCTCACTTTTAGGGCAGAACTTTTTGTTTGACTTTCAGGCTGAAATTCTATAGGACTTAAAGCTACTTCCGCCAAACGGTAATCCCTAAAAAAACGCCAAATATGCCAGGGCAGTTTTCGGAGTAAATTATCCTCAGTTTGAATAATGACTCGGATTTCATCATCATGAGATAATCGCATCCGCAGTTGGCAGTCGATGTTACGAAATGCCTCGGTATCCAACCAATTATCTATTTGATTTTGTAATTCTTCACATACGTTAGAAAAATCAGCATCAGAAACGTGAGTCACGTCAGCTTCATCAATTTTGATATCTTCATCGGTTAACGCAGAGAGACGTAAACCTATATTTATAGAGCGAGCCGAATAGATTAAATCATACAACAATTGCCAACGACGGTAGAGGTCGATAATATTTGGAGCCGCAGGTAAACTACCCTGAAATTGCCTCCAGTGAGAATTTCCATCCGACTGTAGCACAACCGTAACCAGAGGAAAACCTGACTGCAATGTACCCCTTCCCAAGTTTAAAATAACTAACTTACTCATTTTTCTAATCGCGCAAGTCGTTAAGCCACAAAATCTTCCGTAATACTGAAATTATCGATAGACACTTGGATTTTGAATATTTTTCCTTTCGGGCAAGTAAATCGTTTCAGTTGAACAAAGTTATCTTGAGTGCGGGATTGAAATTCTTGGAGAGTTGCTCCTGAAGAAGAAAGTAAAGCAAGTCTAATATTTGGTGGTAGATAAATTTCTCCATGACATGGATGTAGCTGGACGCGGATACCCACTTTCTGCTCATCGTCTTGTGTCAAACCAATCAGCAGTGCGACAGAATGATTCCCTAATTGCATTCCCAAATCAATCAACTTGACTCCCTGAACAGACACTCTTCCAACAGCAATTTCATGTTGTCTGAAAGCAAAAGCTAAATTTCCTAATTCTGTATTTATAATTGTATTAAGAGACTGCCAACCAGTATCAAAAATATTGTGAAACCAATTGCTCAAATTATTAATTGACACCATGTTTTTGGCAACAGCTAAGCGACCGATTCGTCGATGATACAACTGAGTGCGCCATTCATCATTATCCAGCAGTGCTGCCCATTGCTCAAATGGTACATCAACTTGTAAACGGGGAAAATAAATAGATGAATCGCCTAAGCGTTGCAACAATTTTTGCGCCTCCGCTTCAGATAAACTTGGTAATTCTGAGATTTCCTCTTGTACAGGTAGTCCTAGTGTCATCAACATAACGGTGAGATTTGTTGTTAAATTTTCTGCTGCTAATACATAGGTGCGCTCATTTGAGTTATATTTGCCAAAATTCTTAAGTAGCCGATGAGTGGTAAATCCGCGCACTCCCAAAAAACACTCATCCTGATTCGCCTCTAGATTGACTTGCACTGCTAAGTAATAATCACCCGCAAGCGTAGGGATGTCTACCCACTCTTGAGGTACGGATAACTCTTCTAAATCCATTGTTTCACTGGGAATTAGTACTATTCGCCTTTCTGCCAGTGTAATTATTGCACCATTGACCACTTCCCAAATACTAGGTAAGCTATCTTCACTTGGGAAAATAGAGGGTTTAGGGATAGATTCTTCTGCTACCCACTCTATCAGCCAGTTCAAGAAAATATACAATGAAAGGTAATTGAGATAGGCGTTGTAGCGTGCAAGGGTATTAGAATAGCACTGAGCTTGCTCCCAAGCTGTCTTTTTGTCTGCTGATGAAATATTTAACCACAACTGATTACTAAAAGCCATTGCTAAATCATTATAAGGAAACATTAGTTAGCCCTCATCATTTTGCCTCATTACTTTTCGGAATGCCAAAGTTTTAACGATTCTTCTAAGACTGTATTGATTGTTGGTAAATCTGCTAGTTGATATTGCAAAATACCCAACTTTTCACAACATGATTTAACGACAGATTTAGCCACCTTCGTCAACCAAAGTTGTAAAAAATTATTAATCATAGTATCGATACTATTGATTAAAGCAGCCTCTAATTTAGCTTTTGTTTTCCGCAATACGTCTATACTTCCTGGTAAGGTTATGCCAAGCTGCTTGGCAATTTCTTGTTCCTGCAGTTTTTGTCCATAAACAAGTCGCAAAACCTCTTGCTCTTGTGGTTGAAGTTTCTTAACAGCCTCAACCAAAGCAACATGAATCAAATCTGTGTAGACAGGAGTTTCGTAATTACGATCTAACCATACTGCAACATATTGAGAAACCCACTCAGGAGGTTGGCTTAACCCATATAAAGTTTTCAGCAATTTGATTTCTATCGTCTTCATGCGATGAGCAATTGCACCCTGAGTGACTTTAAATCTGTCTGCTATCTGTTTTTGATTTAGCCCAAGCCCATAATAAAGGAGTAGAATTTCCTTTTGCTCGACTTTCAAAGAAAACAACTGAAGAAGCAAAGCTGGCTCAGTTCGCTTTACTATACTTCCTTTCTCTCCGATAGAATCTTCTACCTCTGAAGAAGTCAGAAAATTGTGTTCTAAAATTTCTAGAGACTCATGAGATGCAACTTGACGACCAGTTTCTACGAGTGCTTCAAGAGAAAAGTGTGGTGTGATTGATTTGGGGTAATTTTGTAATGCAACAATGCAAACTTCCATACTTGTTTGAAGTTGTTCGCCTGTGATGTTGCCACCTACAGCCACTTCATGAGATGTACAAGGAAGTAAAATTTGTCCATTGTAGTAATTAGCTGCTTCTGCAAAATCTACATTATCAGGTTCTTGCCACTTTTGTCCTGTAATTTTAGCAGGGTTTTGAATTTTGTTCATCTGATAAACTTGTTTAAAACACTTCCGAGCTAAGAGAAACCTAGAAATTTCCGGTTCATACCTTCCAGCTCTACCAAGTGCTTCTTTCAGTTCTTTATCACTCTTTTTATGCAACAACCGCCACTTAGAGAACTTAGCAACAGCAGCTTCATCTTTAATATTTTTGATCAAGACGCCTGTCACATAAGTATCGATAGAAGAATCATTTGAGTTATATTTAGCTAATATTTGTCTAAACTTGGTAGCTTCATAAAGCAGACATCTAGAAAGAAATATATATTCTTCCCAAGATTTAGATGTGTCATCTTTCCATACCTGAACAGCCGCCCTGTAGCAACTTTCCTCACAGTAAGCGCTCAGGTGTTCCCAAGCCTTTTGAACTCGTTTTTCTGGCTCCCAATCTTCCTTTGGTGGTTTGTCATTGAAAGCCATATCTATCCAAAACTGCACTAGCCCCCTACCGTTCTCATCCTGACTAACTAGCGATGCAAACTTCTTGTGTCTGCTTTTGTATAATTCAATATTGCTTAACAAATGAGGTTCTGTTTTCCATTTAATAGTTAAGTAACCCTGATGATTCTCCACAGTCATATACATAGAAAATTTATCAATAGGATTTTGACGGCTGGGCAGTTTGGGTATGCTGGTAAAATGCTTGGTGAACATCCTGACCTCTTCTCCTGACCTCTTCTATATAAAGCCAAAACTGTGTACTTCTACAGAAAACACAAGTGTAAAAACTTTGCTTTCCTAATAGTAGCGATCAGGATAGACTTGTTCTAGAGCGAGATATCTTGACTCAAGTGTAATATTTATTACCCCTTTGCCAAGTTAGTTCAGAAGATATGCGATTTTTGTCTGCTGGTATGATTTTCTAAAGAGAGGGTATCAGTTATGCTGTTACTGAATTAGAGATGACATGTAACTTGTTGGGCATGGTTAGTATGAGGTTGTTTGTATTAAGTGTACTACTGACTTATTGGTGCTGCTTGAGGCGTTTTATGAGGGTTTTTTACGGATTAGGGAAAATAATTCTCCTTCGCGTTCGCGATCGCACCCCGGCGGGGCTTTCCCAATGCCCTTTGGACACGCTACGTGTTGGCACAAGCCTCCGCAGGACTTACGCGCAAGGGTTTGGCTCCCTTTGGGAGCATCGTCTAAAAATCGTCGAAAAATCAAGCTTGAAAGCCGAAAACATAACTCATATTTTGTACTTTCTGTCAAGATTTAAGCTTGGAAATTTTTGCAGAACACCTGAGTTGATTGTAGAGAGCCTGTTTTACAGCCGAAAGTGAAAAAAGATCAAAAAAAAATACAGACACCCTAATATTTCCTCAAAGCTCCTCCCAATATAATAGACAGCAAGCTAATTCTTTAAATGTCATCAGGAAACTTTTTTGTGATTGCTATAGCGCTTCTCGTGTGAATGAAGTACAGAATTATCAGTGGTCTTTTGCTTATTCATGTTTTTTGCTTATTAATGTACTGCACTCAGACGATCAGTGCTTTTGTTGCAAACCTTGTCAATCGTAAAAATTCTCAGCACTAAGCACTAATCTAGTGTGACGCCAAACCAGACAAGCAATGAGCGAACAGCGATGACTATATGTTAGTCATCAGCATCATTATTATCTACAAGATTTGTAAGAGGATTTTAGCTCATGATCATAGTCATGCAATCCAGCGCTTCAACAACAGAAATTGAACGAATTTGCAAAGAACTCAGCCGTTGGAACGTTACACCAGAAAAAACGGAAGGCACGCACAAAGTCGTAATTGGTTTGATAGGTGATACAGCGGAAATTGATCCCCAACAAATCCAAAACTTAAGCCCCTGCATTGAGCAGGTTCTACGCGTGAAAAAGCCTTTTAAGCGGGCTTCAAAAGAGTTTCGTCATGGTAATCCTACTAATGTCGCTGTACCAACACCGAATGGACCTGTGACCTTTGGACAAAATCATCCTCTAGTCGTTGTTGCAGGACCTTGTTCTGTAGAAAACGAAGAGATGATTGTTGAGACCGCCTTAGCAGTTAAAGCAGCAGGAGCACAATTTCTACGAGGCGGAGCATATAAACCCCGGACTTCTCCTTACGCTTTCCAAGGTCACGGTGAGAGTGCCCTTAGCTTGTTGGCAAAAGCTCGTGAAGTCACTGGTTTGGGGATTATTACTGAAGTCATGGATACAGCAGACCTGGATAAGGTGGCAGATGTGGCAGATGTAGTGCAAGTTGGTGCCCGCAATATGCAGAATTTCTCCCTACTGAAGAAGGTGGGAGCTGCAGGTAAGCCAGTGTTGTTGAAGCGAGGACTGTCAGCGACGATTGAAGAATGGTTGATGTCAGCCGAGTATATACTGGCAGCAGGTAATCCAAATGTTATTCTATGCGAACGGGGAATTCGCACTTTTGACAAGCAGTACACCCGCAATACCCTAGATATATCTACAATTCCAGTATTGCGTACACTGACTCACTTGCCTGTTATGATTGACCCAAGTCATGCCACTGGCAAATCAGAGTTTGTACCAACAATGACAATGGCGGCGATCGCAGCTGGTGCAGATTCTTTAATGATTGAGGTTCACCCCAACCCAGCGAAAGCGCTTTCAGATGGACCTCAATCTCTCACACTGGAAGCATTTGAGCAACTCATGCAAGAAATGGCTCCCTTGGGCAAATTCTTTGGTCGTTGGACTCAAGGTGCAATTTCTACGGCAATGTCAAAGTTTGCTCTACAAGTTTCCTCCACTGCTCTCAAGTAAACAAGTCAATTATCTCTGCAATAAATAAATGCCATTAAGGAGAAACAAACCTCCAATGAATACAGTATCTCAAGTCTTGAACACGACTTCTCGTTTTTCATCACCCTTATTTGAAAATTCAGACAAAATCGTAGTTGTGGGCAACCACAACCTGACAATAGACGAAGTCGTTAGTGTGGCACGTTATGGCGCACAAGTATGCATAACCGATAACTATGATGTGTTGCAGGGTGTACAGGCGTCCTGTGACTACATTCAGAATGCTGTCGAATCGGGAACGCCTATTTACGGAGTGACAACTGGTTTTGGCGGTATGGCCAATGTTGCGATCGCCCGTGAATGTGCCGCTGTGCTGCAAAACAACTTGATATGGTATCACAAGGTAGGGGCAGGAAAAAGATTACCCCTTACTGATGTCCGCGCTGCCATGCTCTTGCGAGCCAACTCTCACATTATTGGTGCATCCGGGATTCGCTTTGAACTCATTGAGCGCATGAAGACGTTTTTGAATGCTGGTGTCACACCTTGTGTGTATGAATTTGGCTCGATTGGTGCCAGTGGCGATTTGACGCCTTTAGCCTACATCACTGGGGCGTTGATTGGTCTAGCTCCAAGTTATACCGTTGACTTTAACGGCGAAGAAATGGACGCACCAACAGCGCTCTCCAAACTGGGTTTAGATAAACTACAACTACTTCCAAAAGAAGGGTTGGCGATGATGAATGGCACCTCAGTTATGACTGCCATTGCTGCGAACTGCGTACATGACACCAAAATTCTATTCGCACTGTCGATGGGAGCACACGCTTTAGCTATCCAAGGTTTAAATGGCACCAATCAATCATTCCACCCGTTTATCCATAAGCTCAAACCACATTCAGGGCAAAAAAAGGCGGCAGCCCAAATGCTCAAGCTGCTTGCAGGTTCACGCTTAGTACGTGAAGAGTTAGATGGTTCTCATGATTATCGCGGTGAACATCCAATTCAGGATCGTTATTCATTGCGTTGCTTGCCACAGTATATGGGACCTATCTTAGATGGGATTGAGCAGATTGCCAGACAAATTGAAATAGAAATTAATTCTGTTACCGACAACCCACTTATCGACGTGGAGAATCAAGCAAGCTATCATGGCGGCAATTTTCTAGGACAGTACATTGGTGTAGGAATGGATCAACTTCGCTACTACATTGGGTTGTTGGCTAAACACCTTGATGTACAAATAGCTTATTTAGTAGCACCAGAATTTAACAACGGACTGTCACCGTCTTTAGTTGGTAACCAACAGCGTAGTGTCAATATGGGGTTGAAGGGGTTGCAAATAACCGGAAACTCGATTATGCCTCTGTTAACCTTCTATGGAAATTCCATAGCTGACAGATTTCCTACCCATGCCGAACAGTTTAACCAAAATATCAACTCTCAAGGTTTTGCTTCCGCAAATTTAGCGCGGGCAAGCGTAGAAATTTTTCAACAATATATGGCGATCGCCCTAATGTTTGGAGTCCAAGCTGTTGACCTACGCACGTATGTGATGGCTGGTCATTACGACGCACGTGCGTGTCTATCGCCTGCAACCGCAAAGTTGTACACCGCCGTGCGCGAAGTAGTAGGACAGCCACCGAATACAAACCGACCGTATATCTGGAACGATTACGAGCAACCTTTAGACCAACATATTGCACTTATCGCGGCTGATATTAGTGCTGGCGGTCAAATTGTGCAAGCTGTTAACGATATTTTATCCAGCTTGAAGTAACTCTTCAAAAATTATGAATATTGCACACAATGTAGAGCGCGGTCGTCGATATTTTCCCAATAAAACAGCTCTGATTTTTGAGGGAAAATCTTTTACTTACAAACAACTTGATGAGATGGCTAATCGCGTTGCCAATACTTTACGCGGATTAGGTATTGAACGCGGACAGCGAGTGGCATTGTTTTTGCCAAATATTCCGGAATTTGTCATTTCTTATCTTGGCATTTTAAAAATTGGTGCTATAGCAGTCTCATTAAATGTTATGCTAAAAAAGAATGAAGTCAAATTCATTCTTGATGATTGCTCTGCCAAAGCACTAATTACAACAGATTCCCTGAGTGAAAATGTGCCTGATTCAGAATTACCTGAACTCAAACACATTTTGATTGCAGAAGGTGAAGCCAGAAAGGGAATTAGTCTAGAGCAGCTCATGTCTAGTGCTTCACCTAACGCGCTTGCCATTGAAATGGAGCGCGACGAACCCGCCGCCATTGTCTACACCTCAGGTACAACAGGGTTTCCAAAGGGTGCTACGCTATCCCACGGTAATGTGATTTCAAACATCTACTCCAAGAACCGCTGTTGTAGGATGCAGCCTGAGGACCGATTCCTGCTTTACCTGCCCCTATTTCATTGCTTTGGTCAAAACGCGATTCTCAACGCTGGACTAAACGCTTGTGCAACCATCATCCTGCAACGCCGTTTTGAGCCGGAGCAAGTACTCAAAACCATAGCCACTCATGGCGTCACGATGTTCTTTGGTGTGCCGACTGTTTTCATTAAACTACTGAATACAAACACATCAGACTATGACTTGAGTTCAGTACGTTATTATTTTAGCGCTGCAGCACCCATGCCAGTGGAAGTGATTCAAAGATGGCAGTCAAAGCATGGCATGATTATCTATGAAGGATACGGTCTGACTGAAACTTCTCCGTTTTCCAGCTATAACCACGACTTGAAATATAAGCTCGGTTCAATTGGTAGTCCAATTGAAAATGTGGAAATGAAGATTGTCAATCTTGATGGTGAGTCAGTACAACCAGGAGAAATTGGCGAGATAGTTGTTCGCGGTCCGAACGTCATGCTTGGATATTGGAATCGCCCTAATGAAACTGCTCAAGTTATCAAAAATGGTTGGTTTCATACTGGGGACATTGGACGGATGGACGAAGATGGCTACTTCTATATTATTGACCGGCTAAAAGACATGATTAATGTCTCTGGCTTTAAGGTGTATCCAACTGAAGTAGAAAATGTCATTTATCAACATCCAGCAGTTGCTGAATGTGCTGTCTACGGTGTTCCCCATCCAGTAAAAGGTGAGATAGTTAAAGCTAACATCCTCCTCAAACCTGGTGAAGCACTTGCACAAGAACAAATCATTGCTTTCTGTGCTCAGAGGATAGCAGCTTATAAAATTCCACATAGTGTGGAGTTTATCGATTCGCTTCCAAAGAACCGAACTGGCAAAGTTCTTAAGAAGCTCCTACGTGAAGAGGCTAAGCAAAGTTTTCGCTCAACCGAGATGACCCCTCGCTAAGTGGTTTTACTTTTTCCCATCTCACTCACAAACTTCAGGAGGTTGATATGAGTCAAACTGCGTCTTTTACCATTGAGAAACCAAAAACAAATGTACAGCTGCTGTGGAACATTATCTACGGCGATATCCCAAAAAAAGTCCTCCTCGTTACTCATAACCTCAAGCTTTTCCCTTTTCTTGCTTCACAACCGCGCACCCTTGCAGAAATTTGTCATGCGATTTCAATTGAGCAACGTCCGGCGGAAACCCTTTTGGCGGTACTTGCATCTATTGAACTGGTGCAATTAAAAGATGGCTTTTATTCACTCACCTCGCTTGCAGAAGACTATCTTCTCGAAAGCAGCCCAGCGTATTTCGGCCATGTTTTAAATATGTTCATTGCTCAAGATCATATGTTCTCGTTTGAGAACCTACAAAAGACAATTCTTAGCAATTCACCCCAAATTTACGGTCACGGCGAATTATTCAAGTCACATCAAGAGCAAGCAGACCTTGCACGCACCTTCACCTACAGTATGCATAGTGCCAGTATGGTATCTGCATTGGTTTGGCCAGACGTCATTGATCTGTCAGGACACAAACTGCTGCTCGATATTGGTGGAGGTTCAGGTGCTCATGCCATCGGTGCGACGTTAAGATGGTCAAACTTGCAAGCCAATATCCTTGACCTACCTCTGGTATGTGAGGTAGCACAAGAGTTTGTGACTCGCTATGGCTTGCAGAATCGTATAAAGACCCACACCAGCGATATGTGGAACGATCCCTTTCCAGAAGCTGATCTTCACTTTTATGGCAATATATATCACGATTGGTCACCAGAAAAGTGCCGTTTTCTTACCCGGAAAAGCTTCGAGAGCTTGGAATCTGGAGGTCGCATCATCATCCACGAGGTGCTTTACAATGACCTCAAAACTGGTCCGTTTATGGCTGCTGCCACTGACGTTGGTATGCTTTTGTGGACGGAAGGTCAGCAATATTCAGGTGATGAATTGTCAGTGATGCTGATGGAAGCTGGTTTCACCGACGTTGAAGTCAAGTCTAACTTTGGCTACTGCAGTATTGTCACTGGTCGTAAACCTTGACTAAGTTGGTTCCGTGGAAGAGGATTTATCTGCCCTACGACTCAAGTAGGGAGCCTCTCCTCAGGATGATTTGCACAGCTAGCTACAGTTGCCAGCAGAACATCGCATACACAATTGTGGGTGATTGTCAAGATTCATGCATTTAATAGGTGGATTATGAGCGCTAAAATCTATACTCAAAATGGGAGTACGGCAGAACAGTTGGAACGAGAGACTTATCTCGAACTCGCGTCATCTGAATCTCCTAATTCTTCGCCATCAAAGTCACCTGTACATCGCTCACCTCTAGTAGAGGATCAGCGAAACGCCCACTCAGACAGTTTGCCGAGTTCCAGCAGCCAGCAATCTGCACCTCTTTCAATCGCCGAGGCTGTGATTAAGATGCTGCAAGATATGGGAGTGACTCATGCATTTGGCGTTTCGGGAGGCGGGATTGCAACGCTGTGGACAATGCTTGAGCGTAGTCCAATCCAAGTGTTTCACTTCCGTCATGAAGCAGGAGCAGCTTTTGCAGCCACCGAGTCTTATCTTGCAAGTGGTCGCCCCGTAGTCGTGTTCACCACGACTGGTCCTGGTCTCACCAATGCGCTGACTGGTCTATTTGCAGCACGCTCGGAGGGAGCGAAGGTGATTTTGCTGTCGGGTTATACTCCGGTAGCGCAACGAGGACGGTGGGCGTTGCAAGAAACTAGCAGCTACACAATGCCTATTTCAGGTATTTTTACTTCAGGTTCGCTGTTCCATTACGCTACTATCTTAGAGAGTGACGCCGAACTGCCCGAGATTGCTCGCAGGCTTGCTCTGGGTCTAGGACAACCTGGGGGCTTCGTAGCCCACATTAGTATCCCGACAGGTGTTCAGGGTATCCCAAGCAAGATATCGGTACCACAAGTGGCTTTCTCTCGAACTATTGCAACTGTCAGTAAGGACGCGATCGCCAAATGTGTACAGCTGCTCAATGAAGGGCCATTTGCGATCTGGGTCGGCTTCGGTGCTAGGTCTGCTGCCCAGGAGATCCGCCAGCTTGCTGAAAAAACAGGGGCGGCAGTAATGTGTTCCCCGCGTAGCAAAGGCATTTTTCCGGAAGATCATCCTCAGTTTATAGGTGTCACAGGCTTTGCCGGACATCCTTCCGTCCTGACCTATATGTGGGCGCAATGTCCTCGGCGCGTGCTAGTGCTGGGAACGCGTCTGGGAGAATTCACTTCGTTTTGGCGTCCTGAGATGGTTCCTGCGCGTGGGTTCATCCATGTTGATATCGATCCAGAAGTGCCAGGAACCGCCTATCCATCTGCCGAGACGTTCGCTATCCATTCCGACGTGGGAATGTTTGTCAAGGCGTTGCTGGAGGATATGCCAGAACGTCGTCAGAGATCAGATGTGTTGTCGCTGCCTCGTCCATACCGCGAGACCATCAATCCCCGTCCAGAGGGACTAGTGCGACCTGAAGTACTGATGAATGCAATTCAACAGGTGATTGTTGAGGGTAGCGATGCCTTAGTCATGGCTGAGGGAGGGAACTCATTTGCTTGGGCAATTCACCTCCTAAAATTTACTCAACCAGAGCGTTTTCGGATCAGCACTTTTTTTGCATCTATGGGTCATTTTGTTACGGGCGTTGTGGGTGGTGCCTTGGGGCACAATGGTAAGGCTGTCGCCATTGTCGGGGATGGAGCCATGCTGATGAACAACGAAGTCAGCACGGCTGTGAAATTCCAGATTCCCGCTGTTTGGATCGTACTCAACGACGCACGTTACAATATGTGCGACCAGGGCAATACGGCACAGGGACTGATAGGCGTAGATACAGAAATTCCGCCTACTCATTTTGTTAAACTTGCTACTAGTATGGGAGCGAATGGCATCCGCGTGGAGAGCGAGTCCGACTTAGAAGCAGCGTTGGAGATGGCACTTGCCTCAACAGACCCGTTCGTGGTTGACGTCATTATTGACCCGACCAGACCAGCACCTATTGGCGGTCGCATTCAGGGTTTGATTTCCCAAAGAACACAAGAACTAGAGAATTAAATGGAGAGATGTCATGATCTTGCAACCAGTAGGTATTCGCTCACTTGCAGTTAGCTTTCCTAGCGTCATCCGCACCAATGACTATTACAGAGAGAATTACCCTGAGTTAATTGCTCAGGTCGAGCAAAAAACATTATCCAAGGTGTTTTCACCAGCGGATTCCACTCTTAGGAATGAGTTTGAACTTGAGATGGCATCCTATCTTCACGATCCCTTTCGCGGTAGCGTCGAGCGACGAGTGCTTGGTCCTGGTGAAACATCGTTAACACTATCTTGTCGTGCTGCTAAGGACGCCCTTGAGGCAGCAAATCTCTCTGTCAACGAAATCGATTTGATGCTCGTTGCCACAATCTTTCCTGAGCAAATCGTACCTGGCAATGCTGCCTTTGTTGCTAGAGAACTCGGATTTCAGGGTGCTGCGTGGAATCTTGATTCCACCTGCTCAAGTGCTGTAGCTGCACTCCAGACTGCTTCTGCGCTGGTGCGTGCCGGAGAGTACCGCAATGTGCTAGTGATTATCTGTACTAACTACTCTCCTTTTACTGACGAAAACGATACTCTCTCATTTTTCTTAGGTGATGGAGCGGGAGCCTTTGTGGTTAGTTCGCTCAAACCAAACCAGGGCGTCCTCGGTACAAAAATTATTAACACTGCCTCTACCTGTGGAACCTTCTTTAATGAACTGACGACGGATGCTCAGGGTAACCCACGGATGTATATCCGGGCAGCTAAAGGTACGAATAAGATACTCAGCGATACTGCTGCCCCGCTCCTCCGGCAATGCTGCATGGGTGCTCTGGAAGCTGCTGGCCTGACCCTCGATGAGATTAACTTTTTTGCCTTCAATACACCTACTGCTTGGTATGCTAGCCTCTGTATCCGCGCACTGGGTATCAATCCTGAGCGTACAATCGATCTCCACAAACGTTATGCCAACATTGGACCGATGCTCCCACTCGCCAATCTGTATCATGGTGCAGAATCAAGCAAGATTCGTGAAAATGACTTGGTTCTGGTTTACAACATTGGTTCTGTATCTAACGCTGGAGCAACTTTGATGCGCTGGGGTGATGTTGCACTAGGTCCTGCTCCTGCTCCCTCAGTGAGCCTTAATTTGCAAGAGGATAAGGTTTTATCTCTTCGCTAGATGGCACTTTCGAGTTAACTAGGTGTGTAATTTATTCTTGCAAAGTTGTTTACTGTTCACCATTGACTGTTGACTATCAACCATCAACAGTCAGCACAAGGATTAGGTAATTTTGGTGCCAGTTTTCTACTGTGGCAAAAACAGAAGTAAGCGTTTCCCAAAGGCATTGTCATGACACAACAAACAAAAGATATGTCTTCTCAACCCATAATTGTTGTTAGCGGAGCAACTGGAAACACTGGTAAACACGTAGTTAAACTACTTTCTCAAGTCAAGGATGTAAAGGTACGCGCTGCAGTCCACTCTCTAGAAAAGGCTAGAGAACTACCTGAGAATGTCGAAGTCGTGCAGATGGATTATGCACAACCAGAAACAGTAGTGTCCGCTTTTGCAGGCGCTACCAAGCTCTATCTCGTACCTCCTAGCGATCCAAATCGAGTTCGGTCTGAGATAGCACCCATAATGGTGGAGGCGGCAAAGAAAGCGGGAATCCAGTACATTGTTCTTATTAGTGGGCTTGGAATTGACCGAGAGCCAATTACGCCCACGGATCGAGAATTCTATCTCCAAGTTGAAGGAATAGTGGTTGACTCTGGCATAACGCATACCATCCTGCGCTGTAGCTGGTTTCATCAAAACTTCATTTCTCCCGTATTTTTTGGCCCACAGGTTCAGCAAGGTGTCGTCCGTCTACCAGTTGGAGAAGGAAGAACTGGATGGATAGACGCTAGGGACATTGCTGCTGTGGCTGCAACAGTTCTCACCCAGACGGGTCATGAAAACAAAATCTACAATCTGACTGGTCCAGAAGCACTAACTACGAGTGAGTTAACCACTATTCTTTCCAAGGCTGCAGCCAGAGAAATAAAATTCATGGACGTTTCTGAAGAGTCTTTTGCTCAAATGTTGAGGAATTTTGGTACGCGTGAGCTGTTGATACAAGGGATGATTGACATCATGGGAAAGTGGAAAATTGGGGCTCACGACATTGTCACACCAGATGTTGAAAAAGTGACAGGTAAAAAACCAATTTCCTTTGAACAATTTGCCATAGACCAGGCTCACTTACTACGGCAATCAGACAGCAGTGGACATGAAGTCCTCGCAACGTGACTATCTGAAAATTTGCGTAAATTCAGTTGCAAGTTTCATCTTGTAGTTTGGGTCATTTCTTATAAAGTTAAAAGAAGCTGCACATAGCATTGAAGTATTCAAGGAGGATTCAATGACTACCATATCTGAGAAAGTTCAACAGCCAAAGTCAACTCAATCGAAAACGCAAGTTAACAAACGAGCGATGAATTTTCCTGCTAGTTGGTATATCGCCATGCACTCCAAGGACTTGGGGAAAAAGCCAATAGCAATAGAGTTATTTGGTCAGTCCTTAGTAGCTTGGCGAGATCAAAATAATCATCCAGTGATTATGGACCCTTACTGCTCGCACAAGGGTGCTAGTCTAGCAATTGGTAAGGTAGTAGATGGTTGTATTCAATGTCCTTTTCATCACTGGCGCTATGACTCCTCTGGGAAATGTGTTTACATACCTGATGTAGAGAACATTCCTCCAATGGCTCGTCAGACTACTTATGTCACCGCCGAAAGATATGGTTGTATCTGGGTATGGTATGGTACTCAAACTCCCCTATTCTCTTTGCCTGAGTTTCCATCAGCTGAGGATGAGAGAGATAACTATATGCCTGTACGTGAAGTCACAAAAGTCAACACGCCGCTGCAGGAAGCTATAGAAAACGCTTTTGATTATTGTCATTTAACCACAGTACATAAGATGCAGTTTTCTGGTCCTCTTCAATTCACTCTACTTCACGAGCAGCACTCAGTAGAACAGAGCGAACCACCTATTCAAAAAGATGCTTGGTTTGGATATGTTTGTAAGCTACCGCTTTACAGGAGAAAGGGGATAATAGGTGCATTCAGTCGAGCTTTAGGGTTTAGTGCTGAGTTCTCGACAGTACGAGTGGATTTATGGCCAAATGGATTTATATTTACAAATGGTACAGACGACAAAGTGATATATAAGGAGCTGGCTTCTGCGACTCCGGTGGCGGAAAACAAGATAAACCTGATGAGATTGGTATTGTATAAGAAACCTGGCAATTTCTTGCTAGATAGACCTTATATTTCTCTTATTCATTGGCGAATCCAAGCTACTATAGCTGAGGATCTACCAATTTGGAATACCATCAAGCCGAGTGCGGGCAAGGTTCATGTTAAGAACGACTGGTTGATCTTGAAGTTCAGAAAATTCTATCAAAATTGGGTTGATAAAGTTGAGTAATGCAGTTTACAAACTGGGTCTTGCACTATCAGTAAGTTAGCACTGTCAAACGTCAAACTGTCAAACTCACTATGAATGCGTGTATATTCATCAACAGCTACTTACTTAAGATAGACAAACTTCAGTATAGAGCTTCAACTAAAATACTACAGCATACAATTTGTACCTGTAGATACTACGTGAAAAATGATGTTTATCAACGAGAGAAATTTTTTAACTGCTTAGGAAACACAACAGTAGCTAAGGGTGTTCTCTCTGCCTTAAGCAGGGTAAATGAACCAGGTCAACAATGTGAATTGAACTGAAAATATAAAAGTATTCAAGGAGAAATAAATGAGCAGCATAACTGAGAAAGTTCAACAGCTAAAGTCAACTCAACTGAAAACGGAAGTTGAAAAAGGAGCGATGAATTTTCCTGCTAGTTGGTATATCGCTATGCACTCTAAGGACTTGGGTAAAAAGCCAATGGCAATAGAGTTATTTGGTCAGTCCTTGGTCGCTTGGCGAGATCAAGATAATCATCCAGTGATT
Source organism: Brasilonema sp. UFV-L1 (assembly GCF_012912105.1). Classification (GTDB taxonomy): domain Bacteria; phylum Cyanobacteriota; class Cyanobacteriia; order Cyanobacteriales; family Nostocaceae; genus Brasilonema. The sequence goes on from NZ_QMEA01000053.1 coordinate 20,428, forward strand.
ATGGACCCTTACTGCTCGCACAAGGGTGCAAGTCTGGCGATTGGTAAGGTAGTAGATGGTTGTATTCAATGTCCTTTTCATCACTGGCGCTATGACTCCTCTGGGAAATGTGTTTACATACCTGATGTAGAGCACATTCCCCCATTGGCTCGCCAGGCTACTTATATCACCGTCGAAAGATATGGTTATATCTGGGTGTGGTATGGTACTCAAACTCCCCTGTTCCCTTTACCTGAGTTTCCATCAGCTGAGGATGAGAGGGATAACTATATGCCTGTGCGTATAGTAACAAAAGTCAATACGCAGCTGCAGGAAGCGATGGAAAACACCTTTGATTATTGCCATTTAAGCAGACTACATAAAATGCAGTTTTCTGCTCCTCTTCAAATCACTTTGCTTCACGAGCAGCACTCAGTAGAACAGAGCGAACCACCTATTCAAAAAGATGCTTGGTTTGGATATATTTGTAAATTTCCGCTTTACAGGAGAAAGGCGATAATAGATGCATTCAGTCGAGCTTTAGGGCTTCGTGCTGAATTCTCGACAGCACGTGTAGATGTTTGGCCAAATGGATTTATACTCACAAATATTCTAGATGACAAGGTGATGTCTCAGGAGCTGGTTTGCTACACTCCAGTGGCTGAAGACAAGACAAATCTGTTGTCATTGGTAATGCATAAGAAAACTGGCAACTTTTTACTAGATAGATTTTATGATGCTCTTATTTATTGGCGATATAAAGCTGGTATAGCTGAGGATGTAGCAATTTGGAATACCATCAAGCCAAGTGCGGGCAAGGCTCATGTCAAGGACGACTGGTTAATCTTGAAGTACAGAAGTTTTTATCAAAGTTGGGTTGATAAGGTCGAGTAATGTGGTTCAAAAACTAGGGCTTGCACTATTCACTAAGCTAACACTACATCTGGGATAAACTTTGCAAATATGCTCAAGGCTGTTTCATTAGACTCTCGTAGCCCACCTGTCTAGGAAGAATTTTTAGGCTCAACGAATCAGAAATTTTCCCCAAAGACTAGCAATTTTAAGAGAGTTTTGCTTTTCTTGATTTCTTTTCCTCAAAGCAAACACAATTTAATGGAGAAACTATCAATGTCTACTCTACCCAAATCTACACAAGTGCTTGTTATTGGTGGTGGTCCGGCTGGATCTACTGCTGCAACTCTTCTAGCTCGTGAAGGTTTCGATGTGACTCTGGTAGAGAAAGCTGTAGGACCACGCTACCACATTGGTGAATCTCTCTTGCCCTCGTCTATGGAGGTCTTAGAACTCATAGGTGCAAAAGAGAAGGTGGATGCCTATGGTTTCCAGCGCAAGGACGGAGCGTACCTGGAGTGGGGATCTGAGACGTGGAGTTTCCAGTTTGCACAACTCAATGGCAAGCAAAAGCATAGCTATCAAGTTCGTCGCGCTGATTTTGATAAACTCCTTTTGGACCACGCTAGCAGCCAAGGAGTGAAAGTCTTCGAGGGAATCGAGGTGCGTGAGCTTTCCTTTAATGGAACTCGACCACAGAGTGCTATCTGGTCACAAACTTCTGGAGGCAATAGTTCTGGAGAGTTGTCTTTTGACTTCGTAATTGATGCATCAGGTCGTGCAGGTCTGATGGCGACACGCTACCTCAAAAACCGTCGGCAGAATAACATTTTCCAAAACGTAGCTGTTTGGGGATACTGGAAGGGTGCAAGCAAACTGACGAAGGGTCCAGAGGGTGCCATTGGTGTCGGCTCTATCCCAGAGGGCTGGTTATGGGCAATCCCACTACATGATGGCACGCTGAGTGTGGGTGTAGTGCTTCATAGAGAAGCTTATAAGGCGCAACGCTCTGCGAACTTGAAAGAATTTTACCTGAACGCCATTGCTGAGTGTCCATTGGTGGCGGAGCTTCTTACCCAAGCTGAATTGGTATCCTCAGTGGAGGCTGAGCAAGACTACTCTTACACTGCCGAAAGCTTCTGTGGACCTGGCTACTTCCTAGTAGGAGATGCTGCCTGTTTTCTAGATCCCCTGCTCTCGACTGGAGTACACCTTGCCAACTTTAGTGCAATGTTGGCATCGGCAAGTATAGCAAGTGTGCTACGTAACGAGGTCACAGAGGATCAAGCACTATCTTTTTACGAGAAGAGCTACCGACAAGCTTATCTGCGCTTCTTAATGATGGTATCATTCCTCTATGACCAAAAACGTGGTCAAAAAGCGTACTACCAGGAAGCCCAAGATCTAACTCATAACGATTATAAAGCCGATGCTGCTAACGCTGCGTTCGTGAATATAGTCTCGGGCATGGAGGATCTGACAGAAGTTCAAGACGGCATTGATAATCAGGTCACGGAAAAGATATCGCAACGAGTTGCGAAAAATTTGTCTATGGACGATGTTAGGGAAAACTACGACCCAGAAGCGCTTGATCCTCAGATCATGCAGGCAATGGAGGGAACGTTCTCGTTTTCAAAAGATTTGTCAGTTGAAGCCGCTATTGACGGTTTTTATGTTGTAACGCAACCACGGCTAGGGTTAGGTCGCGTTCAGCATAAAGCTGAAGAACTTTTGTCATCAGAGCTTGTTCATTCATAGGTGCTTAAGTAGCTAGGACTTACGCATCTAGTTCCTTAGGACTTACGCAGAATCTGTCACCAAACCCGGTTTCTTTGTTCGTATTTGGTTGCAAAACAGACGATTTTTGGTAGAAACCGGGTTTCTTTGCGTAAGTCCTGTTCCTAATATCCGCTACATGTGGAGGTGGGATTGCCCTGCCTCTGCAAGAGCATAAGCGGAAAAATGTATAAGTCCTGGTCATTTCAGACTATCGGGTGTGCCATTGGGAATAGACACTCTAACAAGTTTTTACTACATCTGCCGTGGAAAAATTCGGTAAAAAACGGAGTCAGCACGCCAGGTCTCTCAACGCGCTTAACCCGCGCACGAGACTGGCTCCTTTGTCTAGTTTCACTGTCGGCACCCACGAGTACTCGTTCTAATAAGGCTGACTCCGTTTTTTATGGATTCATGCGTCCCCGGACCGCAAACCCGGTTTCTAAAAGAAACCGGGTTTTTACGCATGCAAACTACCTTTAACCGAACCGTCATATTACTTTTATCCGATAACACTTTTAGGATAAAAATATAAAAACACATCATTAGGAGGAGTCACTCGCCATGACCATTATGATTGCCAAGTGGACGATTGACGAGTATCACCGCATGATTGCTGCTGGGATTTTGAGCGATCGCAAAGTTGAACTACTCAAAGGAGAAATTGTAGAAATGTCGCCGGAAGGGAAACCTCATGCTTATTCTAGTCATGAAGCGGGTGAATATCTAACCCAGTTGTTAGGCAACCGTGCCACATTACGTCAAGCCAAACCAATTACCCTACCCAACGACTCGGAACCTGAACCAGATATTGCCATTGTTCAACGCTTAGGGCGCGAGTATCGAGAGCATCACCCATATCCAGAAAATATCTTCTGGTTAATTGAGTATGCTAACTCTAGTTTAGAGAAAGATTTAGAGACAAAAAGCAAAATCTATGCAGAAGTCGGTATCCCAGAATATTGGGTTGTCAACCTCAAAAAGCTACACTTGGTGGTGTTTCGAGAACCTTTAGACGGAGAGTATGCGACAAAACTCACACTGACTGCGGGAACAATTCAACCGCTTGCGTTCCCAGATGTTTCTGTGTCGGTAGAGCAGATTATTAATAGTTGAGAACATCACTGAACAAGTAAAAAGTTAGAGGTCTATTTGCCCGGTAACCTCGCCCACCGCATTGTTTGCGGAAATTTTGCGGAATGGCGGTACAATAATAAGCTTTTTCCGTTATTTTTCTGTAACGAAATATACAAAATCCTATTTTTTTGACAAAATAAGGCTAGGCTAGTACTACAACGGCGCGGAAATCATCAGACCGTTAAAATACTGTAAATCAGAAAAATTCCAAGCAATTTACAGTCTTCTTTGATTATCCTAAGAGGAGAAAATTTTATGCTTTCATCATCTCTATCTCAGTTGGAGAAAGAGTCTCCAGCTTATATTTGCCCTTATGACCAAGCTTGTAGCTACTTAGAAGAAGCAGCAAAAGAACTAAAGCTAGACCAAAGTATATTAGAAGTTCTCAGTCATCCGCGTAAAGTCGTTACGGTTTCCATTCCTGTAAAACGGGATAACTCACAAGTGCAAGTTCTGGCTGGACATCGGGTACAGCACTGCGATATTTTAGGTCCTTATAAAGGTGGTACTCGTTACCACCCAGCGGTGACACTGCGAGAAGTTTCAGCTTTAGCAATGCTTATGACTTGGAAATGTGCTCTGTTGGGAATTCCCTACGGTGGTGCTAAGGGAGGTATTGCTATAGATCCAAAATTCTACAGCGTTGGTGAACTAGAACGGATCACTCGTCGTTATACTAGCGAATTGATTAAAGATATTGGTCCTGCAGTAGACATCCCAGCACCAGATATGGGAACTTCCGCTCGTGAAATGGCATGGATGATGGATACTTATTCAGTGAATGTCGGTCATGCTGTACCTGGGGTTGTAACAGGTAAACCGATTTCCATTGGTGGTTCACGAGGACGGGAAATGGCGACTGGGCGCGGTGTGATGTTTATTATCCGCGAGGCGCTAGCAGACAAAGGTCAATCATTAGCAGGAGCTAGAATAGCTATCCAAGGTTTTGGTAATGTTGGGAGTGCAGCAGCTTTATTACTACATGAAGCTGGAGCAAAAGTGATAGCTGTTTCGACTGGTTCTGGAGGAATCTTTTGTGAAGATGGTTTAGATATTCCAGCGTTAAAAGCTTATGTTGCAGAGAACCGCAAAGGTGTTGTTGGGTTCGAGCACACAACACCAATAAGCAACGCAGACTTACTAACTTTACCGTGCGATGTTTTAATTCCCGCAGCTTTGGAGAACCAGATAACTGAAGATAATGTGAATCAGATACAAGCCAAAATAGTTGCAGAAGCAGCTAATGGTCCAGTGACTCTCGTTGCAAATCAAGTACTTGAGTCAAAAGGTGTGACGGTGTTACCAGATATCTTGGCAAATGCTGGCGGTGTTGTCGTGAGTTATCTGGAGTGGGTACAAGGTCTTTCCTATGTATTTTGGGATGAAGAACGCGTCAATAAGGAATTAGAAAACTTGATGGTGCAAGCATACCGTCAAGTTATGCAACAATCTAAGATACGGCAAATTCCTCTGAGGTTAGCAGCTTACACGTTGGGTGTTGGTCGTGTGGCTCAAGCGCTAAGCGATCGCGGTCTTTATCCGTAACATTCTCCCCATTACTCGCGCTTCCCTTATAGGCGTTAGCTCCGGCCCCCTATGCCTAACGACATAGGGGGCGCACTCAAAGGACGCTGTCTACGTCCCGCTACGCTAACAAAATTCGCTCATTAATAATTCTTTTTTTGAATTTTGAATGAGCGAATGCGTGAATTCCTCCGCAGGAGGTCTCCCCATCTCCCCTAACGGCGAGATTCTACATTAGTTTGTCCTAACTCCTCGCGTAATTGTTCGGGGGGAAATCCTAGTTCAATGGCTTTATTGTATGAATCGCGTGCTTCTGTTTTTCTTGCCAAATTATCTAAAGCAAACCCTCGGTTAGCCCAAAGAAATGGGTCTTTTGGATTAAGTTCTTTTGCTCTTTCTAATGCAGTCAATGCCTCATTGTAGCGTTTTAAATCTAACAGTGCTAATCCTTTGTGCAGCCAAGCAGGATAAAAGTCATGTCTTCTTTCAATTGCTTTTTCAAATGATTTTAAGGCTTCTTCATGGTTTTGCAAGTATTGTGATAGTATAATTCCACGGTTATACCAAACTTGATAATCATCTGGGCGAACTTTGCTAGCTTCATTAAAAGCTTGAAGAGCTTCTGGACGGTTACCCATAACATTAAGTGCATTGCCTTTACCCATAAGAGCTTCATAGAAATCTTTATCAATTTCAAGTGCTTTTTGATAAGAATCGAGTGCGTCTTGAGGACGATTTAACTTTTGCAACATATTGCCTCGATCCGTCAAAGCAATAGGATCTTTCGGATTTCTTTTGATAGAATAATCATATGCTCCCACCGCTTCTTCAAAGTATGGTCTGGCTGCTTGTGGTCCTTGAAGCCGTTCTGTTGCCAAACCAATTTCATACCAAATACTTGGTATATCTGGTCTGATTTGCTTCACTTTATCGAAAGCCTCGGATGCTTTTTTGTACTGTCGTAAGCCAAGATAAGCTATTCCTTTACCACTCCAGCCATCAGCATCATCAGAGTTCAAATTAAGTACCTTTTCATGAGTTTCTAAGGCTTCTTGATATCTGTCTAATCTATATAAAACTTTACCTTTATTATTTAATGTTTTGGTGTCATCTGGTTTGATAATAAGCGCTTTATTATAAGATTCCAAGGCTCCCGGAAGACGTCCTAAGCTCAAAAGAGCATCTCCTCGTCCTTGCCAAGCTTCAGCAGAATTTGGTTTGATTGCGATCAGGTCTTGAAATGTGTCAAGAGCTTTTCCTGGTTCACGTACACTCAGAAAATTATTTCCTTGATAGAGGTAATACAGAGGGCGGAGAAACGGGTGAGCAAATTCTATGTAAATTAGAATAGCTCCTGTTACTCCTAAAACAACGAAAATGTACCAAAGTTTAAACATCTGAAATTCAGATGGTCTCGTTGTCATCTCAGATATGTGTGGCGAACTTATTTCAGTTTCCTCTGGAAAATCATTTAGATTGATAACGAGATCAAGTACTGTTATTTCATCTAGCTCTTTTAAAATATCGTCTACAGATTGATATCGATGGTCTGGGTTTGAATAAACCATTTTTGTTAAAATAGAAGCTAACAAATCATCGATATCAACATTGTTAGGCCATATTATCTTATCTCTTTCATCACGTTCTAAACTTCTTGGGTGTATTCCGGTCAACAGCTGAATTGCTGTCATCCCTAAACCATATATATCACTGTTATAAGCTGGTCTTCCTGCCAATTGTTCTTGTGGAGCATATCCAGGAGTGCCAATCATGGTTTGAGTATACAACTGTTGCTGCTGATATGAATGTCTAGGGTCTAATTGTTTGACTGCACCAAAATCAATTAAGACAAATTTTCTATCCTCCTTCCTCATCATGATGTTAGAAGGTTTGACATCACGATGAATAATATTTATTTGATGCAGATATTGCAAAATTTTTAGTATTTCTCGTAAAAAAAGAATGACTTTGTGCTTTGACCATTTTTTGTAAAGCAGATTCTGTAATGTTTTACCTTCTATATATTCTTGAACTAAGTAATAACTTTGATCTTGTTCAAAGTAATCAAAATATCTTGGTATTTGTTGGTTCTGTTGTAAATGAAAAAGAGCACTTGCCTCTCTTTTAAATAAGATTTTTGCTGTTTCAATGTCAGCATTTTGAGGGTCGAGTTTTTTGATGACACAAGGAGAATGGGATGTATGAGTATCTTCGGCAAGATAAGTTATACCAAAGCCTCCTCTAGCTAATTCTCTGACAATTTTATAGCGTCCACCCAGTAGTCTTTTTCCCCTTGTTGTCTTCATATTCATTGAATCTTGAGTTTTAGAGTAATGTTCTGTAACCAAACTAGGTAGACAGAATCAAAAGTATGTGCTAAGAAATAATAATCTTATGAGAATGATAATTTTTTTAATTTTGATTGATGTTTTTATAACTCCAGAATAGACACAACAACACTTAGACTCTCTTGTTCAAACAGTTATCACTTGTTGAATAACTATTGACTATTGACTGTTGACTGTTTTCATCTCTACAAACAAAGGAAATTTGAAAATTTCATTTTATACCTTATGGGTCATACAAAGATTCTCTCAAAGACTTAGTAAAATTTTATTATGACTTTAGCAGGAACAAACAAGATATGTGATAAATATTTGTTTAAATAATCAAAATTAATTTCTCAACTTCCGGTGCTAGATAGTAAAACTTTAGCAACGGAAACTTCGTTAGAGGAGCAAATAATATGAATCGAAGCGGACAGCTTGGGTTTGGGAATCTCAATGTAGCTGTTGCGTTGATAATAAATATGTCTTTGTTTTACCCTCATTATAAAGCTTTCGCCCAGAACTGGCTGAGTGAGGGTTTAATGAGTGAAATTGTACCTCCTAAATTTCCAAGTTTGACTCCTAGTCCTAGACAAACAATCTCACCTGCTATTCTATCTCAGGTTCCTAATCAGGTTCCTAATCAGGTTCCTAACCCGATTACTCCAGCACCACCGGTACCACCACCACAACCCCTACCGACTCCACAACCATCACCAGAACCTCCACTTGATGTGACTCCATCAACACCTCCTTCTGGAGAATCGCGTCCTGCTATTCCTGGAACTATTATCGTTAAAAAGTTTGAATTTGTAAGTAACACAAAAAAAGTATTTAGTAACAAAAAGTTAAGTGAACTGACTGCGCCATTTACCAATAAACCAATCACCTTCGCTGAACTATTGCGAGTAGAGACTTTGATCACTAAGCTTTACACTGATGCTGGATATGTCAATTCTGCTGCTGTAATTGCTGCTGACCAAACTTTTCCTCAGGAGGGAGCAGTCGTCAAAGTTCAGATTATTGAAGGTGGAATCGAAGAGATTAAAGTTAGAGGTACGCGACGCTTGAACCCAGACTACGTACGCAGTCGCATTAGACTCGGTACCTCTAGACCTTTGAACCGATTTCGCCTACTAGAAGCATTGCAACTGTTGCAACTCAACCCTTTGATTGAAAATCTTTCTGCTGAATTGTCTACGGGATCACGTCCAGAACTGAGTTTACTGGAAATCACAGTCACAGAAGCAGATTCATTTCAGACAGAATTGTTTGTGGATAATGGTCGTGCGCCCAGTGTTGGAAGTTTCCGGCGGGGTATTCGTCTGATCGAAGGGAATGTTTTTGGTTTAGGCGATCGCTTTGCTGCAACATACACAAATACCGATGGAAGTAACGCCCTTGACCTCAGCTATGCTTTACCTGTGAATCCCCGCAATGGTACTATCAACATCGCAGGCGGATTTACAGAAACCACCGTCATTGAACCGCCCTTTGACGAGGTTGATATTATAGGTGACTCTTTTTACATAGATGTCGGTTTTCGTCAGCCAGTCATTCAATCTTCGACTCAAGAATTAGCATTAGGTTTAAACTTTTCTCGACAGCAAAGTCAGACAACTCTTCTGGGAAGAGGTGATTTATTTCAGAATACAGGCGCGGACGAGAACGGGGAAACCCGTATATCTGCGATACGATTCTTTCAAGAATATACACAACGTAGCTCGCAACAAGTCTTAGCCTTTCGCTCTCAATTTAGTTTGGGGATCGGGGAGTTTGATGCCACTGTTAACGGTCGAACCCCTGATAGTCGGTTTTTCTCCTGGCGAGGACAAGGACAGTATGTGCGACTTTTAGCAAGGGACACCTTAATGGTACTTCGTTCGGACATACAGTTAACAACAAGACCATTAGTACCCCTAGAACAATTGAGCGTTGGAGGTATACAAAGTGTCCGGGGTTATAGACAAGATGAGTTTTTGGTCGATAATGGCCTTTTTGCTTCCGCAGAAGTGAGGTTGCCCATTTTGCGGGTAGAAGAAGTCAGAGGAGTTTTACACATCGTACCATTTATTGATTTTGGCGTTGGCTGGAATAATTCCAGCAAAGGTCGTAATAATCCAGATCTAGATCCCAATACTTTGATTGGTTTGGGTTTGGGTTTGCAATGGGAGATGGGCGATACATTAACAGCCCGCCTTGACTACGGTTTTCCTCTGACTAAGGTTGATTCGAGAGAGGATAGAACCTGGCAAGAGCAAGGTTTATATTTTTCAATCAATTACAGTCCGTTTTAGCCTGGCTGCGCCACCCCTCTGTGAGTTTGCTGCGCTACCGTGTCACACCGAAGCGCTCAAAACCTCACCCTCGCTTTTAGCTTCGCTAAAATCTTTCCCTCTGGTGAACTCGCACAGAGGGATGCCCGACAGGGCAGGGTGAGGTTTGGAGGAAATTTTGGGTAATTCGATGACTGCTTCCCAGTGATTATATTGAGGCAGAGCCTCAAGTTATGCATTCCCGCTCAGTGCCGGGGAACGAAAAAGTAAAAAATTCTTTACAATCAAACGTATCTCCTATGAAAAAGATATCGCTCTTTTTACTCACCTTACCTTTATGTACCATTTAGTGGCAGCCCTTTCAATGCGAACAAATGAACTAATTGCTGTACGGAGGCTCCTGCTTGTGAGAGTGGGAGGAATTAATGCAAGACTTGGTAAGGAAAAAACCATTATCAGGATCTGATTGTAGTGATACCATGTAATACTTGGAAAATGCCTTGGGAGATTAACGGTGTATTACATGGAGAAAAAGAAATCCCAGGGAGAGCGTGTATTACAACGCGATCGCCTGGAAGCTACTAGGACTTACGCATCATACATATGTACTATACGAAATCTAGGCTTTTGAGCCATATATAACACCCAACACAGTCAATATGCGACCAAATCAGGGTTGTATTCAGCGCCGGAAACGTTGATTTGGCATAATGCATATTATGGTTAATTTGTGAGCGTGCGTAAGTCCTAAAATAAATAACAAGATCACCCTAAAGCCGTGGAGTGGTAGTATTACCCTCGACTTATCTGTCGCAGTGTGATGACTACCACAACAAAAATGTTCAATTTACCGGCTCAACCACAGCTTTTAAACCGTTGTTATCCAGTATTTTGATGATGCTATCTGCGTTATTGCGAGTACTGAAGACACCGATTTGCATCACTCCTTTACCGCGCCAGACAGTGCGAAAAGCATTCGGGGCAAGGAACTTAATTAACTCTTGCTCTTTTTCATTTTGAACTTCAACTACGACACGGTAACGTAAATTCATTTGATTATTTCTTGCAGCCGATGGGGATAAACTGCCAATAGATGCTGTCGTTGAAGAACTTTGAGGTACTGCCACTTTGCGCATGTTACTAGTGTTGCCCAAGGGGATATTAGAATTGGGAACGGGCAAAAGAGCTGCATCACCGACGGGCGCAGCTTCTAATGTTGGTAATGAAGACTGTCGTTGACTCTGCACTCTTTGAACGGGTGCTGATGCAACGCCGGTTAACGAAGTTGTATTGAGTGGTGGTACTTGACGCCCAGATGGGGAGAGGGGAGAACGTGCTGTCATCTGTTGTAAATTCACTGCGTCACGGCTTTGTTGTATTTGCGTATCAGCAGTGTTACTTGCTGTTTGGGGTGCTGTGAATTCTACAACATTAGGAGAAACACGCACGTCGTTTGCTTGTCGTGATACATTAGATGTATTTGCTAGTGGTTGAATCCCCGTTACTGGGGTCAGTTGACGAGTTGGAAGTATTCTCCCAGAAGATTGTCCGCTAGACCTTCTTAAGCTATTTGGAATTGGCAAGCCGGGATTTTGAGGGTAAGACCGTTTTCGATCGGTTGCAGTTGCAGCAAGGGGTGAATTGGCAGGCACTAATGGCTGCAATTGATTGTTCAATTGTCCAGAAGCGTTGCTGGAAGATACGGGGAGAGGGAAACGGGGTGATGCACTCAGGTTTGCTGGAGTGTTATCACGCGCCTGGGTTCCCGAATTCTCTGTTCCTGCATTTGCAACTGCTGTTGTTCCAGAGAAGTCTACCTGCCCACTAATGCGGTTGCGCTCAAGTGTGTTGCCAAAAGCAGGAAAGATTTGCTTGGCGGTGCTAGCATTGATATCGTAACGAGCGTTGTTGCGAAATTCATTACCGCCTGGTTCAGAGGCGATGCCTAAATTGGGGATGGCTTGAGAAATGGCTACTAATCCATCTTCTTTACTGCCTTGAATGAGATTTTTCCGTAGTATTGGGCGAGCATTGGCTTGTACAATAATACCGCTTCTGTTGTCTTGAATAGAATTGCCAAGGACAATTGGCTGGGCATTTTGGGTAATATTAATGCCAAAGCCTGTTTGTTGAAAAATGTTTTCCCGAATTTCAGGTTGGGAATTGCCAGAGATGGTAATTCCATTCGCTCCATTTTGGTAAAATACATTGTCGCGAATTATGGCTGTACTGTTTCCCGTGACGGCAATTCCATCTTGGGTACTACCAGTAAAGGTATTTTCTACAATGACTGGATTACTGTATTCAATCCATAAACCGTAACCACGAGGGTTAGGATTAGTCAGTGTTACACCAGTTACCTTTGCTTGGTTTGCGCCCACAATAGTGACGTTTTTTCCGCCAAAGGTGCGACTGAGGTACGTATCTCCTCCTTTGATGACAATACCACGACCTTTACTGCGAGAGTCGCCTTGAAGAGAAATATTTGGTTTGAGGATCAAAGGAAAGTTCTCTCCAGTTTCAGCACTGTAAGTGCCACTTGAGAGCATAATGACTGTATTGGGACCAGCAATTTGTAGCGCTTGGGTGATGGTTTTAAGAGGAGTCCCTTCACTACCATTGCCTGACTTGTTATCTCCCAGACTTGGGTTGACAAAAAGGACGTTAACCTGAGACATTGTTTTGACGCCCGGCTGTCTTCCATCTGTTGTTCTGGGTATTTGAGCACTGACAACATCAAGGCATGCACCAAGTATTGCCATGTATGCCACTCCCATGCTAATGGTGAAACACAAAATTAAGAAACGAAACACTGATAGTACACCTACACTGAGGAAAACATATGGTTTGTGAGCTTTGGCAACTCGCTTTGCTGGTACGTCATTTACGGTATAAGATTTAGAAAAAACGTGGGGGTGAATCACTTTTACAGCACTCCTTCAACCAAAAAAACTTTTTATACTCTTATAGACGTCGTAAATCAGCCGATATGGTTATTTATATATTGACCTGCTCGCTCTTTTTGATACAAATTTAAGTTAGTTAAGAATCAATAGAGATGCGAAGCACATTGCCAATATGCAAAGAGGCTGACTGTTACGATGAAAGCACTAATGGGGTTGTTGTAATGGTCGAGCCATACAGCCAAACAGAGCAAATACAGCAAGTTGTTTACCGCATTTTAGATGCAAATTTAGATCGCGCTCGTGAGGGTTTGCGAATCATTGAGGAATGGTGTCGCTTTGGGTTGAACAACGCTCAATTAGCTGCGGAATGCAAAAAAGAGCGACAAGAAATAGCTCGTTGGCATACCGCTCAACTGCGGGCGGCGCGAAATACACCTGGTGATCCTGGGACTGATATAACTCATCCTCAAGAAGAGCAACGTACGGGCATCAAATCTTTGTTGCAAGCTAACTTCTGCCGAGTGCAAGAAGCCCTGCGGGTACTGGAAGAATACAGCAAGCTTTACAACCCAAATATGGGAAAAGCTTTTAAACAGATGCGCTATCGTATTTATACCTTAGAAAGTCATTTGATCGGACATCATCGACAGCAACTGTTGTTGCGATCGCGTCTGTATCTTGTCACCTCCCCTGGTGATCGGTTGGTGGAAACTGTCGAAGCTGCCCTCAAAGGAGGGTTAACGCTGGTACAGTATCGCGACAAAACAGCCGATGATACTGTGCGCTTAGAACAGGCTAGAAAACTGCGGCAACTCTGCCACGACTACGGTGCTATTTTTATTGTCAATGATCGCTTAGATTTAGCTCTAGCGGTAGATGCTGATGGAGTACATTTAGGACAACAAGATTTGCCGATTGCGATCGCCCGAGAATTACTTGGTCCTCACCGTCTGATAGGTCGTTCTACCACGAAAGCCGCAGAAATGCAAGCAGCAATTGCTGAAGGTGCAGATTATGTTGGTGTGGGACCAGTTTACGAAACTCCTACGAAAGAGGGGAAAGCACCAGCTGGCTTAGAGTATGTCAGTTATGCAGCTAAACATTGTTCAATACCTTGGTTTGCCATTGGGGGAATAGATCCAAATAATATTAATGAGGTGATCAACGCGGGAGCAAACCGTGTCGCTGTGGTGCGTAGTCTCATGCAAGCCGAACAACCTACCCTAGTGACACAATTTTTTCTCTCACAGCTTATCAGTCGCATAAAACCAGAACTGGGTATGTCTTATGTCTAATAAGATTACACTTGTTGTGAATGGGGAAACTCGTAGCTGCCTACACCAAACACCTTTACCCGACTTACTCGGGCAACTGGGTTTTAATCCTCGCTTGGTAGCGCTAGAGTATAACGGCGAAATTTTACACCGTCAGTTTTGGTCAGACACAAAAGTACAGCAAGGCGATCGCCTGGAAATAGTTACCATAGTTGGTGGTGGTTAAGTAAACAAACATGAGTAGCCAGACTCAGGAACGTAAATAGAACGGTGTAAAGTTTTGCTTTGAGCTAATTGTTTTCCTCTACGACCAAGTTGTTCGCGCAGCTTTTGGTCTTGACACAAACGCTTGAAAGCATGAAAAACTTCATTGCCGGAATTGGGATTCACTAGTATGCCATTTTCCTCGTGGTGAACTGTATCTGTTATACTTCCCAAACCAGAAGCAATCACAGGTTTCCCAAAGTAACCTGCTTCTAAACAAACAATACCAAAACCCCCAACTCTGGGGGTCTTATTATCTTCCTGAGTCAGCATTGCAAGTATGTCGGATGCTGCATAGTATGAGGTTAACTCCCGGTCAGGTACATATCCAGCAAAATGGACTCGCCCCTGCACTCGTAAACGACTGGCTAAATTTCTAAGTGCAGACTCATAAGGACCTTGACCACAAAGTATATAGTGAACATCCATCCCAAAAGTCAGTAGGAGTGTTAAATTCTCAATCACCCGATCAAAACCTTTACGCTTGAGTAGCCGTCCTACCGAGAGAATGACAACTGCTGTTTCTGGAATCCTGTATCCATTCCGCACCCGAACACGTAAATCATTCAAATCGTCTTGATAAGGTGAAACACCAAATTTTTCTACTCTGACAGCAGGATTAATAATATAGGTTGGTGTCGCAACATGAAAATGGCTAGTCAGGTAATTTTGAGTATAGGAACTGTTACAAACAATTCCTTGAGCTCGTTTTAACGTCAATTCAAAAAGAGAATGCAGTATGGGGTTACGTAACGGCTCAAGAATATCCTTTCCGTGTACGTAGATAAAAAAGCGAATCGGTAAGAGGTAACTTAATAACAAAAGAGAAAGAAAATGATAGCCATGACCCCACTCAATGTAGCGATAGTGATAACGAAAATAGAGTTTAATGGCTAGTACAAATGACCAAATAGAGTTGAGACAAGCTTGCAGCAGACTTCCCAGAAAATGACTACGCCAGTTTTGATAAATAGGCCACCGGTATACTGGAAACTTTTGTGCTTTGTCAAATGACTTATCTCCCGAACAACTAGCTGTCAAAACAATCACCCGTTCGGGATCTTGCAAGCAACGATGATAAATATACTCTTCAATTCCACCTTCTTTTGGTTGGAAACTACGAGATATGACGAGGATGTCTCGATATGACGTAGTTTTGTCTTGGATAATTGTTCTTATGCGTGAAATGTTTTCCATCAGATATTTGATTAGTAAAAGTCAACACAGCATAAACAATCTACATGTTTTGTTGTCACCTTTGTGATTCACTAATTAAAATAAAATGAATCAACATCAGAGAACTTTGTTCCAGTGATTTTGATTTTTAAAATGAAATTCTATTTATATTAAAGACTAAATCAAGAGCCATTTGTCTTGAAAAAAGTTTTGCTCATCAATAATGATATGTCAACTATTTTAGTTGATAAAACTGGTTGTGTTGATGACATATAAAATATTTATAATTTCGCTGCCAAAGCATTTTAAGATGTTTTTTGAATCTATCTACTGTCAGTAGAATATCTGAATATGAGTCCAAATGTTCTGCCAAAATGCCAAAAAGCTATTTTTTTTAATTATCCTTTTTCAAAAGTGGAAAATTAACTTTTATCTCAAAAATAAATTATTTGGTTAAAAAAAATACAGAAAATTAGAGATTTTTTTCTAAGATGTAAAATCACCATGAAAAAACTATTAAAAATTGCTTTGCAAAAATAAAAGCTAAGTAAAATAGAAGCTTGTGCAAACACCAGTTTTGTCATAACCCAGAAGAACTGGCGAAGGTAAATGTTGAATTGAAAAGTTTTAATAACTTTTGAGGTACGGTTATCTACTCCAGAAATCCGCCCAAAGCGTGCTACCCGTCAAATACAACAGACGGTAAATTGGAATGGTAGTCTGTTACTAGAGAACTTACGTAACGACTTTGTGAGGTTACAGGCTGGCGTCATTGATTAAGCACAAGACTCCTACCAGCATGGGGAAAGTAAAGATAACCAATACTGTTTTCAAGCAACTGTGTTATGGGTAAAAAACTACAACAAGCTATCAAACCCCTTTTTAAATCCCTATTCCTCCTATGCCTTGTTTTTGCATTGGCATTTGGTCACACTGATGGAGCGCTAGCCGCCAGTGGGGGTAGAATCGGAGGTGGTTCTTTCAGAATGCCTTCAAGCCGCCCTTACTCATCCCCTCGTACCTACGCACCTGGTGGTGGTTATGGTGGGGGTTACGCTCCCTACCCTGGTGGTGGTTTCGGTTTTCCGTTCCTAATTCCTTTCTGGGGTATTGGAGGAGGATTTGGCGGTTTATTTAGCATTTTAATTTTTATTGCGATCGCCAACTTCTTAGTGCAAAGCTTCCGTCGTGTTGCTTCTGGCGACAGTGAACAAGTGGGCTACAACAGCAACCCTTCTGTTTCCGTAACTCGTTTACAAGTAGGCTTGTTAGCAAGCGCCCGTGGTTTGCAAACCGAACTAAACCGCATTGCTGAAACTGCTGATACAAACTCGCCACAAGGTAGAGCAGAAGTTCTGCAAGAAGCTAGCCTAGCTTTGCTCCGCCATCCAGAATACTGGGTTTACGCAGGTGGTGGTACACAACAAGCGCGTTTAAACGCAGCTGAATCTCAATTCAACCGTTTATCATTGGCAGAACGCAGCAAATTCACAGAAGAAACTCTTTCCAATGTGAACAACCAGCTCAAAGGATCTACTCCCAAAGATACTTTACCAGCAGCAGCAGGTGAGCTGGATAACCCAACTCGTCTTATCAGTGAAGGACCTGGAGAATACCTTATTGTAACTTTACTAGCTGCAACCTTGGGTAAATTCCAGCTAGGCGACATCAACAGCGCTGACGACTTGCGTCAAGCTCTACGTCAATTTGGTAGTATGCCTGGAGACCAACTGCTTGCGATCGAAGTTCTTTGGACTCCACAAGCTGAAGGTGATACTCTAACTTCTGATGATGTATTGGCAGAGTATCCAGATTTGAAGCTGGTTTAAAGATGTTGCACAGTAAAAAGATAATCTTTGTGGGGTGGGCAAGATGCTTACCCTACTTTTTCATTTGTTGATATTTTTCCACTTCTTCGCTTCAGTAAAACGTTCCATATGTTTGACATTTGTAGTGGCGATGACGATGTATCGACCGGGATATTCTTCTTTAAGAAGTTTCCATTGAGCAGCTCTGACCCATATGCTTTAAAAATGGCATTAAAGAATTTTTGATCTCTTTTAATTTTTTCACTGTCATAGATACTTCCTTTTAGATAACACTTTAAACAGACCAACTCGTCACCACTCGAAACCCACATATCCTTAATCCGCCATCCGGTTCATTCCAGCTACGACTCGCGCTACGACAAAGCGCAGAACTAAAACTCCAAGAACCACCGCGAAGCACGCGACGATTTTCATCGCCACCAACTTCCCAAACTGAACCATCTGTGGGTGCGCCTTCGTAATTTTTGTGCCAAGGATCAGCACACCATTCCCAAACTAACCCATGCATATCATACAAGCCAAAGGCATTCGCCACTTGAAAACTACCTACAGGTGTTGTTTCTTTTCGGTGTTTGGCTTTTTGTTCCCAAGTGTGAGTTTTACTTTCACTACAATTTGCTAATTCAGTGGTGATTGTTTCGCCAAAATGGAACGGTGTTGAGGTTGTGGCGCGACAAGCATATTCCCATTCGGCTTCACTAGGTAAACGATACTGTCGTCCAGTTTTTACAAACAGCCTTGCACAGAATTCTACAGCTTCGTGCCAAGAAACATTTTCAACTGGTCGATTTGCACCTTTAAATTTTGAGGGATAAGGATTCAAAGATTGTTTGACTTTGGGTAAAGCTGCGACTGCTTTCCATTGTGCTTGAGTGACGGGATATTTACCCATAAAAAAAGGTTTGATATTCACCTCATGTTGTGGATGTTCGTCCGCATCCCCATCATTATCTTTAGAACCCATCATAAAAGTACCGCCAGAAATTCCTACCATTTCCAACGTGACTTGGTTCCCCAAGTTTTCTGCATAAAATTTTGCACTTCTACACTCACGGCTGATTTCATGGCCTTGTGCATCTACTGTCACCACGTCAAATTTAAAAGTCTGTAAGGAATCAGATTCTGAAAAAGTTTTTAGTTCAGAAATTGACGTTGTAACTTTTTGTTGTTGAGGTGGTAATTGAGGTTGAGAAATCGCTTCAAGTGTTTGCGCGAAAAATATTTTTGCATTCAAATCTACCAAAACTTCTGTTGCTGATTGATACCTATCTTTTGCCAAATGTTTCAGCAATTTATCCAGAATTTCTCCCAGGTCGTTATCAATAGTAATTCCTTTTTTCTGTAAATGCTCTCGCCATAACCATTTACCATTCATGGGATCATAAAGAGTATCTTGAATCTGTCCACCATGAGGGTTTTGTATGGGTAAACATTGAGTGAGAAGACGCGCACAAGTCACTCCTAAAGCGTATAAATCACTTGCTTGACAGGCAAATCCAGCCATTTGCTCGCTTGGTGCATAACCGATTGTATATAATACTGTCGCTTGTCTTGATAAACTGGTTTGCGTCACCTGTTTCGCACCACCAAAGTCAATTAAAACGAGTTTGTTATCACTTTCGCGGCGGATGATGTTTTCTGGTTTAATATCCCGATGAATAACATTACGTTCATGAATGAATTGGATAACAGGCAATAAATCTGCTAGAAGTTCTCGAATTTTCTCCTCACTAAAAGGTTGTTGTTGAAGTTCTTGTAACAGAGTCTGTCCTTGGATAAATTCTTGCACCAGATAGAGACTAGAACCTTGTTCAAAGTAAGCAAGCAATCTGGGAATTTGCCAGTGATTTTCTCCCAGTTCATAAAGTCGCTTCGCCTCTTCCTTAAACAATTCTGCTGCTTTTGTACGTTCTGAAGTCCCTTGGACTTGTGGAAAGAATTGTTTGATCACGCATGGAGTATCTAGTCTATCAACGTCTTGGGCTGCATATGTTCTGCTAAACCCGCCTTCGCCCAACAATCTCAAGACATGGTAGCGATTCCTGAGGAGGTTGCCAAAGTTGCTTTGTCCACAACTCGTGCAAAATCTATTGCTGTTAAGGTTGAAGGGATTGGAGCAATTGGGATTTTGACAAATTCGCATAGTGAGCCATGTATCGCATCTTGTCCAAAGTTGGCTCTAACTTAAGCTATTTAAATACAGATATATATATTTACATACATATTTCTGCCTGTCTGCCCACACCCACCACACGAAAGTAGACAGATGAAAGTGTTTTGTGTATGTGGTTATGTGTGGTAGAAGTTTCTAAGTTAGAAGTTTCTAAATAGAAATATATATGAGCGCACGGATTCCCATTCTATAAATAACAATATGATGAAGCTGCTAATATTGTCAAGTGCTTTGGAAAGGTGAAGTCGTAAGAGGTGGGGAGACCTCCTGCGGAGGAATTCAAAATTCAAAATGTGCTGCGCACCGCTGCGCTAACAAAATTCAAAAAAAGAATTCTTAATGAGCGAATTTTGAATTTGTTAGCGTAGCGTGCCGTAGGCAGCGCAGCGAGTGGGGAGGTGGGGAGAATAATTATTGATTCCTGAGTTTGATTTCTGACTCCTGAGTTCTGATTAATGACTATTTGTTCTCTGTCCGGAAGCGCGAATTAGCTCAGCTATAAAAGCTACAATTGCAGAAACTAAAATCAGGATAACACTCAGAGCATTGATATCAGGTTTAACTCCTGTCCTGATGCGACTAAAAATTTCCATTGGTAGGGTGTTGGAACCACTACCAGCAGTAAAACTGGCAATCAAAAAGTCGTCTAAACTGAGGACAAAAGCCAGTAAACAACCAGCAACAATACCGGGCATTAACTGAGGTAATAAAACTTTGAGAAAAGCTTGTACTGGTGTTGCTCCTAAATCTAGTGCTGCTTCTTCTAAGTGGGAATCTAAGCTAGTCAGTTGAGAAGATACAACAAGACAAATATAGGCAAGACAAAATACGACATGAGCTGCAACAATTGTCCAGATGCTCAGGGGAATAGCAAATGCTGCTAGAAAAACTAGGGTAGCTACGGCGATCGCAATATCAGGAATAATCAATGGTAAGTAAGAAATACCGCGATACAAGGTCTTACCTAAAAACTGATAACGCGCCAATCCTACAGCCATCAATGTTCCCAGTATTGCAGAAATTCCCACTGAACAAAAAGCTACAATCAAACTGTTTTGTAAAGCTGATAAAATACGCTCATCGCTAAACAACTTGCCATACCATTCCAAGGTCAACCCTTGCCAACCTGCACTGTAGGATGACTGATTGAAACTATAAAGGGTAAGTACCAGGATAGGTAGGTACATAAAAACAAACATGAGCATTGAGAAAACTGCTTGCCATGTCAAGACGCGCAGCTTGTTACCAGATGGATTGATCTTCATGTTTTGTTTTTTTCATCATCGCGCCATACTAACACTTTTAAGACTTTTAGTCAATCAAATAGTCTCTTGTTTTTAGGCTTTGCATTTGATTGAAGAAAGGTAGAGGGCTGCGGAAACTGAACGGATGAAGAATTTTACGGAAACGCGCACAGAACGTATAAGATGAGCTGACGACTGAGACAAGTACACTTGATTTTTACTAACCTATTTAGTTACAGCATATTGCAAGTAAATGAAGTACAACGCTGTTATCTAAAAGCCTGAAAGCTTTTTTACTTCTGACTAGATCTCTGGAGTAGGCAGTGGGAACTCTCAGGGACTGCTGCTGTATGTTGTACTTCTTTTCCTACTTTTCTAACTTCTGAGAGTAGAAAAATTGGATATAAATCCTACTTTTTTCACCTAGTATAATTCGCATTTTTTCTGATATAAAATAGATACTTGAGAGTTCAAATGGGGATATAAGCAGTGAAGCCGCAATCTAGAAAGTTTCTGAGTGCGGCTTTTTATTTTTTTAAATAATTTTAAAAATAGATTTCATCTGGTTTCCCCTCTGCAACCCAAGCGCTTTCCTGGCTTCCCTCGACAGATAAATTTCTTCACCAAGCTGTGTTAAGGTCAGTGTAGGATGGCAATCCCAAAAGGAGCGCGATTGCTACCGCTAAGGGTACGCCTAATGCAGTCCCCTGTGTCGGAAAACCTGACAACATGCCCGCTGTCTCACCGCTACGCGTCTATACTCCGCAGCTTAGCTACTGTGCTGCAAAGCAGATTGCCACACTTAAAAATGAAGAAGCGACATAAGGGCGATAGCTCACGTATTGTTCCAGATTTGCACCACGTCCACGCACCAACTTCACTGGATCAACATTCAAAAGTAGTGTTGCAGTGCATTGTTGCTCATTTGCTTCTGGATAAAAGACGTGTACTTGTCCAAAAGAAAGAGCATTCACAATAGAGATTCACTATTGGGAGAATAATCATGACTACCGCTTGAGAGCTAGTGATTACGGAAAAGATTTACTTAATGCTGCCATAGCGTTCATATATTGATATTTATTGCCAAATTCTTTTTAAAAGAAGAATATTTTGGCTGGCTTAATATTTATGATAATCTAGATAATTTTCCTGTTTCTCTTTCTAGAAATTGTATATAGAATTAAAATACTCTAGATCATTAGGGAGCATCTTGTGAACATCGAAACTGATCGCGGTAGTGGTAGGTTTTTCCTACAAGATTTCAGTTAATCTTGAACCTACCCACCAAATTTTTTGTTAAGACTGGAATTGAGGAGTGGAATGTGTAGTTGTAATGAGGATTGTAGTACTTTCTCTACACCCGTACGGGCGCAAGCTATTGCACCTCAACCCTACACTTTATGTCTTTAAAAGACCTTATATCTTGCACTCTTGTCAAAAAGCGCGGGTTTCTTGAGAATGAAGACAGTTAAAAACCTTAATTTTTCGTTCATAAACCCGGTTTTTTAGGTCTTGTTGAGAATGCTGCAAGATGTCAGAAGACTTAATTTTTTCTTTTGCTGCGTAAATCTTGTTCATCTAATACCAAGTTGCATTCTAAGGTGTCATTCTGACGGAGGGAAGAATCTCGCGAGATATAAACCCTACCTAACTACCAATTAGGTGAGAGTTATTGTTTAGACTGATAAAAGTTCTTCTAGAACACCGATTTACTAATCTCAAAAACCCGGTTTCTGTTACCGAGAAAACCAAAATTTCCTTGGTTCAACTAGAAGAAACCGGGTTTTTTAGTCACAATTATGAATACTGAATTAGCGTTCTAGAAATTCAGCACTCAGGCGGAGTCACGCCTATGCTCTTGGAGCGCGGAGCGGGACGCAGCGGAGCCGGAGCCCTTCGGGTTCACAGTCGCCTGCGGAGGGAAACCCTCCCGCAGCGCTGCTTCACCGCTCCGCCTCCGGTCCATTCTGGCTCCTGAATTCTTACCATTTTGAATGAGCGAATGTTAGCGTAGCGTGCCGTAGGCAGCGAATTGCCTAACATGGACGCCTGTCAGGGTTTGAATAAATCATCTGCGAAATTTTGGGCGGTTCATCACCAATGTGAAAGGCGCGGACTCGTTCTTCAATCACTTTATCTGTATTTGTTACCCGCGCAAATTGCCTTTTGTGTTCTGCCCAAGATTCTACAAGCGCTGTTTCGACAAAGCGACCAGGATCAGACAAATCTTGATACAAACCCCATTGAATCGCACCATCGCGCCGACGAATTCGACAAAGTGCTTGCATCACCTTGGTAAATTCTTCGGTGTTTGCTGGGTCAATGCGATACTCTAGGGTAATTAAGACAGGACCATCATTTGGGCAAGGTT
Organism: Brasilonema sp. UFV-L1; assembly: GCF_012912105.1. Taxonomy (GTDB): domain Bacteria; phylum Cyanobacteriota; class Cyanobacteriia; order Cyanobacteriales; family Nostocaceae; genus Brasilonema. Next base: position 43,536 of record NZ_QMEA01000053.1, read on the forward strand.
CAAAAGCGATGGGTGGTTGATCCCAGTGTAGAGACGCTCGCAAGTCCAATTTTTCCGCACAGCGAAGACGATAACGCACTGTCAGCAGAACACACACTATTAATCCCACAGCAGCGCTAGCAAGGGCAATTGAGAGACTTGTATATTGAGCTAAGGTACCCCACAAAAGACTACCCAGCACCATATTTCCTTGGAAGACAAGTAATTGTACAGATAAAGCTCTAGCACGTACCCAGGTTGGGACTGCTGTTTGTGCTGTGACATTGAGACTAACCATAACGCTGAGAGACGAAATTCCTACTAGCAGCATGACTGCCCACACCAGTGGTACGATGCGGAAAAATGCTAGCGCCAGCATCATCACGCCCATCAGTAAGGATGACATCGCTACCAGTTTGTCAACTGAAAACTGCTGTCGTGCTTTGGGTAGAATGAACGCTCCTATTAAGCCACCAATACCCCAAAAGCCAAGAACGACACCGTACCCAAACGCATCCAGCCCCAACTCTTTACGCCCCAACAATGGTAACAAGGCAAACAAAGCACTGGCAAAAAAAATGTAGGCTATTGTTCTAATAAGCACAGACTGAAAAACTGGAGCATAACGGATGTAACGTATCCCTGCTTGCATTGCTCCCACAACGCGTTCTGTGGGTAAGGCACTTTTTTCATACGTGCGTCGCCAGCGAGAAATCACAAATATCACGCTCACAAATGAAGCAGCGTTCAGCAGGAAAACAACACCCGTTCCAGCTGTTGCAATAACGATCCCTGCTATAGCTGGACCAATTGAGCGAGATAAATTAACAACAATACCACTGAGAGTGACAGCTTGCGGCAGTTCTTCTCTGGGTACTAATTCAGGTGTTATGGCTTGCCAAACCGGCATATTCATGGAACTACCAATACTCAAAGCAAAGGTGAGTGCTAAGAGTATCCACGGAGTTGTTATGTTATTTATTGTCAAAAATCCTAATAAAGCAGCGACAGCTAACATCCAACTCTGTGTCCACAGCAGCATTTTGCGGCGATCTACAACGTCGGCGATCGCCCCGGCAGGTACAGCTAGCAAAAAAAACGGCAAGCTTGACGCCGCCTGCATCAGCGCTACTAACAATGGTGAATTAGGTGCAAGAGTTGTCATCAACCATGCTGCGCCTACATCATGCATCCAAGTCCCTATGCTTGACACCGCTGATGCTACCCACAAGGCACGAAACACTGGCTGACGCAGGGGAGTCCACATGGAAAGAGCAACTGCTGATGGTGATGTCATATTAGAAGTATTAACTGGGTAAAGTACCGACCACTAAAAATGCACAATTTTGTCTAGAAGGATGAGTTCTGGGATTAGAAAAGCGAAGTTTTTGCGTAAGAACCTCAATTGTAGAAGCTTGTTTAATAGACAGTTCACATGTCTACCTGCTGCTAAACAAAAAAGTTGTTAAATTTTGTAAGATACGTAATCCCCTAAGAGAACCAGAAACTAGGCGAGTTGCAGCAATTGGTTGTCTAAGAAGTCCCATTGCTAAAGGAAATGCCCGCAAAGAACCATCAGAGTGAAATGCATTGGTAAGGTTAGGAATATTGTGATGTGCATCGTCGCTGATGACTCGCAGCATTGCTACAGCAATTCCCAACCGACTCAAAAGTTCTAATGCGACATATCCCTCCATATCTACAACGTCAGCAGCATATGCTTGACCTAATTGCAGTTTTTCACTTGCAGAATAAATTAGGCGATCGCTTGTCAAGCCAATCCCAGTGAAAACTCTGTCTTGTAATTTCTCTTGCAGTCTCTTTGATAACTCGCAATCGCAAAAAAGCTCAGTAGTATTTTTCTTCTCTTCTGCACCAGGATAAATGCAACTTTGATACAGTACAGCCTTTCCAACGCTGTATTTGGGCGACAAACTTCCACATAACCCCATCAACAAAACTCTAGGTTGCTGATGTTGCGAAAGATGTCCAGCTTGTAACCATTGTTCTAAAAACTTGGTGAATGCTGATGGTCCCATAGGAATGGGAAAAACAGGCGGTGTGGAAATTGTAAGGCGGTTTAATCCTTTGCAAACAGATTTATACTCTGGTCCTTGAGCAACCAGAATGGCATCAACAAGCATTGTTAGCGCTCAATCATGACTAACTTTCATTGTATTGTCGAGCAAGTTTAAGCAATCATTTGATTCTCAAAATTGCCTAGCTGACTTGCGAGTGCTGTATTGCTCGTACCATAGACTTGAGAGAGTCGTCCTGTTTGTGCCAAGATGGTTCGCACTTGTGTGTTAGAGATGTCAGCGAGGTTACGCGCAGCAGCGATAGCAATTCCTGCTGCAATTCCAACTCCCTGTCCAACACCACAATTGAATTCCACAATTCTCCCAGCGGAAGAAGCATAACCAACAAATCCAGAAGCTGGACTAATAACCGCCAAGTTGGGTACATTTTTCATCAGAGCGTGCTGGATGCCGATATTGAACAAGGGCGGGTTCAGATATGCGAGATTGTTAAAACCTTTGAAGGCAGCTCTTTCATCTAAACCATTGATACCACCACGTATATCAAAATGGTAACCAAAGGTTCCCAAAGCTTCAGTTGGTGGTACACCGCCTGTAAGCATTTGCGATCCACTCAGGGGGTTTACAGCTCCTGTAATATTACCAGCATGACGAATATAAAGTTCCTCTGCAGGCTTCACCTGACTCGCGCCAATGCTTTCAAACCACTTTCTCACAAAGAGCATCTCACGCAGCATTTCTGGTGTTGGCTTAGCTTTGGCCCGTGCTAAAGCTTCTGCTTGGTCAGCATTAACTTTATACAACACTGCATTCCAAGACAACCTCCCCTGAGATAGAACTGCTACATTACCATTGTCAAGGATAGTACCACTAGACTCTAGAGACAAAGCAGTACCTCGAAAAGCGTGATAGGCAATAGAAAAAGCTTTGCTGCGAACGTCGATATAATCTTTGCCTGCGAACATTGTTTTGAGATTGCCTTTGGAATCAACCAGATCTTTTCTTAGCTGATCTGCTTTTGCTGTGTTTCCTCCTGCGGCAACATTTAACCATTTTTGAGCTTCTGTATCTGTGACTTTGGTGAAGCGTTTAAGATATAAATACTCTACATTTTTAAGTCTTTCAATACTCAACCCATGAGTTTCAAAGACTAAAGTCACTGCTAATTCTGAGTCAGGTAAGCCAAAAGTTTCAAACCCTTTAAGTTTTTTTACTCCAGCGGCTTGTGCCAATTCTGCATTTACAGTGCAGTCAATAAACTGTTTGCCTGCATAAGTTTCACCTTTAGTCAGTTCAATAGCAGTTATTTTCTGTCCTTCTTTGATAACAGACTTAATTTCAATATCGCTAATAATATCTGCACGTACCTCTTGCAACATCGCTCGCAAAGCGCTATCAGCCTTAACCGGATCAAGAGCAATTAGCGCGACTCCAGCTCGTTGCAAAAATTCTTTGTAGATAGCAGGTGGATCACCAAAGGTGTCCAAATTATTTGATTGACGAATTGCAGGGGGAACTGTAGAGCGGTCAAGATAAGATAATCCACCGCGCACTAAATGACCTCCAATTCCTAGTTTGGAATTTCCCTTCAACAGTAGCAAAGTTTGTGGGTATTGATTCTTTTGACGGTAGTATTCGCGTCCCGCACAAACCAGAGCAAGAATACCGGGAACTTCGTCTCCGAAGCAAATAATGTCATACGTGCGAGTTATGGTAGGCATAAGTTTTCTGCTTGACCCTCATTTTTTTTCATTTAATTCTCTAGATAATGTCAACAAGATAAGCTTTTGTCATTCCAGAGATGAAACGGTACCCTCACAGGTACTTTTTGAAGAACTGGACGCCAGTACTACCGCATTATCTACGTACTTTTAACAATTGTCAGTAGTTCAAGATATATACAGTTGTTCTCAGTTGCATACACTAGTACAGCGCGGCAGAAATAACTAGACAGTTAGGAATAACTTATAACTCTGATTCTGTAAGTATTTTTCTCTCCTGACTTCTGACTTCTGACTTCTGACTCCTTGCACTAGTCGTAACGGTTAAGGCGAGTTCACGTGCGTAAAAACCCGGTTTCTTGAAGAAACCGGGTTTCTGCCCGAGTGCTTATCCGAACTGTATTCGGGGCACGAAATATTGTACTCCCACAAATAACACTAATGACTCACAATGACCGCTTAGGGGAGACCGTAAAAATAAAATCAAGCGCCGTGTTTTACGTTAACGGGTTGGTGACGAAGGATCTAGATTTGACGGCTGGGATTTTATTTCAAGGCAAGTGCCTTAGCAACCACCAGCCCAAGTCACCCATTTGTGGGATAACCCTATGTGTACAGCCCCACTCATTTCGTATTCGATGATGGTTGCATCGGTGAAATCAGCGCCACTGAGTTCAGCTTCATTCAAGTTACTACCAATCAAATTTGCCTGACTTAAGTTAGCGCCACTTAAATCAGCACCACTAAGTTCTGCTTCAGTGAGGTTTGCCCATACTAAGTTTGCCCGAACTAGATTTGCACTCCGTAAATCTGCACGACTAAGGTTTGTTTTGTATAGATTGACATTAACTAAATCTGCGCCAATTAAGTTTATCTCACTTAAGTTAGCACCCATGAGGTTTGCGCCACTTAAGTCCGCATCTGTCAGGTTTGCGCGGCTTAAATCGCATCCACTCAAATTAGCTTGACTCAAGTTAGCTCCACTTAAATCTGCTCCACCAAAATTTGCACCACTTAAGTCAGTATCACTAAGGTTAGCTTGATGCAAATTAGCTCCATTAAAATTGCGTTCTCCTACTGCATATCGACTTAGGATTTGATGAATATCCATATTATCCCCTCGCAATTTCTAAAAATCAGAAGGTTTATTTGTTCAGTTGCACTTCACCCAAACCACACTGTATACTGTTTTTTATTGCTAGCAACCAGGATTTGATACCGGCGTTGCATTCTAGTATGTCATTATGATCGCAGCGTCAGCGCAAAATGCACGCTTGAGTACGTTACGACTAATCATGACAAGTTAGCTTTCTGATTGCAGCTTGGTATTAGCTATTGTTTGGAATATTATTTTATTTTCCTAGAGTTTCTATTTCTTGGAGCGTTTGCTTAACGGAAATATACTTCTAGATGTTCAAGAGTTCCGAAACAGTTGCCCCTCAAACATTACTCTCTACTGCTTGAACTAGAACACAAACACTTTGTTATCCTAAACTGCTTTTATGATCAAATTTCGTTGAGTCGTTAATTTTAGCACCATAAAGGTTAGTAAGCTTTAGATAAGCATTGCTGAGATTGCAACTGCGGAGGTCAGCATTACTAAGGTTTGCACTATTGAGGTTAGAAAAGTTGAGGTTTGCACCACTGAGGTTTGCACCACTGAGGTTTGCACCACTAAGATTTGCACCACTCAGGTCAGCATCACTAAAATTTGCACTTTTGAGATTAGCACTGTTGAGATTAGCTAGGCTCAAGTTAGCATTTTTGAAGTCAGTACCACTGAGATTTGCACTACTAAGGTTTGCACCACTCAGGTCAGCACCACTCAGGTTTGCACTACTGAGGTTTGCACCACTCAGGTCAGCACCACTAAGATTGGCAAGGCTGAGGTTTGCACCGCTGAGGTCAGCACCACTAAGATTGGCAAGGCTGAGGTTTGCACCGCTGAGGTTGGTACCGCTAAGATTCGCCTCTCTAAGGTCAGCGCTACCTAGCTTGGCGCTATTGAGGTTAGTACTGTCAAGCTTGGCATGATTAAGGTTCGCGCCATTGAGGTCAGCATTGAATAGGTTGGTACCACTCAGGTTTGCCCCTGTGAGATCAGCTCCTGCAAAGTTTTGGGCTGACAAGTTATCAGTTTGTGCTTCGTCAACGCGCTGGTTCAGGTTTGGAAGTTCTTGCAAAGATTCTTTAGCCATAGCGCAACTTTGACCAATTTAGATAGACTCTTGTTTGACTTGACAAGATATTCCTTGAGGGTCATATCTGTACTTTTAGCATTATTATTTATTTGCTAAAAATTGTAAAGCATGAGTTATTTTTGTCTCAGTAGCTCAAGCAAAGCTTGCTTAATCACCTCACTCACCAACTGATTTCCTTGAAAGTTAAGATGAATATGGTCTTGATACAAGGCTTTGGGGTTTTGGTTTGAGTTGAATATTGGTAGAAAATCTACGTAAGTGATTTGTTGCGTTTGACAAAATTTAGTCAGACGCTGACGCGCGATGACTTCATAATCGCGGGAGCCAGGCTCACCAATTTCTCGGAGTAAGGGAGTCATGACAACAAGGAATTGACTATTTTCCTGACGCACAAGTGCTTGGATTTTGCCAATTGCTTCTAGATTCAAGCCAACTCTATCGCTTTCTTCATTTTGCACTGCTTCTATGCCTGCTATTGGCGTTGGCTTAAATACATAACGTTGAAAAACTTCTATCAATGCTAAAGGCGGTTTTTTCTCTGGGTAGTTATGATTGCGTCCTACGGGTAAAGAGGTCGGAACTGTAGCAAACAAGTCATCGGTGTTAATGAGTAGCACAACTGCTTGAGCATTGAAATTGCTAAATTTTTGCAAATAAGCTAATTCATTTCTCGGTCCCCAAGAATTAGCTGAAGCATTCATCACTTCTACTTGTTGAAATAAACTAGCAACTGCTGAAGTTAGGGAACGCTGCATTAAGCTAGAAATCGTATTATTCTGGTCTGTCCACCAGCCGCCATTAGCTATCGAATCTCCTAAAAGTAGCACCCGTAAAGTAGATGGTAAAGGCGTCTTGGATATCGGTTCACTCCGCATTGAATACTGATTAATCTCAATGCGATGAGCAAAGCGACGGGTACGTTGGTTAGGAGCTAACAAATAACCAATCTGCTCATCACGAATGTATGTTAGGGGATTGCCAAACCCGAATACCAATCTTAATCCCACCTCTATGACTACAAACAATCCGAGCACAACCATTAAACTGATGAGCAGCACCAATTTCACTTGTTGAGTCCTAAATTTTGAGTTTTGAGTTCTGTATATTCTACCTTGGTCAACAGAGATTCTTCTTATATGGTACTGACTTAGTACAGACGCAAGGCATTACGTTATACATAATTTCACTGAGGAAATTTTTTTCAGAAAAATGCTTGACAATTTTCATGTCCTAAATAGCACCATTATTATAAGCAAATCTATGGATAAACTCGTATAAAATCAGATGATGTATCTATAAATATAAGTATTTGTAACGATGAAAATATTGCAAAGCTTAAACAAAATCATAATAGAAACTTTGCATAAAATGCAAACAAAAAGACTAAAATCAAAACGGACTGACTAGCACTGTAACAAAGGAGGATTACAAAGCTATGTCCGACTTAAACCGAGGAATTATGAAATTTGAGGGCGCTGATTCCCCAAAAGTCGTCACCATCTCTTCCGTGCTGCTTTTAGGGTCAATCATTGCACTGATCATTTGGGCGCTGCAAGCAGCCTACGCAGTGTACTAAGTATGATGATAGAACTCCCAACTTAGGGAGAGCTTGATGTATCATAGATGTCATCCTACGTATCAGAACTGCACTTCGAGTGCGAATGTTCTACTTAAGTATGACATCAAGTGTGAGTATTGTTGAGTACTCAAAAGCAAAGAAAGCTTCATTGAGCAAATGAGATAAGACACTGGCGAAGACAGTTTCTGTCACAGCCAAGTGTCTATTGTTATGCTTTAATGACGATTAGCAATCATTATTTAGAATTAGTATTTGAGATTTTAGATTGAAAACACATCTAAAATCCGAAAGCGAAGATGCTAGAACTTTGGGGTATTGTAATTGTTTTTATTGTCTGCCCTCTGTTAGGTGCGCTACCACTCATAGCTTGGCTGACTCAAGCCATGACAGGACGGCAAATAGCACAAATGGGTACAGGAAATATTAGTGTTTCATCTGCTTTTTACCACGGTGGTACGCTAGTTGGAATTCTGGCAGTTTTCTCTGAAGCGATCAAAGGTATCGCGGCAGTTTTACTGACTCGTGCTTTCTTTGGAGAGGGATCTGCCTGGGAATTGGTTGCTTTGATTGGTTTAGTATTAGGTAGATACTTGGCAGGAAAAGGAGCTGGCACGACTAATACTGTTTGGGGATTTACTGTACATGATCCTCTGGCAGCAGTGTTTGTCTTGTTACTTGCCAGTGCAAGTTTTACGATTGTGCGCTCTAGGCAACTGGCAAAATTTGGAATTTTAATTCTGTTTCCTTTGATTGTAGCGCTTCTGCATTATGAAGAGCCAGCCAGAATCATGGCTGCTGTTGCTCTTGCTGCGTTACTCGCTTGGATTTACAAACAAATTCCTGATGACTTGAATCTTCCTATTGAAGAAGCACAACTAGAATCACAAGCAGCGTTTAAATTTTTTCGAGGGAACCAAAATATTCTCACTTTAGATGACGAGTTGGATGCTGTTTTTGTAGGACAAAAGGCAAGTCGGTTAGCGGAAGTGAAACGATGGGGTTATCCAGTACCAAAAGGGTGGATCATTGCTCCGTATGATAACCCTGAACCGTTGATAGAAATGCTTCAGCCTTCAGACCTGTTACCATTTGTAGTGCGTTCCTCAGCAATAGGAGAAGATACAGAACTTGCTTCCGGTGCAGGACAGTATGAAACAGTTTTGAATGTGACTAGTAAACAGGAGTTGCGAGATGCGATCGCCCGCACTCGAGCTTCATACAATAGTCAAAGCGCAGTACAGTACCGACGGGATCGCTCGTTATTAGATGCAGCAATGGCGGTACTGATTCAACAACAAGTTCAAGGAGTCTATTCTGGGGTTGCTTTTACTCGCGATCCGATTACCAAGCAAGGAGATGCGATCGTCATTGAAGCTTTGCCAGGAAATGCTGTAAGTGTGGTTTCCGGACGAGTGACGCCTGAACAGTATCGCGCTTATGTGATTGAAACAGATAATTTCACTTCTATTCAATTAGAGGGTGAAGGAAACATACCACCGGCATTAATCAAACAAGTGGCATATCTGTCTCGACATCTGGAAGAACGTTACCACGGTATTCCCCAAGATATTGAGTGGACATATGACGGTCAAACTCTTTGGGTATTGCAAACTCGACCCATAACTACCCTACTGCCTATATGGACACGCAAAATTGCCGCCGAGGTAATTCCTGGATTGATTCGCCCATTAACTTGGTCGATTAATCGTCCTTTAACTTGTGGCGTCTGGGGAGGAATTTTTGCTTTAGTGTTAGGTCAACGCTCTGTCGGGTTGGATTTTAATCAGACGGCGACACTACACTATTCAAGATCCTACTTTAATGCCACCCTACTAGGAGAAATTTTCCGCCGCATGGGTTTACCCCCTGAAAGCTTGGAGTTTTTAACTAGGGGAGCAAAAATGAGTAAGCCTCCCATACAAACCACATTGCGGAATGTGCCCGGTTTGTTGCGTTTGCTGTCGCGGGAGTTTTTTCTGACGATGAGTTTTAACTGGGATAATCGCAGGCGTTTTGTTCCAGCGTTGTCTAGCTTAAGTCAAGAACCTGTAGAAAACCTCGATCCAGTAAAGCTGTTGGCAAGAATTAACTTTATTTTGGAGTTACTTCGCCATGCAACCTACTACAGTATATTAGCTCCATTGAGTGCGGCATTGCGACAAGCGATATTTCGGGTGAAAGATGGGGAGATTGATAACAGTCGGACGCCAGAGATCGGGGCATTACGAGCAATTCAAGATTTAGCTGTAGATGCTAGACAGATCTTACCTAAGTTTCACCCAGATAGAGTGTTTGAGCAGTTGGCACAAATCCCCCAAGGGCAAGAAATTTTAAAAAAGTTTGACAAATTGCTTCAACGTTACGGTTATTTGAGCGAAGTGGGAACTGATATTGCTGTTCCTACCTGGAAAGAAGAACCACAGGTGGTTAAGCAGTTGTTTGTACAATTCATGCAGACAAATGAACCTCCAAAACATAAAAGGCGTCAAAGGAAAAGGAAAAGAGGGTTTGTTCAAAAGCGTGTTCATCTTAAGGGACGAGTGACAGAGGTTTATTCTCAGCTTTTAGCCCAGTTACGCTGGTGTTTTGTAGTGTTGGAACAAGTTTGGTTAAAGTCGGGCTTACTTGAACAACCAGGAGATATCTTTTTCTTAGAGTTTGAAGAAGTGCGGCGTCTTGTTGAAAATTTTGAACCCGATTTTGTCGAACACTTGCGGGATTTAGTACAACTGAGGCGTACACAACTTGCACACGATCATCAACTCAATCCAGTACCTGTTTTAGTTTACGGCAATAATCCTCCCGCATTCCCTTTCCGAACAGCAATTCCTCACCCTGATCATGTTTTACAAGGTATTCCTGCTAGCCCTGGACAAGCAGAAGGACGGGTTAAGGTGTTGCGGAATATCCAGGATATTACAGATATTAACCAAGACATTATTTTGGTCGTACCTTACACAGATTCTGGTTGGGCACCTTTGCTTGTGAGAGCTGGAGGATTGATTGCTGAGGCGGGTGGACGACTTTCTCACGGGGCAATCATCGCTCGCGAGTATGGTATCCCTGCTATCATGGATGTTAAAGGCGCTACATGGTTATTGCAAGATGGTCAGAAAGTGCGGATTGATGGTTATAGAGGTATTGTGGAAATATCCAATGACTTGAGACCCGACTGGAAACCAGAGTAAACTACCTACCACTCTCCCGGAATACCGCCACAATGGTCAGGATTGTTGCATTTTCCGGGGATGAATGAGAAATCCACTATTGAAAGTTATTTCTAATATTGTAGAAAACTGTACAAACTAAAAAATGTCCAAGAAAGCTACATGATTTTTCTTGGCATTTTTTGTTAAATAAGGGACTTTTGGTTTCATACTGAGTCATCAAAAGTTATCAAATTGTATTGGTACAAGATGTGACTATCGCTACACTTTCTGAAACCCCTGCTAGATAAGCGTTATGAAAGTACATCTTGATAGTTAATAAATTGTTATGAATTTACCGTCTAGAAGACGGTAAAGGTTTAACGACTGAATATAATATGGTACATATTATATAAGTATTACAATTAAGACAATAAATAAAGAGTTATCATCTCACGCATCTTCACGACCAAACAAGGGTTAATAAACTAATAGAGAAATTGCTCCCCAAAGACAAGGCATGGAAAACCCAGGCAGATCACAGACAACAGGGCTGAGTTTAGAGCTTTTTCATGTTCAAACCGACACTCCTCTTGAGTTGCCGCCCAATTTTACGGCTATTCGGATTGGCAAACCGAAAGATAAAATCGTGCCCGATATCAATGTTGCAGGCTTCCCAGATGCGACTTTTGTTTCTCGACTTCATGCGGAGATTCAGGTAGAAAAAAAGACTTACTATGTCGTAGATCTGGGTAGCGTTAATGGTACATATCTCAACAATATTAAGCTAGATCCAAACAAGCGCTATCCACTTAAGTTTGGAGACAAAATAGACTTAGGTCATGGGGGTAAAGTCACATTCATATTTCTACAGAAACAAGAAATCGTTACTCAATCAGAAAACACCACACTGAACAATCCACCGACGGTGATTCAGATTGAATTACTTGAGAATACAAAACCATCTAAAATGGAGCGTTTTACCAAGTTTATGGGCTTGGTGTTGATGATTGCAGGAATTTTGATTTTAACAGTGAATACTCAGATTAGTTCTTCTGTACGTATTCCAGGTGTGCTTTTATGTGTTGCAGGAGTTGTCGTCCTCACCTGGCGTCGTACGTACCGTAATGTCGCATGGTTTTTGATGGCGTTAGGAATTACAATTATGTTTTTTAGTAGTAATGCCTTCTCGCCAGTATCTCTTTTGGCTATCCTCGCATCTTGCGCCTTATTAGTCGTTGGATGTCAACTATTGACTACTGGGAAAATCTTAAACTATGGTTTGAACAGAAATTACTAGTACTGCTGCCGAGTCAGTCAAAATTAGCTCCTGATTTTGAATTCTGCAAGAGCGGTACTAGTCATGCACAATTCTTCTCTAAAAAGAGAAGAGTTTTGTTATATTTTAGTTATTAAATAAAGATTTCATTATAAGAAATAATGTATAAAAGCAAGCATAAGAAAATCTTTAAAAGCAAATAGAGCTAGCACTTGGTTGCAATTACTGTCACACTAAAGAAGTAAAAAAGTTTTTTATCGTCAAGTATATGCCAGAAGTAGAACCTTCGAGGTATGTACTACAAAAAATACGACTAATGAGACATCGCGCACTACTACTCATAAATCGTCAAGCCCGCCGGGGACAAAACTGCTCACCAGAAGTCGTTAACTGTCTCAAGGAACTAGGCTTTGATTTGATTGAGAAGGAGACTCAACAACCGCAACATTTATACGAAGTCATTATCCGCTATCAACATGAAGTTGATTTAGTTATAGTTGGTGGTGGGGATGGCACTCTTAATGCTGCAGTCGATGCTTTAGTAGAAACGCAGTTACCTTTAGGAATTCTCCCTCTAGGAACTGCCAACGACTTAGCTAGAACTTTGGGAATTCCGAATTCTATTCCCGAAGCTTGCAAAATTATTGCCAATAATAAAACACGACGTATTGATTTGGGTTGGGTAAATGGTAAGCACTTTTTCAACGTAGCAAGTTGTGGGCTGAGTGTGAAAATTACGCAGCGACTCACTAAACAAGTTAAGCGTCGTTGGGGAATACTTGCTTACGCGATCACTGCGTTGCAAGTGATTTGGAAATCTCGACCTTTTACTACAGAGATTTGTATCAACGACACATGTGTCAGGGCAAAAACTGTGCAAATTGCTGTCGGTAATGGTCGATATTATGGTGGTGGTATGGCAGTCGTTCATGATGCCACAATTGATGACCAAAGGTTGGATCTCTACAGTGTGGAAATTCAACACTGGTGGCAAATTATCCCCTTGTTACCTGCTATGCGAAAAGGACGACATATTTTTTCGCCTTGTGTCCGTACTGTCAGTGGTCAAGAAATTGAGATTCGGACACGCAAACCACGCCCAATTAATACAGATGGTGAAATTACAACCTACACTCCTGCTCACTTTCGTGTGATTCCCAATGCTTTAGATGTGTTGGTACCATCAAAGATGTAAATCATGAATACGGAATTATGACTGATGAATGAGTAAGTTAGAAGAGAGGACATTTCACATCTCATAATTCATCATTACAATGCAGCTAAAATTTTCTCAAGATATTAAATTCCTGCTGCAAAGGTTAGCCGAACAACCCCTCAGTCTTGGCGATGTTCTGGCAGAAACCTCAGAACGTGGTTTTAGCGTAGTCATTACATTATTAGTTTTACCATTTTTATTTCCTGTTCCACCTGGACTAACTGGACCGTTTGGTGGTGCTTGCTTGATATTATCAGTACAAATGGCTTTTGGAAGGCGATCGCCTTGGCTGCCTAAAAAAATTGCTACATATCAATTTCCCCGTTCTTTTACTCAAATAATTTTAAAAAACCTACAAAGACTCACCAGAATTTTAGAAAAAATTACGCGTCCTCGCTTGGCAAAAATAGCAGAAAATCCTTTGGCTTGGCGATTCAATGGATTTTGTATTTCTTGGTTAGCAATTTTACTCATTTTGCCAATTCCTCTGACCAATCCCATTCCTCCAGTAGGAATACTACTCTTAGCAGTATCTACTATAGAATCTGATGGTTTATTGATGTGTGTTGGTTACATTTTCACGGTTTTGACAACTCTACTATTTGGATTTATCTTTTATGCTTTGTGGATGGCTCCCAGTTTATTGCCAACATTTTTCCAGTCATTTTAGGACTTACCAGAGGAGTCAAAACAATTCAAAATTCAAAATGTGCTGCGCACCGCTGCGCTAACAAAATTCAAAATTAAGCACGACCAGGCAGGATGAATCCGGGGGCTTGAAGCAAGGATGCTAGCCCCGTGCGGGGGCGCTCTTGCAAACGCTTTTTACTTTTTCCATATCTGAAGAAAGGGAAGATTTAATTTTTTTAGGACTTACGCACGCTTTCAAAAAGACCGCATTATGCATAACGTGCGCGCTCGTCAAGGAAGCATTGTCTGTATCTGCGGATCAATTGCACTGCGGCTGCAAAATTTTTCAGCTATCTACAATCCACGTTCCATCTTCTGCAAGTGCATAAGTTGATTTTACTGACACCGATATAAGAAGTAGAAGAAGGGCTTATATCCTCAGCTAGTTCAAAACCCCACTAAGTTGAGGTGATTTCTGTCTACTATGGCAGAATTTACACAATCAAAATTTTGTCAATGCGTAAGTCCTTCTTTGTAGCGATAGCTAGCCCCTTAGGGGGCCTGCGCTAACGCTGCTGCGCAGTCAGTTTAGAGACTTTGAACCAAGGTACAAATTCAAGGAGAAAATGATGAAAAAGCGACTCTGTCTAATCCTGCTTTTGGGAGTTTTTGTTGTAAACAGTTTCTTATTTATGCCCCAACCAGCATTTGCACAAGTCAGTAAGTTTTCTACAGCACAACAGCAAGCGCAGGTGGAAACCAGAGAATTGATTGATTTTGACGAAGCAGAGATTCGTCCTGGTACAGTTAGCGGAACCCTTGTCTTAGTTGTCAATGGAACCAAACCAGCGAGTATGCGAGTCAGTCTTGAACCACTTGTGTACGTGCGTCAACCTGAATATTGGGGGATTGAAGTCGCTGGGTATTTGCCTGAGATTAATCTACCAGCCATAGTCCCCTACAGTGTGAGTATTCCACTAGAAGGTATTCGAGGAACCAAAGGTGTTGAAGTTATTGGCGCAACGCGGTCTAAGCTATTATCTTTTGATAATGAGGACACAGATGAGTCACAGCAATTAAAGATTAATCGTGATTTGTGGAATCAGCAAAATCTCTCTAACTATCGTTATACACTAACGAACAGTTGCTTCTGTATACCCGAAGCTAGAGGACCAGTAGTCATTGAAGTGCGTAAAGGCAAAATGACTTCTATCACAAATGCAGAAACTAATCAGCCAGTCAATCCAGAACTATTCCAAGAATACGATACTATTCCCAAGCTTTTTGATTTGATTGGTGATGCCATTGCCCAGCAAGTAGCCAGCCTCACTGTACAGTACAATCCTACACTTGGCTACCCAACCCAAATTAACATTGATTTCAACAGCCAAATAGCCGATGAAGAAGTATTTCTCACAATTGAAAATCTGCAAAAGGTTAACTAAATTTGTGACGAGCAAATAAGACATTTTTGACGAAAACACAAAGCCTCAAATCATTACGAAAGAGGAAGTACGTTACAGTAAAAATGCTAATGTTGTCTACACAGAAGTACAAATTCTGCCTGACAACATCAAGGTTCCTGTCCAACAAGTTAGCCCAAAAGCGTTCAATTCAACCAAGTTGAACTGATTAAAGTCTTTGAAGGTGCAGTAGAAAACATATTCAGAGTGGTAAGAAAGCACCCTGTTAGCTAGCTTCACTTAAACAAATTTCTCTGCACCTTTTACTCATAATTGAGTCAAGTCATACAGCAGCAATTCCTGAGTCAGGAGTCAGAAGTCAGGAGTAAAACAGCCTTCATAGCTAGCTTTTAAGTCTAGGTTCTGTACCTCACGCACGAACAAACTGCTGTAAGGTATGGCATCAACAAGGGTTCAAGACGGAGGGTTTCAAAATTATTTCTTTTTTTTGAATCTTGTTAGCGCAGCGGGACGCAGCGGAGCCGGAGCCGCTCCGCCTGCGGTCCATTTTGAATTTTGAATTTGAGCGGAGCGAGGGTCAATACGTAATAGGCGGTGGGGTGCATTTATTTCAAGCATTGAGTGAATTGCTATAAGCCTTATATTCTATTTAACACAATTCAATTTATCAGATGACATTTCATTTTAAAAACTACGCTGTACTATCTTGTACTCTGCTAGCATTGGTCAGCGGATGTTCCATTAACAAATTATTTGCCGTACCTCAAGCAAGTCATTCTAATGATTCTGCAACAAAATTTGAGCTAACAAAAGTAGAGACACAGCCAAAACTAAGTCTAACTCCAAATCATTTAGACAAAGCCATTAACGCCCAAGTTCAGCAATATGTTAAATTGCTGGCAAAAAAAGGATTTCCTAGCAAATTTCAAGGAGTATGGATTCAATCTGACACTCAGCTTTTAGCTCATCATCAGGGTACAGTACCTTTAAGAGCTGCTTCGCTCTCCAAAGTCGCAACAACTCTTGTAGCTTTGGAAACTTTGGGAGCGGAACATCAGTTTGTCACACGGATTGGGACAACCGGATCAATTCAGAACGGAGTGTTAAACGGTGACTTGATTATTGAGGGAGCAGAAGATCCGTTTTTTGTATGGGAAGAAGCCTTTAAAATTGGTCATCTTTTAAATCAACTGGGCATCAAACGAGTCACTGGTAATCTGCTCATTGTGGGTAAATTCTATATGAATTTTAAAGATGATCCACTGACAACAGGAAACTTGCTCAAAGTGGGTTTGAATTCTTCGATTTGGTCAGAAGAAGCGAGAACCCAGTATTTCAGTTTACCAGCAAGTACGCCAAAACCCCAAGTCAGAATTGATGGTACAGTGCAAACTTTGTCTGCATCTCCTAGTAACTTCCAGCCTCTGGTGCGTCATTTTTCTTACCCACTAACTGAACTTCTCAAGAAGATGAATCTCTACAGTAACAATTTCATGGCTGATAAGTTAGCTGATGCGGTTGGTGGAGCTAAAGTAGTCGCACAAAAAGCGGCGCTGACAACAGGCGTGCCAACAACAGAAATTCAACTAGTTAATGGCTCTGGTTTAGCTATAGAAAATCGGATTTCTCCTCGTGCTGTCTGTGCTATGTTCAGGGCTATTGAAAAATATCTCCAGCCTCATAACATGACAGTTGCTGATGTGTTCACCGTTGCAGGACAAGATCAAGGAATTTTAGACAAGCGCCCACTTCCCAAATTTGCGGTGGTGAAGTCGGGGAGCTTTAATAATCTTAGTAACTTAGCAGGAGCTTTACCAACGCAAGAACAGAAAACAGTTTGGTTTGTTATTATGAATGCACAAGGAGAGTCAGACAATCTTAACGCTCAGAGTGAAGCTTCAGGAAAAAACTTGGAGTATTTCCGCACTCAGCAAGATTATCTTTTGCAGAGTTTTGTAGACAAGTGGGGAGCTGTCGAAGCTCAAAGGCGCGAGTTAACACCTAACCCGACAAGAAATAGCAAAACTTCTTATAGTGAAATAGTAATGGGTAAGTCCTAACTCACTATTAGTGTGTAAGAGCGATTGTTCTGTTGTCATTTCTCCCCCTTCCAAAGAAAATGGCAGCAATCGCTCTTTTTCGGTCAAATTAATAACCCCCCTCTTCTTCGTACTCTGGCTGTCTCTCTTTAACTTTTTTGGGAATATTCACTGGCTTTGGTGCCTCATCATCATCCCAGGCATCACGGGCTAAATCATCGTCGTAATCGTCGTATTGGTCAGAGTACGATTTTTTGTTGTAGGAACCGGAGTCATATTTTGGTTGTGCTTGATACTTATCTTTACCTGTTGCCTCACTCCAGTTGTCTTCTTCGTCTTCTTCGTACTGCACAGGCTCATACTGCCGTGCTTTCATAACCTGACGTTCTTGACGTTCTTCTTCGTAGTAGTCCTCATCCCATTCTTGTGCAACAGGTTCGGGTGTACGAATGATTTTTGGCTTGGGTTGTTCTAATGGCACTCCGCTTGGCAGTTGTTTGTCTGGTGTGACTGTACGAGGAGTGTAGGTGGAGTATTCTTCGTCACCATCGCGTTCCCAGGGTGCTCTACCGATACCCAAGCGCTCTAGTAAACCAACTGTTAATTGGGTAACTCGTTCTTCAGCTCCCTCAAAGACTATCAATCTTTTAGGCCCTGTGCTGACGATTTCGTCTACTGAAAATTCATAGGTACTTAAGAATTGGTCGGGAATTTGTGGTAGTCCCAAAGAGGCGATGACAATTGAGTAAAGCTTCCCTGTTTCGGCATCAAACTTGAAGCCCCGCACTTTGCCTAAGACTTCACCAGTTTCTGTAATCACTTCCCAGTTTATCAGGTCGCTATAGATATCAACCTCAACATCGTCAATGACATCCTCGTTATCCACCAGGATGACATCACCGATTTGATTGATGCTGTTGAGGTACATATAGCGTGGTACGCCAGAAATAGAGATCAGGCTGTCTCGCATGCCAAGCGCTACAACCTCTCGCTGATCTACATCAACCCACACCTGACTCACGATTCCTAATCGCTTGCCGTTGTCGCGAGTGATTACCTGGGTGTTTAAAATATCGGAACGTCTAATACTTTGTTCAGAGGTCATTATATACCGAGTCCTGATCTCGAATCCGGTTTATCTATACACTATTATTAACAAAAACTCAAGCTGTTGTTTGGTCAGATTGTAGCTTAATACCCAAAACTTGGGTATGAGCTCCTCTTGCTTGAGTGACGCCTATTGTGCGTTCGGCTGATTCTATCATCGGACGACGCAAACTGACAACAATAAATTGTGCTTGTTGCGCCTGCTGTTTAATCATTTTAGCTAATCGTTCTACGTTTGCCCCATCCAAAAACATATCCACTTCGTCAAATGCATAAAATGGCGACGGACGATAGCGTTGTAAAGCAAAAATAAAGCTCAATGCAGTCAGAGATTTTTCTCCTCCCGACATGGAAGCGAGTCGCTGCACAGGTTTACCTTTGGGATGTGCAACCAAATTTAATCCGCTGTTGAATGGATCTTCTGGATCGTCAAGTTGTAGATATCCATCCCCCTCAGAAAGAACAGCGAAAATTGATTGAAAGTTTTCATTGACAGCATCAAAAGCTTCTTTAAATGCGCGTTGACGCAAGGTAGTAAAGTTCTCAATTCTTAACAGTAATTCAGTGCGCTCTCCTTCTAAAGTTTGCAACTTTTGACTGAGTTCTTCAAGACGTTTTTGGGTGCGCTCATATTGTTCTAATGCCAGCATATTCACAGGTTCCATTGCTTGCAGGCGTTTGGCAAGAGAGCGCAATTCTTTTTGCAATTCTTCTAGATTGACTTTATCTGGTACTTCTGGTAAAGGTGATGGTAATTCCGCTGACATAGTTTGTAATTGAGTTTGCTGTGCTGCGAGTTCCTCGCGACGCGTCTGTTGTGTTTCTTGCAGTTTTTGGAGTTCCCATTCTAATTGTTGCTGACGCGTTGTGTGCGATCGCAATTCTTGTTCTGTTACATCCCGTCTTTGCTTTTCCTCTCCCAAATTTTGTTCCATTTGACTCAAAGCAGCGCGAGTTTCAGAAATCGCAGTGCTGAGTGCTGAATGCTGAGATTGAAGTGCTGTACGTTGATTTTGCTGATTGATTTGCTGTTGATGATATTCTTGAATACGCTGCTCATCTACAGCAATTCTTTCTTGCAAGCGCTGTTGCTGATTTTCCAAATCTTTGAGTCTTTGTTCTGCTTCCCTTAACGCTGTCTCTCTCTGTTGCAATTGTTGCTCTTGAATTTTGATTCTTGCTTGGATTTGTTGCCATTCTTGGGGAGTTTGCGACTGTTCCAACTCAGTCAAGGCGTGACGTAGTTGTTGCAATTGCTGCTCTTGAGGTGGTAATTCCCGAATCAAAATTTCTAAGCGAGATTGGACGGTGGTTAATTTTTCGGTGTTTTGCGAAAGCTGCGATCGCGTTGTTTCCAATTGCGCTGTCAAACTTTTGATCTCTTTGTGCGACTGTTCCAAGCGCAGTTGTTGTTCTCGGCGCGTTTGTCGTGCTTCTGTCACTTCTTGTGTCAGTTGTTTTGTTCTGGAAGAAAGAGAAGAAATTGCCAAACTACAACGTTCCAAAATTCTTTCTATATCCATCAACCGACTTTTTAAAGAAGAAACCTCCTCAGATTCCCCAGATTCCACCGTACCAAACCGTAACGATGAACGCTGGTTCGTACTACCACCAGTCATAGCACCGCTGGTTTCCAATAATTCCCCATCTAAAGTGACAATCCGATAAAGTCCCAAATGCTGACGCGCGTCAGCGAGATTTGCAAAGACGACTGTGTTCCCAAAAACGTAGTTGAACACATCCCGATAGCGGCGATCGCACTCAATCAAATTCACAGCATAATTTACAAAACCATTCGCATATCGCAGCGTAAAATCTTGAGTAAATTTGGGAGCTTGAATTTTATTCAGCGGTAAAAAAGTCGCTCGTCCACCGCGTTTTTGTTTCAGCAGTTCAATTCCTGCGGCGGCGATGCTGTCATCTTCGACAACAATATGCCCCAAACGCGCCCCAGCAGAAGTTTCCAAAGCTAATTGATAGCGGGGTTCCACACGTCCTAACTGCACGACTAATCCACAAACTCCGGGCATACCTGATTGTAGAATAATCTTGCTTGCTTGGGTTCCTTGGACTTCCTGCTGTGCTGCTTGTTGCGCCTCTAGTTTATCTAATTGGCGTTGTTTCTCTCGTTGTTCTTGCAAGAGGCGCTTTTGAGTTTCCTGTTGAATATGTAGTTCTTGTTCAGTTGCGGACAGAGTTTGAGCTAAATTTTGAATTGGTTCATCAGACGTGTTAAATTCTGTTTCAACTTGTGTACACTCAGCTTGTTTTTCTGCTAGCTGAGGTTCTAAAGTTTGAACAAGTTCGGTTTGTTCTTGAATTTGCTGCTGGAGTTGGTTGTTACGTTCTCGCAGTTGTGCTTGTTCAGTACGCTGAGGTTCAACAGTTTGCAGCAAAGTTTCAATTTGGCGATTCAATGCTGTTTGTTGCTGTACCCAAGCTTCTGAGGCGGAAGCAATTTGAGCTGCGGCTTCACGGGAGTTTTCTAATTCTTGTTGCGTTTCATCTCGTTCGATTCGTCGTAAGGTGATGAATTGCGTTTGTTCAACTTGTTGTTGTGCGAGTTGTTCTAAAGAATGTTGATGCTGTTGAATTTCTTCTTGAGTGTGTTGGAGGCGTTTGAGTGTTTCTTGTGCGGCTGTTTCTAATTCTTTTTGCTGACGTTGCAGCTGCTTACGTTCTGCTTCTTGGGTGGCTAGGGTAGATTGTACCGCTAAAAGTTCTTCTTCTCCCAAGGCTTTGACATGGGCGTTGAGTTGTTCAAGTTCGGCAGTTTTTTGGGTGATTTGTGAGTTGAGAGTGGTGAGTTGAGTTGTGAGTTCAGCACAAGTGCGATCGCCAATTTGAATTTGTGTCGCTAATTTTTCATGCTGTGCTTGTAGGGAACGCCATGATAAAACAGCTTCCCATTGTTGTTTATCTTGAAATTCACTGCGGAGTCTTTGGTATTTTTCAGCTTTGGCGCGATCTTGAGATAGGCGATCGCGTTGTGAGATTAATTCTGTCTCAACAATACGACAGCTGTCTTCCTTTTCCTTGACTTGATCTAAAGTTTCTTTCGCCTGGTTGATTTTGCGATCAAACGCCGCCACCCCTGCTAATTCATCAATAATTTCTCGTCTTTCGCGGGGGTTCATTGAGATAATGCTGGTGACGTCTCCTTGCAGGACAACGTTGTACCCTTCCGGATAAACACGTAAATTTTCTAATTCTTCGTGTAACTCACTGAGAGTGCAGGAGACACCATTAATGTAGTAATTCGATGTATAAGTTCCTTGCTGGGTAACTCGAAGCCTTCTAGTGACACTCCACTCACTACCTGGTTTTGCCCGTATATTTTCTTTATGATTTCTTTTATCTTCACTTTCGTCTGGTGCTTCCTCTGTTTCCTCTGTTTCTTCATCTTCAACAATGGAGACGACAGGAGAGATATCCTCAAACTCATCATCAAGCTTATGGTCTGACAAATCAAACGTGACTGTGACAGAAGCTTCGACAGCGGAACGAGATTTGCCCCTTTGAGTCGTGTTGACTAAATCAGGGAGGCGATCGGCACGCATTCCCTTAGAACTCGCAAGCCCCAAGCAAAACAGCAATGAGTCTAGAATATTCGATTTACCGGAACCATTAGGTCCAGAAATGACAGTAAACTCCGGCATTAAGGGGACAGAGGTTGTACCGCCGAAGGATTTGAAATTCGTGAGTTCTACGCGCTTTATATGAACCATCGCGCTGTTTTACTGGGCCTTTAGAAGTTCAAGTGTATCAATAAAAGCTCTCAACAGGTTAGCATAGACGGACTCGCAACTTTATGTTAAGTTTCCTGGGTGCTGATATGCTTTTGTTCATCGAACGTTTTTGGAATATTTTTGCGCTTGATTCTTCAAATTTAGCAAAACGAGATATTTCTTTTCATCCACGAGATTTAGATCCCCGACTTCGCAGAAGTTGTCGGGGATGTTGTTTTTTACGAATGATTTAGGAATGTCAGCGAGTGTTTGGAACTCGTCAGCGAGTGTTTATAACTCGTCAGCGAGTGTTTGGAACTCGTCAGCGAGTGTTTGGAACTCGTCAGCGAGTGTTTGAGTTACATCCAGAAATAGCGGCGATGGTTGATATCCTTGAAGGAGAGGGAAAGATTTTAGCTATGCTAAAAGCGAGAGTGAGGTGAAAAGCGACGATGTACACTACCGTAGAGTTACGGTGAAGCTACTGTATATAATTGCTTTGTGAGAACTTTTATGCCTTCGCCATTTCCAGGGTTGGGCTTTTACCTAGAAAAATCTGCCAGCCTCCGGAAAAATCGCCCCATGAAAAGTTATTCTTTTTGTATACCAGTTGACGAGGTCTTACACGTAAGAAATGGAGCCAGCCTTATTACTTCGAGTATTCGTGACGCCAACACAGATAAACATTACAAAGGCTGGCTCCATTTCTAGGGGACAAATGCGTGACAATTGGGGCGATTTTTCCGCTTCAACGTTGGCTCTAAACCCGTTACTTGTAATGAGGCACCGCAGTTTTTCCGGGTTTGATGAAACGGATGAACCCGTATTTAGAAAATCCTGCATTATGGCAGAAAGTCCATAAGCGCTTGATAGTTGCAATTTCAGATTTTCTTTCTCCCCAACTACGTCCTAAATATATAGTGGACATCGAAGAACGAGTTTATCAAACAAGTGGAGAAGATTCTTTGTTAGTGGGTATTCCTGATGTCACAGTGCAACGTCAGTTAAAGACAACTAGCCCACAAACAACTAATGTCGTCGCCTCACCTCCAGCCCAAGTTATAACTGTGACAATTCCCACACCTGAAACTGTTAGGGAAAGTTATTTGGAAGTGCGAGAAGTGACGACGCGAGAAGTGGTGACAGTCATTGAAGTTCTTTCTCCTAAAAATAAACGTTCAGGAGAAGGACGTAAAGCATATGAAAGAAAGCGTCAGAGAGTGCTGGGAAGTTTCACCAACTTAGTTGAGATTGACTTGCTGCGAGATGGCAAACCCATGTTGATTTTCAACAATGATATTCAAAGTGATTATCGAATTTTAATAAGTCGGGGAGAATATCGCCCCAAAGCTGATTTATATGCTTTTAACTTACAAAATATGATTCCTTCTTTTCCCCTACCATTGCGTTCAGAAGATATTGAACCATCGCTTAATTTACAAAATTTAATAAGTGAAATCTATGACCGTGCCAGTTATGATTTAGTCATAGATTATAGCAAAGAACCAGTACCACCACTATCAGAAGCAAATGTTGTATGGAATGATGCTTGGTTACGTCAGCAAGGACTTCGAGAAAAATGAAAATGAAGAGTTACAACAATGGCATCTCCATTTCTTGGAATGAACCCTGATTTAGAACATCCTGAATTATTTCCAGCATTTCACCACTGGTTAATTATTGAAAAAGCAACCAGGTGTCAATATGCAAGCACTTGACTCCCGTCTGATATGGCTATTTGTTATCGGTTTCTTGACTGTACTGGTTAATAATTGTCTGAGTTTTATTCTCAATCAATTATCTGACATATATAAATGGAAAGATGTTATCCCGAATCATTTCATCTGGCTGTTGGCGTTAGTATTATCTTTACTGTTTGCTTATCTGACTTGGCTGGCTATTAAACTCCAGGCTAATCCCAGCAGTGGAACAACATCAAGCAAGACAGTTTCTCCTCAAGTGCTACAAGATTGGCGACGTAAGTTGTTGAGGGTTGTGAAAGGCGATGTTGATGAACGCTTAGAAAAATCATTATACAATCAAGTCCTAATTCCTCTGGACATGGATGAACAGGGAAGGCAGTCACTGATTTCCCAAGCGGGAAATACAAATAAGCAAGTCAGTTCGCAATCAGGTGCTGGTAAAGGTGGTTTTTTAAAACTTAACTTTTTTAACTTTAATTTGATTTAGAGAAGAAACGGACAAAATACTCAGCTACCTCCAGAGACAAAAATTGTTGATGTTTTTCATCAGGAAGATGGGAAATTGTTGATTCTGGGTGCGCCAGGTTCAGGCAAAACTACGCTACTGCTGCAACTGGCGCAAGATTTAATTGACGACGCCCAAAAAGCAGACAGAATTTTTGATTGAAAAGATGCAGCCCACTTGGTTAGAAAATACTCGTCATAAATGGCTATATAGAGTTGCTGTAGGGCTGATTTCAGGGCTGATTTTTGGGCTGATTTCTGGGCTAAAAACTGATATTAAAAATAGAAAAATTCCCAATCAAGGTGTTTGACAGTCAGCGAAAAATGGAGTCATTATTACTCTGATTGTCACCCTAGTATTTGCATTCGTTACTGTACTACTTTCGCTAACACTAGGAAGAACATTAGAACCAGTCATAATAATTTATGGACTTGTTTTAGGGTTAACTTTTGGCTTTATTTTTGGTGGTATTCCTGTCATCCAACATTGCATTCTGCGCTTCATTCTCTGGCAAAGTGGCTCTAGTCCTCGCAGCTATAAACACTTCCTTGGTTATGCAGCTGAACGAGGGTTTATCCTACAAAATGGTGGACGCTATCGCTTCATTCACGACTTGCTACGAGAGCATTTTGCGAAGATGTAAGATTGTGTTATGAGTAGATAAATAATAAGGTAAATTATGCAACTAGAAGATTACTTTGACTTTCAACGCCCCGATGATATCCGCGTCAAAGGTACAAGGGTAGGAATTGAAACTATTCTTTACGAGTACATTCATCGCGCTCGAACTCCAGAGGAGATTGCAAACATTTACACATCATTAACTTTAGAACAAGTTTATGCAACAATTCTTTACTACCTGCATAATAAAGAAGCGGTAAGCGCTTATATAGCTGATTGGTTGGAGTGGAGTCATAGGGCGCGGGAAGAACAGCGACGTAATCCTCCACCAGTTGTCGTCAAACTGATGAAGTTAAAAGCCGAAAGAGAAGCAATGAAAAAAGCAAATGACTCTCAAATATCTGCTGGATGAAAATGTTGCTCCTCTTTATCAGGTTCAACTTCGACGACAAAAACCTGATTTAGTTATCTGGGTAATTGGAGAACCTGGTACTCTTCCTAAAAGCACCTTAGATCCAGAGATATTATGCTGGTGTGAGGAGCATGACTTCCTGCTGGTTACAAATAACCGTAAATCTATGCCTGTACATTTGGTTGAACATATAAATCAAGGTCGTCATATACCAGGCATTTTTATTTTAAATGATAAATTAACTATCGAGCAGAACATTGATGAGTTAATTTTAATTGCGGAAGCGTCTTTTGATGGTGAATATCAAGACCAAATTGTTCATCTACCGCTACCCTAATTCTAGAATCATAAACGAATGCTTACAAATCTAAACGCAAGCGAGCTAAGATTGAAAGACGTTCAACAGCTTTTTAAATTTGAAGAGCAGTTCAATGACTTATTTACGTCCTTACTATTCTTAGAAAATCTTACAGAATTTGAACAGCAAGAATTACAGACAATTCGCAACCTTTTTCGCGAATACTACTCAGAGGGTAAAATTTCAGAAGGACAAATCAAATTTCTCTTTCTTGCTCCTTTGCTGAAATTAGCTGGCTTTTATCATCCCAGTATAAAGATAACTCTGGAAGAAAATATTGCTGATATCTCTGTTGAAGATGAAGACACTCTCATCAAAGGACGGATGGATATTTTGGCTGTTAACAAGACGCAGGGAAGAACAATATCGACACCATTTTGGATATTGGTAATTGAATCTAAAAATAGTAGTCTGAACGCCTCGGAGGGGTTGCCACAATTGCTCACTTATGCACATACAAGTTTAGAGCATCAAACCTCCGTTTGGGGATTGACTAGCAATGGTATGGATTATCAGTTTGTTTATATCCAGCAAGGCAATCCACCGACTTATCAAGTATTGCCAAAATTAGATATAACTCGCGCTGAATCGTCAAGTAAATTGCTGCAAGTCCTAAAAGCAATTTGTTTACAGTATAACGCCCAGTAATGCTTCAGATTGCTTTGTCAATGGAGTGATAGCTCATATCTTTAGATTTGCTTGTTCATTAAAGTTTTTGTCTCTCCATACTGAAGAACTGGTAGTGACACAATGAAAAAGTCACAATAGAAGATACAGGCTGTATATAATGAAGCCTTGCCTTAAATATGGAGTTGGTTATCAGTGGTATTACAAGTACAAACAAGTACCTACGAAGCGAAAACTCAAGAAATTGCTAAACAGCTTCTAGCCGCGACACAGGAAAATCGTTCGTTCTTTGGTGCGTTGCGGGAACAAATGCGCTGGGATGACAAGTTACTTGCTTGGGCGATGAGTAATCCTGGATTGCGGGTGCAATTGTTTCGCTTTATTGATACTCTTCCGGCTTTACGCAGTAAACCAGAAATTGCAGCTCATTTACAAGAATATTTGGGTGATGAGTCGGTAGAATTACCTGCAGCCCTCAAGGGAATGTTGGGCTTTGCTAATCCTGATTCTATGCCTGGACAAGTCGCTGCGACAACTGTTTCCACAGGTGTAGAAACTTTAGCTCATAAATATATTTCGGGAGAAAATATTAAACAGGCGCTGAAGACTATTGAGCGACTGCGTAAGGAAAAAATGGCTTTCACTGTAGATTTATTAGGTGAGGCTGTGATTACTGAAGCAGAAGCGCAATCTTATTTGGAACGCTATCTAGATTTGATGCAACAATTGGTGGAAGCGTCGAAGAGTTGGACGCCAGTTCCTTTGATTGATGAAGCTGATGGACAAAGTTTGCCAAAAGTCCAGGTTTCTGTGAAGTTAACGGCTTTTTATTCTCAGTTTGACCCGTTGGATGCTAAAGGTAGTGAAGAACGGGTGAGCGATCGCATTCGCACTCTGTTACGTCGTGCGAAAGAACTAGGTGCTGCTGTTCATTTTGACATGGAACAGTATGCTTACAAAGATATCACTTTCAGCATTCTCAAAAAACTTTTAATAGAAGATGAGTTTCGCTCTCGTACAGATATTGGTATGACAATCCAAGCTTATCTACGTGATAGCGAGCAAGATGCACAAAAGTTGATTGATTGGGCAAAACAGCGCGGTTATCCGATAACAATTCGTTTGGTGAAAGGCGCGTATTGGGATCAAGAAACTATTAAAGCAGAGCAGAAGCATTGGCAACAGCCTGTTTATAATGATAAAGCTGCGACGGATGCAAATTTTGAGACGATAACTCAGTTATTGCTAGAGAATTATCAATATGTGTATGCTGCGATTGGTAGTCATAACGTGCGATCGCAAGCTCATGCAATTGCAATAGCGCAAAGTTTAAATGTCCCTCGCCGTTGCTTTGAGATGCAAGTTCTCTATGGTATGGGGGATAAATTAGCAAAGGCGTTGGTTGATAGAGGTTATCGGGTTCGAGTTTATTGTCCTTATGGGGAACTGCTTCCAGGAATGGCGTATCTGATTCGCCGGTTGTTAGAGAATACGGCGAATAGTTCGTTTTTGCGACAAAATCTGGAGAATCGTCCGATTGAGGAGTTATTAGCGCCGCCTGTGGTGGAACAAGCAGACAAGCAAACAAACAGACAAGAAGAAAATCCTTCATTCTTCCTTGGCGCTGCGGATACTGATTATGCTGAAGAGGAGGAGAGGAAAGAGGCTAATCAAGCTTTCCAAAAGGTTCGTCAGCAACTTGGAAAAACTTATCTCCCTCTTATCAACGGTGAGTATGTTCAGACGCAGCAAGTTGTAGATTCTGTGAATCCCTCGAATTTTAGTGAGGTGGTTGGTAAGGTTGGACTCCTCAGTGTAGAACAAGCGCAACAAGCGATGCAAGCTGCAAAGGCTGCATTTCCTGCTTGGCGCAAAACACCTGTAAGAGAACGTGCTGGAATTTTACGAAAAGCGGCTGATTTGATGGAACAACGCCGCGCTGAACTTTCAGTTTGGATAGTTTTGGAAGTCGGGAAGCCAGTGCGGGAGGCAGATGCTGAGGTTTCGGAGGCGATAGATTTTTGTCGCTACTATGCCTCGGAGATGGAACGGTTGGAGCAGGGGTACAATTATGATGTTGCTGGTGAAACTAATCGTTATGTTTACCAGCCTCGGGGAATTGCTGTGGTGATTTCTCCTTGGAATTTCCCTCTGGCGATCGCAACAGGAATGACAGTTGCTGCTTTGGTTACAGGAAATTGTACTTTGCTCAAACCTGCGGAAACATCTTCTGTGATTGCCGCGAAGCTAACAGAAGTTCTGGTTGATGCTGGAATTCCTAAAGGTGTTTTTCAATATGTTCCTGGTAAGGGTTCCCAGGTTGGTTCTTATCTGGTGAATCACAAAGATACTCATGTGATTGCTTTTACTGGTTCACAAGAGGTGGGGTGTCGAATTTACGCAGAGGCGGCAGTTGTTCAACCTGGTCAAAAGCATATGAAACGGGTCATTGCTGAGATGGGTGGAAAGAACGCCATCATTGTAGATGAAAGTGCTGATTTAGACCAAGCTGTTGTTGGGGTGGTGCAGTCGGCGTTTGGTTATAGCGGACAAAAATGTTCTGCTTGTTCGCGAGTGGTGGTGTTGGAACCGATATATGATACTTTTGTCGAGCGGTTCGTGGAAGCAACGAAATCGCTCAATATTGGGGAGACAGAGTTACCGAGTACTCAAGTTGGACCAGTGATTGATGCTAATGCACGCTCGCGCATTCGTGAGTATATCGAAAAAGGTAAGGCAGAAGCAAAAGTCGCTTTGGAAATGTCAGCACCAGATAACGGGTATTTTATCGGTCCTGTTATTTTTAAAAACGTACCACCAAATGGAACTATTGCTCAAGAAGAAATTTTTGGTCCTGTGGTGGCGGTGATTAAGGTGAAGAATTTTAATGAGGCGCTGGAAGTTGCTAACGGAACTAACTATGCTTTGACTGGGGGAGTTTATTCTAGAACTCCTTCGCACATCCAGAAGGCGCAAGATGAGTTTGAAGTTGGGAATTTGTACATCAACCGCAATATTACGGGTGCTATAGTCGCACGACAACCGTTTGGTGGTTTTAAACTTTCTGGTGTTGGTTCTAAGGCGGGAGGACCGGATTACCTGCTACAATTCACCGAACCGCGTACGATAACGGAGAATATTCAACGTCAAGGTTTTGCGCCGATTGAGGGAGCAGAGTAATAATTCAAAATTCAAAATTCAAAATTCAAAATTAAAGACAACAGGAGTAGAGTAAGTTAGTAGGGTGGGCAAGATTGCCCACCTTATTTTATTATCGAACCGCGAAGACGCAAAGAGCGCGAAGGAATTTCAATGAAGGATATCATTGTTAGAGTTGCTGATTGGTATGAGGAGTTGTCAGCAATTCAAGCAATCAGGAAGTCTGTTTTTCAGGAGGAACAAGGAGTAGAACCTGATTTAGATTTTGATGGGGAAGATGAAACATCCCAGCAGTTGATTGCTTGTTTGAATGGGGAGTATGTGGGAACTGCTAGGATTAGATATTTGGATGGAAACATCGCGAAGATTGAAAGGCTTGCTGTTTTACCCGTGGCTAGAAGGTATGGTGTTGGGAGGAAACTTATGGAAAAGGCAATGGAAGTTATAGCTGATAAAAATATTCCGGAAGTTGTGATTCATGCACAGGAATATGTGAAAGGTTTATATCAACAGTTGGGTTTTCAGCAAGAAGGAGAGGTTTTTGAAGAGGGTGGCATTCGCCATGTGAAAATGAGGAAGAAATTTAATCCGTGAACTGGGAAGTACCTTAATCCACAATCGTATGACTTCACTGACTTTGGTCATTGGTAACAAAAACTATTCTTCTTGGTCGCTGCGCCCGTGGCTAGCGATGAAGCAGATGGGGCTGGAGTTTACAGAAATTCGCATTCCGCTTTATCAAGTTGGTTCCTCGGCGCAAGTGCGGCGTTATTCACCATCCGGTAAGGTACCCGTGTTACTCCACGACGAAATCACGGTTTGGGATTCGCTAGCGATTTTAGAGTACTTAATTGAACAGTTTCCAGCTTTGCCTTGGTTACCCCTTGCAGCAAGACCGAGGGCGATCGCTCGTTCCATTTCTGCACAGATGCACTCCAGCTTTGCCGATTTGCGCCACCATATGCCAATGAACATTCGCGCCTACGTTCCAGGTGGCACAGTACCTGCCTCCGTGCAAGCCGATATTACCAGTATTACAACCATTTGGCGCGAATGTCGAGAAGCATTTGGCATGGGCGGAAGTTTTTTGTTTGGCGCATTCACAATTGCAGATGCCATGTATGCCCCTGTGGTGACTCGGTTTATGACCTATGGTGTGCAGCTTGACTCGGTTTGCAGCACCTATGCAGAAGCAATTCTGGCACTTCCTGCCATGCAAGATTGGATGACTGCTGCCAAACACGAAACGGAAACTAATGAAAGCTATACAAACCCACCCAATTGATTAACTTGGTACTGTAAAAAGAATCTGTCTCGGTTGCCCTTTCAAGATCAGCTGTTCCACATCTAATTTGCATAAAATGTAAAGATGATTGCTAAAGACAAGCACAATAGGTTTAACAGCTTACTGATACTTGGGATAATTTGGTTATTAGGGGCGTTGTGCGATCGCCTTTGGTTCGCCTTAGACCATTCTATCCCCGCTTGGGATCAGGCAGACTATTTAACTGGTACTTTAAATTATTGGCGAGTCTTACAAAATCCTCAGTGGTGGAACCAAGAGTGGTGGCAAAGTTTTTGGCTACTTTCTTCCAAAATACCGCCATTAACTTACATCGTGACAGCTGTTGTTCAGAATATCTTTGGAACTGGACCAGATCAAGCAACTCTGGTTATGTTGTTGTTTAGTGCAATTTTACTCGGTTCTGTGTATGGATTGGGCGCAGCGCTGTTTAGTCAGACTGTCGGTTTGTGGGCTGCTGCACTATGTCAAGTTTTACCTGCTTTGTATCAGCTTCGTTTAGAATTTCTTTTGGATTATCCTCTTGCAGCAGTTGTGACTTTGAGTTTCTTTTGCCTCACCGTTTGGCGGAATTTTGGAACCGCAGAGGCAACAGAGACGCAGAGGAGGATTTTTGACTGGTTTTGGGCTGCAGCCTTTGGCTTAACGTTAGGGTTGGCGTTGATGGTAAAGCAAACGGCGTTGTTTTTTCTGTTGACACCGATTATCTGGGTTGGGGTGGGTACGTTACGTCATCGGCGTTGGGGACAGTTGGTACAATTACTAGGCGCTTTGTGTTTATCGGTGTTGGTTTTTGGTTCCTGGTATCGCACGAATTGGCTTCTCATCCTCACTTCTGGTAAGCGGGCGACGATTGATTCTGCGATCGCTGAAGGTGAAGCACCCCTTAACACCCTAAAAGCCTGGACTTATTATTGGCATCAATTACCTCATCAAGTCTCTGTTCCTTTGTTGTTGGTGCCTATATTGGCGTTACTCCTATATTGGGGTTACTCAGGATTTGAAAAACAGGACACGCGAACAACTAAGATGAGGAAGATGAGAGAGAAATTTTTTACTTCCTCATCTCCCTCATCTCC
The DNA here is from genome assembly GCF_012912105.1 of Brasilonema sp. UFV-L1. GTDB lineage: Bacteria > Cyanobacteriota > Cyanobacteriia > Cyanobacteriales > Nostocaceae > Brasilonema. The sequence continues at coordinate 75,391 of NZ_QMEA01000053.1, forward strand.
CCCTGAAGCATCTTCACTCAAATGGTTGATAATTTTCTTCGTTGGTGCTTATTTGCTGTCATCATTAAATATGAACAAAGATGACCGCTATGTGTTGCCATATTTACCGGTTGTATCAATACTTTTATCGTATGGGTTGACGCGTTTTTCTAGTCTTATCGGACGTCGTGTTTTGGTGGGTACTTTTAGTTTGGCAGTCGTCTTAATGTTGCTCAATCTGTTTCCGGTAGGAGGTTTTGTTGGTGGTTGGGTGACACAAGTCTTGAGTCCTAATGCTCAACATTTTCCTTATATGAAACCAGAGTTACCTCATCGACAGGTGATTGCCCAAATTATCCAAACAGAACCGTACTTGCGTTCTACTCTGGGAGTTTTACCATCAACGGCAGAAATTAACCAACACAATTTCAATTATTACGGAGCGCTACAAAACTTTCAAGTTTACGGTCGTCAGGTGGGAACCAGGAAGAAGTATGTTGAACAAGATGCGCGATCGCTCTCGTGGTTCCTCACGAAAACTCTTGAACAAGGACCAGTCAAAGACGCTCAAGCTGCTATAGTTAAGACTGTTGAGCAAGGTGCTGATTTTCAACTCAATAAGTCTTGGAATTTACCTGATGGCAGTCTTCTCAAGCTTTATCATCAGAAAACCCCAACGGTAGAGGTAAAACACACTTCACAAAACAACTCACAAACCAGAATTGCCCTCTCACAAGTCATAGTACCAGAAAAAGTTCCGCCAGGAGTCCCAGTACCTGTAAACTATCAGTGGTCTGGTTCTTGGGATGAATTACAACACGGTTTAGTGCTACTGACTTGGCATAGAAACGCTCAGTTAATACCTAACACTAATAGTTGGATACATGATCATGGTATCGCGATGGGAGCTTTGCATTCTGGTGCAAAAAAACCTGAAGGGACATTTCAAGTGATTGAAAAGATGGCGATGCTACCTCCTTCTACCGTAACACCAGGAATTTATACGCTTGAGGCGATTTACCTCAATAGACTATCTGGAAAAAGTTATCCTGTGTCGGTACCGAAAGTCACACTGCAAATCGAGCCTCAAGCCACTGCCATACAAGCACCAGAATTAGATTTAGTGACTCAGCTAGAGACTTTAGGCGCTCAATTACCCAAAGGAACTGAAGCTGTCAGTCAAGTGTTTGAGGAAGTAGGACGTATTAACCAATACGACCCTATTCAGGATTATTTGGTACAAGCAAGACTCACTTTAGAATATCGATTGCAACACTTCACCCCAAACCGGGATTGGGCATATGCTTTGGCTTTAGCAAATGTGTTGCAGCGCCGGGTGGATGGAGCTGTTGCATCTCTCAAACTCCTGACTCAGTTAGATCCAGAAAACCCTTATGCTCACGCTTATCTCGCATTTGTCCAACTCTACAACTGGCAGCCACTAGCAGCCCAAAAGTCCCTCGAACCGAGTTTAGCCAAAAACCCCAATTTACCAGAATTCAGAGCTCTTTCAGGGGTTGCTGCTCTTATGCAAGGCGATTTTGTCAAAGCATGGAAAGACTTGTCAATCTTGACAAAGTAGGCAATCCGTGGTGTGCGTAAGCACGCTTGACAAAAACCCGGCTTCGCAGGAGAAACCGGGTTTCTCTGATGACAATTATGTTAAGTGAACCTGTCTCAAACGTAATTTGTTGACTACGGAGTATGTTACAGCCTTCCCGGTTGCCCTTCCTGTTTAAGATTACTATCTTCTTTTTTTTCTTCCTTCGTGCTCTTCGCGTCTATGTCCTTCGGACACGCTTCGCCAACGCAGTTCGTTACATTCGGTGTTTTTTGGGCGGGAAGGGAATCATTCGTTTCTACAACCGCAACCGCTGACATTCCAGGAGTCATGCGAGATTCATAACCTTGAATACTCTCAGGCTCAAACACAATTTTGACTGGAATTCGTTGCACGTCTTGAGTCAGTGTAGAAGAACTCGTGGCGTTATCTTGCGGGGGAAGAGCAACCTTACCAAAAGAAGTGGCAGACATACTATCCACCTTACCGCGAAACTTACGATTCGGGAAGGCAGCGATTTTAATTGTCACATTTTGCCCTGGCTGGATTTTTTCTAATTGGGTTTCTTTAAAGTTGGCAATAATCCAAGGATTTGGCTGCACTATGGTAATCAGAGTTTGTCCTGGTTGTACCTGCTGCCCTACAGAAATGTTTTTGTTACCAACTTTTCCAGGAACTAGCGCAGTAATATTGGTGTAGGATAGCTGGAGTTCAGCTTTTTTGACGTCTGCCTGCTTTTGAGCAACTGTAGCCAGCGCTGTTTTGTACTGTTGCTGTCTTTGCCGACTAAGAGTAGATACCTGTAGTATTTTATCTGTGTTAACAGTTTGTTTTGCTTGGTTATTCTTGTTAACGACTCGAGGTGGCTTCAATTCAGAAGCACTAATCAGATTTTCCCGTGCTAATTCTGCTTGCTGCTTGGCTAATTCTAGAGATGCTTTTGCCTGTGTCAGAGAAACTTGGTAGTCGCCGTTGTCGAGCTTCACCAATATATCCTTTGGAGATACGATTTGGTTATCATTGACTGCAACTTCGGTGACGATTCCCGATACTCGCGAAGTGATAGAGGAAATATTGGCTGTGACGTAGGCGTTATCGGTTTGCTGAAACTTTGTCGCGTACTGCTGGTTATAATTCCACCAGCGGTAGGCGTAAGTTCCGGAGGCGATCGCCCCTGAAGCTAACAACACTCCTAACACCAGTTTCGGTAACCGATGGCGCTTGGACGGCGCTACAGTTTTTTTGGTATCTCTATTAGAGTTTGTGGGAGTGATGGCTGTCACATTTTCCTCTGAGAGTGGTTTTTGTCCCTCTAATCCTGCAACGCTTTGGCTTTGTTGTGAAGAATGTAGGTGTTCCATCAGCGACTTTCGTTATGACAAATTATTAATAGTATGACTTCACGCACGGTAGTGATACATTTATTTGTTGCTCGTTTTGATTGATGCTCTTATTGTATAAACTGTTCCCTGCGTACTCGCAAAGGCACACTCTATACGGAATTCAAAAGTTCCCATACATCGCTCTTAACTCATCAACTCAAATATTGCATCAGTATAGATTCTATCTGGACGGTGCCAATTGGTTTACACAGACAGTCGTTAGCCCCTGCTTGCTTGAAATGTTCACACTCGTTTCCTATTGTTGTTGGCATTATTATTATCATCGGTACGTGTTGTAAATCAGGATGTTGTCGCACTCTATTTAATAAATCCCATCCAATATCTTTGACTAACTCCACATCCAATAACATTAAATCTGGCTGCTGATATCGCACCCTCTCCCAAAAGTCATTCCCGTTACCGATACACTCAACTTGGTAACCAATGCTTTGAAGATAATTTTGCAGCAGTTTAGCCGTGCGTTCCTCAGGTTCTGCTAGCACAATGCGTTTGGTTCTGGAGGAACCACCAGTGCTGTGAAAAGCCGTGTCATCTTCATTGTCAACGTCACAAGAAGGATTCAACAAAGACTCACAAGTGGTGTGTGACACAGGAGGTGAAGATGAGAAAGAAATTTCCCACTCTCTACTTTCTACATAAGGTTCGTTTGGAAGAAATAAAGTAAATCGACTTCCTTGTCCCAACTTTGATTCTACTAGAACGTCTCCACCATGCAAACGGGCTAACTTGCGTGTTAAAGCTAATCCTAAACCTGTACCCTCAAACTGACGATTCAGCCTGCTATCAAGTTGTTTAAAAGGTTCAAATAAAAATTGAAACTGACTTGGATCAATACCAATACCAGTATCTGTTACTATAAAGGTAATACCTTGTGGGATTTTTTTCACTTCTAGTGACACCTGACCTGCAGTGGTAAATTTGATGGCATTGCTCAGCAAATTGAGGAGTATCTGCTTGATTCTCCGCTCGTCAGCAATACAAATATCTGCTTGTTCGTCAACTTTTGTTGTGAGTTTCAAGCCCTTTTCAGTAGCGCGATCGCGGACTGTCAACATAGCATAATGGCATAACTGTTGCACTGACGAAGGAGATAACAAAAGTTCTTCTTTGCCCTCTTCTATTTTAGATAAGTCAAGGATGTCGTTGATCAGTGCCAGCAAATGTTCGCCACTATCGTAAATACAATCAATATATTCCCTCTGTTTTTCATTAACAGAGCCTACCATTTCTTGTTGCAGCAACTGTGACAAACCCATAATTGCGTTTAGAGGTGTTCGCAATTCGTGGCTCATAGTTGCTAAAAATTCGCTTTTTGTTTTATTCCCAGCTTCAGCCGCTTCTTTACTTTCACGTAGTTTTGACTCTGTTTGCTTACGTTCTGTGATATCCCTAATTGCGACAACCTGCATTCGTTGTTCTTGGAAAAGGATAACTTTTCCTTGGAGTTCAACTGGAAAAGTGGAACCGTCTTTTCTGATGACAACTCCTTCGTAAGATTTTTCATAACCAGAAAGAATATTTTGTCTCATCAACTCTTGTGATTCTGGAGTGATAAGTGTCAAGCCGTTTTTACCAATCAATTGTGCAACTTCATAACCTGTCATTTTAGCTAAAGTCTGGTTAGCTTCCAAAATAATTCCATCATCGTCTTGCAGCATGATTCCTTCAAAAGTTGCTTCAGACAAATAATGCAATCGAGCTTCTTGAGATAATAAGGAAGATGAAGAAGGAGATTTGAGTGATGGTTCCAGCTTCTGAGAATTTTCTTCCTGTTTAGCAAAACCCATTTCTTGGTTTTTACACACTGCTTTCTACTGAATCCGTTCTTTTTTTTTAAGGTTGATGCTGCTGTTTATCTACTACAATATGGCAAGATAAAATGTAATACCAATTTTGGACTCAACTTACACTTTCATTCAAGTGCATTCTATGCGCGAAGGCGTGCCGCAGGCATAGGTGTCTATGTCCTCTTGTCCACGCTTCCTTAAGGCGGTGAATTTAAGAAACATTAAGTACACATCATAAAGAATGAGTCTGAATAACGCCAATAGCCGATTATTCCATAACCTTATTGCCCCAATAGCGCCTATGCATTGACCTAGAGAAAGATTACTCAAGTGTAGAATTTTGCGAAAATTGAAGTGACGGTAGCTGTAGCGGAGGCTGATAATGACAGATAGCAGTGTAAGAATTGTCTCCCTCATTCCTGGTGGGACAGAAACCTTAGCAGCTTTAGGACTGACAGATGCAATTGTTGGGCGATCGCACGAATGTGATTATCCTCCAGAAATTCAAAACCGCCCTGTTTGCACTCAAGCACGTATCAATAGCAATGCCTCAAGTAGCGAAATTCATGATAAAGTTGACAATCTGTTGCAATCTGCTCTGAGTATTTATCAAATTAACACAGATGTTTTAGAGAAATTACAGCCCACTCACATTGTCACCCAAGACCAATGTGATGTCTGTGCTGTAAGCCTCAAAGATGTGGAAGAAGCTGTTAGCACTCTCACCAACAGTTCACCTAAGATTATTTCTTTACAACCAAATGTTCTTAAAGATATTTGGGAAGATATTCAGCGAGTCGCTAACGTTTTTGGGGTAGACTCACTAAAGTTGATAGAAAACCTAGAAGCCCGAGTCAAAATAGTCTCTCAAAAAACAAAAGGTCTTTCTCAAACAGAACACCTTCCGACTGTTGCTTGCGTTGAGTGGATAGATCCTTTAATGGTTGCTGCGAATTGGATTCCTGAACTCGTAACCTTAGCAGGAGGACAACCACTACTAAGTATGACAGGTCAGTCTTCTACCACTTTGAACTGGGAAACACTCGTTTCTAGCAATCCAGATATTATCATCTTTATGCCATGTGGCTTTGATTTAAATCGCACACGTCAAGAAGCCCAAATACTCAGTCAACGTCCAGAATGGGAAAAATTGCACGCTGTCCAAACTAGCAGAGTTTACATCACTGATGGCAATTCCTACTTCAATCGTCCTGGACCACGACTTGTAGATTCATTGGAAATTTTAGCAGAAATTCTGCATCCAGAAATCTTCCAGTATGGATATAAAGAAAAGGCTTGGGAACTTTTGTAAGAAAATGTAAGAAAAAAGAACTACGGAAAGAGACATTTTTTTATGCCTTTTTATTTCATTTTTCTACAAGATAAATGAAATTTTTTCTATTTCCTTTTTATTCTTCTTAATTTTATTTTTTCTGTAGCCATTCAATCAAGGGTCTTAACGTTCCTGGAAGAGCAGCCTCACTCACAATCACAGTGTGTTCTCTTCCCTCGTTTTCTACAGTCAGCTTATACTGAAAGCGGTCAGGTTGCGTCGCAGAATCTGTGATATGTTCGGGTAGATTGAAGAAATCTGCAGCTTCTACTAATACAGGCAATTGCTTAGCTTCATTTGCCGCAATATTCGCTGTATCTACAGTTTTTTTTCTGCTGATTCCTGCAAAACCACCTGTGCGTTCAAATGATATCCGCATTTTCTTGTTTTTTGTCTTGCTATCTTTGGCAAAAAATAGTAAAAACTGGGAGTGTGATCACATATCTCCCAGTTTATCAACAAACAACAACATTTAGAAGAACACAGGGTATCCTCATAAATCAAACAAAATGAGGAGTTAATTCTGTTAGCGTAGCGGGGCGCTAGCCCATTCTGACGATTGACGCCTCTATTCTGTTGTGATTCATTCTTTTAAAGAACTCCTACCTTTTGCCAAGCATTCTGCACTGCTTTTTGTTCTTTACTTCCTTGACCGTAAAGTTCTCCAGCCACTTTAATAGTTGTATTGGCAGCTTGTTTAAAATTGGCTTTAGATTTCAGGCGATCGCGTAAAGTCACGTACCAAATTTTCCCAGCTTTTTCCCACGCATAGCCTCCAATTTCCGTTGCTGCTAGATAAAACGCATGATTGGGGATACCCGAGTTAATATGTACTCCAGCGTTATCTTCCATACCAGTGTATTTCTGTTTCATATGCGCTGGTTGGGGGTCTTTACCCAGTGTTGGGTCATCATACGCTGTCCCAGGTGCTTTCATTGAGCGAATGCCAACGCCTTTCACCTTTGATGTCAATAAGCCTTGTCCAATGATCCAGTCTGCCTGTTCAGCAGTCTGATTTTTGACTCGCTGTTTGACAAGAGAGCCGAAAACATCAGAGAATGACTCATTGAGTGCTCCAGGTTCTCCATGATAGATGAGACCAGCTTCATACTGAGTGATTCCATGAGTTAACTCATGCCCAATAACATCTACAGATTTGGTAAAACAGTGAAATATTTCTCCGTCACCATCTCCATAGACCATCTGGTCACCATTCCAAAAGGCGTTGTCATACTTAACGTTATAATGCACAGTAGAATCTAAACGCAGTCCCTTGTCATCAATGGAATTGCGCTCAAAAATCTCTTTGAAAAAGTCATAAGTTGCACCGGCTGCATCGTAGGCTTCGTTAACCGCTGTATCTTGGCTTGGGGGATCGCCTTCTCCACGTACGATCACACCTGGGAGTTGTTCACTATTTTTGGCATCATAGATAGTGCGGCGCTTTTGACCTGGAGAAACCGCAAAATTCACAGCACCGATGACATTTCGCCGTCCGCGAAATTGCGCCGAAACGTTTAATGTGCGAAATGCCCACTCACGCTGTTGTTGGTTACCATTCACTGCTACATGTTCCAGCATGTGAGGTGGGATAATACAACAAATAGGGCATCTGGAGTAAAGTTGATGCTCACATTCAGATATCACAGATTTTTTCTTTTTTCGAGCCATCTTCAAGATGTTCTCCTTTTTCAGACAAAATGATGACGAACAATGCTTCTTACTCTCTACAACAAGAGGCAAAGTTATAATTCCAAAGCTAAATCCCTGGTATTTTCTACCCCTTCATTTTTACGGGCGGTAAATCCGGGCAAATGTATCAAAAATCTCTGCATTGCACAAGTTCGTAGCGTGAGCGCAACTACAACCCCTGATTGCAATTTATAATTCATTGCAGTGAGTCCAGCCGCCAAAAACGGCCAAACCGTAATATTTCCAAGGAACAGCCACCGTTTCAAAACCAGCTTTTGTTAGCATTTGCAAATGAGCATCTAAGGTAGCAAGCTGATCCTGATTGGAATGTCCGTAAGTACTTGTGTTACCAATTTTAGTACGAATCTGTGCGAGGCTTGTCCCTTGTTGGCTTGCCCATTCCTCTCGTACTGCTTTGTAAACTTCTGCGAAGTGAGGTGACTCTGGCAAAATGGGATCCGCATTCCAAAAACAACCGCCCTCCTTCAGACTGTCACAAATGCGCTGAAATAATTTCAATTTCATCTCATCCTTAAGATGGTGAATTGCCAACGATGACACACAGGCGTCAAATTCCCTATCAATGTCTAATTCTTCTGAATGATTTGCCCAGTCACCAAAATCCACTTCTACACCAGTCCATCTTTCCCCATATCCAGCAGCGATGATTTTTTCTTGGGCAAATTGCAACATTCGCGGTGAGTAATCTATGGCAACGACTTGAGTATCTGGGCAACGGTTCAGTATCCTGAGACTGAGTTCGCCTGTACCACAGCCTAATTCCAAGATACGATGAACTTCATGAGGCAGACAGTGAGTGATCACAGAAAGTATTTCATCATATCGCGGTAACAACTGGCGAATACCAGTGTCAAAATCAGCAGTGTTGGTGAACACTTCTCCTGGAAATAACTGTTGCATAAGAATTTGCACTGATAAACTCACTTAACAATCATGCCTGATTTAAGACTTGATCGTCTTTATTCTTAAGTTATACAAATTCCTATCAATAAAAAAATGTAGATCACAAATATCAGCAGTAAAAATCTAGACCAAAACCGTAAGATTGTTTAACATAGTAACAGACCCCACTCAAATTGTGTGTGGTTGTGTGTTGTAAAACTTGGTTAATCCATGGTCAGGGGGTGAGACACCTCATGACCGTTTTGTTTTTTGTTGAATTGTTTTGTTGAATTGTTTTGTTGAGTTGTCATTTAGCGAAGTCTCCGCACCCTGCAAATACTAAGCTTACTGATTAATTAATAGAAACTACCCCACGGAAGGAATGCAGTACATTCCAAAATTTATTGAAATCAAAACTTCTGGGGTCAATTCTTTGTCCTGAACGATCAACATCTCGATGGGTTGTAATCCTTTGATCAGGAACATTACTTTGAGCAATCAGCCAAGCTAGAGATTGGTATTGAGCTTCTGTATAGCCAGTGTGAGTCGGTTCATTATTCATAACACCAGATGGTGGTGTTTCTAAACTGACGTGATAAGCAAAGTTATTTACAGACGGAGCTAAATGAGGATTTGTCTGCACAGTTTCTGAACCAAGCGGTCCATCAAACACTGAATTAGCTGCACCAAACGCTCGCTTTTCTGGCGGAACTGTGTAAACAACGGTTCCATCTAATTTAATCATAGTATGGTAGCTTGCTTGAATATTCTCATCGTTGTGAGGAGTTTGAAAAAAATTAATGGTACTAGACGCAGGTGCAGCGGTTTCATGAATGACTATGATTGGTAAATTGTTGACAGGCGTACCGTTCGCGTCTTGTGCAAATCGCTCTCCAAAGTTAGTTGGATTTGCCCAAGCAATCTCATATCTGGGTTTGTAAGCTCTAAAAGCCGCTGTGGTTTTAATTGGGGAAATTCGAGTCTTTTGGAGTTTGCTCTTTTGGTTTATTTTCTGTTGAGGTTGAGATGAAGTTGAATTCTGAGTAGAGAGAGCGGTTTTTGGATTTGGCGTTTTTGTTTTGACTGCTGGTTGGTTGTTTTGGTTTATTTTCTGTTGAGGTTGAGATTTCGGAGTTTGACGAGAGAGAGCCATTTCCGGAATTGTCGTTGGAGTCTTAACTTCCGGCTGTGGTTGTGCATTTTTATTCGGGAGATTCGTCTGTCGATTTGCTGTTACTGCTTTGACATCAGGTTGAAAGTTGGAATACTGACTAGAGATAGTGTCTTGTGGATTTGAAGTTGTGTTCTGGTGCAAAAACTCCACTTTTCCAATAAGCAGCCCCAATCCCATACCAACAAATACCAGAAGAACGACGTGCCATCTAGCTGCTCTGATCTTGAATTTCATTTTTCTAATGATTTTGATAAATATTTTTTATTTCAATTGGCCATTATTCTGAATGGCTATATAAATAAGTTTTGAAGAAGAATACAGAATCCGGGATATGTTCTACGGGTAGGTGCTTTGTCATTCGTCGCTCCTCCTTTGAGGAGAAACACAACCTCATCACATGGGGATTCAAACTGGCACCTGATAAACCTCCTAATCATAGATTTGGAGGACAGAGCCTTACCCTCTTAGTGATCCCAGTGTTGCCCAGAATCCATTTTGGCTTCTGGCTCCTGACTTCCTAGTTCTTCTTTCTTAATATGTTTCATAAATACACAATGACACACTCAATATTTATCTGTCTATAGGTTTTTTTGATGAATATGCTGTTTGTGTGTCTTTTGTCTTTTTGATGACGATGCTTATGAAAAGCGCTGTATCTTGCATCCCAAAACGCAAGAATCCTCCAGCTTCAAGCCATGTAGAGTGTCCAAGCATGAACAGTTGTCGAGTCTTCCATAACCAAATCTATCGTAGAGCAAGACGTTTCTCCAAGCTTTTGAGCTTAGAATCTATAGAAGACAGAGTTGAAGATGTAGAGGAGTCTTGAGTTGCTTGCAAGGAACGCTCTGCCTTAAGTTCCACAATCTTGGCTTTGATAGCTTCAGAGATAGCATGCTTGACGGCTACTTGATTGTTTGGCTGTATTTGTGCAATGCGTTGGTGCAAGCTTTTCAATTGAGATTCGATTTTTTGCATCAGTGGGGCTTCTGGAATGAATACAGGCTCTAGCAACGCTCGTTTAACTTCTAATTCTGCAATCTTAGCTTTGATACCTTCAAAGACAGCATGATTAACAGCTTTGTGATCATTTAACGGTATTTGTGAAAAGCGTTGGCGCAAGCTTTTCAACTGAGATTCGATTTTTTGCATCAGTGGGGCTTCTGTTGTAAATACAGGCTCTAGCATTGCGTGCTGTATCTCCAATTCCACAATCTCCTGGGTTATTGTTTTTAAAAAATCTTTGGCTTTGGAAGTCGATTTATCAGTGGTACCACTAGAAGGTGTCTGAGTTGACGGTTGCACTAAAACTACGCCTATTGTCGCTAGCCCAGAAACTATGACAGTAGTTAGCATAGAGAACACAAGCCAATTATGTCTCATAAGAGATTCCTCCAGAGGTCAAGAAGAAAGGTAGCTATGCAGAAGGAAAGAATACTTATTCCATTATGGTTTGGCAGTTTTTTAACAACTCTTGTTATTTCCATTTCCGCTGTACTAAACTTAACTCTTGAGAAGTTTTTGCCTAGGGTTTAGCTTACCTTGTATACTGTTATGTGTGTATTTTGATTTAGCAGATAATACTTAATCTTAAAGACTATTGTAGGCAGTAAAAGGTTGCGAATATTTACTGAATTCGTAATTCGTAATCTATGTTAATAACGCAAGCTGCTAGTTAGTATCCCTAAACAGTATCTCTAAGATACAAAAACTTGGTTTTCAAGTATTAGCAGTTACAAAAAACTAAAGTTTTGTACTTAAAAAAGGGCGCTTTTTGAGAACTAGGAACTAGAGTTAATACGAATTACGAATAAATGTCATAAAACAAGAATACAGAGGCTGTGAATCTAGAAGTTTACACTGACTCGGAGTACTGAGTCAGTGTGAATAGTTGACTATTCCTCAATTTGACCGATACGACGAATGTTAATAATGTCGCTCAGTTTTTTGATTTGAGTAAATATCTGTTCTAGTTGTGGTCGATCGCGTATCTCTATCCCCAAGTCAATCAATGCTGGTTGACTATTGGCTGTTTTGACTTGAGCATGACGTACGTTGATTCCGTGGTCACTCAAGCGTGAGAGAATATCCTTTAAGACTCCTACGCGGTCGAGAGCCTCAATCTGAATATTCACAGGGTAAGTCGCAGGACGAGAGTAGATTTCGCCGACTGAGTTCCAATGGACTGGGACTAGGCGATCGCACTCTACATTCTCTAAATTCTGACATCCTTGGCGATGAATCGAAATGCCTCTACCTCGCGTCACAACACCAATAATCGGTTCTCCAGGAAGAGGAGTACAGCACTTAGCAAGATAATGCACTAACCCTTCTACCCCGACTATCGGTGAGTCAGTGGTGCGTGAGGTTGCTGGAGTCACATCTCGTAAACCTTTGGTTGTTGAGGCTGACTCTTTCGTAGAAACTGGAGGTGCATCTGTAACAGGTTGTTGCGCCTTGACGACTTCTCGCCAACGGTTAAGCACTAAATTCAATGTCACTTCACCGTAACCCAAAGCTGCGAGTAAATCTTCTACAGAGTGATAATTACATCGTTCTGCAACTATCTGCATGGGTTGAGACTTAATTAAATTTTCAACACCTGTTCTCCCTAATTCTTTTTCCAACAATTCTCGACCACGGGCAATGTTTTCTTCCCGGCGCGATCGCTTGTACCACTGCTTAATCCGATTCTTCGCTGCTGAAGTCCTGACAAAATTTAACCAGTCCAAACTCGGATGACCGTTCTTTTGCGTCAGAATCTCTACAATATCACCATTTTGCAGTCGTGTTGAAAGTGGTACCATCCGCCCATTGACCTTTGATCCCGCGCAGTGGTTCCCAACTTCTGTATGAATGCGATAGGCAAAATCTATGGTTGTGGAACCTGGATTTAAAGCAACCAAATCTCCTTTGGGTGTGAAAACATAAACATCATCTTCAAACAAGTTATCTTTGATGTTTTCCAGATATTCTTGAGCATCCTTTAGGTCACTCTGCCATTCCAGCAATTGCCGCAACCAGGTAAACTTCTCATCTGATGGCGTCCAGTGGAGACTGTTAGAGCCTCCTGTTTCTTTATACTTCCAGTGAGCTGCAATTCCATACTCGGCAACGTGGTGCATTTCCAATGTCCGAATTTGCACTTCTAAAGGACGACCCCACGGACCCATAACCCCAGTATGCAACGATTGGTAGCGGTTCGGTTTAGGCAAGCCTATGTAATCTTTAAATCTACCAGGTATTGGACGGCAAGCATCATGAACAATTGCTAGAGCACGGTAACATTCCTCATTAGTGTTGACAATAATCCGTAGTGCTGCCAAATCGTAAATTTCGTGAAACTCTTTGTTTTGTCTGTGCATCTTGAGGTAAATGCTGTAGAGGTGCTTTGGACGTCCACTCAGATCAAGACACTTGATCCCCGCTTCCTCTAGTCGAGTCCGTAAAACTTGAGCAACTTTCGTCAATCTCTCTTCTCGCGCCGTCCGTTTTTCAGCTACATACTCTTGGATTTGCCGGTAAGCCTCTGGTTCTAGGTACTTGAAAGCGAAATCTTCCAATTCCCATTTTATGCTCCAGATTCCCAAGCGATTCGCTAAGGGAGCAAAAATTTCTCGTGTTTCCAAAGCAATCCGGCGGCGTTTTTCATCGGGAAGGTATTCCAGAGTCCGCATATTGTGCAGACGATCTGCTAACTTTACGACAATAACCCGAATATCTTGCGCCATTGCCAGAAACATTCTGCGAAAGTTTTCTGCTTGGCTTTCAGTCTTACTTTTGAAATTAATCTTTGAAAGCTTTGTCACACCTTCAACCAAGAGGCGTACCTCTTTCCCAAAGCGTTGCTCTATCTCTTCAATGGTGACATCTGTATCTTCCACTACATCATGGAGGAATCCAGCTGCTATCATATCAGCACTGCCCCCCAACTCTTTCAATATTCCAGCAACAGCGACAGGATGACAAATATATGGTTCTCCTGACTTACGGTACTGACCCTGGTGCAACTGATAAGCAAATTCAAATGCTCGACGAATTAAAGCCATATCGTTTTGCCTTCGGTCATCTTCAGCTTCTGCGCTTACTATATATGACCCATTTAGACAAATCTGTAGCCATTCTGGAAGAGTAAGATCAATATCAATTCTGGAAGTTAGTACAGTGCTGCTCATAGGATAGGCGGGGCTAGATGATTGATAGTAAAGTGAGAAAGTCGATGATGTTAACGGCATTGCCGTCAAAAGAGACTATTACAGGCACTTGCATCCTTTGTGCTTCTGTGCGGAGTGGATTCTCCAAGTCAAAGAGTGCAAATATCAGCGTGTAAGCGTCTACCATCAGAAAAGTTGGGAAAATCAATTTATGGCAAATTACGCCCCACATTTCATATGAGGCAGGAAATTCGAAAATAAAATTTAAGAAAGTTTAGTCTATCAGAAAAGTTTCTTGACATTATCTTGACTTTAATAGTATCTCAAGAAGAACTTAGATGTCTCTAACTCGCGATAAATATCACGCATTGAAGATATTGCTGAAACAACTGGATTCGGATCTCACCACAACCAAAGTAGATGCATCCGAACTAGGGCAGCGTGTGAGATCCTTGCAACAATTTTTTCAGCAACAGATTGTGCCTTTAGTTAATCTCGACACAGACAGCAACGATCAGAGTCGGTTACAGTCAAATCAAACGGAAATGAATAAGCAGCTGCGCCTATTGGAAATAGATGTCATGTTTTTCCAAGGAGCGCGGCAAGCTTCCACTGCCAAAAGTAGACTTGATGCCATAGGCGATCGCCTGACAACTCTCATCGAATACTGTAATGTCATATTGCAATAAAAAGTACCAGAAGAGCAAGCGGTAACGCATGAAAAAATGACAAATAAAAATTTAAAATGAAAATTGAAAAAAATTGAAGTTTTTTTGAAACTCTTTTCCTTGAAGTTTCTCTAAAATCTGTAGTCATTTTTACAAACTTTTTGTCACAAGTTGTTGTCAAAGGAAGCTCCAAAAAAATACATCAAAGCGCCTCATGAAAAGGAAGAACCGACTACACCCACAGTGAAACCACCAAGACGCTTTGATTTATCTAAGCTTAAGTGCCAAAGCTGCCGAAAGTCAAGAATTCTTGAAATTCAAACTTTTGACCTTTGAAAGCAGTCAAAAGCCAAGAGCGTTCCCCCTGCCTACACCAGAATGGCGAGTGGCAAAACGGCGGATGACTTGGGGGTTCAACCCCTCACTGATTGCATTCTGACTGCTGTATTACCGGATTCTGAATTCTTCTTTTGACTGATAAAAAACTTAAAACTGACCAATCAGAATTCAGTATAAATTCTTGCTATAGCAATCCGGAATCATTTGTTAGAAAATACGAGTCTTAAAAACCCGGTATCTCCCAGATACCGGGTTTCTTTATCTCACAAATCCTGCGCGGATTGCTATAGCTAAGTGGAGAATTCAAATGACAAACATATTGACTCGTAGATTTTTGGAGCGATAGTCTTTCTCATTTCTATATTCTCTATATTCTTTTCAAAAAATACCCAGAAAAAATATGTGTAAAAATGCACTAAAATTTAGCACTGTTAAACTCTTATAGGGTTTGTGCTATAAAGACAAGGGTAATTGACATAAGCTTAATATGAAGCTCATACTTAGAGAAAAATAGTATTAAGCAATAACCCTGAGATATGTTATGTGATAGAGTATCCTAATTTTAAAACTTAGAAGCTGATAGCAAAAGAGCTGATGGCTGATAGCTAATTATGAGTGAAACCTTATTTTGTATTGAAAATTTGCGAGTCGCTTACCCTCGTCGTAGTGATGAAGAAGTTCAGTGGGCGGTAGATGGTGTCTGTTTCACCTTGCAACCAGGAGAAAGAATGGGATTGGTTGGAGAGTCAGGCTGTGGTAAGTCAACTTTAGGACGAGCTGCAATGCGGTTACTACCGCCCTCAACACAAATTGGGGGACGAGTGATGTTTCAAGGGCGTTCGGTGTTTGATATGACGCCTGAACAGTTGCGTAAATTCCGGGGAGAAGCAGTCGCGCTGATATTCCAAGATCCGATGACGCGCCTCGATCCGCTGATGACTATCGGCAATCACTGTTTAGAAACATTGAAGGCTCACTCTTCTCAATTATCGAGCAAACAAGCCAAGGAAAGAGCAATTGCGACTTTGGAAAAAGTTAAAATTCCTGCTAGTCGTTGGAGTCAGTATCCTCACGAGTTTAGCGGTGGAATGCGTCAGAGAGTGGCGATCGCCCTGGCTTTACTTCTTAACCCCAAGTTAATAGTTGCTGACGAACCCACCACAAGTTTGGATGTCACAGTCTCCGCGCAGATTTTGCAAGAACTCACACGGCTGTGCGCCCAAGAAAACATGGCGCTGTTATTAATCTCCCACGATTTGGCTCTTGTTGCCGAGTATTGCGATCGCATTGGCGTCATGTACAACGGCAAAATGGTTGAGACGGGTTCTTCTCAATCTGTGTTCCAAAACCCCCAACACGAATATACTCAGTCTCTCCTAAAAGCAGCTTTGCATATTCAAACAGTGGATGGGAATGGAGTTGGGGGAGAAAATACTCCTTTCTCATCTCCCTCAATGCCTGTTTCCCCGTCACAAGCAAAATCTCCTATTTTACGTGTCTTAGAATTACAACAGCATTACACCTTAGAACCCAACTTTATAGAGCGATTGTTAAAACGGCAAAATCAGACTATTAAAGCGGTGGATGGAATCAATCTAGAACTTTATCCAGGAGAAATTCTGGGGTTAGTTGGAGAGTCGGGTTGTGGAAAGAGCACACTATCACGGACAATTTTGCAACTGATTCGTCCGAGTGCAGGTACAGTCGAGTTTCTAGGACAGGATTTAACAAAGTTATCGCGTCAACAAGTCCGTGCTTCTAGACGACAAATGCAAATGGTGTTTCAAGATCCTCATGCTTGCTTAAATCCAGCGATGACGGTCGGAGAAAGTATAGCAGACCCCTTGCTGATTCACAAGCTAGCCGATGCAGCGAAGGCAAAACAAGAGGTGCTATCGATGCTGGAAAAAGTAGGGTTAAAGCCACCACAAATGTATTATCAGCGTTATCCATCAGATTTATCTGGGGGACAACAGCAAAGAGTGGCGATCGCTCGTGCTTTGATTACTCGTCCTAAACTACTCATCTGTGATGAACCAGTGAGTATGTTAGATGCTAGCGTGCAATCGCAAGTTTTAGATTTGATGCTGGAGTTGAAAGAGGAATTTGAGTTAACGTATTTGTTTATCACTCATGACTTGTGGTTAGCGCGGTTTTTGTGTGATCGGATTGCTGTCATGAATAGTGGGAAAATAGTAGAAATTGGTCCTACTAAGCAGATTTTTGCGAATCCGCAACATCCTTATACAAAAACATTACTTGCAGCAGCCCCTCTATTAGCGCGAGCATAACTGAGGGTTTGCCCAACCCTGCCTCCTTCTTGAAGGTCTTTAATTGGCAGGCCTTAGAATCCTCTTCCAATTTCTTATTCTAACTCCTTGGCAAAGCGGCGCAGCTCCTGAATTCTTCTTCAAGTAGATTCTAGTGAACTATTCTCATCTTTGGTCGGTCTAACTAATGAACAATGTGAAAAAATTGACTTTTACCTATGAAGATGAGAGCTTTGCTTTTGGTCCCTGGAGCAATCATGATCATGTTTGCGACTTCCCCAGTCATTTTCCCCCATGCTGCTGTTGCCGCTCCAGATCAGAGCGCGGACGGTTGGAAAGCTAAATTGAACCTAAACGCCGACCAAAAAGCGAAAATAAAACAAATCCACGAGGATACTAAAAAACAAATTGATGCGCTGCTCACCCCAGAGCAACGGACGCAAAAGCAGCAAGCTAGACAACAACGTCAAAAGCCGAACTTGAATCTAAACGCTGATCAAAAAGCGAAAATGAAGGAAATTAGGCAAAAGGCTAATAGTCAGATACAAGCGGTTTTAACTCCTGAACAACAGCAACAATGGAAGCAATTGCGCCAGCAAAGACGCCAAAAGTATTAACAGTAAACGCTTCTCAGTATTATTTTTGAGCAGTCAATCTTTTTAGTTGAATAGCCAATAAAAACTCCTCGAAGTGCCGAGGAGTTTTACTTTTGATCACTTTTGCTTTCTCGGTGCTTTTCGTTCGCAATCCAACATTTTATTTCCGATTCCTGAGTTTTCTCATCTTACTCACTGACTTTTCACGGAATGTGAAAATGAGTCAGCACTCATTGTTCTGGACTCTTTTCATTGGTTTTTTCAATTCTAATTTGGGTATTTCTACACTCGAACCGTGTAACTCAACAAATCTATTAAAAAGCCACATGGTTTCGTGGTTTGAAACTCTATTTTTGTTGACTATATAGCTTACGTTTTTCTTCGCTAGTTTATGTAAATAAGGCAAATCCTCAATTAAAGTCAAATAAGAAGCAGTGTGTAGTAGAATTTGCATTATTGGTTTTGGCCAATCTAGCTCACTGTAGATATCAATAAAGAAATGATGAGTATCCTCTGTTAACGGGTAAGCATTAAACATAACCGTTATTTTTTTCTCTCTATAAACTGGAATACTCAGTTCTACAGTGTATGGAGTATGCAATATCAAATCCACTTCAACGATTGGTTGTCTCCAGATTCTTAAAATATTGACTGGAGAGTCTAAGAGCGTTTGGAATGTGATAATTCCACCAATCGATGTCGATTGAACATTACTCACTTTAATCACCCTCAAGTTATTGAGACTGAATTTGTGAATAGTTTCTAAATGCTTTAAATTCAAGAGATGGTAGATTTGGCAGACATAGGGAAAGGGTAAAATATATTCCTGGCTGATGATATGTCGCTTCCTCAGCTCAAAGTTGCTGGCTTTAGCAAGACATAAATAGGATTGATTTAGATAACTCTGAATACTCTCTACATCATCAACATCAAAACTTTGCTCTGGTTTTAAGTACAGCCAAGTCAAGAAAAAGAATGAGGCTGTAAATATATGTATGACTTCTATCGCAGATAAATATCCATCAGCAAAAGCAGCTATGCTTCTATCGGTGACACCAAAAAGAAAAGATGGTATCCCAAATAGCCAAATCCCGTTTTTGAGCCTTAATATGAAAAGAGCAACATCTATTTGTATGCTACGATGATTTTTCTGCGTTTGAGAACTATCATCTTGAATAAGATTAGCAGACATAGTAATTCAACAACTGGATATCCACTATATGGAGTGAACAAAATTTGGTCTTACTAACAGCTTATTAATTTCAATATAACTTACCTCATCCTTAAGTTGCAAATCTTAATACAGATATTTTGTTTCAATTCCATGAAATTGATGACAGTTGAATTCTTGTTTGTGATGACATAACAAAAGCAAAATGATACATCTTTCTACTTTGGTTTGGAATCAGGGTTGTATTCAAAGCCACGTCATGGTTTGATTGCAATGACTCGAATCCGTTTATAATCTGCAAACCAAGTATCGTTTTTGTATAAAGTTGGACGTAACTGATTCTCTATATCAGCCAAGGTACTTATCTGAACGGTAGTAGGTAATCCATTAAAAAAGCTATTTGCAAACATTTTGATCCAGTTTTGCATACCCTGTTCTCCATCCTCCAAAGGTGTGAGACGTTCAAAAAGAGTTGCATAAGTTAGCTCAAAACCATGTTTTTCTAGCAAGCTTCCATATTCACCAATGCTAGGAAAGTACCAAGGATTTAATGCAACATCAGCCGGATAACCAGATTTTTCTAAGGCGTTGTAAATTGCACTAACAATGGCTTTGACATTACCCTTACCACCAAATTCAGCGACAAATCGCCCACCAGGTTTTAGTGCTCTATTTATACCAATCACAACTTCCTCAGCTTCTTTTATCCAATGAAGTACAGCATTAGAAAAAATAGCATCAAATTTTTCTGTAAACGGTAATTTTTTGGCGTCTAACACCTCAAAATCTAACTGAGGATAGTTCTTACGAGCTTGTTCAATCATACTGAGAGCACTATCGATTCCGATAACTTCTGCTCCCAAACTCGCAATTTTATGAGTTAAGTAACCTGTACCGCAACCTAAGTCAAGAATACATTCTCCTGGTTTTGGAGATAATAGTTCTACTAAATTAGCAGCAAGTTCAGAGACAAAAGAATGCTTACTATCATAGAGTTCTGCATTCCACTGGTTTTTAAAATCAGTTGCTGTGTTATCCATGAAAACTTGAGTACTATGCATCAATTTGGAAAGATTTCTTTGGAAAGGCTTAGATACGTGAACGCACCCAGACTCTAAATTCTCTCATTCTAGCGTTCTCACCTTTTTGAGAATCTAGCTGGATAAATTGTGTTAATTCTTTGACGGGGAATGAGCCAAAAGCCAAGCTTGTTTCAGATTCGATATAACCAACTTCTGTCAAAATATGAATTGTGAGTTGACCATTTGCGAAACGCCAAACTTCCGGTACTTTCAGTTCAGTATAAACAGCCATCTTGTCGATGGATGAATGAGTGACATCAATCTCAAGCGCTAAGTCTGGTGGTGGATCAACTTTTAAGTCAATTTTTATCTTTCCTCGCATGACAGCTTCATTTTGAATGTAAAAACATTCATCAGCTTCTTTACCAGCAGCCTTTGGTTTGGAACGCCAAGTTGTCGATTTGAAACCCAAAATTTCTAGTCCAAGTTCCTCACAGAGGATAGTTATTAATCTTCCGAAAGTCCAACCATACCTTTCATGTTCTGGTAAAGGCGTTATCAATTCTAGAGTTCCTTGATAGTAAGTCATGCGGGGTGTTGGACGTTGGGCGAAAATTTCCAACAGCTGCTCATACATCTCCCAACTGACGTCATATAAAATGAGATGCGAACCTTCAATCGGTGGTGTGGTTGGGGTTAACGTTTGAGTCATGTTTCACTTGGTGCGTTCATCTGTAGCAGAAGTCAGTAGTCAGTCGTCAGTCGTCAAATACGCTTTGTATCTGGCGTGCAAATTTTAGATTCTGTAGTTCATCCATTTGAAATCCGCTATGAATACAAATATAGTACAAATGCACGCTTCTTGGTTCTACTTCACGAGATGTTACAGCTATATAGCAGTATAACCACCATCAACAAAAAGTATACTACCTGTTACGTATGATGATGCATCTGATGCTAAAAACACGACGGGACCAATGAGTTCTTCCGGCTTACCACGACGAGCCATTGGTGTAAATGTAACAATCTGCTGCTGTTTTTCAAGTTGGGTGTGTTCTGTATTTGCCCCACTCATGATATTCTCAAAATAACCAGGGGCTATTGCATTAACACGGATATTCTTCGATGCCCATTCTACTGCCATAACGCGAGTCAGTTGATTGATTCCTGCTTTTGCTGCACTGTACGCAACAAGTCCTTGAATACCAATAACAGATGCAATTGAGGAAATGTTGATAATTGAACCACCATTACCTTGTTCCATCATTTGGATTGCAGCAAGCCCAGAACAATTGAAACATCCTTTGAGATTGACATCTATAATTTTATCCCACTCATTTTCTTGCAAAGCTTCGGCTGGTTTGATAATATCAATACCTGCATTATTGACGAGGACATCAACCCGTCCAAATTCTTTGACTGTAAACTTGATTAAGTCAATGCAGCTTTGACGTACAGAAATATCAACATAAGTCGCAGCAGCAGTACCAGTGGTATTGATTTCCTCAGCAGTTTGCTGTGCTTCCTCAACTGTGCGATCGCCTACAACGACTTTTGCACCAAAATCAGCTAACCCTTTAGCCATGCATTTTCCCAAACCTCGTCCAGAACCTGTGACAATAACGACTTTCTCTGTGAGGTTGAAGAGATTGGGATTCATAAGTATTAGCCTTAAGGTGAGTGAATTGTTTAGTGAGTTTCGTGAAATGGTATGAGAATATGTTTTTAAGTGTATTCAAGCGGTTTTACTGCGTAAAGCGCAATAGCAGTCTGATGGGCAGAGTTGCCAAAACACACCAGAAAAAGTATATTTAATATACATTGAAGCGTAGAACGCTGCATTGCCGTTAGCTGCATGGAATTTGAGTTCGACGAGCACAAAAGCGTCTCGAACAAGGTAAAACACGGCATCGACTTTATCGAGGCGCAAAGGCTGTGGCTCGATACCGACCGGGTAGAGGTTGCTGCTCGTACTGAAGGAGAGCCGAGGTTGATCGTGATTGGGCGGTTGAATGGAAAGCATTGGGCTGCTGTCATCACGTACAGAGGGGAACGGGTGCGGATTATTTCGGTACGACGAGCACGAAATGAGGAAGTGGAGCTATATGAAGACACAAGAATTTGACGAAAAGTTCGACAATGGCGAGGACGTAACCCCGTACCTTGACCTTTCCACTGTTCGCCGTCCGGGTCATGAGCAGCGGCGGGTCAATGTCGATTTCCCGATATGGATGATTCAAGCACTCGACCGTGAAGCGACGCGGCTCGGTGTCACTCGACAGTCCATCATTAAGGTATGGATTGCTGAGCGTCTTGAGCGGCATACTTAACTCATCCCGCCTCGTGAAACTATATATGTCATGTTCGGTTGAAGACTTATCATCACCGCTATCGATGAGAATATGTTTTTAAAAGGTTATGTGTATTCAAGCGGTTTTAAGCTCCAGTATATTATTGAGGGTAACGGAACTCCTACCATCGTGGTTGGAAGCTCACTGTATTACTCAAGAACGTTTTCTAAAAATCTTCGTAACAGTCTAAAGTTGGTCTTTGTCGATCATCGAGGTTTTTCACCTCCTTATGATTGTAAAGACACATCTATGTTCCAGTTAGACTTACTGGTTGATGATATTGAACTCGTGAGGAAAGAGTTAGGATTTGATAAGGTTATTGTGATTGGTCATTCAGGTCATGCATTTATGGCACTGGAGTATGCCAAGAAATATCCTGCCAATGTGTCTGGTGTGGTCATGATGTGTGTATCACCAGATTACTCGCGTAAAGGACATCTTGCTTCAGAACGATATCTGAATGACTCTGTTTGTCCTGAACGTAAAGCAGCCTTGGCTAAAAACCTGGCTAAGTTGCCTCAAGAAATGGAAGCCGCACCTGAGAAAGCCTTTATTACGTATTGCCTGCTCATGGGACCTAAAAGTTGGTTTGACTACACCTATGACGCGACAAAGCTTTGGGAAGGTGTAGAAGTCAATATGACTATGTTTGATTATGTCTGGGGCGAGGTTTTTCGGGACATAGATCTTACTGAGAACTTAGATAAGTTGCAAGCGCCAGTGCTCCTTGCTCTGGGTCGCTATGATTACTTCGTTCCACCAGCATATCTATGGGAATCTGTAAGAGACAAGTTCAGTAATCTTACTATCCGTATATTTGAGAAGAGCGGTCATGCGCCTCACTTTGAAGAGCCAGAGTTATTTGATAAAGAGTTGCTTGAGTGGCTTTTCAATAGCTAACCCAAAGTTTCATGAGGATGTCAAGAGTCTGAAGTCGGTATTTTTATTTCATGAAGATAGTAGTCAAATCGCTGCTGTAGTTGTTCAACCGTCAAATTCTTGGTCCAATACTCTACCAAAGCATGACCAAAAGCCCAAGCGTTGCGATCTGGTGTCGCAGAGTTTTCTAGCAACAGTGGCCAGATAGAAACCAGGTCAAAGTTGAGCGTGTTAGAATTATCAGGATTCAACAGCGAGAAAAGTTCATATGCCATCTGTAGCTTACCAATAACAATAGGCGTTTGTTCCACTGGAATTTTCTCTGCAAGCACATATGCTAAAGTCGGCGCTCCGGTTGATAAAGTGGAAATAAACTGAAGAACAGGACTTTTAAGGAGTGCAGCCAATCCTTGAGTTGTTGTCATTTGGAAGGTATAATGGTCGATGATTTTGGCAGCAGCGACGGTACGGGCTTCTTGAGCGCGCAAAAAACGAGCGAGACGGAGTTGCTTTGCAGGTGCGATCGCCTGCATTAATCCCAACGATAGCCCGTCTGTTCCCCAAGCAGCTCGATTTGTTTTGGTGTCACTTGTCACGACAGGTAAAACGACATTGCTAAATTCCCCCAGAATTTGAGCACGATACTCGGTGGCTTCTCGAATTGAAATTTCCTTAGGGCGATCGCCCCATTCCCAATCATAAGGAGGATTCCACTCACGTATAGGACGCAGACGATCCACCTGAGTCACAATCGTAATTGTCGGTAAGTCTGTAATCTGCGCCTTCATGTCTGTAAGAAAATCTACATCCATTTGTAGGGCGGGATCAAGAGCAGGTGTCACTAACAGTAATAAATCGGCATTTTTGGCATAATCTAGCACTTGCTGACGGAAATCTCCACGATTGACTTGTTCGTAACCTGGTGTATCCCAAAGCGTCAGCGCTTCTCCCGTTTGATTTTGCCAGTGATAATTCTGAATTTTATCGGTATTAGGCAATACATCAACAGCTGCTTGCTCTGCTTGAAATAACGTGTTAATCAGGCTGCTTTTCCCAGAACCTGTTCGCCCGACGAGCAGAATATTGACGGGTTTTTGCTCAACTGTAGTAGCGGGTTCTGCTTGGGCAAGAATGTCTTGGAGTGTTTGAGTTTTCGCCTTGGGTGGAGTTGGTGTGGAAACAGAGGATTGTGATATTGGCAGTGTGGTACCACTGTAGAGGGCGATCGCCTGCCCTGATAAGTTCGTCAAAGCAGCTTGTCGTAAAAGCTGGCTAAAATTCACCAGCAGTTGTTCAGTTGCCCGGTTACTAGAACGCTGACTCGCAAGTCTTGCCACCGCCGCCACAGGATTCAACAGCCACTGCGCCCAGTTCCAAACTTGCAAAAGTTTACGAGCAGATGGTTCCAGTTTCTGGTATACTTCATATGCTTCATATGCTTGTCCAACAGTAACTTGATTGAGGACAGGTGATAACTTTTGCATCCACTGGTCGAGGTCATCGACTGTTCCCCGAATCAATGCGTAAGCTTGGGGAATGTAAATGTTGAGCAGGGGATACTTGACTTGGGGATAATAGATGTGGGCGATCGCATCAACAAGTTCCTGACACCGCTGCCAAAAAGTTAGCCAGTCTTCCCAAATTGGTGGATCATTCTGTGCTGTTTTCAGAATGTCTTGGAGTACTACTTCTGCTTGATTGGTGGCGTCACTTCCCCCTGGCAAAACTGTTGTCTCGTCTGATGTATTGTCTGAAAATTCCAGTTCTTTGCTGACTTGTGCGACAACCGCTTCCATTTGCGTGACAACAGGTTGAGTCCATCGAACCAGTAGCCAACGCCAGCCAACGAAGACGAGGATGAACACACCCCAAATCCAATTAATGCGCCACTCGTGGATTTGCAACCCTGCGGATACCAGCAAGAAGCTGATGATTGTTACCAGCGGTGTTGCTAAGACGATCCACTGCCATAGTTTTAACCGTATCATTGCCCCATGCCCTCTTTGAAGGAAGAATGTAAAATGTCATTGCGTTAGCGCAGCGTGCCCGGAGGGCAGTGAAACGCAGTGGGTGAGCCGAAGCCGCGAGCCGCAGGCGTGGCGGGAAGCAATCGCAAAGACTCTATTTTATGTTTTTTAATGTTGACTTTAATGTTGACCTACTTACCACGCACCTGGGTGCGGTAATGAACTATTTTATCCATTTGGCAATCACCTGAGTTTCAATAGCCTTCAATCAGCATATCTGATTTAATTAGCATGGATGAGGTTGCCTAAATTAATACTGATTTTCATCATTTCAATATGGGTTTTATCAAACGCAAGTGGTTTCAAATATTCATTTGTGGGCTTTTCCTCCTGTACGCAATGGAAAAAACGCTCCATACAACCAATAACCTCAACTTTGTCCCTAGCGTCATTTTGCTTGGGTCTTTTTTAATACCTATTACTTTTGTAACTTACCTCTACGAAACTCTACCAAATTGGGAAGTGTCTCTTCCGGCAATGGCTATCTGTTTTCTCTGGGGGGGAGCAGTAGGAACACTGGTAGCAGGAACCCTTGAGTACAATGTTCTAGAAACACTGGGGTTTTTACCAATGCTTGGTGTGGGACTAATTGAGGAAAGTGCTAAGTTAATTTTTCCTTTAGGATTTTATCTCAAAGGTCGTCTGCGTTCTGAGGCAACGGGAATACTTTTAGGAACTGCTTGTGCAATGGGTTTTGCTGCACTGGAAACGATGGGTTATGCCTTCGTTACACTTTTGCGATCGCAAGGGAATCTACTTGTCCTTGATGGAGTATTATTTGCTCGCGGACTGTTATCTCCTGCTGGACACGCAGCTTGGACTGGGCTTGTCTGCGCCGTACTGTGGAGGGAACGAGAGAAAGCAGGACGTGCCGTATTAAATTGGCAGGTATTAGGAGCTTTTTTAACAGCTGTTTTACTCCATGCTTTGTGGGATATATTTAATAGTCTCAGAGGTGTTACATTTATTGCATCTATTAAGTTAGAGTTGCTGAGTATGCTTGTTGCTTACACCAGTTTGACATTGCTCAACAGGCGGGTTAGTGAGGCAAAGTCTCCTCATATATAGCCTCATATATAGTTTGTGTTGCATTCGTTTCAAAAAAACTATGATTATGGTATGATTATCGATAATGAGCTAGAATAAAAAAAATTGGCGTTGCTGAATCAGCGTATGAATTGTCATTCTGAGCGTAACGAAGTGAAGCGTTAGCGCAGCGTGTCCGCAGGACATAGAATCTCTGCAGATGCTTCATTTCGCTTCGCTACATTCAGCATGACAAAACTAGATTCATACTTCAAATCAGCAACGCCAAAAAATTAGATCGCTCCGCTCCGCTTCGCTAACAAAGGGAAAAGAAAAAAGAGTAATCAGAGGACAAAAGTATAAAGGGCTACTAAACCTATGCGGCGGAACACGCAACACGGAAACCGACATCGTTGATAAACCTGTCGCCCGCAACGACGAAGTAGCGATACGTCGAGCGGCAGTAGTCAGGATTGACGAACCAAGTACCACCACGCAGCAGAGACAAACGATTATCATTCTCACTCCACACGCTTCCATCTGCTGGTGCTCCATGATAATTTTCATGCCAGTTATCAGCGCACCAGTCCCAGACATTCCCGTGCATGTCGTATAAACCAAAGGCGTTGGGAGAAAAAGTTCCTACTGGTATGGTTTCCTTTCGATATTCTCCTTTTGGTTCGTCCGCAAAAATGTAGCTAGCATTGTAATTTGCTAACTTATCTGTAATTGTCTCACCAAAGTGAAATGGTGTTGTTGTTCCTGCGCGACAGGCATATTCCCACTCCGCTTCGCTCGGAAGTCGATAATTTTTTCCTGTCCTATTAGACAATCTATCACAAAACTCTACTACATCATACCAGGAAACGCGTTCTACAGGATAGTCATCACCTTTAAAACGAGATGGATCTGGATTTAGTTCTCGGTTGACTTGGGGTAATGCGGCTACTGCGCGCCATTGTGCTTGTGTGATCGGATATTTGCCCATGAAGAAAGGTTGAACACTGACTTCATGCTGAGGTTTTTCGCTTTTATATCCTTCCCCTTCTGGAGAACCCATCATAAATTTACCACCGGGGATGGCCACCATGTCTAGGGTGATACCTTTGCCTAAATCTTCAGTGAAGTATCTCGCTTGTTTGGTTTCTCGTTTGATGATTTCGCCGCGACGGTTAACGGTGACAACTTCAAACTCAAAACTCAGCAGTTCATTAACCTTATCTGCTGAGGGAATTTCAAATCTCACTTCCCCAACTTCAATTTCTTCCCCATATTCTTGTCGTAACTTTTCAAACTCAGCGGCGGCTTCTTCCTCTTCTCCTCGTGCTTTCGCATCCCAACCACGAGATAACACCAACAACGGTTCAAAACCTGAGTCAATGAGTGGGTTAATATAAGCGTAGCTTTCTATTAACGAAGTTAACTGCACCCACTCTGCAGGGTTTTCCTGTTCTAATGCTTTTTTCAGTGCTTGTGCAATATCATCAACAGCTTGTTGAGGTTTGATGTAAGCTAATGCTGTCCATTGAGGGGCTGCACCCAAATCTTGTGAAGCGCGATCATTAGTTTTGAGTTGCTGTCGAATATAAGCGACCATAAAATCAGATAAATCATACAATCGCTTTTCATGAAAACGATTTTTCAGGTGAACAAGTAACTCGTTGCGTACTTCCCCTTCCAGTTCATAAAGTTGAAAACCTACAGGATCGCACAAAAACAGCAAAATATCAGCAACAGCTATCCAGGGAGAACGAGGTAAGAAATTCTCGCGCAGGCAGTACAATAGTTCTGGTGTAAGTGCCAAAGGGAAAGCTGCATGACAGGCTAAATCAACGTGTGCTTCCTCAAAGCGTTTGGCAAAGGCTAAGAGACGCGGGTGGTGAAATGTCTGGCTGGATTTTGTGAGAGAAGTCATAAGAAATTCAAAATTCAAAATTCAAAATTCAAAATTCAAAATGAAGAAAACAGTAGCGCGGGTGGGATAGTGTACTTCATGCAAATCAAAAGCGCTATATTTATTCTCCGGCTTGTTGTTTGAGCAGATTCACCACATTATCAGATAACCATAAACCTGCATCGCGTAAAGCTTCAATTCCTTGTGATACGCTTTTAATCAGTCCGCGTCGTTTCGCTTTTATGAGTATGCCTCCCGTACCAATGGTAGTGATGCCCAAGACTTGACCGCAACGCCGCGCTGCTCTATCGTCAACAATAGCTGCACTGTTGCCTAAAGTTTTTAAAGCTAGACTCAATACTTGTGATTCTCCATTGCCTAAATCCCAAGCAGCAACTTCAGGAGCAATCGTGGTAATTTCTACTCGTTGTATCCAAGAGACTCTAGGTAGTTGTTTTGATGCAGCATCATCTTCACCTGCGATCGTCACTTCTGCAAATACACCTTCTGGAACTAAGATTTGGGCGAACAATTGCGGTAGTAATTCTGCTTGCTGACTTTTAAAGAGGACAATAAGAGGTGAAGAGTTAATGATGACGCGATTAATCGACATTCCTGATTTCCTCGGTTAATTCTTCAGCAGTATATTGCATAAAATCTACTCGATAACGAGACAAAGCATTAATAAATTCTGTTCGAGTGAGTCCAGCAATTTCTGCCGCTTTTCCTTGAGAGATTTCGCCTAATTCATACCATTTTACTGCGGCCGCAATCCGCATTTCTTGGACGAATTCTTCAGGATTTTTGCGGAGAGCAGAAAATACGGTTTCCGGTAATTGGATTGGAACTGTTCTCATCGAAGACTCCTTTTTTTATTACTAGTTGAACCATTCACAATTATGCATCCCTAACAGTACGGGAAGAAATGAGAAAACTTTGATAACTGTTCACTGATAACTGTCCACTGTGTACTGATTCAACCTTTGCGCGAACGGATAGCAGCTTTTAATCCAAAGGGATTGAGTTCAAACATTTGTACCATTTGGGAAATTGCTTGAGCTGTTGTGTTTCGCCAGCGTTCTTCTGGTATAGGATTGAGCCAAGCAATGTGACGAACGCATGGAACTAAATCTTGGAGAAAATCAGCGGTGAGAGATATGCGTTCTCGATTAATGCCTCCACGGGCAGCACCTCCATCACTGATAATTAAAGCAATAGTCCGGTTACTATGCAATTTGGGCAGTAGTTCATCAATAGGTTTAGCATCAGGACGTTGGGGATGGAAGTATAAATAATCTTTGGGACAGTTGCGAAAGTAGTAGGTATCAGCTTTACCCAAACGCCCACTCTGTAAGTTCTCAACCAATTTCTGAGAAAGCAGATGAAAGGGTACCATTGAAAGAGAAACATCTATCAACAAAAGTAATTCCGCCCGATTCATACGACTTTGAATCAGCACTGGTTCCAGAAAAACTCCGTCTTGGCTAATTTGTTGAACTGTCGCTTCTATATCTACTTCGGTAAATGATCCTTCTCGAATCGAACGACGGAGGTAACGCCAATTTTGCTGAATTTGTCGTTCTGTGACCGGAAAATCTTTTACACTCAATTGATAGTGATTTTTTCCAAAAGGTTTTTCAGGAAGTAGTTCTCTGCGCATAGCGATGGGAATTTGTGGAGAACTTTGTGAGGGGCGAGGAGGTGTGAGTGAGGTTGGTGAACTGGTATCATTTGCAGAAGTTTGAGATGGTGCTGTGTCTGGTGAAGTTTCTTTTGTCGTGCGAGTTGACTTGTGCTTTGGGGCTTGAAGTTGTAATTGCTGGAAATATTCTTCAAAATATTGCTCAAATTTCTCTGCTTGGGGTGAGGATTTCGATTTCACCCACAACAACCGACAGATTTGCTTCAATTCATCACGACTGGCGATGCCAAATCCTCCTTTTAATGCTTGGAGTAGCATGTCATATTGATCGATAGTCAGAGGTAAGCCTGCTTTCTCTCGCAGTCTGATAAAAAGGTCAAATAAAGGTGGTTTTTGGGGATTCACTTCATGTTTGGGTAGTTATACGCGCGTTGCGTTCAAAGAGATAATTTCATAAACGAACCACGTTAGCGCAGC